>NZ_FQZY01000077.1 GCF_900142165.1 Hespellia stercorisuis DSM 15480
AAGCATGGAATAAATGCTTTTACAGCAATCAGAGAAGCCCTTTTAGGGAATTCCGATATCATCTTTAACTAATGGAGTTCTGAACAGTTACCAATAATAATATAATAAAATAAAAGCATGAAACCGAAACAGACAAATCGTTTGGAAGAAGGAGGTAAATGTTATGTTAGTGATTGGAAATGGAAAACTGGTTACAAGGGATGAGAAGAATCCTTATTTTGAAAATGGGGCAGTTGCAATCGACGGAACTACGATCAAAGAGGTGGGCGGCACGAAAGAAATCAAAGAGCGCTACCCGCAGGCAGAATATATCGATGCGAAGGGCGGCGTGATCATGCCTGCATTCGTCAACACACATGAACATATTTACAGTGCCATGGCGCGTGGACTGAGCATCAAAGGATACAATCCAAAGGGATTTCTGGATGTCCTGGACGGTCAGTGGTGGACCATCGACCGGAAACTGACACTGGAGCAGACAAAGTACAGTGCAATCGACACATTTCTGGCCAGCATCCGAAATGGTGTGACCACGGTGTTCGACCATCATGCCAGCTTCGGGCACATCACAGACAGCCTGTTTACGATCGCAGATGTTGCAAAAGAGATGGGAATCCGTTCCTGCCTCTGCTATGAGGTTTCTGACCGTGACGGTATGGACAAGGCAAGAGAAGCGGTCATGGAAAATGCAAACTTTATCAAATACGCGCTGAAGGACGACACGGACATGATCGCGGCGATGATGGGAATGCATGCGCAGTTCACAATCTCTGACGAGACCTTTGAATTTGCGGCAGCGAACAAGCCTGCTGAGGTGGGATATCACATCCATGTGGCAGAGGGAATCGAGGATCTTCACGATTGCCTGAAAAAGTACGGCAAGAGAATCGTGGACAGACTCTACGATCAGAATGTGCTCGGTGAGAAGACACTGCTTGGACACTGTATCTACATCAATCCGCACGAAATGGATCTGATCAGGGATACGAACACCATGGTGGTACACAATCCGGAGTCCAATATGGGCAATGCGTGCGGATGTCCTCCAACTATGGAGCTGGTGCATCGTGGGATTCTGACGGGACTTGGGACAGACGGTTATACCCATGACATGATTGAGTCCTACAAGGTGGCTAATGTACTGCACAAGCACCATCTGTGTGATTCCAATGCGGCCTGGGGCGAGGTACCGCAGATGCTTTTTGAGAACAATGCAAAGATCGCAAACCGTTACTTTAAAAAGCAGCTCGGAGTATTGAAGCCGGGAGCGGCTGGTGACGTGATTGTGGTCGACTACGATCCGCCGACACCGTTTGGCGCGGATAATGTAAACGGACATATTTTATTCGGTATGATGGGAAGAGACGTTGTGACCACTGTGGGCAACGGAAAAGTGCTTATGAAGGACCGCGAGGTCAAAGTGATCGATGCAGAGAAAGCTATGGCAGAGGTACGCGTGGAGTCTGCGAAGCTGTGGAAGAGCATCAACGGATAGGATGAGAAAAACAAAAATTGAAGATTAGAATACAGGAGGATTTGTTATGAGCGATTTAATGACATGTATGCCATTTTCCCAATTGATGAACTGGGTGTTAAAAGAGCATAATACAAAAGGAACCGTATTTGGAATCCACAGACCCTACGTGGCAGATCAGACAAAAACAATGGAGATCTTCGGCAGAAAGCTGGAGACAGCTATCGGACCGGCGGCGGGACCGAACAGCCAGCTGGCACAGAACATTGTGGCATCCTACTATGCAGGCAGCAGATTCTTTGAGTTAAAGACGGTGCAGAAGATGGACGGAGCAGAGCTGGCGGCGTGCGTGAATAAGCCCTGTATCAAGGCGGATGACGAGTGTTACAACTGCGAGTGGTCCACAGAGCTGTACGTGCCGCAGGCACAGAACGAGTACATCAAGGCCTGGTTCCTGCTATCTGTGATCGCGAAGGAGTTCGGCCTGGGAAGCATGGACGGCTTCCAGTTTAACATCAGTGTCGGATACGACCTGGCGGGAATCAAGACTCCGAAGATCGACGGATTTATAGAGAACATGAAAGAAGCGAAGGATACGGAATGCTTCCAGGAATGTAAAAAATATCTGATGGAGCATATTCAGGATTTTAAAAATGTAACGGCGGAGGATGTGGAGAGCATCAGCTCTCAGATCTGTAACTCCGCAACCATCTCCACACTCCACGGATGTCCTCCGCAGGAAATCGAAAGTATTGCAGAGTATCTGCTTACAGAGAAGGGGATGCATACATTTATCAAGTGCAATCCGACGCTGCTTGGATACGATTACGCGAGAAAGACCATGGACGACATGGGTTATGATTACGTGGCATTCGGAAGCTTCCATTTTGAGGATGATCTGCAGTACACGGACGCGGTTCCGATGCTGGAGCGCCTGCAGAAGCTGGCAGAGGAGAAGACACTGGAATTTGGTGTGAAGATCACCAATACCTTCCCGGTAGATGTAAAGGCAGGAGAGCTCCCGAGCGAAGAGATGTATATGTCAGGAAAATCCCTGTATGCACTTTCTATGACGGTTGCGTCAAATCTCTCCAGAGATTTTGGCGGAAAGCTCCGTATCGCATATTCCGGAGGAGCAGATTACTTTAACATTGACAAGATCGTAGGATGCGGAATCTGGCCGGTCACCATGGCGACAAATCTCCTGAAGCCGGGCGGATACCAGAGATTACAGCAGATCGCACAGAAACTGGAGGCGCAGGGCTATCAGCCATTTACCGGTGTTGATGTGGCAGCTCTTCAGAAGGCCGTGGAGGAAGCGAAGTCCGACAGGCATCATGTGAAGTCTGCGAAACTCCCGCAGTCCAGAAAGAGCGCGGAGGCAGTTCCGCTGGTGGGATGTTATACCGCACCGTGTGAGGACACCTGTCCGATCCATCAGGATATTGTGACTTATGTAAAACTGGCAGGCGAGGGGAAAATGGACGAGGCATTCCAGGTAATTCTGGACAAAAATGCGCTGCCGTTTATCACCGGAACCATCTGTGCACACGCATGTATGGGCGCCTGTACACGAAACTTCTATGAGACACCGGTACAGATCCGTGACACCAAGCTGGCGGCGGCAACAGCAGGATACAGTGCGGGACTTGCGGCACTGAAGGTGACCGGTGACTGCGGAAAAAATGTGGCAGTTGTGGGTGGCGGCCCGGCAGGTATGGCAGCGGCTTACTATCTGGCGAGAGCCGGCGCAAAGGTGACCTTGTTTGAAAAGAGAGAGCTTCTGGGCGGCGTGGTACGCTACATCATCCCGGATTTCAGAATTGCGGATGAGGCGATCGACAAAGATGTGTCACTCTTACTTAAGCTTGGCGTGGACATTCAGACAGGCAAAGAGATTGCCGATGTGGCACAGCTCCGTGAATCCTACGACGCAGTCGTGCTGGCAGTGGGGGCATGTGAGCCGGGAACTCTTCGCCTTGAGGCGGGAGAGACGATGAATGCACTGGATTTCCTGGAGAAGTTCAACCGGGAGAACGGCCAGGTGGCAGTCGGAAAGAACGTGGTGGTTGTCGGCGGCGGAAACACAGCCATGGATACAGCCAGAGCGGCGAAGAAGACAGCCGGCGTGGAGAATGTATATCTGGTGTACCGCAGAACAAAACGATACATGCCTGCAGACGAGGAAGAATTACTTCTTGCGGTGGAGGACGGTGTGGAGTTTAGAGAACTCCTGGCACCGGTGAAACTGGAAGCAGGACAGCTGACCTGTAAGAAGATGGTGCTGGGCGAGGTAGACGCGTCCGGACGCCGCAGCGTCACAGAGACGGAAGAAGAAGTTCAGATTCCGGCAGATACCGTGATCGTGGCAGTGGGAGAAAAGGTTCCTACCGAGTACTATAAAAACTGTGGTCTCGCCGTGGATGAGCGCGGACGCGTGAAGGTGGATTCCAAGACACTGGAGTCCGGTATCGCTGGAGTCTATGTAATCGGAGACGGACTATACGGACCGGCGGTTGTAGTCAAGGGAATGGCCAATGCAAAAGCAGCTGCAGAAGCAATTGTGGGAGCGGAAGTATCTACCCTGTGCGGACAGCCATCCGACAAATCCGCAATCTATGAGAAGAAGGGTGTGCTCGCAGAACCATGCAGTGATAGACCGGAGAGCAGCCGCTGTCTCGGGTGTGCAACAGTATGTGAGAACTGTGTGGATGTATGTCCAAACAGAGCGAATGTCTCCATCAAGGTACCGGAGCTTGAGATGGCGCAGGTGATCCATGTGGATTACATGTGCAACGAGTGCGGAAACTGCAACAGCTTCTGTCCATATGCAAGTGCACCGTATCAGGGCAAGTTTACTCTGTTTGCGAATGAAGCCGATATGGCAGACAGCAAGAATGATGGATTTGCAGTACTGGATAAAGAAACCTGCAGATCAAAGGTGCGCTATCTTGGAAATGAATTTGAGTGGGCTCCGGGAGCGGATACAGCACTTGTGGGCGGACTTGAAATGATCATTCAGACGGTGTGCAGAGAATACGATTATCTGCTGGATATTTAAGAGGATTTTACAAAGGATATTTCACTATGATGTGAGAGTGGGATAGCATATCAGCTTTTGCAGGAATGACAAAAAGTATGCAGGTCTTCTCCGCTCCCGGTAAGCATAGTGCCAGGAATGCGGGGGAGACCTGTCCAATGAGGTAAGACTTTAGAAAGAATAAGATGAGGTGATGGCATGACTACAGTTATTAAAGGCGGAACAATTGTTACGCCGACAGAGGAATATGTGGGTGACATTCGGATTGAAGACGGAATCATACAGGCGATTGGACGAACGGCTGATGAGGAAGGCGCGCAGGTGATTGACGCATCCGGCAGATATGTACTGCCGGGAGGTGTCGATGTGCACACACACATGGATCTGGACGTAGGAATTGCCAGAGCCGTTGATGATTTTTACACAGGTACGGTTGCAGCGGCCTGCGGGGGAACCACGACGATCGTGGATCATCTTGCATTTGGACCGGCGGGGTGTCCGTTGCATCATCAGATTGAGGAGTATCACCGGCTGGCAGATGGGAAGTCAGTTGTTGACTATGGATTTCACGGAGTTGTTCAGCACATCAATGAGGATATATTAAAAGAGATGGAAGAATTATCTGCGGAAGGGATCACCAGCTTTAAGGGGTATCTGACCTACGATTACCGGCTGGATGATGCGGCCATCTACCGACTGATGCTGAAGATGAAGGAGCTGGGAGGAATGCCGGCGTTTCATGCGGAGAATCATGAGGTGATCCAGTACCTGAGAGCACAGTATGTCGGGGAGGGGAAAACAGACCCCATCTATCATGCAAAATCCAGGCCGGACGACATGGAGGCAGAAGCCGTCGGAAGGCTTTTAAAGATTGCCCGCCTGGCAGGAGATGCACCGGTCTATATCGTACATCTCTCGACGGCAAAAGGGCTGGAAGAGATCCGTCACGCAAGAGCTGGCGGACAAAAGAACATCTACGTGGAGACCTGTCCGCAGTATCTGGTTTTCAATGAGGAGGAGCTTCTGCGGGAGGATGCACTGAAGTTTATCTTCTCACCGCCGCTTCGAAAAGAGGCAGATGAGGAGGCGTTGTGGGGCGGACTTGCAGACGGCACGATTCAGATTGTAGGAACAGATCACTGCCCGTTCAACTATGGAATCGAAAAACAGCGCGGAAAGGATGATTTTACCGCCTGCCCAAACGGTGCACCGGGAGTGGAAGAGCGCATGCGCATCCTGTACAGTGAGGGTGTGACAAAGCAGAGAATCTCACTGGGGCAGTTCGTGAAAGTGACGGCTGAGAACCCCGCGAAGGCTTATGGATTATATCCGAAAAAGGGTGCCATCATGCCGGGGGCGGATGCTGATCTGCTGATCTGGAATCCGGAAGGGTCACTGATCCTGACGAAGAAGGACATGAGAAGTGCGGTGGATTATACCATCTACGAAGGTTTCGAGATACAGGGGATGCTTGAAAAAGTACTGCTGCGCGGAAAGGTAATTGTGAGTGACAATGAATTTCTGGGGCAGAAGGGGCAGGGCGAATTTGTGAAGCGCCATGCCAGTGGCCCGATTGATTAGACAGAAAGTAACCTGCCGGAGATGGAAAGCTTTAGAGACTGCATTGAGACAGCTTCTTTTACAGGGCGTCAGAGTGTAGATGAGAATAAAAAATGAATAATAAAAAAGAAACGATAAACTTTCTAAAAGAACTTAATATAGAACAAAGCCATAATCCAATTATCTCTGTGGTCGGAGCCGGGGGAAAAACCAGTGTGGTGGAAGCAATCGCCGGGGAATACAAAAAGGTGAGTGCACAGGCCGTTGTCATGACGACGACGCACATGCGAAGACCTTCCTCCAGACACTGTTTCCTGGACATGACCAACCGGGAGACAGAAAAAAGAGGCGGCACGGGTGCGTGGTGTGAGGATATGATGAAGCGGCTGCGAGAACTCCTGGAAGAACAGTGTGTGGTATGGATCGGAAAACCAGTGGAGCAGGGGAAGATCGCATCGGTGGACAGACAGATTCAGGCGGCAGTTCTGGGAATGGGAATCCCGGTCATTATAGAAGCGGACGGTGCAAAAGGGAAACCGGTCAAGGCACCGCGCGACTATGAGCCGGTGATCCTTCCTGAGACGACGGTGGTGCTCAATGTGTATGGCATGGATGCCATCGGAAGGCCGTTGGAAGAAGTGTGTCATCGGGCGGATATCGTGGCAGGGCTGCTGGGCAGATCACAGGAGGACTTGTTGGAGCCTGTGGACATCGCCAGACTGGCAGCCAGCCCCCAGGGAGGAAGAAAAGGCGTTCTGCCGGGGATGGAGTATCATGTGATTCTGAACAAAGCGGACAGCAGCAAGCGCGAAGGAGATGCAGAGCAGATCCGGAGGTTGTCTGCGGAGGCAGTGCATATCACTTCTTTCCGGAAACACGAGGCAGTGCTTGTACTGGCAGCAGGCCTGGGCAGGCGCTTCGGGGACAACAAGCTGCTGCAGTGCTATCGGGGAAAACCGATTTACCGGTATATGCTGGAGAATCTGACGAAACTGGAGCATGTACAAAAGGTGCTGGTGACACGTTTTCCCGAGGTGGAAGAGGCGGCAGAGCTGCTGGATGTTCAACTGGTGCGCAATGAGAACCCGGAGGACGGAATCGCCCATTCTCTGCATCTGGGACTGGAGGCCTGCATGCATGCAGATCCAGGACTTGAGCGGGTGCTAGTGACTGTGTGCGACCAGCCGGGGCTGAAGGCAGAGACCATGGAGAGATTGTTAGAAAAAGCAGAACAGGAAAAAGGAAAGATCATCTGTGCCAGCACCGGAGGGATTCGCCGGAATCCCGTGGTGTGGGACAGTAGATTTTTCCCGGAACTGTTAGAATTAAGTGGAGATGTAGGCGGAAGACAGGTGATAAAGCGATACCCGGAATGTATCGTGCCTGTGGAGATAGACGAGACAGAGACGAAAGATATCGATTATCCGGAAGATATCTGGAAGGAGGGATCGTGATGTATACCCTGAATATAAATGGAAAGACAGTGGAGACAGAGCAGGATAAAAAACTGATGCGTTTCCTGCGGGATGACCTGGGGCTGACTTCGGTGAAGGATGGCTGCAGCGAGGGTGCCTGCGGAACCTGTACGGTGATTGTAGATGGGAAGGCGATGCGCGCCTGTATCCCTATGGTCTCCAAGATGGCGGGAAAAAAGATCGTCACCGTGGAAGGACTGAGTGAGCGGGAGAAGGAAGTATACGGTTATGCTTTCGGCAAAGTGGGAGCAGTACAGTGTGGATTCTGCATTCCGGGAATGGTGCTGTCAGGCAAGGCACTTCTGGATGCAAAACCGGATCCGGCAAGAATTGAAGTGATTGCAGCAATCAAGAATAATATCTGCCGCTGCACAGGCTATAAAAAAATTGTGGATGGGATTCTTCTGGCGGGAAAGATGCTGCGGGAGGATCTTCCGGCTGTAGATGACAGCGGCGAAGTGACTGTCGGGCAGGCCATGCAGAGAGTGGATGCGAAGAAAAAGACGCTGGGAACCGGTGTCTATGTGGACGATATCTGTCTGGATGGAATGATCTATGCGAGTGCGGTGCGTGCAGCACATCCACGTGCAGTTGTGAAAGCAATCCATACGGAGAAGGCGAAAGCACTCCCGGGTGTGATCGGCGTGTACACCGCGGCGGACATTCCGGGTGATGTAAAGGTCGGCCATCTGAAGCAGGACTGGGATACCATGATTCCTGTGGGAGAGACCACCCGCTTTCTGGGCGATGCCATCTGTATTGTGGCTGCGGAGACAATGGAGATGATGGAGGAGGCAAAGAAGCTGGTGGAAGTGGAGTATGAAGTTCTGACACCATTGACCAATCCCTTTGATGCCATGAAAGAGCATGCTCCGGCACTGCATGACGGCGGCAATATTCTGGCGGATGTCCATCTGAGCCGCGGGGATGCGGATGCGGTAATCGAGGCATCCAGATATAAGGTGACCAGGCACTATGAGACCCCGTGGACAGAGCATGCATTTTTGGAGCCCGAATGTGCGGTGGCCATGCCGTTTGATGAGGGGGTATTTATCTACTCCACAGATCAGGGAACCTATGACACGCAGCGTGAGACAGCAGAGATGCTGGGAATCCCCAAAGAGAAGGTCGTGGTGGAGAACGCACTGGTCGGAGGCGGATTTGGCGGGAAAGAGGATGTGACCGTCCAGCACCTGGCGGGGCTGGTGGCATATCTGACCGGACGTATTGTGAAGATGAAGCTGACCAGAAAGGAAAGCATCATGATCCATCCGAAGCGTCATCCGATGTGGATGGATGTGACGACAGCCTGTGATGAGAACGGTAAGCTGACCGCCCTGAAGGCTGTGGTAATCTCCGATACAGGAGCGTACGCATCCCTCGGCGGTCCGGTGCTGCAGAGGGCGTGTACCCATGCGGCGGGACCGTATAACTTCCAGGTCATTGATATCGACGGAAAGGCGGTTTATACGAACAATCCGCCTGCGGGGGCATTTCGCGGGTTTGGCGTGACACAGACTTGTTTTGCTTCTGAGAGAAATCTGGATCTGCTGGCGGAAATGGTGGGAATCACCCCGTGGGAGATTCGCTACCGCAATGCAGTCCGTCCGGGAGAGGTACTTCCCAACGGCCAGATCGCCGATCCGTCCACCGGAATCGTGGAGACGCTGGAGGCGGTGAAGGATATCTGCGAAAATGAAAAATATGTGGGACTGGCCTGTGCTATGAAGAATGCCGGCGTCGGAGTCGGGATTCCAGACTGGGGCCGCTGCAGGCTTCTGGTAAAGGATGGAAAAGTCCGGATCCATTCCGGAGCGTCCTGCATCGGGCAGGGACTGGGAACGGTGCTGACACAGGTGGTTTCCGAGACAGCCGGACTCACGCTGGATGAGCTGGAGTGGTGCAACCCCAACACGGCGATCGCACCGGATTCCGGTACGACATCCGGTTCCAGACAGACGCTGGTGACCGGAGAGGCTGCGCGCCGCGCGTCGCTGGCACTGAAAGAAGATTTAAAACAGTATTCCCTTAAAGAATTGGAAGGGAAGGACTATTACGGAGAATATCTGGCGAAGACGGATGCCATGGGCGCGGATGTACCGAATCCGGTATCTCATGTGGCTTACGGCTATGCAACCCAGGTCTGCGTGCTGAATGAGGATGGAACCATCAAGAAGATGGTGGCCGCACACGATGTAGGAAAAGCGGTGAATCCGATCAGTGTGGAAGGACAGATCGAGGGCGGTGTCGTGATGGGCATGGGCTATGCACTCACAGAAAAATATGTGTTAGAGAATTGCGTTCCGAAGTCAAAGTACGGTACATTGGGATTATTCAAGGCGGATAAGGTTCCAGAGCTGGAGTCGATCATCGTAGAAAAACAGGGAATCGATGTGGCATGCGGGGCAATCGGAATCGGAGAGATCACCTCCATCCCGACAGCACCGGCCATCGCGGGAGCATACTACAGCTGGAACAAAGATTTCCAGACAAAGCTGCCTCTTACAGGGACACCTTACAGCAAATAGCAGAGAACAGAAATTATTGAAAATAAAACAACGTTGTACCCACCACAACAAAATCGTGGTGGGTACAACGTTGTTTTATTTTCACATATCCATGTTCTAATTGAAGAAATTCTGCTATAATGTACGCGATAGCAATGAGCAGTGCCATCAGGTGATACCAATTGTTTACGTTGTGCTTGCACATAAGAAAACAATTGGTATCACCTGATGATAGGGCGAAAGCCCGCGAGTGAGATGAAGCGAAGCGGAATCGAACGCACTGCGGGACTCCGGTAAGATAGGGCGAAAGCCCGCGAGTGAGATGAAGCGAAGCGGAATCGAACGCACTGCGGGACTCCGGCAAGATAGGGCGAAAGCTGAACACCAAACAGTGATCATGAGTTGAACAACATAAAAAAAGCAAGGAGAACACAAAAATGATACAGGATATAGCACCACACAAATACGATAATGCATACAAACCGGTCCCACCAGAGAAGGACAGCATCGCACTTTACTATGAAAAACGCGCCGTGCTGCTGAAGCGGACAAAGGATGAGATCATTTACCCCACATTTGCAGACCTGGAGAGACTCAACGACGACATTTACGAGGATTACACGTACCTGTTTTCAATCGACAATCAGAGATTTTATCTCGTAAGAGAAATCAATCTGGAGCCGCTCGCAGATTACAACATGGAGAATATTGAGATCTTCCGCGAGGCGGAGCCACAGTACAGGGCATTTGCCGGAATTACGGGGTATCAGCTGTATAACTGGTATGAGAGCCGCCGTTACTGTGGAAGATGCGGGACGCGTATGGAGAAAGATAAGAAAGAGCGTATGATGTTCTGCCCGGAATGCCATAATATGGAGTATCCGAAGATCTGTCCTGCCACGATTATCGGGGTTCGCAACGGCAATCGTCTGCTGATGTCAAAGTATGCGGGAAGATCCTATAAAAAGTATGCACTGCTTGCCGGATTCGTGGAGGTCGGCGAGACGATAGAAGAGACGGTCGCGCGGGAAGTCATGGAAGAGGTCGGTCTGAAGGTGAAGAATGTTACCTATTATAAGAGTCAGCCGTGGTCCTTCAGCGATACGGTCCTGATGGGATTCTATGCGGATCTGGACGGGGATGACACCGTGACACTGGACGAGGAAGAGCTGGCACTGGCAGAGTGGTTTGAGCGGGAAGAGATTCCAGTGGAGCCGTCGAGGGACAGCCTGACAAATGAGATGATTATGAAATTTAAAAATGGGGAGATCTAGAGATGAAAATCAATTGGAAAAGACTGCCATATGATATTTTTATTGATGTTATCGGGGGGATTCTGGCGGCCATCGGAGTTTACAATTTTGCGGCAAATGCCGGATTTCCGATGTCCGGAGTGTCCGGTATCGCGTTGATATTTTATAAATTGTTCGGTCTGCCGCTGGGAGCTACAATTATAGTACTCAATGTGCCGATCGCCCTGCTGTGCTACAAGTCGTTGGGGAAAGAGTTTTTTCTGAGATCCATTCGGACGGTAATCATTACTTCTCTGATTATGGATTATGTTGCGCCGCTGCTTCCTGTCTATAATGGCGACCGCATGCTGGCGGCCATCTGCACCGGTATTTTTGCAGGACTCGGGTATGCGCTGATTTTTTCGAACAATACCTCTACAGGGGGCACTGATTTTATCAGCATGGCAATTCGTGCCAGAAACCCGCATGTCACACTGGGAAGAATTATATTTGTGCTGGATGCGGCCATCGTGCTGCTTGGCGGAGCGGTGTTCAAGGATCTGGATGCGACAATCTACGGCTTCATCATTTCCTATCTGCTGTCCATGATCGTGGATAAGCTGATGTACGGTATCGATGCCGGCAAGATGACCCTGATCGTCACAGATCATGGACAGGATGTGGCCGATGTAATTGCAAAGTATTCTGACAGAGGTTCCACCATTATGCGTGGGAAGGGCGGATTCTCGGGAAATGAGCGTGAGATTGTCATGTGTGCATGTAACAATAAGCAGATGTCTGCAATTCGAAGGGCGGTGAAACAGGTCGATCCCAATGCGTTCACCGTGATTATGGAATCGAGCGAGGTGTTGGGAGAAGGATTTAAGGAAGAGTAGAAAAAGGTGTGTATGGACAGGAGAGCGGGGTGAAGACGTATGACGAAGAAAAATTTTCCGGCGGATCAAACATTTGGACAGCTCTACAGAGCGGTGTCTGCCAGACGGTACAAAGAAGCGGAGGAGCCGGTCAGAAAATTGCGAAAAATCTCGGGTGAGCTGGGGTTTGCGAAGATGAGCGCATTGTGCACGGATATCCTCAATGCAATACTGATCAAGTGCTACAAGGGCATTCCTTCTCTATTTTCAGAGCTGGAGGAAGAATACGAGGAGCAGCTTCGAAAAATCCAGGGAGACTAGTGTACTGACATATTCATATTCTGACTAATTCACTTGTCTATTTGTCCAACAGACTGCGTTGTCATCAATCGACGATGCAACCGATGGAAATTTAGGCAAGTGAAACGTAAGGTTATTTAATGTCGCTTATACTAGTACATCGTAAACTAAATAACTACCCAGAAAGTGGAGGAAACGATGTACCAGGAGGCTGCAGCCCGGAATGAGAAGATTGCAATGAAGTGGAAAGAACGAAATAACAGACAGGTCGGTGAATAGTGGGCGCGAAACGGACAGAGTCTGTAAATAACAAAAAATAAAGAGAAGAGGATAGAGAAAAATGATAGCAGAAAGAATCGAACAATTGAGAGCGCAGATGAAGGAGCGTCAGATCGATGCTTATATGGTACCGTCGGCGGATTATCATCAGAGCGAATATGTAGGAAAACATTTTAAAGAAAGAGCATTTATCACAGGATTTACCGGATCAGCCGGAACGGCAGTCATCACCATGGATGAAGCCGGACTGTGGACGGACGGAAGATATTTTCTCCAGGCGGGGCAGCAATTGCAGGGGACGGGCGTCACACTCTTTAAGATGGGGGAGGAAGGTGTTCCCACCGTGGAGGAATATCTTGTGAAAAAGCTTCCGGAACACGGTGTTCTCGGATTTGACGGCAGAGTGGTCTCTGCGGGAGAGGGCAGAAGTCTGCTTGAAAAGTTTGCAGGAAAACAGGGAGAAATCCACTGTGATATGGATCTGGTTGGGGAAATATGGAAGAACAGACCTGCGTTATCCGATAAACCAGCATTTCTTCTGGAGGAGAAATATGCGGGGGAGAGCGCTGCATCGAAGCTCTCCAGGGTGCGGGAAGTCATGGGCGAGGCAGGAGCCGGTGTGCATGTGCTGACGACGCTGGATGATATCTGCTGGCTCTTGAATATCCGGGGAGATGACATTGCGTACTCGCCGTTGGTGCTCTGCTACTGTATCGTGTACATGGATCGCGTTGTGCTCTACATAGATGAGCAGAAGCTGGATGATCAGATCCGGGCACAGTTTCAGAAGGATCAGGTGGAGGTCAGACCATACGGCAGCATCTATGAGGATGTCAGACAGTTTGGGGCAGGGGATACGCTGCTGCTGGATCCGTCCGGAGTAAATTACACAATTTACAGCAGCCTCGCGGCTGAGGTAAAGACGGTCGAGCAGAGGAATCCGTCGACGATGTTCAAAGCGGTCAAAAACAAGGTGGAAGTGGAGAATATCAAGGCAGCCCATATCAAGGATGCAGTTGCGGTGACAAAATTTCTCTACTGGCTCAAGCACCATATCGGACGGGTGCCATTGACAGAGATGAGCGTGTCGGATAAGCTGGAGGAATTTCGGAGAGAACAGGAAGGCTTTATTGAACCGAGTTTTGCCCCAATCAGTGCCTACAGAGATCATGCGGCGATCGTGCATTACGAGTCCACACCGGAAACGAATGTGGAGCTGAAACCGGAGGGGCTGCTTCTGATGGATACCGGCGGCCATTATTATGAAGGCACCACGGATATCACAAGAACAATTGCACTCGGGAAACTGACGCAGGAGGAAAAGGAGCATTTCACCATCACGCTGCGGAGTATGCTACGCCTTGCAAACACGAAATTTTTGTACGGATGCACCGGTGAAAATCTGGATGTCGTGGCAAGGAGACCGTTCTGGGAAGTTGGATTGAATTACAATCACGGAACCGGACATGGTGTGGGGTATCTGATGAATGTGCACGAAGGACCGCAGAACCTGAGATGGAGGGCGACGGGGCAGCCCTCTTATCCGCTGGAAACAGGAATGACGGTCACGGATGAGCCTGGACTCTACATCGAGGGATCCCATGGAATCCGCCTGGAAAATGAACTGACGGTATGCGAGGCGGAAAAAAATGAATACGGGCAGTTCATGAAGTTTGAATTTCTGACCTATGTTCCCATTGACCTGGATGCGGTTATTCCGGAGAAGATGTCAGACCGTGACAGGAAGATGCTCAATGACTACCACAAGATAGTGTACGAAAAGATCAGCCCGTATCTGACAGATGCGGAGTGTTTCTGGCTTTGCGAGGTGACAAGAAAGATATAAGACAATACAAAAAAGAGAAACAAAAAAGGGAGCTGGCGCGTTAAGAATAAATCATACAGAATGTGATATCGTGAGATACCGGATCATTCTATATTATGTATGAAATATACTTAATGCGACAGCTCCCTAATTTGTAAAGCCGACGATCAAAATAATTTATAAAAACACTTTACAAGAGCACATTATGCGAAATATGGTTTCAGAGCATCCGGGATGCAGTGGCTTACCCGCTCTACGGAAACTTCGGCACTCGGCGCCGGATTTTGGGAGATAGCCCATTTGGTGTGCCAGGTGATGGAACCTGCAAAGTACTCGATTGAAAAAGCGGTCTGATCATCAATCTCCCCGCCGTGCTGCAAAACGGTGGCAATCGAAATATTTTTAACCATGGAGAAAAAAGCATCATCAAAGCTGTTCTGTCCACGGTACTTAAAAGCATTTATAAAAAAGTTTCGGTTGTCATAAACGAATTCTCCGTAGAAATGTAAGAATGCGGAGATAGAAATAACAGGTGATACAGTAGAAAATAGTTTCTGGGTCATGAGTTCACAGATATAATTCATCAAATCATATTTGTCTTGAAAATTGTTGTAAAAAGTACGAATACTGAGACCACAGTGTAATGAGATTTCTTTTACACTGATTTCATCGATGGTTTTGGTTTCCATCAGATCCAGAACAGAATTAATAAGTAAATCTTTTGAAGTTTTAGCGCGTGACACAGTTTACCCCTCCTATAAAATATGACAATGGCTTATTGAAAATTCACGATTTGATAAAATCGTGAAGCTTGTTGCTCAAAGAATTGTAGCACATAGGATGTCTTTTGACAAGGCGTTGGAACCACATTTAGTGGCGTTGGAAGGCATTTTCTCCAAGTTGCACAATATCTCGTTATAAATGAGAAATATTTGGTGAAAAATCAGGGGGAATATTTTCGAAAGAAATCGAAAAACAGAAATGTACGGCAGATTTTGTCACGTTTATGGAAACAGATATATTTCATATGTGTGGGAATCTGTGTAGATAATTGATTACATTAAGGGGACAATGTATAAAAAAGCAGAGGATTTTAATGCTATTATGTAATATAAAAAATAAAAGAATGGAAGTCCTATTGTGACTTCCATTCTTTTTTGTATATCAGATATAGCGGGAGTCCCACAAGCAGCATCCCGCCGATGATATTGCCGAGGGTGACCGGAATAAAGCTGTGCAGGCTGTTGAACGCGTTCAGTCCGGAAAGCTGGGCTTCAGTGATGCCGTATACTTCCTGTGCTTTTGCAGCGTAGGCCGGATTGGATGCGGCGAGGATGCCGGCCGGAATGTAGTACATATTGGCAACGCAATGCTCGAATCCGCCGACTACAAATGCACAGATCGGGAAGAAGATCGCCCATACCTTTCCGGCGATGTCCTTTGCGGAGGCGGCCATGAGGACGGCAAGGCAGACGAGCACGTTGCAGAGGATACCGGAGGTGATTCCCTGAACAGGTGACAGTGCGAGCTTTCCGACAGCTACCTTGATGGTGTATGCGCCGAGGAGTCCGTCAGAATAGTTCAGATTGCCACTGAAAAAAATAAGAAAGTCTATGATCAGTGCCCCGATCAGGTTGCTGAAGTAAACAATCACCAGGTTGCGGATCATGCTGAGCCAGGTGACACGTTTGCTTATAACATCCAGAATGATCAGACAATTTCCCGTAAAGAGTTCCCCGCCGAGAAATACGATCAGCATCAGACCGACCGGGAAGATGGTGCCGGCAACAGTCCGTGCCAGCCCGACATTGGTGATTGCGTGGGCGGCGGTACTGCTGGTCGCGGCGCCGAAGGCGATGAAAATTCCGGCCATGATGCCGAGCAGAATCATCTTACCAAGCGGTAGCCTGGTTTTATTCTCGCAGGAATTAAGATTCAGGTTGATGATTTCGGATGGGGTGTTAAAGTGATTGTCCATGAAGTTCTCCTTATTGTATGTATGGTGAGTGAGCAGCAAGGTATCCGCCCGGCAGGCCGGGAGCGCTCCCTGCCACAGGTTTTTACAGTAACACTGTGTCAAGCAAATAACAATTCGGAATATATTGTATATTAGATGAATGCCAGATTCAAGCTTTTTTGGAAATAATTTGAACATCTGTAAGCATCCCCCACTTCAAGTGCGTAGAGCACTAAGTGGTGGGTAAGGGGGATGCTTGTTTCAGCAGGGGATTAAAAGCCCCTGCTGAAAGGCAGCGTAGCTGCAGGATGTTCATGAGCAAGTAGCAGAGCGGATTGCAAATGTCCGCTTTACTGTCCTAAATCAGTCCTCCACTTCTGAGGAGCAGAGCATCAGGGAGCAGAGTATCTAACTTGACACGGATATTTTAAAAAGTTAAAATGAAAAGAACAAAGATAAAAACACGTCCCGGTAGGTAGTCCGGGAGCAGCGTAGATAAACGCTGTCAGTAACCTGCCTCCTTTGGTTGTCCATTCTTTGTGTATTAAAGATAAAGGAGGGACTGCATATGGAGAAGACGATATCCAGATTCACAGTTCTGTTTGAGGAGCCCTTTTGGATCGGTCTGTATGAGCGTGAGCATGGCGGGCAATACGAGGCCTGCAAGATCACGTTTGGAGCGGAACCAAAAGATTACGAAGTTCTGGCATTCCTACTCACGAATTGGAAGAGCTTAAGATTTAGTCCGGCCATAGAAGCGGAGAGAAGAACTGACAAGCATATAAACCCAAAGCGAATGCAGCGTCTGATACAAAAACAGACCGCCGATGTTCACATGGGAACAAAAGCACAGCAGGCCTTGAAGCTTCAGCAGGAGCAGGGAAAACAGGAGCGAAAAATCCGTTCCCGTGCACAGCGGGAAGCGGAAAAAGAACGAAAGTTTGAACTGCATCAGGAAAAACGTAAAGAAAAATATAGAGGGCACTAGTTGCTCTCTATGTTTTTTATGTAATAGGAAATTCTTTCGGATTTCCTATTATATAAAAACCTCCGGGGGATGCACACAGCACGCAAAAAAGAATGTGGTCGCAGGCATGACCGCGCTTCGGCGTGAGAGTTTCGCTTGCGAAACTCTTTGTTCTATAAAAATGGGAAGAATCTGTTACGGAAACACCGTAGGCATGAACCGCAGCTTATGTCTGGAAAAAGAAAGGAGATTTCGGAGCTGACAGTTGTTTTTTACCAGTCCATATGCTAGACTAAAACCAAGCATTATTTTTCTATTTTCTTAACGTAACTGTTCAGAACCCCCTTGGGGAACTAATTAATTTTTGTACAAAACAGAGAATTTTTAAAACCTGTTTTGCGATATTATTTCGGTAATTGGTGGATAACCAATTGTTTGTGATTGAATAATTTAATTCATTGTGGATTACTCTTTCAATCTTTCAAATAACTCTGATTCAAAGCCAAATTCTATGGCTTTTGAATATATTTAACAACAACTGAACATTGAAAAACATTACTTATCCACAGTCATTTTCACCATAGGTGAATCTATGTGAATTCGCTTTTTTCCTGAGTTTTTAGTACAATGGAGACATAAAACACAAGGAAGAAGGTGGTCTGAA
>NZ_FQZY01000005.1:0-167716 GCF_900142165.1 Hespellia stercorisuis DSM 15480
CGAAATAATATCGCAAAACAGGTTTTAAAAATTCTCTGTTTTGTACAAAAATTAATTAGTTCCCCAAGGGGGTTCTGAACAGTTACGTTTTTTTACATCTCTTCTGACATGTCCTCATCCGCATATGCCTCTGTCGGCACTTCCGGAATATCAAGCTCTGAACGATTGGTCCGCACAACATCATAACATTCTCTCAGGGAATTAACCAGACCATCATACTTGGTTGTATAGCTGTCTAAGGTGTGACCGATAATGCTCTCTGCATTGGCTAACAGGTCATCCGTGTACTGAATGGCTCCGATACGGATACTGTTGGCATCTGCCGTGGCATTGTCAAGAATCTCCTGTGCCTGCTCTGTGGCCGCTGTGACGATCTCGTTCGCCTGCGCATAGGCCTGCTGCATGATCTCATGCTCACTGACCAGCTCAGTAGTCTGAACCTGTGCATCCTCCATCAACGCCTCCGCCTTCGCCTGCGCGTCAGCCAGAATAGCATCTCTGTTGCTGATAATCTTCTGATATCTCTTTATCTCATCAGGGGTCTTCATACGAAGTTCTCTCAACAATTCATCGAGATGCTCCTTATTTACAATAATCTTAGTAGTGGACAATGGCTGAAATTTACAATCTCTGTCAATGTACTCTTCGATCTCTTCGATAATCTGTTCGATACGACTACTCATACTCATACTCTCCTTTTGCCTTGTATTTTATTATGTAACTCTCCGACTACCACTTCCGGCACAAATTGTTCAATGTCTCCCCCAAAAGCGGCAATCTCTTTTACTGTAGTAGAACTCAGATACGAGTAGTCTATACTCGTCGTCAGGAACATGGTCTCAACGTTAGGTTCTAATTTATGATTTGTCTGTGACATCTGCAGTTCATATTCGAAATCCGTAATTGCACGTAAACCACGAATAACAAGGCGAGAATGTGTCTGCCTTGCAAAATCAATCAGTAATCCCTCAAATGGGACTACACTGACATTCTGAAACTCTTTTGTTGCATCTTTTAACATTTTAACACGTTCTTCCACAGAAAACAACGGCATTTTTGCATTATTATTCAACACTCCAATAATTAATACATCCACTATTTTTGAGGCTCTTTCTATGATGTCCATGTGTCCGTTCGTAACCGGGTCGAAGCTTCCCGGATAAATTGCTCTAAGCATTAAGATTCCCTTCTTTCCATCTCGAGAAAAACGTGTTTATTCGTCTTGTATTTTTTTTCTTTTATCAAAGTAAATCCCATATCCATCACGTAATCAAACGAGGTGTCCAGAGATGCCTCCACAATAATCAGGCAGTCATCCCCCAGCAGATCCGAGCCCGCCAGATACGTGAGCACCTGTTTTTCCAGTTCCTGCCCGTATGGCGGATCCATGAAAATATAATCAAACTTTTTGCTCCCGTTCAGCCTGTGGAGGGCCGTCAGCGCATCGGTAGACATAGGCACCGCGCGATCCTCCAGCCTGGTATGCTCAAGATTCGCTTTGATACACTCCATTGCCTTCGGATTCTTCTCCACAAAAACCGCCTCACCGGCACCGCGGCTCAATGCCTCGATTCCGATTCCGCCACTTCCCGCAAAAAGATCCAGAAACTTTGAATCACAAAGATATGTGGAAATCATGTTAAACAGGGTTTCCTTGATCCTGTCTGTTGTTGGTCTTGTCTCTGTTCCGTCCAGTGTTTTCAGTTGTAGTCGTTTTGCACTGCCTGCAATCACGCGCATCCTTCATCCCCCATTTTCCCGTACATATCTTTTTCTTCGCTAAATTCTAACAGAAAAAAGCGCTCAGGTCAATTCCCAAGCGCCTTTTTCTGCTATTTGTTATTTGCCTGCCATCTGTTTTTCCTGCTGTTCAATCATCTTCTTGACCATATAGCCACCGACTGATCCATTCTGTTTGGAAGTCAGATCACCATTGTAGCCGTCTGATAATGGTACTCCCAATTCGCTTGCGACCTCGTACTTGAACTTGTTCAATGCACCCTTCGCCTCAGGTACCGCTGCCTTATTAGATGAACTTGTCATGATAAACTCCTCCTTCTTGTAACGTTTTTTATTTTGTTACAACCATAGTATATGGAGAATATCGACTTTTACCCTAGAAGTAATTTCATTTTCTGACATTTTTTGTAATTACAGAATTTCTGGCACAGTCTGATCACAATGCTTTCATATTTTTTTCGGCATCTCGAAGGTGCGGAGCTGACTGTTGAGTTCCATGGCATGCTTCACTCTCGCAAGAACGACCTCTTTTATCAGCGGTTTTGTAATGTAATCGTAAGCTCCCGCCTGAAATGCCTCCACCTGATCCTCTGCACTGTCGTTCGCTGTCATTATAATGATCGGAATGGAACTAACACTGCTTTCCGCCTGACAGAATTTTAAAAAATCAATCCCCGACATCGCTTTCATATAATTACCCACCAGAATCAGTCTGACCTTGCTCTTATTCTGGTGGAGATACGCAAGTCCGTCTTCCGCACTCGCCTCCTGTTGTACATAATATTCCTCACAGAAATATTCATTGATGATTGCCCGGTTGGCCTCATCATCATCAATCACCAGAAGCGTGACATTATGCTTTGGCGACGTCTCCTCTGTTTTTTGAGAGTGCAGTGCCGCTCCGCCGTCTGCATAGATATATGTTTCTTCATATTCCCCCTCTGGAACCGGTCTGGAATAATAATAACCCTGAATGCTGTCACAGCCGACGCCCTCCAGAAAATCTCTCTGTTTTCGGGATTCCACGCCCTCCACTGTAACCGACATTCCCAGCCAATTGGCCATCCGGATAATGGAGGCAAGAATGATCTCGCCTTTTTCCATCTCCCCGTCCGCCGACAGGAATTTCATGTCGATCTTAAGAATATCCACTTCGATGGATTTCAATGTATTCAGCGAGGAATATCCACTTCCAAAATCATCCATCAAAATCGTGAAGCCGGAGCCCCGCAGATCATGAATGGTCTTCTCCATCAATTCTGTGTTTGACATGTAGGCACTCTCTGTCACTTCCAGCTGAAGCAGTCCCGCACACAGATTATACTTTTCAACCAAATCCTTCAGTAATTTTACAAGGTTCGGATTGTACAGACTGATTCTTGAAATATTGACCGAGACTGGATACGGCTTTCTTCCGTCGTCCAGCCATTTTCGAAGCAGCTGACAAGTCCGTTCCCAAACGTAGTAATCCAGCTTTGCTATGAAACCGTTCTTTTCAAAAACCGGAACAAAAACCCCCGGGGAGATCAGTCCCTTCTGTGGATGTTTCCACCGGACCAGAGCCTCCGCCCCGCAGATGCTGTCCGTTGCCACCGTGAACTTTGGCTGCAGATACACCACGAACTGTTTTTCATCCAGCGCAGTCTGCATCTCATTGGCTATCGCGATCTCATTGGAGACCTGTTCTCCGATTGACTCATTATAAAACGCCAGATTTTTTTCAAACTGATTTTTACACTGAACCGACGCCATCGATGCACGGATGTAATACTGTTCAACATCCCTGGACGTGTCATCGATCAGACATGCGCCAACGGACATTTTCAGTGAATAGTCTCTCCGGAAAGCACACAGCTCTTCCTCCGCAGCGTTGACCCATTTTTGAAGCAATGCTTCATCGCCCTCGTAGGATGCGCAGACACAGAAAACATCCGCATTCATCCTTCCATATGTGCAGAGCCGGTAGCGTCTGGACTCTTTTTCAACGATGGATGCCATGTAGCAGAGAAGTCTGTCTCCCTCCTGCTCACCGAAAGAAGAGTTAAACAATGCAAAATGATCAATATCGATCCGTAGAAAAATAAATCGGGTGTCCGGATACTTCTGCAGCATACGGCTGGTGTCCTCATACATTTTAGAACGGTTGTGCAGCCCGGTCAGCTGGTCGTGCTCTGACATATGCTGTATCTGCTCATACATCGAGACACGGCTACGTGCGATTGCATTTTTGAGTCTGCTCAGCAGTATATTCGGCTTGTAGGGCTTTGTCACGAAATCCCATGCCCCTGCATTCAGTGCCTTCTGTTCCGCCTCTGATCCGGATTCCCCTGTCATTACAATGATCGGAAGATCCTTCATCTTCGCCTCACGCACGCGGTCCAGAAACTCATAGCCGTTCATCACCGGCATCACAATATCCAGCAGAACCGCCGCTATCTGCACCTCTTTTTTATTGAGGAACTCCCATGCCTGCTCACCGTTCGCAGCCTCGAGAACCGTAAATTCTACAGAAAGCATTTTGTGTAATATTTTTCGATTGATTGGTTCATCATCCACAATGAGAACCGTTAATTTTTCATTCATATTCATCCTCTTTTTTCATCACACGGCTCATGTTGTTCTGATAATTGCAATGAATCAGATTATATTTTCTCTGCCATATATTCTTTTATTATACACGAACTGCAGCTTTCTTTCCACAAAATATAGCAGTTTTTTCACTTATGAAAAAGCATCGCCTTACTGTTCACTCCTGTTTTGAATGATTTTCCGGTCTATAACACACGCAGATTATTTTCTTTCATCAGCCTTCCCGCAATTTTATCCGGCATCACCTTGAGCATATAATCGGCCGCCTCATTCGCCTGCTGCAGGATTTTCGCGTCCTGATAGACATCGCCCAGGCGAAAGTCCATCAGCCCACTCTGCCGTATTCCAAACAGATCACCGGGACCGCGCAGCTTTAAATCCTCCCCTGCAATGAAAAATCCATCGTTGGAATGATTCAGAATTTCCAGACGCTCTCTGGTCTCTTTTGATTTGGACGCACTCATAAAGATACAGTAGGACTGATGCTTTCCTCTTCCAACCCGTCCGCGCAGCTGATGGAGCTGTGCCAGGCCAAACCGTTCTGCGTTTTCAATCAGCATGACCGTGGCATTCGGAACATCAATTCCGACCTCGATAACCGTCGTGGACACAAGTATCTTGATTTCGCCGGCACCGAAACGTTCCATGATATCGTCTTTCTGGCTCTGTTTCATTTTGCCGTGCAGATAGTCCACACAGATTCCACTCCCCAGTTCTTCCCGCAGCCGATCCGTATAATCGATGACATTCTCAGCCTCCATGTTCTCGCTCTCTTCCACCATCGGACAGATCACATAGCACTGTCTTCCCTCAGCCACCTGTCTCTTCATAAAGTCATATGCTGTTCTCCGATAGCCGGTATCCACCACGCAGTTTTTAATTGGAAGCCGGTTGGCGGGCAGTTCGTCAATCACAGAGATGTCCAGATCCCCATACAGAATAATCGCCAGTGTCCGCGGAATCGGCGTGGCACTCATGACGATCACGTGGGGCATCTCCCCTTTCTGTGACAGCTTTTCTCTCTGCTTCACCCCAAAACGGTGCTGTTCATCCGTCACTACGAGTGCCAGATTGTGGTAGATGACCTTCTCCTGAATCAGCGCATGCGTCCCGATGACCACCGATGCCACGCCGCTCTCAATCTCCTCATAAACAAGCCGCTTCTCTTTCGCTGTCATAGAGCCAGTCAGAAGTACCGTCTTCAGCGGAACCCCATATTGGGCAAACATCCTGCCAATGGACTCATAATGCTGCTTTGCAAGCACCTCCGTCGGTGCCATCAATGCACCCTGATAACCGTTCAGTCCGGCATGCATCAGAGCCAGCACCGCAATGATCGTCTTTCCAGATCCCACATCCCCCTGAATAAGGCGTGACATCGTCCGCGTTCCGTTCATATCCTGTCTGATTTGCTGCCACACTTTTTTCTGGGCTCCCGTCAGCTCATAGGGCAGTTTTTTCTGAAACACATCCATCTGCGGCTTCTCCAGAAACACGAAATGATTCTCCGCAACTTCGTTGCTCTCCTTCAGTTGGCGCAGTCCCAGAATAAAGTCAAGAAACTCCTCGAACACGAGGCGTTCCCTCGCCACATAAAAGCTTTTTTTATCCGTCGGGAAATGGATTCCTCTGACAGCATCCTCATATCCGACCAGATGATATCTTTCCCGTAATGTTTCCGGCAGAGTGTCCTGCCGCGGCGGTGCCACCTCCATAGCCTGATGAACCGCCTTTGTGACGGCATTGTTGGTGATTCCACTGGTCAGTGGATAGAGTGGCTGCAGGGTATTCTTCTTTAATTCATACTGAGCACTCGGGTAAAATATCTCCGGATGTTCCATCACAAGGGTACCTTTCCGATTCCGGATTCTTCCCCGCAGTGTGATTACGCCGCCCTTTCCAAGTGTATTGCGCAGAAACGGCATCCGAAACCAGATGACCTTCAATGTGCCTGTCAGATCCTTCAGATACAGCGTCGTGACCTGCATCCGATTGCTGCCGCTGATCTGGATTCTCCCGAAGATTGCTCCGGTGACGGTACAGACATGGTCTTCCTCCACCTCACTCACCGGAACTGCCTCTTCGTATACATCATATCCTCTCGGGTAATAGCGCAACAGATCTCCAACCGTGTAAATCCCCAGTTTTTCAAACAGCCGCTGTGACTTTTCCCCGATTCCTTTTAATGCGATAACTCCAGAATTTTGATCCATCTCCATCTGTCTTCCCCCCGATAGTCAGAACAACCGCACAACGGAATCTGCTCCCATGTGCGGCTGTTTTTATAATTTATGTTTTCCTTTTATCTGGCGGATACTTGAAATCCACCTTGCTGCTTACGCATAATATTTTTTCAGACTGCGTTGTTTACTCTACCGACAGTACATAATAGTAGATTGGCTGGCCGCCACAGTGGCAGTCCACGTCGGCATCCGGATAAAGCTTCTGAACCTCGGCTGCAAAGCGTTCCGCCTCCTCCTCCAGTACATCCTCACCATAATAGAGACTAATCAGCTCTGTATCTTCGTCGACCATCTCAGAGAGCATATCTCTGGTTGTCTTCTCAACAGACTGCCCCACAGCAACGATGCCCTTGTCGCTGATTCCCATGATGTCTCCCTCATGGATTTCTTTGTCATCAATACGGGTATCCCTGACCGCATACGTAACCTGTCCGGTCTTCACATTGCCGATTTCTTCGTTCATGGTCTCCTCATTGGTATCCACGTCCGCCTCCGGCATATAGTTGATAATCGCTGTAATCCCCTGTGGTACCGTCTTGGTCGGAATCACGATGATATCTTTGTCCTTCACCAGGTCTCTCGCCTGATTTGCAGCGAGAATAATATTCTTGTTGTTCGGCAGGATAAAGATATGATCTGCATTCACTTTATCAATTGCGGTGAGCATATCCTCCGTACTTGGATTCATAGTCTGTCCGCCCTCGATAATATAATCAGCTCCCAGTTCCCGGAAAATGTCATTCATGCCCGAACCGATTGACACAGCGATGAATCCTACCGGTTTCTTCTCCGCTCTCGCTTCTTTTTCTTTCTGTTCAGCCGCAAGCTTTTCTGCGTCACGAATCAGTTTTTCCTGATGCTCCTCACGCATATTATCAATCTTCATGCGTGACAGCTGTCCATATGTCAAAGCTTTCTGAATCGCAAGTCCCGGATCATTGGTGTGAACATGAATCTTAACGATGTCCTCATCTGCCACACACACGATAGAGTCACCGAGGGATTCCAGATATGCCTTAAATTCTTTTTCATCCGCGAATGTAAATTCTTTGTCCGTCATGATGATAAATTCTGTACAGTAACCAAATTTGATATCTGTCTGTACTTCCGCTGAGACTTTGGTCATGCTGGTTCCCGCGCTGGCCGCAATCGCACTGTAATCCACATCTTTGCCCTGAAATGCATCGTATGCTCCAATCAGAACCTCTAACAGTCCCTGACCACCGGAGTCGACTACACCGGCTTCTTTCAAAACAGGCAGCATGTCTGGTGTCTTCGCCAGAACTTCTCTCGCATGTTCGATGACTGCCGGAATGAACTCTTCTAAATCATCCGTTGTCTCTGCCAGCTCCAACGCTTTGTCAGCGACGCCTCTTGCCACCGTAAGAATTGTTCCCTCTTTCGGTTTCATAACGGCTTTGTAAGCAGTCTCTGTCGCGCGCTCACACGCTGCCGCAAGTGCTGCCGCCCCAATTTGCTTCTCTTCCCTGACGCCCTTCGTAAATCCACGGAGTAATTGAGAAAGAATAACGCCCGAATTTCCTCTTGCTCCCCGGAGCGATCCTGATGAAATTGCCTTACACAGTGTCAGCATGTCCAGTGATTCGATTGAACTCACTTCTTTTGCCGCAGACATGATGGTAAGTGTCATGTTTGTTCCGGTATCTCCGTCAGGAACCGGGAACACATTCAATTCATTGATAAATTCTTTCTGTGCCTCGATATTGGCTGCTCCGGCCAGAAACATCCGGGCTAACATCTCAGCATTTATAGTATTTGTTGCCACTTTTAGTATCCTCCTTAGTCAATTACTCTCACACCTTCGACAAAAATGTTGATCGTATCAACCGACATGCCTGAAAATTCTTCTACTTTATACTTTACATTGCTCACTAAATTATCCGATACTGACGGAATATTCACTCCGTAAGATACGATCACATGGAAATTCAGGGTAATACGATTTTCCTCAGATATCCCCACCTGAATGCCATGAGTCAGGCTCTCCTTCTTCAGCAGTCTGACAAGTCCATCTGTCACACTGACTGCCGCCATGCCGACAATTCCAAAACACTCTACTGCAACCGAACCTGCATATTTTGCAATCACTTCCGGGTTGATAGTGACAATTCCCATATCCGTACTAATGCTTCCTTTCATATATCATTACCTCCGATTTGATTTATCATATTAACAACACATGTATTCCAGCCTGTCACCAGCCCGTGGCTGATGGCAACACACCTGTGTGACTATTATGCATAATTTGTCTCACAAATTATACATGGCGATCCCCTCGTCACGATTTGGCTTCGCAGAACGGCCACCTCCGGCCCTGCCAATCTCTCATCAGACCATAACTATGCCTTACGCACTTCGTGCATACGTGGCTTTGATCGTTTCACACCCCAGATCATATTTGCCGTATGTACCTCATGCATACATAACTTCGATCACTTCATAATCCAAGTCATATTATACATTGTTTTCCCCAGAAATACAATATGGAAGTACACATACTCCGGTATCCTTCGCCCCACATTAAAAAAGCACACTGCTTTCACAATGTGCCTTTTACATTTTCATTTACGCTCTTTCAACTTTGCCGGACTTCAAACAATTTGTACAAACATACATCTTCTTTGTAGCTCCACCTTCTGTCTTAACGCGAACAGATTTTACATTTGATTTCCACATCTTTGGTGTTTTTCTATGAGAGTGACTAACGCTGTTACCGAAATGAGCACCCTTTTCACAAATAGCACATTTTGCCATGATATTGCACCTCCTTACGTTCCTCAATCTGCTTGAGAACTTTCTTTATCGTCCTATATGGACTCACAACATGCTTATTCTATCAGAAATAGACATGTTTTGCAAGCACTAATTTATTTTTATCTAAATAGTTTTTATTTTATTTGATTAAGACAGCCAGTCCAAGCGACACCATATACTGTTTAAACAGAAAACAGCAGATCACGATACTCAGCACGATTGCCAACAATATAAGTAATGTTTTTTTCAATTGTTTTCTCCTAACTTATCAATCACCTGTAACACAAGTACACCGGCAACTCCATCCCCATGCTATTCTCACAGTATATTTGTTCCGCAGTGCACTAGCAGCAAAATAAATTGTAACCCAGTACCAGGCAGATGCAGATGATAACAATTCTCGCAAACACGTTTGAAATCAACAGCCCCACAAGTATCCCGAGGGCGATGCAAACCAACATAAAACCGATCAGTCTTTTCACTTGGATTCTCGCTTACCCAGGTAGTTATTATATTATATGCCGCAGTTTTCGAATCATTCTACCGTTTCATCATCCGCGGAGTTAAGAATGTCCATCACATCCTCCTCCGTCACCTTGTCTTCCTTCCGGGTGGAGAATTTATTCACCACATCCGGGACCATATCCAGAATCTTGGTCATCGTATCCTGATTCTTGATATTGACCAGTCTGGTAGACCCGTCCTTAATAACCAGTACAGCACTCGGCGTCATCTTTCCGCCAATACCGCCTGCGCCCTTGTCCTTTTTGTCTCCGCTGAATGCCCCTGCACCGATTGCAAAGGAAACATCAACAAGTGGAACAATGATGGTGCCGTCTATATGAATCGCATCTCCGACAACTGTCTTGGTGGAAATTGTGCTGTTCATTCCCTGAATCAAAGATTCCACCGTCGTCTTAAAATTATTGTCTGCCATACTTTTTTCCTCCTTGAACGCTCTTATAATTTAAAATTTCTGACATCCTTATATGTCCTTCTGACATTTTTATCCCATAACAAATTCCAACCGGCAATCACCACATAGATCACTCGAAATATACCGCGTACCGACACGTCTCCCTCCAGCACCTGCTCTTCGAAATCAGGCGTCAGATTCATGTTTTTGCCGACAAACGGATAGATCATAGCCGCCCCCGCCAGAATCTGCCCTGTAAGGCAGGGATCTTCAAACCCAAAGTGTGCATTCAGGCGAAACCGCTTCGGCAGCAGCCGCTTCAGGAAATGCTTCACTTCCCTCCACGCACGCTTAAACGCAGACTGATGAACTTCATCTGTCAAAAATTGTTCCAGTTTGTCTTTCTTTTCCGTCAATGCTTTTATATTATCACAAATCTTTTGGAATGTATATTTTATCTTTTCAATAACTGCTGCGATTTTGTCGCAAATTGTATGCAGTATCGAGACTATGGTTTTCTTTTCTTTTCCGGCAGATGCCTTCGGCTCTCCGGACTGCTGTTCCTCCGTCAATGCTTCTTCGGGCGGCTGTTCTTTCAGCTGCGGCCCTTCCATTGGTACCTCTTCCGACTGCTGTGCTCCAGGCTGCGGTCCTTCCATTGGTATCTCTTCCGACTGCTGTGCTCCAGACTCCGGTGTTCTCACTTCCGTCGCCTCCAGCGTTTTTTCTTCCAGCTCCCGCAGATTTTCCTCACCCGGTATTTTTTCTTCCGGTTCCGGCAAATCGTTCATCTGCGCCTCAATATACTCCGGTTCATCCAGAATGTTGACTGGTTCTCCGTCATACTCTTCCTGCGCCTGACCGGCCGTTCCTTCTTCTTTATTCAGTCCCAGCCATGCAATTTTAATCTGCCAGACCAACTGGCGATCCTTATACACCACATATCCCCGGACAAGATGAAGCAGCCAGGAGAATTTGATGCGGCCCTCCAGACTGGCCACGTCACCTGCGCACCGTCCGTCAGCTTTGTATCGAACCGGCACCAGAAGCACAATTCCAATCAGCAGAAGCAGCAGACCAAGTATCACCAGTATAATAATCCCTATAATTTTTAAAATCAAAAACAATATATGTAGCATCGCTCACCTACTTCTGATCAAAATAAAACGAACATTTACAATTGCTTAAGAACGTTCATATTGGTTCTGTCGTTCTGAAATATACTGACGTATATCGGTTCCCGCCGTCTTTTCATACACATCCCGGGTAATTTCCTCCACCAGATACAGTGCATCCTCATATCCCCTCGCGATTCCCACCACCATCAGGGATTCCGGCGAAAAGATCTTCTGCTTCAGCAGCATGGAATTATAAAATTCCAGCTGTTCCTGCGGATTTGCCGCCAGAGTGATCACATAGATATCCGGCTGCAGCTCATTGCTCACAAGCTTTCCGAGTATGCGGCTTTTCTTTCGTTCCAGGCTTTCGCTGACATATAAATATCTGTATATTTTGATGTTCATATGGCACTCCCCTTTCCGCTCTGCTGCAGATCTTATGCACGCTGCGTTTGTTCCAGCCTGCTGACAATTATTCTACCATACTTCGAAGATTCCGACAAATAGATCCGCTATTTTAGTAATAGTAAGCATCCAGAATCTGCTTTGCGATCGGAACCGCTCGTGCGCCAGTGTCTCCGTCATAGCCTTCTACGATCACGCTGATCACCAGCTCCGGGTTATCTACGTTTGTAAATCCGATGAACCAGGAATGACTCTTCTCCGGATCATCGCTGTACTCTGCCGTTCCGGTCTTTCCCGCCACCGTGTAGTCCGCGCCGCTGAGTGCCATGGCTGTCCCCTCATCAACTACAGCCCTCATGTACTCCTTCAGCTGTGCCGCCTCATCGGAAGACATAAGCTGCTGATAAGATTCTGGCATATTTTTTTCCACTTCGGTTCCTGCCGCATTGGTAATCCGGTCAACAAGATACGGCTTCATCAGCATTCCGCCATTTGCGATAGCACTGGTGATCAGAGCCATGTGATACGGGCTGACCTGTGTCTCGCCCTGTCCCATGGCTGTCATCATCATTTCTGCTTCTCCCGAAGCCTCCGAGATCGTAAAGCTGCTCTTCGAATAATCAAGATCACATGGGAGTTTGGAATTAAACAGCAGTTCTTTCGCTGTTTTCGCATAGGACGTCCGGTTCAGGGACAGACCAATATTTGCAAAAGAGGAATTGCAGGAATTGGCAATCGAGCTGCGCAGATCCTCCAACCCGTGTACCGTACTGTCAAAACAGTGAATTGTCGTATCACTATAGGTAATCTCACCCGCACAATCATAGGTGTAGTCTCCGTAAGCAGGATTCTCCCGCATGTATTCCAGCGTCGTCACCACCTTGAATGTGGAGCCTGGCGCATAAGACCCCTGTGTTGCACGGTTTAAAAGCGCACTGTTCTCATCCACATTCAGAGCATCCCAGTTCTCAGTGACCGTATTCGGATCATAACTCGGGCTCGACAGCATAGTCAGTATCTTTCCGGTTCCCGCCTCCATCACTACAACAGCACCTTTGTTGGCACCGAGGGCATTGTAAGCCGCGTCCTGAAGTTCGGCATTCAGAGTGGTCACCACCGTGTCCCCCTGATTCTTCCGGTCCCGAAATTCATTGACCAGCTTCTCCACAAAAAATGTATTCGAAGTCAGCAAATTAAAATTTTCAACCGATTCGAGTCCGGTTTTTCCCTGATCGGTATACCCGACCACATGTGCAAATTCCGCTCCGTAGGGGTAAACTCGGGTCTCGTTTCCCGCCTCATCGACCTGTGTCTCCGCCAGAATATTACCGCTCGCATCCACGATATTTCCGCGCAGGATCCGTTCGGCCTGGGAATCCAGTCTGGTATTGTACGGGCTGTTGACGATCTTCGGTCCTGTCACGACATTAAAATATACAATATAACTCATCATTCCCAGAAACAGCGCCACAAAAACATAGGTGATCCTAGCGAATTCTTTGTTTCTCGATTTCTTCGAATTTTGTAGCTTTTTTCTTTCTTTTCTGGGCAGTTCCCTGTCCCGTCTGCGGCGCTCTTCTTGCGACACCTCGTAACTCTTCTTCTTTTCTCTTCTCAATAATTTCTTCCTCATCTTCTCTTAGAATATAAAGACCCTGAATAATTCCAAACATGATCAGAGTGCTCAGCACAGAGCTGCCTCCATAGCTGACCAACGGCAGCGTTACTCCCGTGGAGGGAATGAACTTCGTTACTCCGCCGATTGTCAGAAAGACCTGGAAAATATAACAGGTTCCAAGACCAAGTGCTACCAGTTTATAGAAACGGTTCCGCAGCTGCATGGCAATGTTCAAAAACATGATGTAGCAGCTTACGCAGACCAGAATCAGACACAGCGCAAAAATCAGCCCCATCTCCTCCGAAATAGCAGAAAATATAAAGTCTTCCTCCGCTACCGGAATATCTGTCGGGTTTCCCTGATATAATCCCATTCCAAACCAGCTCCCCGTGGCAATGGCAAACAGCGACTGCGCCACCTGATATCCCCCGGACTGGTATACTGCAAACGGATCCCGCCAAACAGTTACACGGGTCTGGACATGTGAGAACAGGTGATATGCCACCACCGCTGCTCCACTTCCTGCCGCCAGCCCGGCAAGCATGTAAAGTGGCTGTCTTGTCGCCACGTACAGCATCACCAGATACACCACAAATATGATCAGCGCGGCACCAAGGTCTGTGGATGCCACCAGAATCAGCACATGGACCGCCGCAAAAATCGTCGTCTTTACGATATCTTTGAACGCCGTGGATTTCTTAAAGCTGGATGCAACAAAAAACACAAACAGGATCTTCACGAACTCCGAAGGCTGAATCCCGAACCCGGCAATCGAAAATCCAAGCTTTGCCCCGTCGGAGGTCTTACCGATAATCGCGACAAGTGCCAATGCAAGCATTCCCACAATCGCGTAAAAATATCCATACCGCTCCAAAAACGTCAGCTTTCGGATAACAACCGGCACAACCAGACTGATTGCCATGGAGACAACAATAATAATAAACTGCTTCGTGGCCTTCGTGTATGTAAGACGGGTGATCATGATCAGCCCGATACACAGCAGCATACACATATTATTGACGATCAGACGCGATACTCTTGGATAAATCAATGTATACAGCGCAATCGTTGCCACCAGAAGCACGACCTGTGCCAGATAAAAAAATACAAGTTTTATCTCCAGCGTCTTTAAATACATGACCAGATACGCTATAAACTGGATCAGAAACATCAGCTTGTTCTGATTGAACAATATACTTTTTTTGCGATAAATGTCGCGATGCGCAAACACGGAAAAACACTCAAAGGTGTATGCCGCCATGAGCGCAATCATCAGATATTTAGATAATTCAACAACAATATTTACCAATTTTTCACCTGCTATCCTATTCGACTGCCGTCTTTTTTCTTTTTTGGTTTTTTTATTTTATTTTTTAGTTTTCTCAATTTTTTATTATCATTCTAATGCTGTTTCTTTTTCTTTCTGTTCCGATTTTATTTTCTTATTTTATCCCACGCTTAAAATGGCCTCTTGTGAACTCCTTCTGTCCTAACTCTGTCCGAGATTCTTTTTCCGCTGCAAGCGCCTGTGCAAATGCCATTAATACGTTTTCTGTCTCCCCGGAAGATTCCAGCGTGAAATTCAGCCGTACACTCCGCGGACCCAGCACTCGAATTTCCTGCATCTGATCCAGCAGTGCAAGCGGCGCAAGATTATAGATTATATTATAACAGAATTCACAATAATTTTTTACCGAAAAATTCTTCTGATATCGATCTTTTATTGTCAAGATTCCTGACTGTCTGTCGCATCCCGTAGTCGTTCTTTTCACGCACCCCGCAGAAACCATCATTGGCAGGTATCCATATACGATCAATTCCTCCGCCGCGGTCTCCAGCGTCTTCAGTTCCTGAAAATTCAGCTCTACCGGCGCCGTGCAGTCCATGACTCCAAGTTTCTCCCAGAAGGTCTTCGCATCATGATTGAACACGTACAGATTGTGATCCAGAATCATCTTCCTGTCATAACCGTGGTCCTTCAGGAATTGAAAGCTCTCATAATTTCGGATCAGTGCACCGTCCACCGCCAATCTGCAAAATGTTTCATAAAACCGATCGTACTCCGCGACTGCCTCCTTACGGAAGATATGCGGCATCGCAAAAAAGACTTCCTTCCCTGCATTCTGCAGCGCATCCACACAGGCCAGTGCCTGCTGCGGATGCGTCAGAACATGGGAAAACATATTACACTCCATATAGACCCGGGATACTTCCTCGCAGGATGCAATTGCCTGAAGCTGTTCTTTCGTCTCCGCCGAAGCATGCAGGCGGATTTCCGAAGTGGTCGTGCTGTTTTTTATTGTACAGTCATCTTCCACCAGTTTCAGCACCGGCTCCGGCCGCTCCCCGGCCGCAGCCTCCGCACACGTCCGCCGGTACTGCTCCGTAATTTCAGCCGCAAGCAGTTCCATCCCCTGTCTGCGCAGTTCATTTAATTTCTGCATCGGCAAAAAGAGAGCACCTTCTGTCTGGACACACATTTCGCAGAAGAAAAAGTCAGAATTTCCAGTTTTTTTCATCTGCTTCAGAATACGCGTTTCCTCAAGCGGCTGATTTTTTGCCTCCTCAACCATACTGCCCTCACAACAGATCTTTACCTGCTCTGTCTCCAGCTCCAGCTGTGCAGGACTGCCCACCTTCAATGTAAGGGTTCCCCTGATCGGGCGCTGCAGCAGTTTCCCAATATAAGACTCCCGCACTTCATCCAAAATCCTCTGGTTTCTTGTCCGGTTCAAAATCGTCCCCTGCGCAAACCGTTTCCCCTTTGGTCCGATCAGCGTAAACGTCTCCCCCTTTTTTAAGGGCTGTCCAAACGTATAGTTGTCCTTCCCGCAGGAAAGTTCAAGAATGTCTCCTTTTCCAATGTCCGTCAGCGCACGGCCCTTTATCTCCCTGCCTTTTTGCGACAGCACCTGAAATGCCTTTACTCCTGCATGGTTTGGACGATCGGTAGAAATCATCTCCGCACCGTTGTGTTTATGATAATATCCATCATCAAATCCCCCACGGTTATAGATATCCATCAGGTATTCTTTATCCTTTGGATCGACATGGTAAGCCTTTTTTCCCACTGAAAAATACAGATCCACATATTTCCGGTACATCGCCGTCACCGCGGCAACATATTCCGGTTTTTTCATGCGTCCTTCAATTTTAAATGAATAAATTCCCGCCTCGATCATATCCGGGATACCATCCAGAGTACAGATATCCTTCAGACTCAGCAGATATCCCTTTTTTTTCTCAGCCTCATACGGCAGGCGGCACGGCTGTGCGCACTGCCCCCGGTTTCCGCTGCGCCCTCCGATAAAGCTGCTGAACAGGCACTGCCCGGAATAGCAGTAGCAAAGTGCCCCGTGAACGAAGCATTCAATTTCCAATCCCGTCTGCACTGCAATCTCATGAATTTCTTCCAGATTCAGTTCTCTCGCAGTCACCACACGCTCGACACCCTTTTCCTTCATCAATCTGGCACCGAGTGCATTCGTGATCGTCATCTGCGTACTGGCATGAATTGCCATCCCCGGAAAATGTTCGGACACAAACTCCAGTACTCCTACATCCTGTACGATTACTGCATCCAGCCCCTGACAGTAATATGGCAGCAGATATTCATATAAGTGTTCTCTGATTTCATCGTCCTTGAGCAGCGTATTTACAGTCAGAAAAATCTTTCTCCCATGAAGATGTGCGTAATCAATTGCCGCAAGCATCTGTTCCTCGGAGAAATTCTCAGCATATGCACGCGCGCCAAACAGGCTGCCGCCCACATAGACCGCATCTGCCCCCGCCGCAATTGCCGCTTTGAAGCTTTCAAAGGAACCCGCCGGTGCAAGCACCTCGATTTGTGATTTCATATAAACTACCTCCGATTCATCCCTCTGCTTTTCGTTTTCAGACAAAGAGATAGGCTGTCAAAAGACAGCCTATTTTCTGCGATTTTTCATCTCTGTTTCTAATTTCACGATCTGCATCTGCAGGTCGTTATTCTCTTCTTTCATCTTCGCCATCTCTTTTTCGGCATTCTCAAGCTTAATCTGTACTGAAATCAATTCATGCTTTAAATCATACATCTCTTTGTCTTTCAGTTCGATGTCGCTCTCAAGTGAGTCACCCTGCTTCTTCGCCTTAAAATAGTCATCGGCAATGTTCAGCGCCAGCAGTACGTTTCTCGTATCTGCACTCTGCTTGCGGTAACCTTCACTGTTTGTACACTCTGTAATTTTATGGTTCAAATATGTGGAAACTCTCTGTAAGTACTCCTCACCTTCAAAGCCGCTCAAAGTATACACTTTTCCACCAATAAGAACTTCCGTATAATGTTTTGCTGAGCTCATAGCACCCTCCTCGCAACTTCCTAAATGCTATTATAAACTATTTGACTACAAAATCCAACCATTTTTTACTCTAATGCTAAATGATGATATGCAAGGTCTGTCACTACACGCCCCCGGGGGGTTCTCTGGATAAAACCATTCTTGAGCAGATAAGGCTCATACACATCCTCTATAGTGCCCGCGTCCTCCCCGATGGATGCCGCAAGCGTCTCCAGTCCCACAGGTCCTCCGCTGAATTTCTGTATCATTGTCGTCAAAATATTACGATCCACATAATCCAGTCCGTATTTGTCGACATCCAGAAGATCCAGCGCCAGGTCTGCGACTTCTTTTGTGATCACACCGTCGTACTTGACCTGCGCGAAATCCCGGACACGTTTCAGCAGACGATTGGCCAGCCGCGGTGTCCCCCGGGATCTTCTGGCAAGTTCTGCCGCACCTTTCCCGTCTATCTCGACACCCAGAACCTGGGCAGAACGAAGAATGATGGTCTTCAATTCATTCTCGTTATAAAATTCCAGACGATTCACCACTCCGAAGCGGTCGCGCAGCGGTGCAGTCAGCATTCCCGCTCTTGTCGTCGCTCCCACCAGCGTAAACTTCGGCAAATCCAGGCGGATAGACCTGGCACCGGCTCCCTTTCCGATCACGATGTCGATGACATAATCCTCCATCGCCGGATAGAGCACCTCCTCCACCTGACGGTTGAGGCGATGAATTTCATCTACAAACAGAACGTCTCCCTCCTGTAGGTTGTTCAGAATAGCTGCTATCTCTCCCGGCTTTTCGATAGCCGGTCCAGAGGTGATCTTGATGTTCACGCCCATCTCATTGGCAATGATCCCCGCCAGTGTCGTCTTGCCCAGTCCCGGCGGTCCATACAGCAGCACATGGTCCAGGGACTCCCCACGCTCTCTGGCTGCCTTAATGTATATCTTCAGCATCTTTTTCGCCTTCTCCTGGCCGATGTAATCCTCCAGCATCTGTGGACGCAGATTATTCTCTATTTTAATATCTTCCTCTAAACTCTCGGTTGTAATAATTCTTTTGCTCATATGTTCCCCTTAAAATGCCATGTGCTTCAGCGCATCCTTCAGCACATCCTCCACGGTCGAATCCTCGTCCACGGTCACAGCCCGCACGGCTTTCAAACTCTCGGTGCTGCTGTACCCCAGTGCCGTCAGCGCCTGAATCGCCTCGGACTGGATCTCTCCAGAGCCGCCGGACACACTGCCTATGTCTTCTCCTGGTTCTCTCTCCAGCACATCCGCAATACTCAGTTTGTCCTTCAGTTCAATGATCAGCTTCTCTGCCGTTTTTTTTCCGATTCCCGGGGACGATGAAATCGTCTTCACATCGCCGGCCATCACCGCAAACCGGAGTTCATCTGCAGTAAGCTGTGAGAGAATGCTCAGCCCTCCCTTCGGCCCGATTCCGCTGACTCCGATCAGAAGCTTGAACACCTGCATGTCATCCTTTGTCCGGAAACCAAACAACTGCATGGCATCCTCCCGCACATTCAGATACGTGTAGATCTTTACCTCGCTCCCTGTCGGAGGAAGTTTTCCCATGGACTGCCGCGGCATATAGATTCCATAGCCCACCCCGCCGACATCCACAATTATTTTTTCTTCTTCCAGTTCTATCAACTCACCTCTGATAAATGAAATCATATCTTTTCCCCTTTTATCTATCTTTTATGACAGTCTGTTCTATGACAGCTGAATATCACGCAGACGTTTCAGCATCTCGTTGGACAAAATTCCGATTACAATTCCTGTGATAATTCCCGCCACCATAAGCACCGGGAAATAATATCCCACCTGAAATGTCTCCACCACCAGTGCCGCCACAATCAGCTGCCCCACATTGTGGAACACGCCGCCCGCCACACTGACGCCGATCACACTGAACTTCCCGGTTCTTCGCAGAAGCGCCATCACCGTCAGGCTGAGCAGTCCGCCCGCAAGGCTGTACAAAATACTGAACATGCTGCCAAATATAAACCCGGCCAGAATCACTCTCGTCACTGAGAGCAGATACGCTTCTTTTACGCCCATTTTATACAGGGCAATCACCACGATCAGATTCGCCAGCCCCAGCTTGATTCCCGGAACTCCGATCTGAATCGGAATCAGACTTTCCACATAGCTGAAAATCAAAGCAAGCGCCACAAACACACCGAAATAAGCTACTTTATTCTTCATTCCACTCTCCTGTACCGTATGTTTCGGAACATCCAATCGTCACCACATCCATCATCGCAGCCACTTCGCGTTGCTGTCACATCACTTCGCAGCCACATTACTTCACAACCGCATCGTACTCCCGCGCCTGACCGCTGACAACAGAGACTACTACCTTGTTTGGCAGGCAGATGATGCTCTCACCATCCCGCGAAATCGCCTTCTGGTGAACACACAGCTTGTCCGGACAATCCGCCTCCGTCATGTCCGCCGTTTTATCCTTTATCGTCAAAACATTGGTATCATGAATGGAAACGGTCTGATCCTTCGTCAGATCATATTCCCCGTACACTTCTCCATCCACCGTAACAACTACCGTCCCGGCATCTCCGTTTCCGGACATCTGCATATAGCCAAACCATCCTCCGGCAATCACCAAAATCACCACGATTAAAATCACATCATGCTTTTTCATTATAAAACCTCTTATTAAGCCTTTACGCATCATTCTAGCACAACAGGCCAAAGAATGCAACCAAACGTTCGACATCCTCCTCTTGCTTTTTCGGACATTCATTGTTACAATATTTTGTAATTGTTAAAATACGCAGCATAGAAAGGTAACATAGAATGAAACGAATCCTCTCCATCTTTTCCGCCGCCATTATTGCCTGCTCCCTGGCCGGCTGCTCGAAGTCCATCTCCTCTGAGCCTATTTCCACACAGGCAATTTTATTCGACACAGTTATATCTATTGAGCTTTACGGGACTACAGACCAGACGCTTCTCACCGAATGTATCCACATATGTGAAAATTATGAGCAGACACTCAGCCGCACGATTGAGACGAGCGAAATTTCACAGATCAATCACTCTGGTGGAACCCCGGTCACCGTATCTGCCGAAACTGCTGACCTGATTCAAAAGGGACTGGAGTACGGCGATCTCTCCGGTGGCAAATTCGATATCACCATCGCGCCCTTAAGCGAACTTTGGGATTTCAAGAATAACACCGGAACGATCCCAGCACAGGATGCGATTGACGAAGCCAAAAGTCATGTAAATTATAAAAATGTGAAACTGGAGAATCAGACCGTCACCCTGACAGATCCCAAAGCCGCAATCGATCTGGGCGGTATTGCCAAGGGTTACATCGCGGATCAGTTAAAATCCTATTTGACCGGACAGGGCGTGGAATACGGTATCATCAGTCTGGGTGGCAATGTTCTGACCATCGGCGGAAAGCCTGACGGAGCAGCTTATAACATCGGTGTTCAGAAGCCTTTTGATGAGCAGAATACCGCCATTACCAGTGTACAGGTGAAAGACAAATCTGTCGTCTCCTCCGGTGTGTACGAGCGGTATTTCAAAACAGATGGAAAGCTGTATCACCATATTCTGAACCCCTCCACCGGATATCCGTATGACAACAATCTGCTGGGGGTCACGATCATCTCCGACCGCTCTGTGGACGGCGATGGGCTCAGCACCACATGTTTCGCTCTGGGTCTTGATGAAGGAATGGCTCTGATCAACCGTCTCGATGATGTGGACGCAATCTTCATCACGGATGATTATCAGCTGCACGACACACGAAAATAGGCAAAACGAGGAAGACAAAAACAAAAAGACAAAACCGGAATGGAAACGGTTTTGTCTTTTATTTTATAAATTTAGTATCTAAACGCACTGATGCCTACAACCACAGCGAAAATTGCAACAAGAATATAGATTCCAAGCAGAACTCCCATAATCGCAAGGCTTGCACGACACCAGTTCTTGCGGTTTACATTGCCATGACCAAAGGCCCATACAAACATCAGTACAATGTTTGCGCACGGAATCATCATCAGCAACAGCGTGACAATCCAGTCTCCCATGGACATCGGTGAGTTGTCATCCGTCGGATTTTGTGAGCTATTGCTGTACTGGCCATTATTATACTGACCGTTGCTGTACTGGCCATTGCTGTACTGGTTATCACCATACTGGCCGTTGTTGTACTGCCCATTATTTTGTCCATCATTATACTGACCACCGTTATACTGTGTATCATACGCACTTCCGCCTGGCTGCTGATATGACGCACCCTCCGGCTGTACCGGCTGCTGATATACCGCGCCTTCCGGCTGTACCGACTGCTGATATACTGCACCTTCCGGCTGTATCGGCTGCTGACTCGGCTGTACTACCTCATGATAAACAGGTGCGGACTGTTCCGTTACCGCCGCTGTTTCGCCCTGCACCGACTGTCCTGAAAGTGCAGTTTGGCCAGACAATAATGCCTCACTTCCGCCTGCCGCTTCACTCTGCACTTGCTCCCCAGCCTGTACAGATGCGTCCTGTGTCGGTTTTACTGGTGTCTCCTGTACATTTCCCAAATTTTCATCCATTTTCAAAAATCCTCCTTATTAATAATTCCATCAATGTCCCAAAGTTGTTTCTTCATGCGGACACGAAATACTCTACCCTTAACCCTGATATCAGTAAATCGGACATTCTATCGTTATTATAGTAACACACTTTTTGTCCCATGACAATTCTCGCCCCAAAAATTCACAGCCTCTTCACAGTCATTCTCACGTCAGGCGAATACTCCCTGCTCACAGGAATCCACGCACAAGCCGCACCATCTGTTCCGCCAGATTATAATGATAATACCCCATAGGCGGATCTCCCGGAAAGTAAAACATCATCCGGTAGATGTAATATGCGATCATCCCAGTCAGAAACACAATCAGAATCCCCTTATACAGTTTCCATGATCGGTGCAGTATATAGCGGTTTGCCGCCCCTAAGATCAGAAGCAGCAAAACACCGTAAATAAAAGGATTGAGTTTCCAGGCCAAATCAAAATGGCCGGTGAGCATTGCAACACCGGCTCTCGTCAGTCCACAGGCCGGACAGGGAAACCCTGTCACAATAACCATCGGACAGATATTCTGAAAAATTCCTTTCATAAATATCATATAAGCCACAATTCCCGCAATTGCCCACCGACAACTTTTCATATCCCGCCAAAACAAGCTCACTGCCTCTTCAAAAATCTGTTTTGCAGAACGTTTTTTCATAATTTTTCTTCCCATCAATAAGTATCCCGAAAAGAAGTCCGCCAAAGGCAGAACCACTCTGTCCTACTGAATAATTTTCTTCGGGCACTTCTCTGCACATTTACCGCAATTTGTACACTTGTCATAATCAATGTGCGCAATATTATCCACTACCGTGATTGCACCTGTCTCGCAGACCTTCTCACACATACGGCAGGCAATACATCCGGCTTCACATGCGGAGATCACCATCTTGCCTTTTTCCTGATTCACACAGCGGACACGATGCTTCTGTTCATAAGGTACCAGCTCGATCAAATGCTTCGGGCAGGCTTTGATACATTTGCTGCAGGCCTTACAGGCCTCTATGTCAACGACCGCTACACCGTCCACGATGTGGATTGCATCAAACGGACATGCCTTTACACAGCTTCCGTATCCAAGACATCCGTAATTACACGACTTCGGCCCGCCATTCTGAACAAAGTCCATCATGGTACAATCCTCGAGACCGGTATAGTTGTAATCCGTCTTCGCCTTCTCGCAGTCACCTGCGCACTTTACAAATGCAACCTTGCGCACGCCCTCTTCCACCGTCTGCCCCATGATCTCGCCAATCTTTGCTGCAACCGGCGCTCCGCCGACCGGACATCCATCGATTTCCGCCTCACCCTTGGCAATTGCAGCCGCAAGTCCGGAACAGCCTGCAAATCCACATCCACCACAGTTGTTTCCCGGAAGAACACCGAGAATAGCCTCCTCGTGTTCATCGACCTCTACCGCAAACTTTTTTCCCGCAACTCCGAGGAACACACCAATCAATAAGCCGGTGCCACCCACGATAGCCGCAGCTATAATAATACCTGTTATACTCATAATCAGCGTCCTCCTAAATCAATCCTGAGAATCCGAAAAATGCGATTGCCATCAATCCTGCTGTAACAAGGACGATTGCAGATCCCTCAAATGCTTTCGGAATGTCATTGTGTTCTGTCTTCTCACGAATACCTGCCATAATTACAATCGCAATCAGAAAACCAATTGCAGTTGCAAGTCCGTTTACAACACCCTGCAGGATATTATACTCTTTCTGTACGTTTGTAAGAGCCACACCGAGTACTGCACAGTTTGTGGTGATCAGCGGAAGATATACGCCCAACGCCCTATAGAGAGACGGAACAGACTTCTTCAGGAACATCTCGATAAACTGAACCAGTGCAGCAATCACCAGAATAAACACGATAGTCTGCAGATATTCAAATCCCAGCGGGATCAGTATATAGTTGTAAATCAGCCCAGTACACAGTGATGCGATCGTAATAACAAAACATACCGCTCCGCCCATACCGGCTGCTGTGTCAACCTTCTTGGATACACCGATAAACGGACAGAGTCCTAAGAACTGGCTGAGTACAACGTTGTTTACCATGGCTGAGCCAATGGCAATAATCAATAATTCTTTCATCTGTACTGCCCTCCTATTCTTTTTCTGCCGGCTTTTCGGCTGCAGCTTCTGTTGTCATCATGCGTCCACGGCAGGCAGAATTTCCACAGGTGGCACATCCCGCCCCGCACTCGCCAAATGTATCTTTTCTCGGTTTTCCTTTTTTATTTGCAATCGCGTTCATCGCAGCTGTCAAAAATCCCAATACGAACAGTGCTCCCGGCGCAAGGACAAAAATGGTAATTGGTGTATACCAGTCTCCCAAAATCACAAAGTCAAACAGTTTTCCTGATCCGATCAGCTCTCTGAACATACCGATCAGCGTCAGCGCAACCGTAAATCCAAGTCCCATTCCAATACCATCAAAGATGGACAATCCGACTGTATTTTTAGAAGCGTAGCTTTCCGCTCTTCCCAGAATGATACAGTTTACAACGATCAGCGGGATATAGAGTCCCAATGAATCGTATAGGCTTGGAACAAATCCTTCCAGCAGAAACTGAACCATGGTTACAAAAGAAGCAACCACCACAATAAATGCAGGCATGCGGACCCCATCCGGAATCACTTTACGCAGCAGTGAAATCATCATGTTGGACATGACAAGTACGGCTGTTGTAGAAAGTCCCATTCCGACACCATTGATTGCTGAGGTCGTAACCGCCAGCGTAGGGCACATACCGAGAACCAGCACAAAGGTCGGATTTTCTTTAATAATACCGTTATATAATCGTTCTGTATATTTTCCCATTAGTTGCTGCCCCCTTCCGCAAGTACTGCCTGATAATATGCCAGAGCAGCATTCACATCGTTCGTAAACGCGTTCGTCGTGATTGTTGCGCCGCTCAGCGCATCGATCTGGCCGTCCTCAGTCGCTCCGGTCTTCGTGTACGCGAACTGTTCTACCTGCTTATCCTTGAACTGATCCTGGAACGTCTGCTCTGCCGCCTTCATTCCAAGTCCGGCAGTCTCGCTGATTGAAAGGATGGAGACTCCCTTTACCGTTCCTGTCATATCGATACCGGTAGAGATCTTGATATCACCGCCATATCCTTCTTTTGAGGTCACTGTAATGACATAACCTACTGTTTCACCGCTTCCGTCCTTCGCTTCCGCGACTTCGTCGATGATGTCCGAGGTGAGTCCCGCATCCTTGAGTATACTCGCTGCGTCGTCCGCATCGAACGCTTCATACGCACTGAACTCCTCTGCATCCGCAAGGACAGCCTTGTAAGCCTCCTGCTTCGCATTCTCCTGCGCTGTGGCAATCGGAGCCTTTGTCACCTCATATACAATACCGAGGCAGAACCCCGCAACCATTGTGATTGCCGTTAAAATAAGTGCATTTTTAATCGTTTTATTCATTATTTTTCTCCTCCTTTACCAAATGGTTTTGGAAGAGTAACTCTTTCAATCAATGGGACTAAAAGGTTACTAAAGATAATCGCATAGGAAACGCCCTCTGCAGATCCGCCAAACAGACGGAACAGTCCGGTCAGCAAGCCAAGACAGATTCCATAGACAATCTGCCCCTTTTTCGTAATCGGGGATGTCACATAATCCGTAGCCATAAACCATGCTCCCAACATGATACCACCGCCACACAGATGTGCTGTAATGTACTGTGGATCAAATCCATGGCCTCCAAAGATCGTGATAAAGATTACGAATGTCAGTAAATATGTACCCGGAATCCTAAGATCAATAATTCCCATAAGCAGCAGGAAAATTGCTCCGATCATGATTGCGATCACCGATGTCTCACCAATGGTTCCTCTGATCGTTCCGAGAAGCATATCCATCGTATTCACACTCTGTCCAGCTTTCAGTTCAGCAAGCGGGGTCGCTCCCGTCACACCATCATACACAAAGTATGTCATCTTTCCTGTAAAGGAGATCAGCAGGAAACATCTTGCACCCAGCGCAGGGTTCATGAAGTTCTGTCCGAGTCCTCCGAAAAGCTGTTTCACAACAATGATTGCAAATACCGCGCCGAGCGGTCCCATCCAATACGGAAGTGTCGGCGGAAGATTCAATGCCAGCAGAAGTCCTGTGACAACTGCACTGAAATCTCTGATTGTAACCGGTTTGTGCATGAGCTTCTCATAAACATACTCTGACAGGACAGCGGTCGCCGTCGTCAGAACAATGTTGATCAGTGCGCTCAGGCCGAAATTATAAACACCAAATATCGTTGCAGGGAGCAAAGCAATCGTAACCATCAGCATGATGTTGCTGCTCGTCACCTTGTCGCGGATATGTGGTGAAGAAGATATATTGTAATTCTCATTCACTGCTCATTCACCTCTCTCTTATTTCTTTTTCTTGTTTGCCAGTGCTATCTTTCTCATGGAACCGATAGACTGTTTTAAAGGTCTCTTTGCCGGACATACGTAGCTGCATGATCCACACTCTACACATTCCAGACCATTCTGTCTGGTAAATGTCTCTTCATCATGCCATTCTGCATAGTCTGCAAGTCTGGAGGGGATGATCCTGCTTGGACATACCTCCACACAGCGTCCGCAGTTAATGCATGCCGTCGTCTGATTCTTTGCGACCTCATCTTCAAGAAAACCAAGAATAGAGGAAGAAGTTTTTGTGATCGGGGTATCCAGTGTAAACATACTAAAGCCCATCATCGGCCCCCCGGAAATAATCTTATCCGGAGTTGATTTGAAACCACCGGCAGCGTCCACCAGATCCTGGTGATTCGTGCCAATCAATGCACGGAAATTTCCTGGTTTTTCCACCGCGTCACCGCTCACTGTAACCACGCGGTCCACCAGTGGTTTCCCAATGACAACTGCGCGGTAAATGCTGATCAGAGTCTCCACGTTATCCACCACACACCCGGCATCCGCCGGAAGCATCGTAGAATTGATTGCTCTTCCCGTCGCCGCAAAAATCAACTGCCGCTCCGCTCCCTGGGGATACTTCGTCTGCAGTACCTTGACAGACATACGAGGCTCATCCTTGATGGCCTCCTCCAGTTTCGCGATACAGTCTTTTTTGTTGTCCTCAACGCCAAAATACCCCTTTGCATTGTCAAACAAGGACAATACCACCTTCATGCCTCCCACCAGCTCGTTCGTATACTCAAGCATTCTTCTATAGTCAGCTGTGATATATGGTTCACACTCTGCACAGTTTGCGATCACGAAGTCAATCTTATCCGGTTCTTTCGGAGACAGCTTTACCCTGGTCGGAAAACCTGCTCCTCCCATTCCAACGATTCCTGCGTTCGCAATTGTGTTGAGGATTTCTTCTTTCGTCATCTCGCTGAGCCGCTTTACCGGAGCGTACTCCACTTCCCTGTACTCGCCGTCATTCTCTACAACGATACAAGGTACCATACTGCCTGTCGGATTAAAATGTGGTTCGATTGCCTTTACCGTTCCGGAAACCGACGCGTGAACCGGAGCCGATACAAAACCTCCGGCCTCTGCAATCATCTGTCCCTTCAACACCTGATCTCCTGCCTGCACCACAGGTTTTGCCGGAGCTCCAATATGCTGTGAAAGCGGATACACCAGATTGCCGGTCGGCATTACATCGACAATCGCCTGATCCTTCGCCAGACTTTTGCCGTCATTCGGATGTATTCCACCTTTAAATGTTAGAAGTCCCATTCTTTATTCCCTTCCTTTCCTTTTCTCATAATATATATCATACTCGAATTTCTGTCGAAAATCCAGCTAATAAGAAGAATAGATTGTACATTATTAAGTACAGCTTGTCGTTTTTTTAACAGCATTTTATCTATTTTTCACATATTTAGATTCATATGCCCTGTTTTGACAGAGCGCCGAAACCTCAAATTCTGCCCTGTATATTAAAAAAGATAGAGACCAAAACAGTCCCTATCTATTTAACATTTTAAGTTGTAGCTGTTCTATTCAATACTATTCAGCGTCATTCTCTACAGATTCTTCCGGCTCCAGCGCTTTCATGCTGAGGCTGATTTTTCTGTCTGCTTCATTCAGATCTACGATCTTAGCAGTAATCTCCTGACCTGTTGATAATACATCAGACGGCTTGTCAACGTGAGCTCTTGAAATCTGTGAAACATGCAGAAGAGCATCAACACCAGGTGCTAACTCAACAAATGCACCAAAGTCTGTCATACGTGCAACCTTACCTGTGATGATCTTGCCAACAGCAAAATCTTCCGCTGCGTTTGCCCACGGATTTGTCTCCGGGAACTTCAGACTCAGAGCAACCTTGGTATCGTTAATGTCTTTGACAAGAACTTTCAGCTCATCGCCAACCTGGAATACTTTCTTCGGATTCTCAACTCTTCCCCATGACATCTCAGAGATATGAAGCAGACCGTCTACTCCACCTAAGTCGATAAATGCGCCAAAATCTGTTACGTTTTTAACAACGCCCTCGATTGTATCACCAATCTGAAGCTTCGCAAATAACTCTTTCTGCTTCTCAGCTCTCTCTGCAACAAGAAGCTGTCTTCTGTCACCGATGACACGGTTTCTTCTAGGATTGAACTCGCTGATTACGAACTCAATTTCCTGACCGTCATATTTGCTGAGATCTTTTTCATAAGTATCAGACACAAGACTTGCCGGAATAAATACTCTTGCTTCATCTACTGTCGCACACAACCCACCACCAAGAATCTGTGTAACGGTTGCCTTCAGTACTTCTTTGTTCTCATAAGCTTCTCTCAGACGCTCATTGCCCTTCTCGGCAATCAGTCTCTTATAAGTCAATAACATCTGGCCATCGCCATCGTTAACCTTCAATACTTTTACGGTCATCGGATCACCGATGGATATAACAGTTGTAAGATCAACCGACTGATCGTTCGAGTATTCACTCTTTGTTATGATACCGTCTACTTTGTAACCTATATTCAAGATGATTTCGTCTGGCTTAACATCAATGACTGTACCGTCTACAACCTCTCCGTTATGTATTGTTTTAAATGATTCGTCTAACATTTGTTCAAAAGATAATTCTGACATTATTTTGAACCTCCTCAATTATATTATTGGGCGTGGATGCCCCTGCTGTAATACCTACTGTATCCACGGACCTTAATTGATTCATATCCAAATCGTCAAGTGTCTGTATATAGTACGTAGCTTTACATGCTGTATTACATATTTCAAATAGCTTCTGTGTGTTGGAACTGTGCTTGTCTCCGATGACGATCATCGCGTCAACTTCTTCCGCAATCACTTTTGCTTCCGTCTGACGTTCTTTCGTCGCACTGCAGATCGTATTTAAAACACTTACATCATAACTCTTTTTGCTGAGAATTTCAACTAATTCTTTGAATTTGTTGTAATTAAATGTCGTTTGCGATACCACACAGACCGATTTTGTAGAATCTGCAGCGAATTTTTCCGCCTCCTCCACCGTCTGAATAACTGTAACCGGTCCATTTGCCCATCCTCTGATCCCCTCCACTTCCGGGTGGGACGGGTTTCCGATGATCACAATATGCTTTCCATTCCCACTTTCCTGGTCCACAATGTTATGGATTTTTTTCACGAAAGGGCAGGTGGCATCCACAATTGTCATTCCCACACCCTCCAGTTTATCGCACACTCTCCGCTCCACGCCATGGGATCTTATGATCATGATCCCTTCAGGCAGATCTTCCAGCGTTTCCTCCGTGCGGACCACATGGACGCCCCTGGCCTCCATGTCCTTGATCACCTCATCATTGTGAATGATGGGGCCGAATGTATAGATCGGTACGTCCGGGTTTTCCCTGAGCTGCTCATACACTGTATCTACCGCTCTCTTCACGCCGAAGCAGAACCCGGCTGTCTTTGCAAGCTTCACTTTCATATCCGCTCTCCTCACCTCTGTTCTCAGGCACAACAGGCCGCGATCCGGTCGACCACTTCCTGAATCGTCATGTCCGAACTGTCCACAAGAACCGCATCCTCCGCCTGTTTCAGCGGTGCAATATCACGGTGCATATCACGGTAGTCCCGGTCCTCAATGTCTCTGGCAATCTGCTCGTAGCTGCAGTCCGCCCCCTTTTCCTTCAGCTCGTCAAACCGTCTTCTCGCGCGGGTTTCCACACTGGCGGTCAGATAGATCTTGACATCCGCATGGGGAAGGATATTCGTTCCGATATCGCGCCCGTCCATGATGACGTCATGCTCCGCAGCAAGCGTTCTCTGCAGCTCCAGCAGCTTCTCGCGAACCGCAGGGACCGCGGAGCTGAAGGACGCCATATTCCCGGTCTCCTCCGTCCGCAGCTTTTCGGTAATGTTGTCCCCGTTCAGATACACCTGCTGTACACCGTTCTCATAGTGGATTGTCACCTGTGCATCCTCACATGCCTCTGCGATTTTATCCGTCTCGCCCGGACGGATTCCTTTTCTCAGAAAATGCACCGCAAGGCCGCGGTACATCGCCCCCGTATCCACATAAATATATCCTTTTTTCTTTGCCACCAGTTTTGCGATAGTACTTTTACCGGCCCCCGCCGGCCCGTCGATTGCAACGTTATAGCCCATTCTAATCTCCTATTCCTTTATAGCTTTCCCACAATAATCCCACTTTAAACACAAAGTATACGAAATCCCTGTTTTTATTTCTGTATCTGATTTACTCCGGCCGGCTGTTTCCGGCGTTCACTCCCGCCAGGTATCCTGTCGACCAGGCAATCTGCAGATTGAATCCGCCGGTCAGGGCGTCCAGATCCAGCACTTCGCCTGCAAAATACAGCCCTCTGACTAACCTGGATTCCATGGTGCCCGGATCCACATCCTTCACCCTGATTCCTCCCTTGGTGATGATTGCCTCGTTATATCCGCGCAGTCCGGTCACTGTGAGTGGAAAATGCTTAATCAGATTCACAAAGCCATGGCGTTCTTCCCTGGATATCTCATTCACCTTTTTCTCCATGGGAATGTCGCTGATTGCCAGCATGACCGGCTTCAGCTTCGCCGGAAACAGCTTGTCGAGCGCATTCTTAAACTGCTTATTCTTACACTCTTCGAAGTCCCGCAGGAGCCTTGCGTCCAGCTGTTCAAAAGAAAGTGCCGGCTTCAGATCGATCTCCATACGCAGCGTATGCTCTGCAAGCTGCGTCCCCACCAGCGCGCTGGCGCTGATGATCAGAGGTCCGCTCACACCATAATGGGTGAACAGCATCTCGCCAAAGTCATCGTACACCTTTTTCCGTTCATGATACAGTCTCACCTCTACGTTACGCAGCGAAAGTCCCTGAAGCTCCCTCACGTAGTCCTCCTTGACTTCCATTGGAACAAGAGACGGGTAGAGCTTCGTCACCTGATGTCCCAGCTCCCTTGCAAACCGGTAGCCGTCACCGGTCGATCCGGTCGATGGGTAAGAGATTCCGCCGGTCGCAATGATGCAGGCGTCTCCCTCGATCTTTGTCTTATCCTCCAGTTCAATATACCGGAAGGTATGGTTTAACTCTCCCACTCTTTTAACCGCTGTATTCAGGTGAATTTTCACGCCGAGGCGTCTGAGTTCTCTCGTCAGACCGCCGATCACATCCGAGGAATGGTCTGACATCGGAAACACACGGTTCCCCCGTTCCACCTTTGTCGCCACGCCGAGTGCCTCAAAGAAATCGATCACCTGATCATTTGTGAAGGAATAAAATCCACTGTACAGAAATTTTGGATTTCCCACTACTGACTGAAACAGCACCTCCATATCACTCGCATTGGTGATGTTGCATCTGCCTTTGCCTGTGATAAATAATTTTTTTCCAAGTTTTTCATTTTTTTCGTAGAGGTGAACCTCATGCCCCGCTCTCGCCGCAAATATTGCCGCGAACATGCCGGCCGGTCCTCCACCTACCACTAATACTTTACTCATAGTTTATCATTCACCTTATTTAATTCATCTCTGCTGTATACCTGGTACTCATCCCAGATGCCTTCCAGCGTCTCCAGCGTCGTTACAACATCCTCCTGCTTTTTCATGCACAGCGCAACCACCAGCGCGTTGATCACACTCAGTGGTGCGACAAGGGAATCCACGATGGATGCCATGTCACTTTTGGCAATCAGATTACAGGACGAATACAGATTCATCGGCGAGTGAACGCTGTCCGTCAGTGTAATCACTTTCGCCTTGCGGTTGCTGGCAAACTCCAGTGCCTTCAAGGTACGCATAGAATACCTCGGAAAACTGATCCCGATGATCACATCCTCTTCCCCGATGCGGATCAGCTGCTCGAATATCTCACTGGAACTGTTTGTGTGGACCGCATTCACGTTATCACAGATCAGATTCAGATAGAAGCTCAAAAATTCCGCCAGAGGCGCACAACTTCGAATGCCGATCACATAGATGCGTCTCGCGCTGATAAGCGTATCCACCGCCAGCTCAAATGCCTTCTGATCCACACAGGCGATGGTCTGCTTTATTTTTTCAATATCTGACTGCAGCACCGTCTGCAGGATCTCCGAATGACTGATTCTTCCATATGCCACTTCCATACGCTGGATTGAATTTAACTTATTGCGCACCAGTTCCTCAAGCGCATTCTGAAATCCCGGATACCCTTTATAGCCCAGCTGCGATGCAAAACGCACCACCGTCGACTCACTGACGCCCACTTCTTTGCCCATCCTTGCAGCTGTCATAAACACTGCTTTGTCATAATTCTCTGTTATAAATTCAGCCAGCTTTTTCTGCCCCTTGCTGAACTTACTGTACTTTTCATCTATTCGATTTAATAATTCATTCGAATTTCGTTTCCCCACGACACGCCTCCGCACTTTTTCTCTTTATCTCCTCAAGTAGTATAACGTATCGTCCCCCAAAACGCAACGCCAACTCTTTGATTCTGCCCGGCTCCTTGTCCGCAAAAATCCCAGTATACCTTTTGTATACTGGGATTTATCATCTTGCCAGATCAGCCGGCATCTGCTACGCAGCCCCACTCCTGACAGGAGGCGGCACGGATATTCACAATCCACTGCACGGTCTGATTCTTACACCGGATAAGCTCCGTCTTCTGTGTCTGCAACGGTCGCATCCACTTTGGTCTGCTGTGCTTCTCTATACTTAAAGAAGTCCACTGCAACCTGCGGGAACAGCGCGTAAGTGAGGACATCCTCATCCTGCTGTTTCCACTGTTTCATCTCGTTCTCGAGAGTCTCCAGTTCGTCTGGAATCAGATCTGCCGGACGGCATGTGATAATTTCCGCATCTTTGCCGATGCACTTCTCTACCACTTCCGGATTAAACGGTTTTACAGTTGCACCGTACTTGCCTGACAGTACATCTTTTGTCTCTTTTGTTGCCATCTTGTATCTTTCGCCCATCAGCACGTTAAATACTGCCTGTGTTCCAACGATCTGTGAAGAAGGTGTAACAAGTGGCGGCTCACCGAGGTCTTTACGCACGCGCGGCACTTCTTCCAGCACATCGTAGTATTTGTCCTCTGCTCCCTGCTCTTTTAACTGGGATGTCAGGTTGGAAAGCATACCTCCCGGTACCTGATATAACAATGTCTTGATGTTGACACCAAGGTTCTTCGGATTCAGAAGTCCGGAATCCAGTGCCTCGTCGCGGATCGGTCTGAAATAATCAGCGATCTCAGCCAGAAGAGCCTGGTCAAATCCGGTATCATACGGTGTGCCCTTGAAGGTCTCAACCATAACCTCTGTTGCCGGCTGTGAGGTTCCCAGTGCGAACGGTGACATTGCTGTATCGATCACATCAACACCTGCTTCTACCGCTTTCATATATGTCATCGAAGCCACACCGGATGTATAGTGGGTATGAAGCTGGATCGGGATATTCACCGCATCCTTCATCGCCGCGATCATATCGGTCGCTTTATATGGAAGAAGCAGTCCTGCCATATCTTTGATACAGATAGAATCTGCACCCATATCTTCGATTCTCTTCGCGATATCTGTCCAGTATTCCATGGTATATGCATCACCCAGAGTGTACGAAAGTGCAACCTGAGCGTGTCCTTTTTCTTTGTTTGCTGCCGTCACGGCTGTCTGCAGGTTACGCAGGTCATTCAGACAGTCAAAAATACGAATGATGTCGATACCGTTGGCAACAGATTTCTGTACGAAGTACTCTACGACATCATCTGCATACGGACGGTATCCAAGGATATTCTGTCCACGGAACAGCATCTGAAGCTTGGTATTCTTAAATCCATCGCGGAACTTGCGAAGTCTGTCCCATGGATCTTCCTTCAGGAAACGAAGGGATGCATCAAATGTAGCACCACCCCAGCACTCTACGGAATGGTATCCCACTTTATCCATCTTGTCGATGATCGGAAGCATCTGCTCGGTTGTCATACGCGTTGCAATCAGAGACTGATGCGCATCACGCAGAATGGTTTCCGTAATTTTAATTGGTTTTTTTTCTATATCTGCCATTATTTTTCTCCTTTTAAATTTTTATGAGGAAACGAGGTTCCCACGAAAATCTTCCACTTCACTCAGAAAGCTGCGCCCTGAGTTCCGATTTTATACTACACCAAATATGGCCATAAATGTTCCGGCCGCAACTGCGGTTCCGATAACTCCGGCCACGTTCGGTCCCATGGCATGCATCAGCAGGAAGTTCGTAGGATCCGCCTCTGCGCCGACCTTCTGGGAAACACGTGCCGCCATCGGTACTGCAGATACACCTGCGGAACCGATCAGTGGGTTCACCTTGCCGTGTGTCACAACACACATCAGTTTTCCGAACAATACACCAGCTGCCGTACCAAAACAGAATGCCAGCAGACCGAGTACAACAATTTTGATTGTATCCCAGTTTAGGAATGCTTCTGCACTTGTGGTTGCTCCCACGGATGTTCCGAGGAGGATAACAACGATGTACATCAACGCATTCGATGCCGTTTCTGTCAGCTGTCTTACCACACCAGACTCTCTGAACAGGTTACCGAGCATCAACATACCTACCAACGGTGCTGTAGTAGGAAGGATAGAGCATACTACGATTGTAACGATAACCGGGAAGAGGATTCTCTCTAATTTGGATACCGGTCTGAGCTGTTCCATCTTGATCTTACGCTCTTTTTCTGTCGTGAGCAGCTTCATGATCGGAGGCTGGATGATCGGTACCAGTGACATGTACGAGTACGCTGCCACAGCGATCGGTCCCATGATGGCTGTCTGACTCAGTTTACCTGCAAGGAAGATTGAGGTCGGGCCATCGGCACCACCGATGATTGAAATTGCCGCCGCTGCTTTATCTGAAAATCCAAGAGCCATTGCTCCGAGATAAGCAGCGAAAATGCCAAACTGTGCTGCGGCTCCGAGCAGAAAGCTCTTCGGATTCGCAATCAACGGACCAAAGTCCGTCATCGCACCAACGCCCATGAAGATCAAAGACGGAAGGATCGCCCACTCATCCATCAGATAAAAATAGTGGAGAAGTCCGCCGATTCCGTTTGGAGAATCTTCGATGGACATCATAATATCTGGATAAATATTAACCAACAGCATACCAAACGCGATAGGAACCAGAAGTAACGGCTCAAACTCGTGTCGGATTGCCAGATAGAGGAAAAAACATGCAACGAGAATCATAATATAATTTCCAACGGTCAGGTTGAAAAATGCTGTCTGATGCACGAGGTTTCCTAATGTATTTGAAATATATTCCATTTGTCAAAACCTCCTAGGTTACTAGTTTAATGTAGCAAGTACTGCTCCTGATTCGATTGCATCACCTACTGCTACATCGATGCTGGCAACTGTTCCATCCTCTGGGGCTACTACCGGGATCTCCATTTTCATTGCTTCGATGATCACGACCGGATCACCCTTGGACACGTTCTGTCCTACGCTTGCTTCTAATTTAAATACCTTTCCGGCTGCTCCGGCTTTCACCTGGATACTTCCTGCACCGGCTGCTGCTTTCGGTGCCGCCGGTGCTGCAGCTGGTGCTGCTACAGGTGCTGCCTGCGCTGCTACAGGTGCACTTCCTGCACCTTTTTCCTCTACTGTTACATCATACACAGTTCCGTTTACTGTAATAGCATAATTTTTCATCTTGATCTCCTCCTGATTAATTCCATTTATTCGTTTTTCTTCTCTTAATTGAACGTACAATAAATCCGTCTGAGCTTGTACCTTCCGAAGCTGCGATTGCCGCCGTGATTACCGCAATCAGTTCTGTGTCGTCTGTGACAACAGCCGTCTGAACCGGTGCCGGTCTGGAAACCGGTGCCTGCGCTGCAACTTCCACTTTATTCTTGTTTTTAAACTTTGCTTCGATCGCAGGAATAAATTTAAATAAAGAAATAATGAGCGAAATGAAAATCAATACTGCAAATACAGTTCCCATTCCCAACAATGTATTAAGTCCTGCTTTTTCGAGGATCTGTCCGATCGTGTAATGTACATCCACCGTCAGACTCGTCATATTCAGCTTCTCGTCAAACACAAACACCAGTTCCGTCTGTTTATTTTCGAAATCAGCCGTTGTTGTAAGTGTCACGTCTTTGTCTGTAGCTTCTATCTGCCAGTCACCATGCTCCACATAAGCACCGTACTCTTTGGTCGCGTTCTGCCACGCTTCGATCATTGTGCGGAAATCTTCGCACTGAATCGGGAGCCCTGCCTGCAGAAGTCTGGAATTTGATGCAAATTCTGACTCTTCTTTAAGCAGTTCGAAATTGTCATCGGACATCTGTGAAAATGACTGCACAATGTTCTCAGAGTAACTCTGCAGCGTCGCCTCATCGTAATTAAGCGTCGCCTTCTCTGTACTTCCACCGCATCCGGCAAGACAGGTCGCAGCGAGAACAAAGACAAGTAATAATAAACTAATTTTTTTCTTCACTTTGCCTCACCTCACTAAACCGTTCCGTGTTTTTTTGCCGGACGATCTTCTCTTTTTGTGAAAAGCATCTCGAATGCTCCGATCACATACTTTCTTGTATCAGCTGGGTCAATGATTGCATCCACATATCCTCTTCTTGCTGCTGACATCGGACTTGACTGCAATTCTTTGTACTCCGCTGCCTTCTCGTTCAATGTCGCTGCATCTGCGTCTGCATACATGATTTTAGCTGCCAGCTTGGAATCCATCATTCCGATTTCCGCTGTCGGCCATGCATAGACCATATCTGCACCGATTGATTTAGAGTTCATTGCTACGTATGCACTTCCGTAAGCTTTTCCAACGATCACATTGACCTTAGGAACGCTTGCGTTGGCAAATGTATAGGTCATTCTCGCTGTCGCTCTGGCCATGTTCTTTTCTGCCTCTTTCGTTGCTGCGAAGCCTGTCACATTTGTCAGTGTCAATACCGGCACGTTAAATGCGTCACAGAAGTTCACGAAATCGATTGCTTTCTTACATCCCTCTACCGAGAGAACCGCATCGAACTCTTCCACGACAGATCCTGCCGCATCGTAAACCTTTGTTCTGTTGGCAACTGCTCCAACGGTCATTCCATTCAGTCTGATAAATCCTGTCACCATATCTTTTGCAAATGCTTTCTTTGTCTCAAAGAAAACGCTGCTGTCAGAGAGCATCGCAAGCGCGATCGCTGTGTCCTCTCCGGCGTTGGCCAGATCTGCACATACCCGATTGAGATCGTCTGTACATTCATCGTAGGATGCGTCATCCTCATTGTTGGAAGGAATCATAGCTACCAGTGAGCGGATCTGCCCAAGAATCTCAGCCTCTGTACCGATTCCGTCTACAAGACCGGCCTCTTTTGCCTGATAATCTGCACTGGAAGTGTCACATTTTGAAATCTCATTGCCTTCGAGCGCATTTGGTGAGTTTACAAACAGTTTTCCGTCTGTGCTCTCCATGAATGTAAAGTCTGTCAGTCCTGGAACAATTGCCAGACCGCCGCCACACATTCCAAAAATTGCTGTGATTTGTGGAATCACACCAGATGCCATAGCCTGTTTGTAGTATAAACCACCAAATGCCTCCAGTGCGTCTGTAGCCTCCTGGAGCCGCAGACCTGCACAGTCAACCAGACCGATGACCGGTGCTCCCATTTTCATTGCCATATCATAAATATTTGCAATCTTCTTTGCGTGCATCTCGCCGATAGAACCCTTCAATACTGTTGCGTCCTGGCTGTACACGTATACCAGATTACCGTCAATCACCCCATAACCAGTGATGACACCGTCTGCCGGAGTGTCTTTTTCCTGCATGTTAAAATCAGTATTTCTGGCAGTGACTGCCCCCCCGATTTCAACAAAGCTACCCTGATCAAGCATAGCGGCAATTCTTTTGCTTGCAGAGTTTTCTGTTACATTGTAACTCATATTTTAGCCCTCCATGTTATATATTTTTTGAAAAACTTCATCAAAATTTTTGCCTATTATAGTATATCTGATTCTGGGAAAAATAGCAAATTATTCCGCGAAAATTCTGATATTATTTTCACAGGCTCATCTTGATGCATTTTCTATAAAAACAACCCACGGCGCCTGTAATATTGACTCTTCCTTGCGCCATGGGTTGTTTTATACGGTTTTATTTTCTGTTCCTGAACTGAACCGGTGTCATATTATATGTTTTTTTGAACAGTCTGTTAAAATGCTCTACGTTCTGATAGCCCACCGACTCGGCAATATTCTCCACCGTCATGCTGCTGCTTTTAAGCATCGCACGTGCCTTCTTCATCCGGACATTCTTCAGAATATCCCCGAAAGTCATTCCTGATTTTTCTTTGATATATTTAGACAGATATGGTTTGGACAGAAAGAACTGCTCTGAGAGATCGTCCAGCGTCACTGTCTTATAATTTGCATGAATATAGTTTGTGATCTCGATCAGTCTCGCATCCTTGCATGCATCTGCGTTCTTGATCTCCTCCATCTTGTTCACCGCCACAGTCAGTGCTGCAATAGATGCCTTCACGATATCTGCATCTACGCCCACGCCCCAGTAACGCTGCTTGTTGCACACGATACCAACATACGCGACCGCCTTTGAGGAAGACCCTCTCGTGAGTGAATGCTCCTCATAGAATGACAGCTCATAGCTCACTCCGAAATAATGCTTCACGGCATTGCTCACCGCATCGAGACGCCCGTTGCCGACGCCGTTGATCACATGCTCATCCTCCCCGTTATGAATGGTTGCCTCCGCAAGGATTCCATCCTCCTGCTTGAAATGACACTCATCGATGGTGAAAATTGGATGGTAGGTAATATAATGGTCCTCAAAAATACGGTAAATAGAATCCGGCGAAAGCTCTTTGTGTGCTTTGTCTGAGACATCCTTTACCAGATATCCCACTTCCTCCTTCATCTTCTCCGGAATCGTGATTCCGAAATTTTGTTTCAGGACGTAGTTTACGCCGCCTTTTCCTGACTGGCTGTTGATGCGGATCACGTCGGAATCGTAGCGCCTTCCCACATCCTTCGGATCGATTGGAAGGTATGGAACCGTCCACTTGTCTGACTTACCCTCTTCTCTCCATGTCATTCCCTTGGCGATCGCATCCTGATGAGATCCCGAGAATGCGGTGAACACCAGCGCACCTGCATACGGAGATCGCTCATATACCTTCATGCGGGTCAGTCTCTCATACACTTCACAGATGTCGTTGATATTTGAGAAATCCAGCTTCGGATCCACACCGTGTGAGAACATATTCATGGCTACGGTGATAATATCTACATTTCCTGTTCTCTCACCGTTTCCGAACAAGGTTCCCTCAATTCGGTCCGCACCTGCAAGAATGCCAAGCTCTGCATCGCTGACACCACAACCGCGGTCATTGTGGGGATGGAGACACAGAATCACATTCTCCCTGTAGTTTAAGTTCTTACTCATAAATTCTACCTGGCTTGCAAACACATGCGGCATCGCATTCTCCACCGTAGTCGGCAGGTTGATGATCGCCTTTTTCTCCGGTGTCGGTTTCCACACATCCAGAACTGCGTTGCAGACATCCAGCGCGTAATCAACCTCTGTTCCCGGGAAACTCTCCGGGCTGTACTGGAATGTAAAGTTTCCGTCCGTCTCCTTCGCCAGTCTGTCTAACAGTATTGCACCGTCAACTGCGATCTGTTTGATCTCTTCTTTTGATTTGCGGAAGACCTGTTCTCTCTGGGCAACCGATGTGGAGTTGTACAGATGGATCACCGCGTGCGGTGCTCCCTTTACAGCCTCAAATGTCTTCTTAATAATATGTTCTCTCGCCTGTGTCAGCACCTGGATGGTCACATCGTCCGGAATCATATTCTGCTCGATAATCGTGCGCAGAAACTGGTACTCGGTCTCAGATGCCGCTGGGAATCCCACCTCGATTTCTTTGAATCCCACGTCCAGCAGCAGCTGGAAAAACTCTACTTTTTCATCAAGTCCCATAGGCTCAATCAGAGCCTGATTTCCATCTCTCAGGTCTACACTGCACCAGGCCGGTGCTTTATCGATATGATCTTTTTTCACCCAGTCATAAGATTCTACAGGCGGCATAAAGTAACTGATTTCATATTTCTCATAATTCTTCATCTTTTCTCTCCTTCATTGATCGATTCCGCTATTCCTCAACAGTAGGATAAATCAATTTCGTTGTCTTTTTTTGTGATATTCATATACTAACACATATATATTATCTTTTCCAGTGGTAAATTTAATCATTTTATTTGATTTATTTTGTTACATTTGAGCAAATTGCTGCCCCACAATGTTAAGTGCCCAGAAAAAGTCCCATTTACCCACCGTTTTTGTCGTCCGCACCGGGATATCCGCCACCGTGTAATCTCCTATTTTGTATGTAACCCGGCCGACAATTTTATCTTTTTTTACCGGCGCCGTTATTTGCTTCGGCAGAATGACTGCTTTCTGCATCTGTTCATCATCCCGCAGCAACACCTTTTCAGAAAGCTTTTTCCCAACATCGCAGGTAAGAGAAGCCGTGGAAGGTCCCCGGTATCCGTTGTCCGGGATTCCGAGCACAACATTCACCGCCGGAAGTTCGCACGAAAACGTAACCTTCCGATAGTGATAATGATCCAGACCATAAGTGAAAAGCAGTCTTGTGTCTTTCCATTTATATCCTTTATTATTCGGCCATCCACAGGCCAGGAGTGCCACAATGAATCTTCGCTCCCCCCGTTCGAGTGCCGCCACATAACAATACCCCGCGTCCCCCGTGAACCCCGTTTTTCCGGAGACAGCTCCCTCCATCATACTAAGAAAGGCATTGTGATTTGCGCAGGAACAGGTTCGTTTCCCATAGATTTCATTTACAACATAATTTTTTGTCTGCGTGATTTCAACAAACTCCCGGCTTTTTGGTGACCCATAGACACAGTATCGCATAATCAGGGCCAGATCCCGGGCCGTCGTGTGATGCACGCCCCCTTCATCCGTCTGATCCAGACCGTTGGGGGTGATAAAGTGGGTGTCCTCACACCCCAGCTCTCTCGCTTTCTGGTTCATCATTTCCGCAAATCCGCTCACCGAACCGCCGATGTGCTCCGCGACAGCGACCGCGGAGTCATTGTGAGACTCCAGCATCAGTGAATACAGCAGATCCCGGAGCCGGAAGGACTCCCCCTGCTGCATCCCAAGGTGCACCTGGGGCTGGGCAGCCGCTTCCGCCGACACGGATACTGTCGAATCCAGGCGGCCGTACTCCAGCGCGAGAATGCATGTCATAATCTTGGTCGTACTCGCCATAGGCCTCGCCTCCTGCCCGTTCTTTACGTAGAGTACCCTCCCGCTGTCCGCATCCATCAGAACTGCTGACTGGGCATACAGCGTGAGTTCTTCTGCGTCAGATGCCCGTGCCTGAATTGTACTCATGTATACAATATTAAAATTAAAGAGAAACAACACGAATACCATTAGAATTTTTTTCATTAAAAACACCACATGCACTATTATTTAAGTGTATGTGGTGTTTTGTGCGGGCATGACTCTGCATGAATATACAACAGGCAATCATATATTGAGCTTCATCTGCGCCTCATCCTCGGCTTCGCTTTTAAATTCTTCCATCTGTTCCGCATTCAGACTCGGGAGTTCGTCCAGAGACTGTACGCTGAATCTCCGCAGAAATTCCTCCGTGGTACCGAACAGGATCGGACGTCCGGGAGCATCCAGCCGACCAACTTCCTGCGCCAGCCCATACTCTACCAGCTTGTTGACCGCGTGATCTGATTTTACTCCGCGGATTTTCTCAACCTCCAGTCTGGTGACGGGCTGCTTGTAAGCAATAATGGACATTGTCTCCAGAAGCACATCCGTCAGAACATACCGTTTTGGCGCCTTCGCAATCCGTATCAGGCAGTCATAGGCCTCCTTCTTCGTGCACATCTGAAAGGAATTGTCCAGTTCGATGATCCGCACTCCGCGATCTGCCGCCTCGTATTTGTCCATCATATTGTGAATTATTTTTCTGGTGGTCTCTTCATCGTGTTCGATTGCCCCGGCGATCTGCCCCAGCTCCACAGAATCCCCCATTGTGAAGAGAATTGCCTCTATCATGCCCTGCATTTTTTCGATTTCCATTTTATTCCTCGCTTTTTTCATACCGGTTCTCTCCCGCTGTCTTTATGGATCTACTCTGTCACCAGAGATGTGATCATAATCTCACCAAATGTATCCTCCTGTTCGATTTGAAGCTCTCCCGTCTTCATCATCTCCAATACTGCCAGAAATGCGACTACCACGTGCATTTTCGAGGTCTGCTCCTGCAGCATCTGCCGGAAACTGAACCGCTGGTGCTCCATCGCGTAATTTTTGACATAGACCATCTTGTCGGGAAGTGACACTTCCTCCTTCTCGATCTTACCGAATTTGCTTCTCACCTGATCAACCTTGTCCTCCTGCCGCTTCATCACATCCTCAAAAATACGGTTCAGCTGTGCGAGCGTCAGGTCACCCAACAGCAGATCCAGATCAACTGGTTCCGCGTAATCGTTCACCTCAGATGGAATCGTCGGCTGCTTATAGAAAGTCAGGTTTCCGTCCACCTGGCGGTCCTTCAGTTCAAAGGCCATATACTTGTACATCTTGTACTGCAGCAGCTGTTCCACCAGTTCCTGACGGGGATCTTCCTCCTCGCCCTCCTCATTGACTTCCTTGGGAAGCAGCATCCTGCACTTGATATCCAGAAGTGTCGCAGCCATGAGCAGAAATTCGCTCATCACGTTCAGGTCCTCCTGCTCCATGGCTTTGATATAGTCCATGTACTGATTGGTGATCTCGACAATCGGAATGTCATAGATGTCTATTTTATTTTTATCAATCAAGTGCAGCAGCAGATCCAGCGGACCTTCGAAGACTTGCAGTTTTACGGGTATTCCCATCTGTTTTTCCTGTCCTTTTTTCTGTATTCTTCGTCTGCCCCTTTTTGTACCGGAAACTGTTGTGCATAACACAAACTGTTTTCGTACAAAACAAGGGAATACTTTGAATGCGTTTCTATAAAAAGCGGACATTAAAATCCGCTTTGCTTCAACTTTGTTTATTATAATAAACTTCGCTTAAATTCACAAGAACTATTTGTGACCGGACATGATGCCTCCATCCCTGGCCAGGCATGCCGTTTCCATTTATCTCCGGATATCCCGCTCTGCACGTCAACGGCTCATGCCGTTACGCAAGAGTGTCCAAAATGAAGCACGATCACTTCTGCCTTGTTAAAAAGCCGCATATTGACCGTGTGTGTTCCAAGACCTTTGCTGACCACAAGGCTGCTGTCACCGTCAACTGTCAGTTCACCCGAATAGCGCGGAAACAGCCATGCCTGCGGTGTGATCACCCCGCCAATCCCCGGAATCCGGACAATGCCGCCATGGAGATGCCCAGACACCACAAGATCCGCGCCCCACCGTTTGTAGGTCTGAAAATAGACCGGATTGTGTGCGATCAGAATCTGGTATTTGTGGGGATCCGCCTTCCCGATACGGGATTCTATTTCTTCGACGGGCATCTCGTATCTCTTGAATTTTTCAAAATACCGCATCGAATATTCCGCTCCGCTCACCACGGCCTCCACTCCGATCCAGTCCAGACTGACTGTCTCATTTTCAAGAAATTTCACACCCGCGTCAACCAGCTTTCCCCGAAATCGTTCGTAGACGTCACCGTACTTTTCCGGCTGCTCCTTCATGCGCTGCTCATGATTGCCATTGCCGTAGTAAACCGGGCAGATTCGCGGGAGACGCTTCACAAAATCGACGGCCGGATCTATGTCCGCCCCTTCTTTCCCAATCAGCATATCTCCGGCAATCAGAATCAGATCTGGCTGTTGTGCTGCGATCGTCCGTATCAGCTCCTCGTTGTTGTTCCCGTAAACCTTATTGTGCAGATCGCTCAGAAAAACGATTTTCTTTTCTTCCCCAAGTGTTTTTAACTTGGGAGAATCTATCCGGTAATGAGTCACCCGGAACATATTCAGTTCCCGGATGCATTCCACGCCCAGAAGCAGCGCCAGTGCACCGCCTATATATCCCACCATACGTTTCCCTCTCAATTTATTTATCTCCCTCTATGCTTTCATGAATGACATAAGTATACCATGCCTTTCAAAGAAAGTTAACTCTGATTTCTCCTGCGGTGCCTTTCCTGTCCCCTTTCACAGTGCCGCACGGTCTGCCAGTTTTTTAAGATAATCCATAAAATCCGCACGTTTCACTTCCTCGTCCGCGACAAGCTTTACGTTTCCGATTTCCGTTCCATCCAGCAGATACCGGATGGTTCCCACCTGCATTCCCTTTTTTACGGGCGCTTTCACGCTCTCTTTATATGTGATCTTTGATGTGACTTTACTGATATCTTCCCCTTTTGTAAAGAGATGCGTAAAATCCGATTCGTATATACATGTCGTCTGTTCTTTCTTTCCGCCGGTCACCGGCACCGTCTTTAGTTTCTGTGACCCGGCATCCCTGTACAACTGACATTTGCCGAACCCGTAATTTAAAAGCGTGACTGCATCCTGAAATCGGGTCTTCGGATCCGGTGCCGCCATGATCACTGCGATCAGCTCTACCTCATTTTTCTTTGCTGTGGCGGAGATGCAGAATTTTGCTTCTCCCGTGGAGCCCGTTTTCAGACCGGTGGTGTACTCATACTGGCGAACCAGTTTGTTTGTATTGCTCAGACCGAACTCGGAACTCCCCTTCGCTGTATTGTGTGTGATATTCTCCATCCATATCATGGAATACTCGTGGACCTGTGGGTATCTATTGATCAGTTCCCGCGACATGAGCGCAATATCCCGCGCGGTGGTGAGATGCCCCTCTGCATCAAGACCATTGCAGTTCACAAAATGTGTGTGCTCCATCCCCAGTCCCTTTGCCCGCTCGTTCATCCGCGCCACAAATTCCTGCTCACTCCCGGCAATGTATTCGCCAAGTGCAACACACGCGTCATTTGCCGAGGCGACCGCAATACACTTGATCAGAGTCTCCACCGTCTGCTTTTCCCCTGTCTCCAGAAACACCTGGGATCCGCCCATGGACGCCGCGTATTCCGACGTAGTCACCTCGTCTGTAAGACTGATTTTTCCGTCCTCTAATGCATCAAAAATAAGAAGCAGCGTCATAACCTTAGTGACGCTTGCAGGCGGCCGCTCTTCATCTGCATTTTTCTCACATACAATTTCACCTGTGGACGCTTCCATCAGCAGTGCTGACGGGGCACCAATTTCAATCCCCTCCGGCTGCATCCCCGGCTGTGCCCCGGGCTGTTCTCCGGGTTGTTCCCCCACATTTGTCTGATCCGTCTCCTCCTGTTTCACCAGGCGGTCCGTTTCACTTTGTTCCATCTGCAGGCAGGAAGTGTTTTGAGGTGTAACGCACACAGGAAACTGATTCAGCGCAAGCACCCCACTTAGGTATAGAGCCAGCCATATCTTCATAGATAAGCCCCTTCTTCCGACATTGTCTATTATCAGAATATGGCTGGTATTTTATTTTCATGCATCTTTTACCGGGAACCACAATCCCCGTCTTATTTTTTTCGATTGGAACAATGGACAATGCATATCCCACCATGACGACTACAGTCATGATGGAGAAGAATCGTTTTTTCATATTCTTCTTTATACATCTAATGTGCAAACCGGTACAGCAGCAGGTATCCCACAACGATCAGCATGCCGATTCCAACCATCTGCATTCCATAGGATAGACTGCGCCGGATCATCAGCCGGCTCTCTTTTCGCTCCACTTTCCTGCGGCGCAGGGAACGCCGGTAAGAAACCGCCTGGTCCCGATGCCTTAACCGAACCGCATACCAGTCCATGAAAGTCCCAAACAACACATCCGCCTTTGGCAAACGCCCGGTGCGGTAGGGAATCTTCCGGTCGTTGTAGATTGTTTTCCGAAGCACCACCACAAGGGTATCCACCAGACTGTCACCGATCCTGCACACAAACTGTCCCACCGTCGGGAGTATGTACTGGATCAGCGGCCGGTATATCAGGTTCTCCAGATCCATCCAGGCCGGCCAGCGGTCCGCATACACCCGGACACCGTTCCTGCGGGGCATGAAAAATGTCCGCACCACGAACAGATACACCACCACCCCGATGGCGAGGGAAATCAGACCTCCGCGAACGCTCTCCCAGCCGAAATAATGCACGTGATGTCCATACTCACTCAGTCCCATAAATCCCTGACTGAGCTGTGCCAGACGATCCATCGTCAGGGTCGGAAAAATTCCCAGCACAGGCAGCACCAGTGCGCTTACGCCGATAGCAAACCGGCTCTGCGCGTTCATATAGCTGCTGCTCATGGCGTCATAACGGGCCTGCTTTTTTTCATCCGTATTCCGTTCCACGAACAGTGCCACATAAAGTTTTGTCATATACGCTGCCGTAAGTCCCCCGCTGATCAGAAATATCCATTCCACAAACACAAATTCCGGGGAACTTCCATATTCCACAATACTCTCATGGATCAGGGTCTTGCTGATATATCCGTTCCACAGAGGCATCCCGCTGATTCCCAGTGCTCCCATGAGAAATGCCAGGTTGAGAAACGGCTTGTGCCTTCCAAATCCGCGGATTTCATTGAGATTCAGTTCATGGATATTCATGAACACAACACCAGCTACCATAAACAGGACCAGCTTGATCAGTGAATGGTTCATCATGTGCAGAAAGGTTCCATGAACTGCCAGCGCATTTTCCTCCCCCAACAGGCACTGCATTGCAATTCCCACCAGAATAAAGCCAATCTGCGACATGGAGGAACAGGCCAGCGTTCGCTTCAGGTCTACGGAGAATACGGCCAACACTGCTCCGCCAAACATTGTCAAAACACCGAATAGCAGTAGCATGCTGCCCCAGGGTTTGTCACCGTAAAACATATAGCAGCTGACAATCAGAATCCCCAGCACTCCCGCTTTCGTCAAAATCCCGGACAGCAGTGCAGAGGCCGGCGCCGGTGCCACCGGATGGGCCTTCGGCAGCCAGATGTGCAGTGGGAATGCCCCCGCCTTGGCAGCAAATCCAAACAGAATGCACGCCCCCGCCACATACAGTCTCGTCCTGTGGGGACTGGCCTCGCACCCCTGCGCCAGTTCTGCAATCTCCAGTGTTCCGATCTCATTGTACAGCAGAAACAATCCCATGAGCAGCACCATCCCGCCGATGACCGCCACCGCGAGGTATGTCTCAGCTGCCCGCAGAGACTCTTTTCTCTCATCCTGTGCCACCCAGACATAGGAGGTAAAGGACATGATCTCAAAAAATAAAAACGTGGTGTAAAGACTGGCTGACAAAAACACACCAACCGTCGCCCCCAGCGTGACCAGTTGGAACAGATAATAGCGGTTTCGGTTGCGGTAATGTGCGAAGTACTCCCGTGAAAATATCATGGTCATCATCCACATAAAAGCGGCGATAAGACCATAGAGTCCACGGAATCCATTCATGGCAAAATGCAGTCCCATTCCACAGATCTCGTCGAGAAACAACTCCTCACCCTGCAGCTTCACCAGTGCCAACAGCATGAGACAAAATTCGGAGATCACAACAAAATCCGCAAAATAATTTCTCGCCTCCTTTGATTTTCTCCCGATCAGATATCCCAGAATTGCCCCCAGCATGGGATAGAATACTACGATAACAAACAACGATTTCATCTTCTATCCCTCCTCTCAGATCAATCCGGCTGCGACCCTGGACAAAAACTCCGTCAACGGTGTCGAGTACAGCCCGAATCCAACAATTGCAATGCTGAAAACTGCCAATGGCAGAATCATCTTCCAGTTCGGATCCCGCACATCGCGAAGCTTCTCATAATCAAAATCTTTTCCCGGGAAAAATCCCCGGACGACAAACGTCATCATATAGATGGCCGTGAGCAGTGCCGAGATCAAAAGTGCTGCCACTCCGATCCAGGTCCACACTGTTCCAGCTCCGATAGCTGCTTCTGCAAGAAGCCATTTACTGATAAATCCGCAACACCCCGGCACCCCCATCATTCCCAGGGCAGACACGGTAAATGCCCCGTAGACCCAGGGCATCTTCCGCCCAAAGCCGTCCATATCCGGAATAAAATGGTGATCCGTCTGGTGCATGATCGCACCGGAACAGAAGAAGGCACTGATCTTCATGATGGCGTGAAACACCATGTGGCAAAGCGCGCCTGCCAACCCTGCCGTCGTCATGATGGCTGCTCCGAATATAATATAGGACAGATTGCTGACCGTCGAGAACGCAAGCCGCCTCTTCAGATGTGTCTCCCGCACCGCCATACTGCAGCCGAATACAATGGTGAACATGGCCAGAGAGAGCACCAGCTTCTGCGCCCATGTTCCGATGAGCATCTCCGTTCCAAAGCAATAGTAAGTCAGCCGGATCACTGCAAATGCACCTGCTTTCACGACCGCTACCGCATGGAGCAGTGCAGTGACCGGAGTCGGTGCCGCGCCTGCATCCGGAAGCCAGGAGTAAAACGGGAACATGGCTGCCTTGACGCTGAATCCGATAAATCCGATGACAAAGACTGCCAGCACCAGATTGAAATTCAGTCCGCCGGGCAGGCTGCCCAGAAATCCACCCAGCACAAATTCCGTATTTCCTCCGTAATAGAGCAGAAATACAACAGCAATAAACCCGAACGCCGCCCCACCCATGGAGAAATAGATGTATTTTCTCGCCGCGAGCACCGCATCTCTTGTAAAAGTATGAATGACCAGAGGAATCGTGACCAGGGTCAGCAATTCGTAAAAGAAATACATGGTCAGGATGTTTCCCGCAAATGCGATTCCCAGCGTCACACCGAAGGTTGCCGTGTAGAACATAAAAAACGGTCTCTCCCGCTCTTCATGTGTCATATACTCATAGGAATACAGTATGGCAAGCGGCCACAGCACCGAGATCAGTCCGGCAAACACCGTGCCCAAACCGTCAATCCGAAGCGTAAATACAATCTGATCCGTAAACCGGAGCAAAACCAGTTCCTCCGGCCGGTGAAGAAGCAGACACCACACCAGAACCGAGGTGGCAATTACCAAAGCCTCGATGTACCATTCCATATGTATGCGTCTGCGAAACGGCAGGATTGGAATCAGGATTCCCCCTGCGATGGGGAGCAGCACCGCTGCGACTGTTAACCACGAATTCAATTTGTCACCTCCTTGTATTGAGCAGTGCCCTTTATAATCCGAACCTTATTCGGAAGGGCACTTCGTAGGCACCAAGGTTCCTCCCACCTGCGGCGGGTCCTCCTTAGTACAAGTTAAAATACAGATTCTGCGATCTGCTGTAGAAAACGGATAAGGCCACCTGGAAAGATACCCATGATCAAAGCCCCCGATGCCAGAATGATCAGCGGAACCAGCATTTTTGCCGATGGTTCGTGCTTCACAAGCTTTCCGTAATCATAGTCTGCTCCCGGAAGAAAGCCCTGAATGGTGACCGGAAGCAGATATCCCGCCGTCAAAAGTGCACTGACAAGCAAAATCACTGGACCCAGCCATGCAAAAACAGGAAGACCACTCTCCAACATTCCCGTTGCCAGATACCATTTGCTGATAAAACCGCTGGCCGGAGGAATTCCGATCAGCGCGAGAGATACGAAGGTGAAACACCAGATTGTGACCGGCATCTCTTTTCCGATTCCGCGCAGTTCATTCACTCTGGTTTTTCCGGTCTTGTAGATGATTGCACCGGCACTCAGAAACAGAGCCGTCTTGATGAACGCGTGGAATACAATGTGGAGCAGTGCTCCCGTCATTGCTCCCACATTCAGAAAGGCAAGTCCGAGCAGGATGTAAGAGGCCTGGCTCACCGAAGAATAAGCGAGCCTCTTTTTCAACACCGGTTCCTTGTACGCCAGCATGGAACCCAGAAATATCGTGATCAGTGCCAGAACCAGCCAGGTATTCTGCACCCAGCTTGCGCGGATATTCTCTGCCCCCACAATGTAATACACACTCCGAATGATCGCCAGTACGCCGCCCTTGACGATGATCGCCGAAAGGACAGCGGACGCCGGAGCAGGGGCAACCGGATGTGCAGTCGGAAGCCATGCATGCATGGGGAACATACCGGCCTTGACCCCGAAGCCGGCAATCATCAGAAAGACCGCAACCAACAGAATCGCGCTGTTCTGGTTCCACACCTGGACCGTCATCACACCGCCCGCCGTAAAGTCAAGCGTGTCACAGTAATAGTAAAGGAAAAACACACCGAACAGAGCCATGTAGGCACCACACATGGAGTAGAACATGTATTTGAGTCCTGCCATGATTGCTTCATGCGTCTCCGCATGGAGCACAAGCGGCATACTCACTAGTGTCATCATCTCAAAAAACAGATACATCGTAACCAGATTTCCAGCCATGCTCAATCCCTGAAGCGCACCCAGTGTCAGCAGATAAAATCCCCAGAAACGCCGTTCATGAGTCTCATGGTTCAGATATTCAAGAGAAAAGATTCCGGCAAGAAGCCATACAAAAGAGATAAATCCCAGAAAAAGCATCCCCAGAGCATCGATTCGCAGCACCAGCGAAAGCTGTCTGGTCAGATGGAACAAGGTCAGCGGCGTATGCTGCCCCATGACATAGCCGAAAATCACTCCGACGGTCGCCGCAAGGGTCAGGAAGAGCACTGCGACTGCCAGCGTGCGGAGACGCTCCCTGGGCAGCCATTTTTCCGGCACTGCAAGCAGCACCACTCCGGATAATACAGGTATAAATAAGGCGCATAAAAGCATGATCTGCATCGATAAATCCCCTCCTATCCGAAGATTACAAGTCCACGTTGTATCAGTTGCAGCACCGGCTGTGTGCAGATGCCCAGAAACAGATTCAGTGCGATAAACAGCAGAATTGCAGCTGCGTAGGCCAGGCTGTCAGCCCGTGCTGTACTGCCCGCCACCGCATTTGTCCCTGCCATCCCTGTAATTCCTTCCGGTGACAGAACTCCCTCCGGCTGCACATTTCTCACAGAATGCTTCTGATTCTCCCGCAGTCGGAATGCTCCCGCCACCGCATCCACCAGCGGCACATCATCCGGCGTGTAGATCAGCAGCGCGACACGCATAAAGTAAATCGCATTCAGCACTGTGCTGACCGCCAAGGCCATGAACACCGGAATCGCCAGCTCCGCTTTGACCAGCGACGCCTGTGCAAACATCAGCTTGCTGGCAAATCCGGCAAATCCGGGGATCCCAATCATGGACAACGCCCCTGCAACAAACCCGGCTCCCGCAAGCTTATTGCGGAATCCTGCTCCCGCAAGATCCTGAATCCGGCTCTTTCCGCCAGAGGCACGAATCAGCCCGGATGCCGCGATAAACACCAGCGCCTTGGAAGCCGCGTGGGCAAAAATGTGGTACATGCCCGCCCCGACTCCGGCGTCTGTTCCGATTCCGATTCCCATAAAGATATAGCCGATCTGTGCCACGGAGGAATAAGCGATCATACGCTTTAAGTTATTCTCCCGGATCGCATCCAGCGATCCGATGACCATCCCGACGATTCCAAAAATAAACAAAATATTGATGACGTGGCTTCCCGCAAAGGTATCTGCCCCGATCACACGGTAAATGATTTTTAGCAAAAGAAAGATATATCCCTTTGAGACCATGCTTGAGAGCATCGCGGAGGAGGACACGGTCGAGTATCCGTATGCCCCCGGGAGCCAGGTATGGAAAGGCCACAGTGCGCTTTTGATCGCAAGACCGATGCTAATCAGGCCGATAGTCAGAAGCAGCGGAATATGGTATGTCTCCGTCGTTGCAAGCGAAATGATCTGTTCTTTGATATTGCTCATGAGAAGATGCCCCGTCATGTCGTATAGCAGACAGATTCCGATCAGCAGCAGTCCCGATCCCATCAGGCTCATGATCATATAACGGACCGCCGCCGCAAGCGTCAGATCAGACTGTTTCATCATAATCAGCCCGCAGGCGGCAATGGTATTGATTTCCACGAACACATAAGCCGTGAACATATCGTTGGTGTAGACCAGCGCGAGAAGCGATGCCAGCAGCAGATCTGCCATAATATAATAAAACTGCGCCTTGTCCGCCTCCAGGTCCTCCCGGATCTCATGCACGCCGCCCCACAGGGACAGCACCATAATGACACACAGAAAGAATGCCATTCCTGCCTCCAGCATTCCCGCCCGCAGTTCATTTCCCCAGGGTGCCGGGAAATGCCCCATGACATACACATAGCTCTCCCCCGTTTTCCACAAAAAGCTGAGGAGCCATGCCGACATGCCGCCCTCGATTATAGTCAGTCCTATACAAATTTTTCGTGCTGTCTTTCCCCTGACCGCGGAAGTGATGATGGCCGCAAACATTGCCAGGAGAATTGAAAAGCATGGAACATTCTGAACAAAACTCATTCTTCCTTCTCCTTCACCTTCATGGCAATAATATCCAGATTCAATGTGTGGTACTGCTGATACAGCCGGATCGTCAGCGCCAGCATCAGAGCCGTCACCGACACGGACACCACGATTCCCGTCAGCACCAGCCCGCCGGGAACCGGATTGATGTAAGCCGATGTGCTCTGCACCCCGTCGACGATAATGGGCGCCTTGTGCCCTGCGATATAGCCCTTGGCTGCGAGAAACAGGTACACTGCCGTATCCATGATATTCAACCCGATTATTTTCATGATCAGATTCTTATGCAGAAACAGGTCTGTAAACCCGATTCCAAACAAAATCACCGCGATTACTTCTACATAATTTGCCGCAAGATTTGTTCCCATCTCCTAGAGTCCCCCTCTCCTGAACAATGCGTAAAACGCATAGATTGTACATGCCACCTCCGTACCGACAAAGATGTTGATCGGGAGGATAATTCCACCGCTCAGGATCGCTCCCGGCGTTCCCAGCGGGAAGACACTCTCCAGACCATTGGCTCCGGTATAAAAGAAATAGACCGCAATTGTCCCATATAGCATCAGTGCCGTCACTTTCACGATGACATAGATGTGTTCATTGAAAAAGCGTTGTATCTTTGGAAAATCATAAGCCGAGGAAAACAGGATCATCCCGGCTCCGATGATAGCTCCGCCTGAAAAACCACCTCCCGGCGAGAGATGTCCGTTCAGAATAATATAGATTCCAAACATAAAGATAAAGGGACACAAGATTTTCGCCACATGCTGCAGGATCTCATCCTGAACCGGTTCAAATTCCCGGTCATCCAGATGCAGCTGCCTGCGCTTGTCCTCCCGCTCGACCATCAGCAGTATCATGACACTGCATGTTGCGATAAACAGAACGGTCGTCTCTCCGAAGGTATCAAAGGCACGGTAGGTTGCAATCATTCCAGCCACCACGTTGACCGCCCCGGTCTCCTGCAGCCCATTCTCAATATAGCGGGTCGCAACTTCATTGGTTCCCACGCTGTCCGCTTTTCCAAATGCGGGCAGATAGGAGATTGCATAGATCAAGACCACGATCAATGCCAGACAGGCCACAATACTCCCCACCACATAGACTCGATTATACCTGTGAATCATCTGATTGTTCTGATAATCACGGGCATGACGCCGGATCGCCTCATAGTCCTCCTGGCTGTAAAACTGCTCCGGATCCTCATCCGGATTCTGAGACTTCATCTCAATCACTCCGACAAACGGGTCCTTCTCTCCCTTCAGCCACCGGGAAAACCGATAGGCACGGCTTTTTTCATATTCCTGCTGATTTTTCCGGATACTCATCCCTTTTCACCTCATTCTATGTATTCTCTGTCGTTCCTGGATTTCAAGATTCATTTTCACTGCCAGTCTCATCCGAGGACTCCGCAGATCCATTCTCCACTTCTTTCTCATCTTCACTGGATATCCGACCAATCTTTTTCAGAGTCACGAAAAACAGCAGAGAAGTAACCCCGGCTCCCACCGCAGCTTCGGTGATAGCCAGATCCGGTGATTCCAGCATGATCCAGATCACCGACATGATCAGACTGTAGGACATAAAGATCAGAATAGAGTTCAGAATGTTTTTCGTAAAGCTCACTGCAACAGCACAGACCACAAGAAAAATCAGCAATATCCACATAAATATCGTTGTCATGACTGCTCATCCTCCTCATGCAGGTCTTTCACCGGGCAGCACTCCTCCGGCTTCTCCCTCGACATCACTTCCAGATTGGTCACCACATGGGACGCCACCGGCGATGTGAACCACAAAAATACAATGATAAATCCAATTTTCAGAGACGCCATGGTCAGCCCGTTCAAAATCAGTACTCCGAGAAGCACAAGCCCCACTCCCAGCGTATCTCCCATAGCGGCGGCATGCATGCGGTTGAGCACATACCGGAACCGGAAAACTCCGATCAGTTGTATCACAAATACCACCAGCCCCGCCAGAATAAAAAATGCTCCGGCAAGAAACTTTATCCAGCTTAGTACGGTCATGCGGTACCTCCTCTCTCTGCATCTTCGTCATCTGTTTTCGATTCTGCCGTCTGCCGGTTTTCATCCGCCATTCGTTTTTGCCGTCTGGCCGCAAGATGCTCCCGGTAAACGCCAACATAGATCTGGGACAGTACCACAACAGCCAGAAAACTGATCAGTGTATAGATCAGGGCAATATCCAGCAGATAGGGCTCCTCCAGCAGCAGCGCCAGAATTACGATAGAAGCAATCACCATCGTACTCATCATGTTCACCGCAATGATCCGGTCTGCCACCGTCGGTCCAAGCACAGAGCGCAGCAGACACAGCAGCGCCATGATTGCAAGCACGATCAGCACAACGATTAGAAAACAGGAGCTGATGCTGTCCAATACAGGTAAGTTCTTAAACATTGTGCTGCCTCCCCTCTGTTTTCTTCCCGGACGTTTCCTCCATCCGGCTGATTTTTTCTACAAAAACAGATTCATCCAGCCCTTTGGCAAAGCCTGTATCCAGACAATGCACCAGATATTCTTCCCCATCCAGAGAAACTGTGATGGTCCCCGGCGTCAGCGTGATGGAATTGGCCAGCAGTGTCCTGCCCACTTTTGTCTTCAGCTTTGTCCGAAATCTCACCATCAGCGGCTCCGGCTCCTCATCCCACCGGAAAATCATGCGGGCAGTCTCAATATTTGCCTTGATGATCTCCACATTCAGAGTCCATATGTAACCGATAATCTGACCGGTTTTTTTAGCAATTTCCAATTCTTTTTTGGGGGAATAATCCATAAATCTGTAGAGAAACAGATATAAAACCGCACTGATGGCGATTCCAAATAAAGCGATTTCCAATGTTATTTTTCCATTTAGAATAATCCATAACACAAACAATAAGAAGACCATACATCCCTCCATGAAATTATGCACAATTTTTTTTGAAAAACAGGTGCTTTTCTTGTATTATAGCACAAAGTATGAATGTATGTCTTCTTTTTATACTTACAAAACTAATTTTTTGCTCTCATTTCCTCGATTGTACTTTTCAGCGTTGCGACAAACAGCCGCTCTTCCTCAGACTTTTTATGCCCGCTCTTCCAGATCAGCACATCCTTGACATTTCTTGCGGCACACGTACAGCGCTTCTCCACCACCTGATACCGTTCCAGAATCTTAACCGGCATAGGGGACACCCACATATAGGTATTTGGAACCAGCGTCAGCAGATCGAACTGGCTGCCCCGCTCGTATACATAGATCTTTTTTCCCACGTTCTCATGTCCCAGCTCTTCTGACAGCAGATCCAGATACTCCTCCCCCGGTATTTTGATGTCGCCATGAACAATTTCTATGCAGGGCTCCAGATCCTGTCCACTGATTTCATCCATTCCTGCCAGCGGGCTCTCCGCCGATACCAGCAGCCTGTAATCAAAAGCATCCAGAATTTCACCGGACAGCCCCTTCAGCTTCAGAAAATCCTGAAAATATTCCTCGTACTTTTCCTCATAGCGGATTACGCCCAACCCGTATTTCAGCGATAAAATGTTGCTGATTGCCTTGGTTGAGCTGCACTCCTCGAAATTAATCCGCCCAGTCTTATCCGGCAGAATCTCGTTGATGCACTTCGTAAATGCGTACGTGATGTAGCTCGCTCTCGGGACAGAGACCTTCAGCCGAACCTTTTCCGCGGACTGCTCCTCCCCCTTCAGGACGGCTACCTCCTGCAGAACTTTCTTGGCGCGCTGCAAAAAGACGCGCCCCTCGCTCGTCGTCACAACTCCTTTTGACGTGCGCTCAAATATCAGAATATGAAACTCTTCCTCCAGATTCTTGATTGCCTTACTCAAATTCGGCTGTGCGACAAACAGTTTTTTTGCCGCCCCGGAAATGGAACCGCTCCGCTCCACCTCAACTACGTATTCCAGTTCTGTCAGATTCATCTTTTATGTCCCTCTCTTTTCAGGTTTTCCTATCACACAAAAAAGGCACGTTCTGCAACGATTCAGAACATGCCTTTTCTCTGTTATTCTTTTCATTGCGGCAGGTCCGCCCTGCCGCAATCTCCTGCACCTTCTGTTCTGTGCAATGATTATATCACTTCTTATTCCATATTTCTATGAAGTAATTTGTGTTCTTTTCCTTTTAGCAGCGTGTTGTACAGCGTCACGGTCAGCGGATTTTCGTTGGATTTCTTGATCTGTGTATTGATATCAGTGTCGTACAGACCTTTTGCTCTGGCAGCTCTCGTTCTCGGTCCCGCCTGTACCGGCTGGCCTCCGCCCATCACACAGCCTCTGTGACATGCCATGACTTCCACAAAATCATACTCTGCCTCTCCGCTCTTGATCCGTTTGATCAGCTCGTCCGCATTGCCCAGTCCGCTCACGACCGCAGCCCTGATCTCTCTGTCCTTGTAGGGGAAGGTCAGCTCCTTGATTCCCTCTTCACCGCGCACGCCACTGTGGCGGATGCGGTCCATGTCACTGCGGTTATGCCCGTCAGTCAGCCTTCTGAGCACCGCCTCTGTGACCCCGCCGGTGTTGCCGAAGATAATTCCGGCACCGGATCCGATCCCAAACGGCATATCCGACGACTCAATATCCAGATTCTCAAAACGGATTCCAGTCTTTTTGATCATGGTGATCAGCTCCGTTGTGGTCAGCACGTAATCCACATCCTGTTTTCCATCCGTTTTGGACTCACCGCGCAGAATCTCCGCCTTCTTTGCCGTACACGGCATCACCGCCACCGACAGGATCTGCTTTCCGCCGTTCTTCTTCGGTTCCTTGTAATACTCCTGCATCACCGCACCAAACATCTGCATTGGAGAGCGACAGGTGGAAATGTGATCCACAAGCTCCGGATAATGGCTCTCACAGTAGCTTACCCATGCCGGACAGCAGGAGGTAAACAACGGCAGTTTCTCGCCGGATGTCAGGCGCTCCAGAAGTTCTTTGCTCTCTTCCATCACGGTCAGATCCGCGCCGTACGCGGTATCGTAAACCTCATCAAAGCCCATGCGGTGCATCACGTTGACGATTTTCCCCATCACGTTCTCCCCGCGGGCAAGACCGAAAGCATCCCCCACAGCCACCCGGACTGCAGGTGCAATCTGTGCAATCACCTTGACGTTCTTATCTGCCAGAGCCTCCCAGATCACTTCGATGTTCGTATTGATGCTGATCGCGCCGGTCGGACATACCGCACGGCACTGTCCGCAGTTGACGCAGTCCGTCTCCGCGATTGTCTTGTCAAATGCCGGAGTCACCAGCGCCTCAGTTCCGCGGTAAGCAAAATCGATGGCATTGACATGCTGCACATTGTCACACATACGCACACAGTCTCCGCAGAGAATACATTTATTCGGATCACGCACGATGGCCGGTGAACTCATATCAATCGGGTACTGTGTCTTCTTGTTCTCATATCCGATGCTGGTCACGCCCATCCGGTGTGCCAGCTCCTGCAGGTGACATTCTCCACTCTTGATACAGGTCGTGCAGTCTCTGCAGTGCGCCGACAAAAGCAGTTCCAGAATCATCTTCCGGTATTTCATAAGCCTTGGCGTGTTCGTGTAGATGACCATGCCGTCTCTCGGTCTCTCGGAACAGGAGGCAAATGTCTTTCCTCTGTCATTTTCTACTGTACATAACCGGCATGCTCCGTATACCGATAGTTCTGAATGATAGCATAAGGTGGGGATGTCTATATCCGCTTTCCGAATCACCGACAGCACATTGGATTCGTCTGTGAACTCCACCTCAATTCCATCTATTGTCATATATCCCATTACTCTTCCTCCTAGACTTCTATAGAAATGGCACCGAACGGGCAGTTCCCCAGACAGGCTCCACACTTGATACATTTTTCTGAATCGATGGTAAACGGTGACTTGATCTGGCCGCTGATGGCACTGGCCGGACAGCTTCTCGCACACTTCGAGCAGCCCTTACATTTCTCCGGATCGATCACATAGTTTTTCATGCTCTGACAGACTCCTGCCCGGCACTTTTTATCCACAATGTGCTCCATATATTCCTCCGGGAACGCCTTCATGGTGCTGATTACCGGAAGCGGTGCACTCTTTCCGAGACCGCACAGTGCCGTGCTGGAAATCATATCCGCCAGACTCTCCAGTCTGTCCAGATCCTCGATCTCTCCGTTTCCTTCCACGATCCGCTCCAGGATCTCCAGCATCCGCTTCGTTCCCTCACGGCATGGCACACATTTGCCGCAGCTCTCACGCTGGGTAAAGCTCATGAAGAATCTTGCCACTTCCACCATGCAGGTATGCTGGTCCATGACTACCAGACCGCCGGATCCGATCATGGCTCCCATCTTCTTCAGAGAGTCAAAGTCCAGACTCACATCCAGATCCTTCTCCACCAGACATCCGCCGGATGGTCCGCCGATCTGCACCGCCTTGAACTCCTGATCATTCTTGATTCCGCCGCCGATGTCAAAGATGACCTCCCGCAGGCTTGTTCCCATAGGTACTTCAATCAGCCCTGTGTTCTTCACACTTCCTGTCAGCGCAAATGCTTTCGTTCCCGGACTGTTCTCCGGTCCAATTCCGCGATACCATTTTGCACCGTCATCAATGATCATTGGAACGTTGGCAAAGGTCTCCACGTTGTTGAGTACCGTCGGTTTTCCAAACAGCCCCTGTTCTACCGTACGCGGTGGTTTCACACGCGGCATTCCGCGCTTTCCTTCGATGGATGCGGTCAGCGCACTTCCCTCGCCACAGACGAAGGCTCCGGCTCCGCGGTTGATATGTAAGTGGAATCCAAACTGGGTTCCCATGATATTTTCACCCAGCAGTCCGCACTCCTCTGCCTGTGCGATAGCAAGCTTCAATCTCTGGATTGCCAGCGGATACTCTGCCCTCACATAGATGTAGCCTTCCCGTGCCCCCACTGCATAGGCTGCGATAAGCATCCCCTCGATCATCTTATGAGGATCCCCTTCCATGATGGAGCGGTCCATAAATGCGCCCGGATCTCCCTCATCACCGTTACATACAACGTAGCGCACCGTCTCTTTCTGGGATGCAACCTGTGACCATTTATAGCCGGTCTGGAAACCGCCGCCGCCTCTGCCCCGCAGATTGGCCTCGCTCACTTCGTCCACCACCTCGGCAGGTGTCATCTGGTGCAGCACCTTTGCCAGTGCCTGATAACCACCTGTGGCGATGTATTCCTCGATGTGCTCTGCATCGATGTGTCCGCAGTTTTTCAGCACCAGACGGGTCTGTTTCTTATAAAACGGAATTTCTTCCTGCCCAGCATACTCTTTTCCGTTCTGAGTATACAACAGACGGTGGATCAGTTCTCCGTTTAATATGGTCTTTTCAAAAATCTCTTCACAGTCTTCCGGCTTTACCTTTGTATACAGGATTCCGTGAGGTTCGATGCGCACGAGCGGGCCCATCTCGCAGAATCCGTGACATCCACTTTTTTTGATGCCGACGCTTGGCTGGTCAACTTCCTGTGCTGTCTCCCCGCCCTCTCCATTTTCGCATACATTCTTCTGTGCACTGCCCGGAGCAGCCGTTTTTTTGTACGCGTCTCCATGGGCGATCTCCGGTCCAAATTCTATGGAAACCTGCGGACAATCCTTGGCCAGTTCACACAGCCTCTCATAAATCAAACCGGATCCGCCGGCAAGACACCCGGTTCCCGCGCAGATTAAAATACGGGATGATGTGGCTTCAATCTGTTTTTTTGCTCTGTCCTGCACCCGGTTCAGTTCGTCCCGGCTATTAATTTTCTGCATCTGCTTCACCTCTCAATTTCTTTATCAGCTCCGTAGCGGCCTCCGGTGTCATCCCCGGATACACCTTGTCATTCACTGTCAGAACCGGTGCCAGTCCACATGCCCCCAGACAGGAGACTGTCTCCAGTGTAAACAGCATATCATCCGTCGTCGCTTTTTCTTTTGATAATTTCAGATCATTGTAGAGCCGATCCAGAATCGGAATCGACTTTCTTACATGACAGGCCGTCCCGTCACACACCTTGATCACATATTTCCCCTTTGGCTCAAACGAAAAGTTTTCATAGAAGCTGGCCACGCTGTAGGCTTTTGCCTCCGTGATTCCAATCTCCCTCGCCACATAATTCAGCAGTTCCGGGGGCAGATAACGATACTCTGCCTGAATGTCCTGAATGATTGGAATCAGAGAACATTCTTCTCTTGTGTGCTGTTCTATGATCTCATCTGTTTTTTCATAGAATGATGCATCTAACATACCTTTTTCCTCCTTGTTTATATTGGCTAATATTTCACAATATCGCCTCAATAATTTGTAACATTCTAACATCAATGTCCGATTCCTGCTTATACTTAAAAAATATGAGCATATATACTTTTTCATATGCTATCTGTTTTTCTTTGAATGAAAATTCATTTTTATGCATAAAGTATTGTATTTTTGAAAATGCAATCATGCTTATTGTATATTTAAAAAATTATAGCACTCTGAAAAAAAGCTTTTCCAGAGTGCTATAAAAATTTTCTATATTATTTCTTCACCGTGAAGCGTCTTCACCGTAATTCCATTCACCTCAATGTGATCGTCTACCGCGATTACCAGACACTGTCTTCCGTCAATCAGGCGGGTTTCCACCAGGTCCGCTCTATCCGGATTCACCTTGATCACAATGTCCGGCGTCTCAATGCTGAACTTTTTTGTATCCACAATATTGGCTGCCAGAAGCTCCGTCTTTTCACCGGCAATCTCCTCGTATTCCTTCTCGAATACTTCCATACGCTCCTGCGGCACACCGCTTTTTTCAAACACCTTTTTCACATCCGTTTTTGACAGTTCCAACGGCTCCGGCTCGTCCTTATGCTCTTCCACCATCTCCTGGATCGTCTCATGAATATTTTTCACTACGTCATAATGACAATCCTCCCCGAGAGTATCTGCGATAATCGCGTTAAAGGTCTCCTTCTGTCCGGCCGCGGTCAGCGGTGTAACACTGCCCAGCACATTTTCAATAAACGCCGGCTGAAGCTCCTCCGGTTTCTTCGAATAATAAAGTACACCGTGAATGTCCGAACTCCGGTCATTGAACAGTGGGAACAGGAAACCGTTCACCGGCACATCCACCACCCAGTCGCGAATCCGCTCCTCAATGCTGTTTTTCTCTCCATTGTAGCTCAGGCCTGCCTTTGTCAGATTTACCGGACAGATGCTGCACAGTACGAACTCGTAGACACTGTCTGATGCGTCAAACAGCTCCAGCCCATCCGAAGAACGTCCCGGCACATCATAATTGGCATGAATCAGTATAATATAGTAATTTTCCGCATAATCATAATTTTCAATCACCTTGTCATAGAACTCTTCCAGCAGCATCTCATCCTTCAGCTTGCTGTCTCGAAGATCCAGAAGAAACTTCTGTGTCCCGCCGGCACTCTCCTGCGCGAGTGGAAATTCCATATTCATCAGATTCTTTCCGATGGTTCCGCCCAGCGTCTTTTTAAAAATATCGAAATACTTAAAGCACTCCTCCTCAGGGAGCGAGAGAAACGCTTCTTTCAGCTCCATCTTCTTTTCTTTCTCATGGTCCACATAGCACCCGCAGATTCGTGTGATTGCACAATTATTCGGCGTAAATTGCTTTCTTATCTCCAGTGTTTCTTTTTTATTCATGTTCTTAACCCCTTAATCTTTTTGTAGTTTCTGACTGTTCAAAATCAGACTTCTATATTTTATGTGTAATTCCGATATTTGTCAAATCCTCTCGTAGATCAGACACAGTTGATTCTGGTTATTGCAAAAAACGGGATGAAGCCCCACCGGACTTCATCCCGTTTTCTGTTACAACCATTCCAACGGATAAGGTAAAGCAAAGAAGCTTTGCCACCTCCTGTTCCTTCCCCCGCCGAATGAACCCTTTTAAAAGCAAACTCTAGCAGACACCCTGTGCAAGCATCGCCTCTGCAACCTTCTCAAATCCGGCAATATTCGCACCTACAACGTAGTTGCCTTTCGCGCCGTACTTCTCAGCTGCATCAGACATATTATGGCAGATATTAACCATAATTCCCTGTAATTTGCTGTCAACCTCTTCGAATGACCAGCTCAGTCTCTCGCTGTTCTGTGACATCTCAAGAGCGGATGTAGCAACACCACCAGCGTTTGCAGCCTTACCTGGTGCAAATATCACGCCATTTGCCTGCAGGTACTCTGTCGCTTCCAATGTGGTTGGCATATTCGCACCCTCAGCAACCGCGATGCATCCATTTGCAACAAGTGCTTTTGCATCGTCGATCAGTAATTCATTCTGCGTAGCACACGGAAGAGCGACGTCAACCTTCACAGACCATACACCACGTCCCTCATGATACTCTGCGTTCGGACGATAGTTCTTGTACTCTGTCAGTCTTGCTCTCTTCACTTCTTTGATTTCCTTCAATGCAGCCACATCGATTCCCTCTGGATCATATACCCAGCCTGTAGAATCGCTTGCTGTCACAACCTTGGCACCCAACTGCTGTGCTTTCTGTGTTGCGTAGATTGCCACATTGCCTGAACCGGACACTGCAACTGTCTTTCCTGCCAGTTCCAGACCATTGATCTTAAGCAGTTCCTGTGTCAGATACAATAAACCATATCCGGTAGCTTCTGTACGCGCAAGAGATCCGCCGTAGCTTAAGCCCTTACCTGTGAGCACACCTTCGGATAATCCTCTGATACGTTTGTACTGTCCGTACATAAAGCCGATTTCTCTTGCACCTGTTCCGATATCGCCTGCCGGAACATCTGTGTCAGCACCGATATATTTGCATAACTCTGTCATAAAACTCTGGCAGAATGCCATCACTTCTCTATCAGATTTGCCCTTAGGATCAAAGTCTGAGCCACCTTTACCACCGCCGATTGGAAGGCTGGTTAAAGAGTTTTTGAAAATCTGCTCAAATCCTAAGAATTTGATGATTCCGATATTTACAGATGGATGTAAACGTAATCCGCCCTTGTAAGGTCCGATTGCACTGTTGAACTGTACACGATATCCGGTGTTCACCTGTACCTGTCCCTTGTCATCTACCCAAGGTACACGGAACTTAAACTGTCTCTCCGGCTCTACCAGTCTCTCAAGAAGAGCTTCTCTGCGGTATTTGTCTTCATTTGCCTCCACAACAACTCTCAAAGACTCCAATACTTCTTTTACCGCCTGATGGAACTCCGGTTCTGATGGGTTTTTCTTTACTACTAATTCAATGACTTCATCTACGTATGACATACCATACCTCCTATAATAGTTGAATTAAAAAACAAGCAGACACTGTCTGCTCGTTCCCTTGACATCCTTGTCCTTTACCATAATAAATTGTTAAAGTACTATTGTCAATATTTTTTTGCAATTTTAAACATCAAAACTTGCATTTTACAATTTGAAGTTATCTCCAGATCCTGTCGATAATCATATCCCTGATCTCTGTCACTTTGTCTGGAAGCGAATCCTTCTTCTCCACATACAGCGAATACAAAAAATCCAGTGAGAATCCGATCACGAGAACCACGCCCAGAATCCTGCCGATCCAGAATGGAATCACGTTCACAATCCGCTCCACCACGGTATGGAGGAAGCCAAACAGGAACAAGGTATAGAAGCCCCATGCTATGGTGCTCTCCAAACAAAGGATGCCCTTGTAGTTGAATGGTTTATCCTTGTAATCCCACCATACCTCTCCAAACACGCGATTCATGATGCGTGCCGTCAACCACTCTATAAACGTGGCAAGCAGTGCTCCCATAATAAACAGCTGAACACGATTCCCCTGGTAGGCATTCAGCGCAAAAAACACCGTGAGCGCTCCCACACCATAGATCGGACAGATCGGTCCTCTGGCAAATCCACGGTTCGTCCACTTACGGTTACACAGCGACATGTAGGCCGATTCCACAACCCATCCAAGAATGCTGTATGTTAAAAACCACAACAAAATATGATACCAGTCATTTCCTCCTAATATTCTACTCATCTTATCATTCCCTCTGTAATACTGAATTTAAGTCTCTGTCCACAAAGCAGCGTTTTCTTCTGCTCTTTTCTTTCTATAATGGAAAGCAGATATTTCTTCTGCCTTTTCTTCTTAACGAAAAAATAGAGTGTCTTTCAACACTCTATTCGTCTGCACATATTAGTTAAACTTACGTTTTCTAGCAGCTTCAGATTTCTTTTTACGTCTTACGCTTGGTTTCTCATAATGTTCTCTTTTACGAATCTCTTGTTGAATACCAGCTTTGGCGCAGTTTCTTTTGAATCTGCGTAAAGCGCTATCTAACGTCTCGTTCTCTTTTACGATTACATTTGACATAGTCTCACACCTAACCTCCCTCCAGTCCTATATTGTGCATCATACGACTGTCTGGGTATTTTTTTATTGCACTACATAAGATTATAGCATATTTTTTCGTTACGTCAACTATTTTTTTACAAGTTGTTCTTCTAATATCTCTTTTGCCTTGTTTAAGGCCTCCGGAATCCCCGCCGGATTCTTGCCTCCAGCCTGTGCCATGTTCGGGCGTCCACCGCCGCCACCGCCCACGCAGCCAGCGATTGCCTTGATCAGATTGCCTGCATGTGCCCCGGCTTTTATAGCATCCTCTGTGGCAGTCACCATCAGATTCACTTTTCCGTCATTTCCTGACGCAAGCACCACAACACCACTCTCAAGTCTGCCTTTCAGCTGATCGCCCAGATCGCGCAGACCGTTCATGTCCACACCGTCAACCTGCGCCGCCAGAAGCTTCACTGCTCCGACCTCAGTCACCTGATTCATGACATCTCCCAGTGAATCCTGGGCCTGTTTGCTCTTCAGACTCTCGATCTCACCGTGAAGTTCCTTCACTTCCGCAAGGGTATGGCTGATCTTTTCTGCAAGATTGTCCGGCGTAGCCTTCAAAAGCTTCGCGGCCTCATGCAGCTTCGTCTCGATTTCTTTGTAATAACGGAACACGCCGTCCCCGGTCAGTGCCTCGATACGTCTCACACCCGCAGCAACACCGGATTCCGAAACGATCTTAAATGCTGTGATCACACCGGTATTCGGCACATGGGTACCACCGCAGAGTTCTCTGGAGAAGTCTCCCATAGAGACTACGCGCACGTCGTTCTCATATTTCTCGCCAAACAGAGCCATAGCACCTGTCTTCTTGGCCTCCTCGATGTTCATCACATTGGTTACAACCGGCAGACCGGCCTGAATCTCTGCGTTAACGATTTCTTCTGTCTGTGCAATCTCCTCTGCGGTCATAGCCTGGAAATGCACGAAGTCGAAACGTAATCTGGTCGGTGTTACCAGAGATCCTTTTTGCTCTACATGGTCACCCAGCACCGTCTTTAATGCTTTCTGGAGCAGATGTGTCGCGCTGTGGTTCTTACAGGTATCCATGCGCTCCCTGGAATCCACGGTCAGGGTAACCGGATCGCCATTCTTGATCATCCCCTTCACGACCTGTCCCACGTGGCCGTATTTGCCGCCAAGCAGCTTGATTGTGTCCTCAACCCTAAACTCTCCGTCCGGTCCGCTAATCACGCCTCTGTCGCCCTCCTGGCCACCCATGGTCGCATAGAACGGAGTCCGCTCCACGAAAATTGTACCTTTGTCGCCCTCGGCAAGTGCTTCTACCAATTCTGAATCATTGGTAAGCACGGTAATATCCGAATTGAAAGTAAGATTGTCATATCCTGCAAATTCTGTGGTGACAGATGGATCGATCTGATCGTAAACAGTGGAGTCTGCACCCATGTAGTTCGTCGTCTCACGGGCATTACGCGCCATGGTGCGCTGTTCCTCCATAGCGGCCGTAAATCCTGCTTCATCTACCGCGTATCCCTTTTCCTCCAGAATCTCTTTTGTAAGATCCAGTGGGAATCCATACGTATCATATAGTGTGAACGCACTTCTGCCATCCAGCTGTCTACTTCCAGCCTCCTCCATCTCGTGTTCCATGTTCGTGAGGATGCTCAGTCCCTGGTCGATGGTCTTGTTGAATTTTTCTTCTTCCTGATCCAGAACCTTGAAGATAAATGCTTTCTTTTCTTCCAGCTCCGGATAGCCGCCCTTTGATCCCTCAATTACAGTCTCGCTCAGCTTTGCGAGGAACTGACCTTTGATTCCAAGCAGTCTGCCATGGCGTGCCGCTCTCCGGATCAGACGGCGGAGTACGTATCCGCGTCCCTCATTGGATGGCATAATTCCGTCAGAGATCATAAAGGTAGCGGAACGAATATGATCTGTAATCAGACGGATGGAAACGTCCTTCTGATATTCTGTCTCGTAAGTCACTCCAGCAATCTCACAGACCTTGTTGCGCAGGGCCTGAATGGTATCCACATCAAAAATAGAATCCACATCCTGCACGACAACCGCAAGACGCTCCAACCCCATACCGGTATCGATATTCTTGTGCTCCAACGTGGTATAATTTCCATTGCCATCGTTTTCAAACTGCGTGAACACGTTGTTCCACACTTCCATATAGCGGTCGCACTCACACCCGACTGTGCAGTCCGGTTTTCCGCAGCCATATTTTTCTCCACGGTCATAATAAATCTCAGAACATGGACCGCATGGACCTGCACCGTGCTCCCAGAAATTATCCTCCTTGCCAAAACGGAAGATCCTCTCCGCCGGAATGCCGATTGCTTTATTCCAGATGTCAAATGCCTCATCGTCATCCTGATAAACCGATGGATACAATCTGTCCGCATCCAATCCCACGACCTCTGTCAAAAATTCCCATGACCAGGCAATCGCTTCGTTCTTAAAATAATCCCCAAATGAAAAGTTCCCGAGCATCTCAAAGAAAGTCCCGTGGCGTGCTGTCTTGCCCACGTTCTCGATGTCCCCGGTACGGATGCACTTCTGGCAGGTCGTCACTCTGCTGCACGGTGGGATCTCCGCACCCGTAAAATAGGGTTTCAGCGGCGCCATTCCCGCGTTGATCAGCAGAAGGCTCTTGTCGTTATGTGGTACCAGTGAGAAGCTCTTCATAGCAAGATGTCCCTTGCTCTCGAAGAAATCCAGGTACATTTGTCTCAGCTCATTTACTCCATATGCTTGCATTTCCTTTTCCTCCTAAAGTTGTAACTTGTAAGTCGTTCAGCTCATTGTCGGCAATCAAGCAGGCACGCCCGCTCGATTATGTGCTGTTCCACCATCTCTCAACGATCGTTGTTCGATGATGGACATTCGCCGAGTGGCATTCATGCAGCCATGATGCCGTTCGGCTCATTGTCAGCACAAAAACAAAAGTGGACGCCAGTCCACTCTTGTATGCATCTAACGTACCTCATATCATACCATAGGCACATTGCTTTTTCAATTCCTTCTGCTACTTTAATTCGATTTCCGCATAGTCCTGCGGTGGGATTTCCTTCGTGGAGTTCTTCACAAAATCCGCCAGTGCCTTTTTCGCTTTCGCCACCGGGATATTGGTTCCGGCGCCTGCGATACAGCCGCCCGGGCATCCCATTCCCTCGATCAGACAGCCATTCATTTTTTCGGCCTTGGCGAGTGTCAGAACCTTCTTACACTCTGCCAGTCCCTCCGCATGTTCGATGTTGACATCCACACCTGGATAATACTCGTTGATGCACTTCTCGATGGCCTCCGCAACTCCTCCGGCACAGGCATATCCGCGCCCGGCTCCGGTGGCATCGTGGAAGGAGGATTCTGCCTCAAACTGATTCAGATCGATATCCTTCGCGTCGAAGATTGCCTGCAGTTCCTCGTATGTGATAACAAAATCGACATCACTTCGCACCGTGCGCCTGGATGCTTCCAGTTTTTTGGATGCACACGGCCCGATAAATACGACTCTCGCGTTGGGATGCTCCTGCTTAATTGTTCTCGCTGTGGCAACCATCGGCGTCAGCTCCTGAGATACCTGATCTGCAATATCCGGGAAATATTTTTTTGCCAGCATGGACCAGGACGGACAGCAGGATGTCAGAAGGAACGGCAGTTCTCCGCTTACCACCTTCTCCACATAATGATGTGCCTCTGCGACCGCACCGATATCCGCGCCCAGGGCGACTTCGTACACCTCTGCAAACCCGAGCATCTGAAGGGCTGCCTTGATATTTCTCGGTGTGATGTTCGGCCCGAACTGTCCGACGAAAGCCGGAGCAATCTCGGCGATGATCTCTCCGCCCTCTTTCAATGCCCGAATCAACTGGAATATCTGAGACTTGTCGGAGATTGCTCCGAACGGACAGCTTACCATACACATCCCACAGGACACACATTTGTCGTTGTCGATACGTGCACGTCCAAATTTATCGGATTTTATCGCATTGACCCCGCACGCCATCATACACGGTCTTTCTTTTTTTGCAATGGCGTCGTACGGACAGACGGATTTACATTTTCCGCACTTGATGCACTTCTCCTGATCGATAAACGAACGACCGCCCACCATGGAAATCGCCCCCTTGGGACATACCTCCATACACGGATGTGCCGTACAGCCTCTGCACATATTGCTGACCTCATATTCCTTCTCCTGGCAGGCGGAGCAGGCAGATGGAATTACCTGCATGAGCGGCGGCTCGTAATATTTTTCCGAGATATTGCTCTCCTCAATCCCGGCGGTCAGATGTACCGATCTGTCCTCCGGTCTAAGAGACATTCCCATCGCCAGGCGGAGCTGTTCTCCCACCACGGCGCGAATACGATACTGATCCGTTCCGTATTTGACCACATTCTCATCGACCAAACGGTATGGAATTGCTTCAATATCTGCAGTCAGACTCTCCGGTGTGGAGTTGTATGCAACTCTCGCCACTTCCTCGAATACTTTTCGTCTCATTTGTCTTACGGGTGTTTCCAGTCCTCTTATCATAGGGTTTTCCTCCTCATATAGCATGTTTTGTGTTCTCGTACATCCGTCACTTATTCGTTTAAAAGTTTCTGTGCATAATACACAGACTGCATTGCATCTTTTCCGTAGAAATCCGCTCCGATCATGTCCGCGTAGTCCTGATTCAATACTGCTCCGCCGACCATAACCCTGCAGCCCGGTGCTTTCTCTCGCAGCTGGCGGATGGTGTCCTCCATACTCACCACCGTCGTGGTCATCAGTGCACTGAGACCGACCAGCTTCACGTCGTTCTCACAGACTGCGTCCACCACATCCTCCGGAGGAACATCTTTTCCGAGATCAATCACCTCAAAACTATAGTTTTCCAACAATACCTTCACAATATTCTTTCCAATATCATGAATATCGCCTTTCACGGTAGCCAGCACAATTTTTTCTTTTTTCTCCTCCTGGGTTCCACTTTTCTGGAGTGCCTCTTTTATGACGGCAAAGGATGCCTTCGCTGCCTCAGCGCTCATCAGCAGCTGGGGCAAAAACACGGTTCCTTTTTCAAACCCCTTCCCCACCATATCCAATGCCGGGATCAGATACCGGTTGATGATATCCAACGGTTTTTCCTGCTCCAGAAGCATGCAGGTGGTGTGGTGTGCATCCTCCTTCAGTCCCTTTTCCACCGCCCTTTTCAGGGAGCCGTCCTGACTGCCTGACTGACCGCCTGCAGGATCTGAGGCCGTCTGTGCTGCCGCAGGATTCACGGACATCTGCGCAGATGAGGCAGCTGTCGGGCGATTTGCATAGTTGGCAATATAATTTTCACAGTTCGGATCCATATTCATCAGTGCATGAAATGCGTAGTAGGACTGCATCATGGCGTCGGAGGACGGGTTGATGATTCCCGCGCTCAGCCCCTCATGCATGGCCATCGTATAAAAGTTGGCATTGATGATCGGCCGACTTGGAAGACCGAAGGAAATGTTGGAGACACCGAGCACCGTGTGGACGCCCAGCTTCTCCCGCACCATTTTCAGCGCCTTCAGGGTCGTGACCGCCCCGGACGGTTCTGAGCTGATGGTCATACAGAGAACATCGATCACAATGTCTTTTTTGTCGATCCCATAGGCCGCCGCCTCCGCGATGATTTTCTCGGCAACGGCAAGCCGCCCCTCCGCGGTCTCCGGGATTCCGCTCTCGTCGAGAGTCAGTCCGATCACGACACCTCCGTACTTTTTGATCAGCGGGAAGACTGCATCCATAGATTCCTTTTTCCCGCTGACGGAGTTCACCATCGGTTTTCCGTTGTAAATGCGCATGGCCACGTCCATGGCCTTTGTGTCCACTGTGTCGATCTGAAGTGGAAGATTCGTGACACTCTGGAGCTGTTCTACCACCTCTCGCATCATGGCGACCTCATCGATGTCCGGCAGTCCAACATTGACATCCAGAATATGGGCCCCCTTCTCCTGCTGTGTAATTCCCTCCTTTAGGATGTAATCCAGATTATGTTCTTTGAGGGCTGCCTTAAATTTGCTTTTTCCTGTCGGGTTGATTCGCTCGCCAATGATCTTTGAGCCGATTCCAAGTTCTACCGAGCATCCATAGGAGGAGACGATGGTTCGGTTCTTTTTCGTCTGCGCTCTCAGAGTACGTCCGTCACATTCTGCAATCATATGCCGGATGTGCTCCGGTGTCGTGCCGCAGCACCCGCCGATCACAGCCGCACCTCGTCCGACTACCTTCTGCATCGTCTCTGCAAATTCCTGTGGCAGGACATCATAACAGGTCTCCCCGTCGCGCTGCACCGGAAGACCTGCGTTCGGCTTCACAATGACAGGAATCGATGCATACTCCATAATAGAGTCCAGTATCGGAAGCATCTGCTCCGGGCCCAGTCCGCAGTTGATTCCCAGCGCATCTACGCGAAGACCTTCCAGCAGTGCCACCACCGAAGGAACATCCGCCCCTGTCAGGAGCTTTCCCCGTTCGTCAAAGATCATGGTGACAAATACCGGAAGGCTCGTCTGCTCCTTCGCAGCGAGAACTGCCGCCTTCACCTCGTAGGTGTCACTCATGGTCTCGATGTGAATCAGATCGGCACCGCTCTCCTCCCCATAGCGCATCACTTCCGCGAACGCCTGGTAAGCATCCTCAAAAGCCAGATCCCCCATGGGCTTCAGAAGTTTTCCGGTGGGTCCCACATCCAGTGCAACATAGGTCTCTCTGTCTCCTGTGACTCCAAGTTTTGCTCCTTCTTTTGCATGACGCACCGCCTGTTTGACGATTTTCTCCAGACTCAGTCCCTCCTCCTGGAACTTCAGCGCATTGGCGCCGAAAGTATTCGTCAGAACAATATCACTTCCCGCAGCATAATACTGCCGGTGTATATCGACAATCTCTTCTTCGTGGGTCAGATTCCATGTCTCCGGAAGTTCCCCCGGATTCAATCCCTTCGCCTGAAGCTGGGTCCCCATTCCACCGTCAAAGAAGAGTAATTCTTTTCCTAATTTATCTAAAATCATACCGTATCCCTTCTATATATACAATCTTTCTTCCCGCAGACTTCGCATCCCTTCTTATGACAGTTCTCCTGCGTGCTGCTGACACCGATCAGTGCCGTCACTGACTTTGTTGGAGACATCATAAAGCTGTCTGTCATGGTAAGACCGATTTTTTTTGCACAGTCCAGCATCTGCATCAGCGGTCTCTGATAGTGAATATCAAAATCCCCGTAGCCCGGGCTGAATCTCGGTCGAATATATTCACCCTCCCGTTCCAGGCTGACCCTGATTTCTTCCTGGCACTCATCACAGTATTCCTCCAGCATCGCCGCTGCAGCTGCCTGCAGTACGACTACCTCCGCCATGCTCATCAGAGCCTTCCGCGTGAGCAGACGATCCACCTCCGCCCCCAGTGTGGCTCCGAAAAGCACCACTCTGTGACAGCCCTTCAAGTTCTTGGAAAGGTTCCTGCTCTCAAGGTGTACCGTTCCTATTTTATAGTAATTTTCATCCGTCTCGTGCAAATCAAAGATGCGATAGATTGATTTACAATTCGCCACCGATTCCAGATTCCGGAAAGAATCTGAAATCATGGCGATCGTCGTCGAATCTACCGCATGGTTTCCATACCCAAGATAACGAATGGTCTCTTTTGTTCTGTTATCCATGGTGAAGCTGTTCTCCTACTCTTTTATGATATCTGACAAATTGGAAATAATAGCCGCAGCCACCTCCGGTTTGTTCATGGAATATACGTGAATGTTCTTGATACCGTTGGCGATCAGATCAATGATCTGGTCTGTGGCATAAGCAATTCCGGCCTGCCTCATAGCTGCCGGATTCTCTCCGAATGTATCAATTATCGCACGGAATCTCGCCGGAAGAATGGTTCCCGACATCTGCACGATTCGTGCCATCTGGTTTCCGTTGGTCACCGGCATGATTCCCGGAATCACAGGTACTGTAATCCCTTTTTCTCGGATACGGTAAAGGAAATTATAGTGAATGTTATTATCAAAAAACATCTGCGTTGTCAAAAAGTCTACTCCACAGTCCACTTTATGCTTCAAATGAAGAATGTCTTCCTCCTTATGCTCTGCCTCTACATGTCCTTCCGGATAGCAGGCTGCACCAATACAGAAATCTCCGCTTTTTTTGACTTCCTCCACCAATTCCGACGCATAATGGAACCGATCCTCGCTGGGAAACGCCATTTCCTCCACGATATCTCCCCGCAGTGCCAGAACATTCTCAATTCCAGCATCTCGAAGCTGGCCGATTACCTTGCGCACCTCTTCCTTTGTGGAAGAAGCACAGGTCAGGTGTGCCAGCGCCTCCACATTACATTCTTCCTTGATCTGGGATGCAATCTTCACAGTGTTCTTGCTTGTCCCGCCGCCAGCGCCGTAAGTGACGCTCATATAAGATGGATGCAGGCCCGCAATCTTTTTTGCCGCCCCCATGACCTTATCAAAATCTTCGCTCTTCTTCGGTGGAAATACTTCAAATGAAATGTGGACTTTTCCATCGTTTAACTTTTCAATAATCTTCATATGTTTCTTACTGCTCCTATACTTCCTGTACTTCTTATGTCTTTATCTTTTGCTATATTCTTATGCAGAGTCAAAGCGGATATTCATAGTCCGCTTTGTTTCCTGATATGGTTACCCAATCAGCCCTTTATATAATTCTTCGTATTGTTTTGCGGAATTTCCCCATGAGAAGTCCTGATTCATGGCTCTCTCCACAATCTTGTTCCAATCCCGTTTCTTGTCATAATATATGTGTTCTGCGTAACGGATCGTAGTCAGCATCTCATGTGCATTATAATTCTTAAAGCTGAATCCCGTGCCGGTCTTCTCAAACTCGTTGTACGATTCCACGGTATCCTTCAGCCCACCGGTTTCACGCACGATAGGCAGTGTTCCGTAGCGAAGGCTCATGAGCTGGCTCAGACCGCATGGTTCAAACAGTGACGGCATGAGGAATGCATCACTTGATGCATAGATCTTATGGGACATCGGCTCTGAATAGTAGATATTGGCAGAGACTTTCCCTGCGTATTTCCACGCAAAGTGACGGAACATGTTCTCATACTGCTCTGTTCCTGTTCCAAGTGCAACGATCTGGATTGCATCCTGACACAATTCATCCATTACATACGCAATCAGGTCAAATCCCTTCTGATCTGTCAGTCTGGATACGATACCGATCATCATCGCCTTCGGATCCTCGGCAAGACCAAGTTCTTTCTGCAGTGCGAGTTTGTTCTTTACTTTGTTTCTTCTGAAATCATCCACTGTAAAGTTCTTAAAGATCCTGTCATCTGAGGCTGGATTATAATCTTCGTAATCCAGTCCATTGACGATTCCGACCAGATCATTGGATCTGGCATACATCAGTCCCTCCAGTTTCTCACCGTAGAAGGAAGTCTTGATCTCCTCCGCGTAGGAGTGACTTACCGTTGTCACCTTGTCCGCATATACGATACCACCCTTGAGCATGTTGGCATCCTTGTATGCCTCCAGCTTATCCGGTACGAAATAGTAATCTGGAAGTCCTGTGATACGCTGCACCTCTTTTGTGTCCCAGCAGCCCTGGAATTTCAGATTATGTATGGTCATGACTGTCTTAATGTCACGATAAAATTCGCCGCCATAGCGGAAATTGTCAAGATAAATCGGAACCAGTCCGGTCTGCCAGTCATGGCAGTGAATCAGATCCGGTCTGAAGTCGATGACCGGAAGGATACTCAGCGCTGCCTTTGAGAAAAACGCAAACTTGGCAATATCCCGATACACCTCTCCATATGGAGTCATACCTCCGAAATAATACTCATTATCAATAAAGTAGAACGTGATCCCGTCCAGTACATACTTCATAATTCCAACATACTGGCTTTCCCCGGCAATGTCCATGTAGAAGTGATCCACATATTCCATCTGATTTTTCCACTCATCTTTTATACATGTATATTTGGGTATAATTACCCGAACATCATAACTCTCATGGTCGAAATATTTCGGCAGGGAGCCAACTACATCGGCCAGGCCGCCAGTTTTAATAAATGGTACTGATTCCGAAGCTACAAACAATATTTTTTTCATAATTCACCCTCCATGATTTTTCAAACCTTTTATCTATTATAGCGTATTTTTCTTTCTTTGAAAAGAATTATCTGTGTTTATATTCCAATTGAATTGTATCGGCAATCAGAGCAATAAACTCCGAATTTGTCGGCTTTCCTTTTCCGGTACTCACCGTATATCCGAACAGTTCATCCAGTGTGTCCAGCTTGCCTCTGCTCCATGCTACCTCGATTGCATGACGGATTGCCCGCTCTACACGACTGGAGGTCGTCTGATGTTTTTTCGCCACCGTCGGATACAGTACCTTCGTGATGGCATTCAGAACATCCATGTCATCCACCGCCATCATAATGGCATCCCGCAGATAATGATATCCTTTTATGTGTGCCGGTATCCCGATTTCGTGCAGCATATTGGTCACACGATTCTCGAGATCTTCTTCTCTGATATGTGTCTTACCCGGAAAACTTTCCTTTTTTCTAATATGAGAGTGGAACATTTTATCTACACTCTTAATGCGATTTAGTACCATTTCATTGTTGAATGGCTTCATGATATAGTAATCTGCACCTTGATTGAAGGCATCTTCTGTAATACTTTCCTGCCCTACTGCTGTAACCACGATAAAGCTTGGATGTTTGGTCATCGTTGTATCTTTGTTTACCTGTTCCATAACCGTCAGCCCGTCCATCTTTGGCATGATAAGATCCAAAAGAACGACATCCGGCTCCTTGTTTTTGATAATCTGATACACGTCTTCCCCATTCTTCGCTTTTCCAACGACGTTAAGATCCTTGTCTGCGCTGATGATTTCGTCAAGCATATCCAATATTCGCTCATTATCATCAGCGATGGCTACATCTAAATGTCCCATAATAACTCTCCTTTTTTCACACCTCGTCAAGGAAACGCCACGTCAACCATTATAGGGACTAAGGTTTGTAAAATGCAAGAATAATTTGTCGCAATAATTCGACATTCTTCACTTATTGTAAGTTTTCTATCATATTTCCAATAAAAATGCCGTATCCTTTTGCCGGATTTCTGACAAATACATGTGTCACTGCTCCAATCAGCCTGTCATTCTGCACGATCGGACTGCCGCTCATCCCCTGCACGATTCCTCCCGTGATGTCCAGAAGCTTCTGATCCGTCACCTCAATCACCAGCCCTTTGTTGACCTCCTTTTCCGTATAATCTATATCAATGATCTGAATTTCATAGGGCTCTACCTCTCCATCTACACTGCAGTAGATCTGTGCCGGTCCGATTTCAATGTCCGACTTTTCCCCCACCTGTACCGGGATCTGCTCTGCGAACAGTTCGTCGATTTTCTCAATCGATCCATAAATTCCCGTTTCCGTATTATCTGTAACGGTCCCCAGTTTATTAAAGTTATTATAGACAATGATTCCCTCCATGTTGCCCGGTATTCCAAACTTTCCTTTCGTGATGGCCCGCACGCTGGTCTGGTAGACGGTTCCATCCTCAATCTGCAGGAGCCCTCCCGTATCGGTATCATGGATTCCATGCCCGAGTGCTCCAAACCGGCTCTTCTCATCCAGAAATGTGATGGTGCCAAGCCCCTGCACATTGTCTCTCACCCAGATTCCAAGCTTGTAATCTCCTGCGACCGATTCCACCGGTTCGATCTCCACCGCCAATTCCTGATCTGCTCTCCGGATTTCAAGTTCTACCTTCTCTGCGCCCAGATCCTTCAGAAGCGTGACGAGTTTCTTTTTACTCTGAACCGGAACGCCGTTGAACGCTGTAATGTAGTCCCCCGGCTGCACAGCCTTCTTCGCAGGGCTGTACTCTTTTCCGTCGTCGGATTTAATCTTGTCCGTATCGATCACCATCACACCGTCCGTTTCCATGTAGATGCCGATCGGCATTCCGCCCAGCAGCACGACATCATCACTGATATGCGTTGTTCCGGCCTCCAGCCGCTCACTGACTTCCCGGTAATACCATCCATAATAACCAAGCGTGACCGCTGTGGTCATCGCTGCAATCAGAATCAGAATCCTCCGATACCATAATTTTCTCATCTTATCACGCCCTTATCCCAGTCTTCTTCCCGAAATATCTGCAATTTAAGACTCGATTTCACCATCTCGCAACTTTCGTTGCTCGATGATGGACATTCGCCCTGTGAAATTCGTGCAAGCACGATTTCACCCGGCTCATTGTCAGCAATTGCTCAGGTATCCCTTCGCAATTCTGTGCTGCTCCACCATCTCGCAACTTCCGTTGCTCGATGATGGACATTCGCCCTGCGAAATTCGTGCAAGCACGATTTCACCCGGCTCATTGTCAGCAATTGCTCAGGTACCCCTTCGCAATTCTGTGCTGCTCCACCATCTCGCAACTTCCGTTGCTCGATGATGGACATTCGCCCTGCGAAATTCGTGCAAGCACGATTTCGCCCGGCTCATTGTCAGCACAAAAAAAGCAGATACTCTAAGATATCTGCTTTTAGTATATGGATTCCTGGTTATTTCACACTGGCATTTTTTTCACGCTTTGCCATTTCTTTCATTTCTTTTGCGCTCTGCAGGATCGTGTCTGTGATCTCTGCACCGCCGAGGATTCTCGCCAGCTCACCTTCGGATTCCGACTGGTTCAGCAGACGGATTCCTGTGGTTGTCTTACCGTTTTCTGCTTTTTTTTCGATTGCAAAATGAGCGTCTGCCATGGCTGCGATCTGTGGGAGATGAGTGATGCAGATCACCTGATGATTTCTGCCGATGATGCGCATCTGCCCCGCGACCTTTCCGGCTGTGATACCGCTGATTCCGGTGTCAATCTCGTCAAAGATCAGCGTCGGGGTATCCTCTCTGTCCGCCAGCACAGTCTTAACTGCCAGCATGATTCGCGACAGCTCGCCGCCGGAAGCTACATTATACAATGCTTTCATCTCTTCCCCCGGGTTGGTGGAAACGATAAACTGCGCATCGTCTCTTCCATTTTCCGTATAATCCTTCATTTGTTCGAACTGCATATCGAATTGTACTTCAAGAAAATTTAATTCAATTAAGGCCTGTTTGATTTCCTGTGTAAGAGAAACAGCCGCTTTCTTTCTGGCCCTGCTCAATTTGTCGGAATCTGTCGAAAGCTTCTGTTCCGCACTCTCCAGCGCTGAGGACAGTCCTGCCAGATATGCGTCGTAATCCTGAAGCTCGGACAGTCTCTTTTCCTGCTTTTCACAGTATGCTGAGATTTCTTCCACGTCATTTCCGTATTTTGATTTCAGATGATTCACCAGATTCAGACGCTCCTCCACTTCATGGAACTCTTCTTCTGAGAACTCAAAAGTTTTGGCGTACTCCATCAGTTCCCGGTTAAAATCATTCAGAAGGCTGTCCACATCCACAAGCTGTCCGTAGAGTTCCTCCGCTTTCTCCTCCGTCCCGGATATCTCCTGCATCGTCCGGATTGCCCGGCTCAGGGCGTCACTTACCCCCTCCGCCTCGCCTGTGTAGCGGTAAGTCTCGGCAATGGCCTCACTGAGCTTCTTTCCGCCGGTCATCCTGCGGTACTGTTCCTCCAGCTCCTGGTCTTCTCCCGGCCGCAGTCCCGCATCAGTAATCTCATCGACCTCGAACGCGAGAAGTGCCACCTCACGTTTTCGCTCCGCCTCATCCATCGACGCGTCCTCCAGCTCTCTCCTGCAGGCACGGTAATGCCGATATTCCTCCGCCAGCTTTTTCTTCAGCGAATCCACGGAATCTCTTGCATAGGCGTCAAGAATTGCCAGATGATTTTTTTTGTGAAGCAGGGATTCATGATCGTGCTGGCCATGAATATCGATCAGAATGCTGGCCACATCCCTCAGCACGCTCATATTGACGGTCTCGCCATTGATCTTGCTCACGCTGCGTCCATCCATCAGCTTTCTGCTGAGAAGAATCTGCCCCTCCTCCAAAAAGATATCCATCTCCTTCAGCTGTCGGATGATGGCCGGATTCTCCGGTTCAAATACCAGCTCCACCAGGCCGAAATCCGAGCCCTTTCTCAGCATATCTCTTGTGTACCTCCCGCCCAGTGCCAGATGTACCGAACCGAGAATAATGGACTTTCCTGCTCCGGTCTCACCTGTCAGGATATTCAGCCCCGGCTGAAAATTCACCTCGACCTCATCAATCAGAGCCAGGTTTTTCACATGTAGATTTCTTAACATATCGTTCTCCCATTCAAGTCTTTCAAATAAAACAAACTTTCTTCCTGCCGTCCCTGCATCATTCCGGTGCCGTGCGGCTTTTACATGATCTGCCGCTGAATCCTACACAATCTTGCGGATCTTGTTCATCACATTCACCGTATCGTCCACGCTCCGGATTGCACACATGATCGTATCGTCGCCCGCGATACACCCCACAACCTCGCTCCACTTCATCGCATCGATTGCCGCCGCAACTGCCATCGCCATGCCGGAAACCGTTTTGATCACAAGAATATTCTGTGCCATATCCATGGATACATACCCATCCTTCAGCACTCTCATATATTTCTCATTGATGCTGCTCTCCTCATTCTGGAGCACTACATATTTCTGACGACCGCCGTCTACGGACACCTTCGTCAGCTTCAGCACACGGATATCTCTGGAAACTGTCGCCTGCGTCACTTTGAAGCCCGCATCGTTGAGGCGCTGCGCCAATTCTTCCTGCGTCTCGATATTATACTGATTGATCAGCTCGATAATTTTTGCATGTCGATTGTCTTTCATCGTTTAGTTTCCTTTCATCTTTCTCCGCATGGTTTTCAAGAAGCTTTCCCCATTCAGCTTTACAAGCTTTGTGACTTCAGCTGCTTTTTGGATCGTTACCCGATCCCCCGTCTGCAGGGCAATCATATCCGTCCCATCAAAAGAAACCGCAGCATCCTCAATCTTACCATAGCGGCCTTCCGCAATCTGGATCTCGATCGTATCCTCCGCAGACAGCACCACACTTCCGGTATTCAATGCATGTGCACAGATTGGTGTGATCACGACCAGAGACGCCGTCGGCTCTACCACCGGTCCGCCGGCTGACAGGTTATAGCCTGTAGATCCGGTCGGGGTAGATACGATTACGCCATCCGCCTGATAGCTGTCCAGAAGATCTCCGTTCACATAAATGTCAAACTGTAAGATCCTTAGTCCGCCCCTTCTCGACACGACCACATCGTTGAGTGCGATCTCCTCGCGTTCCTGATTGATAAACGCCTGCAGCATCATTCGCTTTTCCGTCACCGGATCGGTGGAAAAAAGACTCTCAATCTGCTTTTTCGCGTCCTGAACTTCAACCTCTGTCAGATATCCAAGGGTTCCCATATTAATTCCGAGCAGCGGGTAATCTACATAGCGGAGTTCTCTCGCCGCCTGGATCATGGTTCCGTCCCCGCCCAGAATGATCGCACAGTCCATATTATCCGGAACGGTTCCTTTTACAATATGTCCATTTTCTTCTTTTTCCCCAATGATGCACGTCTTTCCCGCCGACTCGATAAAAGCTTTGATATCATTCGTCACTTTATAATCCACGTCTTTCATCGTGTTTGTGATGACATAAAATTTATCCATGATGTTCCCCTTTATTTTGCAAGTTTCTCAAATGCCTGATCGACGACGCTGTCTAAATCCACCTGTATCTCTGGAAGACCATTCTCAATTCCGGCTTTTTTCAGATGCACAAGATACTCGATGTTTCCCTCCGGTCCTTTGATTGGAGAGAATGCGATATTGAGCACCGCAAAGCCTATGCTCTGTGCATAGGATGTCACTTTTTCTATCACTTCATGATGGGTGCTTCGCTCACGCACCACACCCTTTTTTCCGACCTTTTCTCTGCCTGCCTCAAACTGCGGTTTGATGAGCGCCACGATCTCGCCATCATCTACCAGGTAATTGCGGATTGGGATCAGCACCTTGGTCAGGGAAATAAAGGAGACATCAATGGAAGAAAAATCTATGGGCTCCCCGATATCCTCCGGTGTCACGTAACGTATGTTCGTTTTTTCCATACACACGACACGCTCATCCTGACGAAGTTTCCAGTCCAGCTGCCCTCTTCCCACATCGATTGCAAACACTTTTCTGGCACCATTTTGCAGCATACAGTCCGTGAAGCCTCCTGTCGACGATCCCACATCCGTACAGACTTTGTCCTGAACTGAAACGTCAAATTCTGCGATTGCCTTTTCCAGTTTCAGACCACCGCGGCTCACATACGGAAGTGTATGCCCGCGAACCTCAATCTGCGCCTCCACCGGAAAATTAGTCCCGGCCTTGTCTTCCTTCTGGCCATCCACATAGACATTGCCCGACATGATGATCGCCTTGGCTTTTTCCCTGGACGCCGCCAGATTTCGTTGTACGAGTAAAATATCTAACCGTTCTTTCATGTTCTCTCCTAATCTATCGCTGCATAGAAATAAATTCTGTAATAATCTGTTTCGTCACGTGCTCTTTATCCAGCCCGACTTCTTTTCTCAGGACTTCGACATTGCCATGCTCCACGTACTCATCCGGGATTCCGAAGCTATGTACCGCGACATCCAGCTTCGCACGGTTCACATACTCCAGAACCTGCTCACCGTATCCGCCGATCAGCACGTTCTCCTCGATGGTGATAAATAGTTTGTGAGTCTTTGCAAGTTCCTCCAGACACCCTGTATCGAGAGGCTTCACAAAACGTGCATTGATCAGACTGCAGCTATAGCCGATCTCTTTCAGTTCATTGCGCACAGACCTGGCCAGCTCTGACATGTGTCCCACGAAGAAGATTGCGATGTCCTCCTCCTCATAAAGAACTTCACTCCTGCCGTAAATAATCTCCGCGCGGAATTTTTCCAGCCCCTCGTAGGCCTCCCCCCGCGGATAGCGCAGTGCAACCGGTCCGTCAAAATCTACCGCAAATCGAAGCATGTCAGCCATCTCCCACCGGTTCTTCGGTGACAGAATCGTCAGATTCGGAACGGTGGACAAAAAGGACAGGTCAAACAATCCCTGATGGGTTTCCCCGTCGCTCCCCACAAGTCCAGCTCTGTCAACCGCAATCACCACCGGAAGGTTCTGAAGACAGACATCGTGTATGGTCTGGTCATACGCGCGCTGTAAAAAGGAAGAGTAGAGGGCCACCACTGGCTTTAATCCACCGGCGGCAAGTCCTGCCGCAAAGGTCAGTGCATGCTCCTCCGCAATTCCCACATCAAAAAATCGCTCTGGGAATTTTCTGGAAAACCGGGTCAGTCCGGTACCGTCCGACATCGCCGCCGTGATGGCCACCACATCGGGATTTTTCTTTCCAATGTCACAGATAACTTTTGAGAAGACATCCGTATAGCTGTCTTTTTCGCTGACCGACTTCGGCTCTCCTGTCTCGATATCAAACGGCCCGATTCCATGGAACCCGGAGGGATTCTGTCTGGCCGGTTCATAGCCCCGTCCCTTCTCCGTGATCACATGCACCAGTACCGCATGCTTTATTCTTTTTGCATCCTGAAACACCCTGTATAATTTCTTCACATCGTGGCCGTCCACCGGCCCGAGATATGTGATTCCCATATCCTCGAAAAACATGCCCGGGACAAACAGCTGCTTAATCCCGCTCTTTGTCTTTTTCATTTGGCGGATAATTTTTTCTCCGCTCCCGGGAATCTTCGCCAGTGTATCCTCCACACCCTTTTTCAATTCGGTGTAAGCATCCGCCGTTCGAAGACCGTTCAGGTAATTCGACATTCCTCCCACGTTCGGAGAGATTGACATGTTGTTGTCGTTCAGGACAATGATGAAATTACTCTTTAATGCAGATGCATTGTTAAGTGCCTCATAAGCCATGCCGCCGGTTAGGGAGCCATCTCCGATGATGGAGATCACCTTATGGTCCTCTCCCTTGATATCCCGCGCCTTGACCAGTCCAAGACCCGCTGAGATTGAGGTGGAACTGTGTCCGGTATCAAAGGCATCACAGGCGCTCTCCTTCCGCTTCGGGAAACCGCTCATTCCACCATATTTGCGCAGATCATCAAACCCGCTCTTTCTCCCTGTCAGAAGCTTGTGGGTGTAAGACTGATGTCCCACATCCCACACCATCTTATCCTTTGGCAGTTCAAAAGCAAGATGAAGCGCCATCGTCAGCTCTACCACCCCAAGGTTTGATGCGAGATGTCCGCCGGTCTCACTGATCTTTTTCACGAGAAATTCCCGGATTTCCTCTGCCAGGACTTCCAGTTCTTCCGGATCCAGATCTTTGATGTCATTTGCTTTTTGAATCTTTTCCAATACCATAAGAAATCCCTCTCTAACTTTTTCTGTGTACTAATTCTGACAGAAGCCATTCCAGATACGGATTGCTTCTATCCAGACTTCTAAGCTCCCCGAGTGCAGCCTCTGAAATCTGTTCCACATCCTTCTTCGCCCCCTCAAGTCCCTTCCATGTCACGTACGTTGTCTTCTCATTTTTCTCATCGCTGTGAACCGGTTTGCCGAGCTCCTCCGCGGTGCTTATGACATCCAGAATGTCATCCTGGATCTGAAATGCCATTCCCACATCGGACGCAATCTTCTCCACACTGGTAATTTCTGCATCCGATGCCCCCGCAAGAATTGCCCCGATCATCATGGAGCTCTCGATCAGCGCTCCTGTCTTCAGCTCGTAGATAAACTCCAATGTCTCACCGGTGATTGCATGTCCGGTCTCTTTCACATCCACCACCTGACCGCCGATCATTCCGAAGATTCCCGCCTTCCGTGCGAGAACTCCGAGCGCACGGCCGATCCGCTGGCTCTGCTCCGGCTCCATCTCAAATGCACCCGCCGCTGTCTCAAACGCATAGTTGAGAAGCGCATCCCCGGCCAGGATCCCCATATCCTCACCGTATACCACATGGGTCGTCTTTCTGCCTCTCCGGTAATCATCATTGTCCATGGCTGGCAGGTCATCGTGCACCAGGGAATACGTATGGATCATCTCCATGGCCGCCATAAACGGCTCGACCAGTCTCCCCTCCCCGCCGAACATAGTATAAGTTTCCTGCATGAGCATGGGCCGCAGACGTTTTCCGCCTGCCATCAGACTGTATTCCATGGCTTCCATAATAAGCTTCTGACATCCCTTTTTCTCCGGCAGATACCGAACCAGAATCTCTTCTATATTAGTTACCTTTTGCTTTCGTTCTTCCTGAAAATCCATCTAAAACTCCTGTTCCTGCCCCTGGGCATCCAACACCATAACCTTCTTCTCCACCGCATCGATTTTTTCATTGCAGCGCCTGAGCATCTCCATCCCCTGATTGTACAGCGTAAAGGAGTCCTCCAGCGTCACGTCCGTACTCTCCATCCGGGCAACCAGCCCGTCCAGCGCAGCGAACATCTCCTCCAGAGATTCTTCGCCCTGCTCTGTCTTTCGATCCTCTGATTTATCTGCCATGGTAATCCTCCTTTCCAGTCTCCACAACCTTCGTCCGGATTCGCCCATCCGTCACATAGATTGTCAGTTCATCCTCTTTTCCGACCTCTTCTATACTCTTTATATTCTTCCGCTCCCGATTCTCCACGTAAGAAAAACCCTGATTCAGCTTATCCAGCGGAGAGAGTCTCCGCATCTGCTCGATGCAGAGTGCAAACTGATGCTTTCTCTGCTCCAGTTTTTCCTGCATCAGACGCCTCAACCGGTCTTCCAATTCTCCCGCCAGCTGTCGTTTTTCGTTCAGCTTCTGCTGTGGATGCAGCATCTTCAGACGCAGAGCAAGCTGCTCGCTCCGGTTTCTCTCACGCCGGAGCTGCTCCAGCACGAGACGCTGCATGCGCTGTCTGTAGCCCCGCATGGAATCCGCCACGCCGAGGTATTCAAAGACTGCCAGTTCTGCCGCAGCCGACGGTGTCGGTGCCCTCAGATCCGCCACGTAATCCGCGATGGTCGTGTCAGTCTCATGGCCGACGGCAGAGATGACCGGTACGCTGCACTCAAAAATTGCCCGCGCGACCTCCTCCTCATTAAATGCCCAGAGATCCTCTATGGAGCCACCGCCGCGGCCCACGATCATGACGTCTACCTGTTTTTTCTCCAGCATGCGGATTCCCCGCACAATACTCTCCTTCGCACCCTCACCCTGCACAAGCGCCGGATACAGAATCAGCTGCACATACGGATTTCTCCGGGTGGACACATTGATAATATCCCGCACTGCCGCGCCGGTCGGCGCCGTGACGATCCCTATGGTTTTCGGAAAAAGCGGGACAGGGCGCTTATATTCCTGCGCAAACATGCCCATCTCTTCCAGTTCTTTTTTAAGTGCCTCAAATTTTTCATGCAATACACCTGCCCCATCCAGAATAATCTGCTTCGCATACAGCTGATACCGCCCGTCCCGCTCATAGGTGCTGATATTGCCCAGAACGATCACCTGCTGTCCCTCTGTCATACGAAAAGAAAGCCCCGCTCTCTGACCCGCAAACATGATGCAGGAAATCGTTCCGGACTCATCCTTTAAAGAAAAATATATATGGCCCGAGGTATGATACTTACAGTTGGATACCTCGCCTTTCACGTAAATACGGCCTAACATATAATCCTGTGTAAACATATTCTTGATGTATGCATTTACCTGTTTAACTGAATACACATTCTGCATCATACTCTCCTATGCGGCCGTTATTCTTTTGCGAACTTCGCCAGCACCCCGTTCACAAAGGAAGGCCCCTCGTCACTGGAATACTTCTTCGCCAGTTCCACGGCCTCGTTGATCGCCACTCCCGCCGGCACGTCATCATCCCACCGGATCTCGTAGAGCGCCAGCCGCATAATCGTCAGATCCACCTTGTTCATACGGGATGTCTTCCAACCTGTGGTCTCCTCGTTGAGCAGTCCATCGATCTCCTCCAGGCGTTCCACAATGTGGCCGACCTTCGTCTTCATATAGCTGTAATCACTCTCTTTGATATCATCCAGAGTATCCAGGTACAGTCCCAGCTGATCCTCCATCTCCTCCCCCGTATAAAATTCTATTCCGAAGAGCATCTGAAAAATGTGCTCTCTCAATTCTGATCTGGTCATCGCATTTCCTTTCCCGGGTGCCGCTGTCCTCTTGGCCGGAACCCATTATCTATCCAATTTCGTACTTTTCATTATACTACACCCACACAAGTCTTGGCAATCAAAATATGCTTTCCAGAAATTGTGTAAAAGTATGCCGCAGACTCTGAAACAGACCGTATGCGGACGCGTCCTCTCCACCCCGCTGCCTGTTTATGGTCGGTAAAGCAACAGGGGACGTATCCCGTTTGCATGTATTTTGCAAATGGGATACGTCCCCCAAAATCGCTTTTCTTCTCTCCGGTCAGCCGTCCTACTGGTCTTCTTCCATATCCACACCGGCCACTTTGATGTTGACATCCGCCACATCCAGTCCCGTCATGTTCTCAATGGCTGCCTTCACTTTCTCCTGCACCTTGGAAGTGATATCCATGATGCTGTAATTGTACTTCAGATTCAGGGCAAGATTGACTGTGACCACGCCTTCCAGCACGTCCACCTTCACACCCTTCGACAGCTTCTTCATTCCCAGACGGCTGATCAGCTCATTGCTGATATTGCCCGCCATGGATGCGACGCCTTCCACCTCAGTTGCCGCAAGACCCGCAATGATTGCCACTACTTCGTCCGCGATCTGTACTTCTCCCATGTTTGGGTCGTTCTGTATTGTATACGTATTTCTCTCGTCTTTCGCCATTATATAACCTCCTGTACCGTTCTTCTTGGTCTAATCTCTGCGTTTATTATAACAAATATCCCTCTGTTTGCAAAGGGTAAAGTTTAGGAACGGCCAAATTCTGACAGCTCCAGTCCCTCGTTTCGGTCCAGTGTCATTTTGATGCTCCAGCTGTTCACGAACAGCAGCAGCGGCCGCTCTTTCAAATCCTTGATTTTCTTCATATCTGATGTGCCGATCAGCTTATCCAGATCCACATCCTCATTCTCGATCCAGCGGATATGCTCATATGGAAGAGAATCCAGACGGATCTCCACATTGTATTCATTCTCCAGACGGTACTTGAGCACATCAAACTGCAGTACACCGACCACGCCGACAATGATTTCCTCCATACCGGTGTTGTACTCCTGGAAAATCTGGATGGCACCCTCCTGCGCAATCTGGTTGACCCCCTTCATGAACTGCTTTCTCTTCATGGTGTCCACCTGACGCACACGTGCAAAATGCTCCGGCGCAAAAGTCGGAATCCCCTCGTATGCAAACCGTTCTTTTGAGGTTGTAAGTGTATCTCCAATGGCGAAGATGCCTGGATCAAACACACCGATGATATCCCCGCCGTATGCCTCGTCGATGATTTTACGCTCGCTGGCCATCATCTGCTGTGGCTGGGACAGGCGCACTTCTTTGCCGCCCTGCACGTGATATACGTTCATTCCCGCCTTGAACTCTCCGGAACAGATCCGCATAAATGCGATGCGGTCCCTGTGTGCCTTATTCATGTTCGCCTGGATTTTAAAGACAAAGGCCGAAAAATCAGGCTCTGACATAGGGTCAATCTCTCCTTTGTCCGAGTTGCGCGGCAGCGGAGATGTCGTCATTTTCAGAAAATGCTGCAGAAATGTCTCCACACCGAAATTTGTCAGTGCCGATCCGAAAAACACCGGCGAGAGCTCCCCCCGGTCGACCATTTCCTGATCAAACTCTGCGCCTGCGCCATCCTGCAGTTCAATTTCTTCCTCCAGTGCGCTCTTGCGCTCTGTTCCGATGAGCCAGTCAATCTCCGGATTGTGGACATCAACCTTCTTCACCTCTCCCTGTGTCGTTCCCTTGTGGGTATCCGAGAAAAGCTCGACCTCCTGCTTCTGTCTGTCGTAGACTCCACGAAAGTCCTTCCCGGAACCGATGGGCCAGTTGATCGGACAGGTTGCGATTCCCAGTTCCTTCTCGATGTCGTCCAGCAATTCAAAGGTATCCCGCGCCTCACGGTCCATCTTGTTGATAAACGTGAAAATCGGTATGTGGCGCATAACACATACCTTAAACAGTTTTCTGGTCTGTGCCTCCACACCTTTGGACGCATCGATCACCATCACAGCCGAATCCGCCGCCATCAGAGTTCTGTAAGTATCTTCCGAGAAGTCCTGATGTCCCGGTGTATCCAGAATATTGATACATTTGTCATCATAATTAAACTGCAGCACGGACGAGGTGACGGAGATTCCTCTCTCTTTTTCGATTTCCATCCAGTCTGACACCGCATGCTTTGCCGTCGCTTTTCCCTTCACGGAGCCGGCCTGGTTGATTGCCCCTCCATAGAGAAGGAACTTTTCTGTCAGCGTCGTCTTGCCGGCATCCGGGTGCGAGATGATTGCAAATGTTCTTCTTTTTTTAATTTCTTCGGTTATATTTGACATAATTTACGATTCTCCTAACAAAATAGTGGCTCTTCAGCCTTTCTTACATACTTTGTTAGTGTAACACATCTTCTATGAGAACTGCAATGTTTTTCATTTATTTGTAATCGGCGTGATCACAATATTTTCCGGTGCAATCGTCGTCTTTCTCGTCACCACGTCCTCAATCTGTGCGCGGTTAGCGTCCGTGAGTTCCGATGCCTCCACCACCACATCTGCGGACTCCTCTGTGAGATTCACCACTGTGTCCGCAAATCCCTTGGATGAAAGCAGGGTCTCAATTGCCATTTCCTGCTCGGACAGCTCCGTCAGCTTCACCATCTGTGCGATGGCATCCGTCTTCTGGTCCTCGCTGATATCCGTGTTGTCAATGATCCCCTGCAGTGTCTCTTTGTTCTGCGCACGGACCTGCTCTCTGGACACCTTTGCCTGTGCCACCGTCGCGGCAGCCGCGCCATTGGTCAGGACTGCCTCCCCCGGCGTTCCGTCCTGTCCCTCCGCCTCGGAGTCGTTGCTCTCAATGTCATCCGTCGTCGCCTGCAGATCCTCCTCCGAGATATCCAGCAGTTCCTGATTGGCAAGTTTTGTGTCGTTCGCTTTCTCCTGTGTATTTTTCGTCGTGTTGGGGAACAGTCTGCCGGAATAGTTCAGATAGCCGGCTGCAATGATCAGGACCGCCAGTGTTGTGATGATGATCTGGTTCTTTTTAAAAATTCGCTTCATATCCTTCTCTCCTTTTTGATACTTCTAAGAATCATCTCGCTTCATTACCTTAATCTTATGCGGTTCCACACCGAATAATGCTTCCAGCGCCTCCGTAATATTCTGGACAACCACTGCATTGCCGCCCCCGTCTGCCACCACGATCACGCCCTTGATCTGGGGAGTCATCTCCTTTTTTACATAGGGGGTCTGCGTCCCTCCATCGCTCTGGCTGTACACGGTCGTCTTCTGGGACGTGTCCTGTCCGCTTGTGATATCCTTTTCCACGATTTTTTCTGTGGAGGACTTCAGTGTAAGCACCACCTCCACCGTTCCCACGCCCTCCACCTCCTGGAGAACTTCCTCCACCCGGTTTTCCATCTCATTTTCGTAATCCTTATAGTTCCAGTCCTGCCCGGAGTCTGCCGATGATTTTGTTTCCTGCACTTCGGCCGGTTCTGTCGTATTCACTGTGCTCCCCGTTTTCGAGGTTGGCAGGGCGATGACAAGCAGCAGCACACCAATCAGAAACAGCAGCACCAGACGGTTTTTCTGCGGTAGTTTCAAAAGATTACTGATATCCCATTCTTTTTTGATATTCATCTGGCAAAAACTCCTCCCAGTCTGTCTCACTCCACCCCTCACTCAGTTCCTTTATCTGTGCATTCTCCTGCCTGTAGCGGATACTCTGATAGATTTCGGTGAAATTCTCCTCCATTCCCAGGATTTTAAACACCGGTGTGACGAGAAGCAGAATCAGGAGAAGACCCGTAAAATAGCGGAAATATTTGCGGTATTCCTGGGACGGAACCGCCTGCATCACCGCCATCATAAGAATCATATAATATGCGATATTTTTTATCCAGTCGTTGATGTACTGCCACATGGGCTGCCTCCTGTTCTTTTTGTCTCTTCTTTTTGCCTTCTGTCTGCCCTGCTTTTAAATTATCCATTTCCGGTCGTCGCCGCCACCACAGCCAGGGTCACCAGAAACAGTACTCCCGTGGTGTAGATTGTCCGCAGCAGCAGTTCGTGTCCTCTGCTCACGCTGTCAATGCATCCTACAATTCGTTTGTCTGACACCGGCTCCACCAATGCGGCCGCCAGCTTATACATCAGGACGAGCACTCCCATCTGGAGCAGAGGATACACACAGGCAAGGCATACCAGAATCGCTGCTCCGAGTCCGATTCCATTCTTGATCAGGACTGCCGTTCCAAAAAAAACATCCGCCACCGATCCCAGCGCATCACCGACCACTGGAATTGCCCCCGCACCACCCGACAATGTACTCCGTTTCACGCGGTCGATGGCCGGTCCAATCAGTCCCTGCACCACATTCAACCCCAGCACCAGCCCCAGAAGAATCCGGTGCATCCAGATAATTCCTTTTTCCACCAGTTCCCCCAGCTGGGTCAGATATTCCTCCGCTGACAGATGGTTCAGGATCTGGATCATCATGTACATCTGAACCGCCGGGAGCAGAAAATTCAGAATCACCAGATTTACAAGATAGATTACAAACAGCACCATATTATAGAATGCGATGGAGGTGCTGCTCCCCACCGAGACCGTGACTGCGAGAAAATATGCCGGGCACAGCACCTGCATCAGACCCAGAACTTCCTTTACGGATTCTTCCACCCCGTCGATGGAAACCCTGAAGGAGTTCAAACAGAGTGTCAGAAGCAGCAGATACAACACGAAAAAGGCAGTTTCTGAAATCTGTCTGTTCTGGAATGCATCGGAGAAATTGGTAAACAGCGCCGCCAGAACTGCGATCAGAAGTATCCGGATAAAATTGGATTTGTTGTATCGAAATTCATAGGAGAGTTTGTCCTCGATCCACTGCAGCAGTTTCTCCCCGAGTCCATCCGTCTCCTGGCTGACCAGTTGTTCCACAAGTGCTCCGAAGGTCAGTTTTTCCTCCGGCAGCATCCGGTTCAGGTAGGCATCGATCTCGGAAAAATCGTACTCCTCCAGCAGATGGTTTTCTATTTTTTCCTGCATTTCCTGCGTGGAATCTTGTGTTGCTGTTCCCTGTGTGGCAGAATCCTGTGCTGTTGTTCCCTGTGTGGCAGAATCCGGTACTGTTGTTCCCTGTGTGGCAGAATCCGGTACTGTTGTTTCCTGTACTGTCATTCCCTGTGCTGCAGCACGCGGTCCGCTTATCCCCGAATTTTCGCTGTCCGCAGCCTGCGTATGGCACACAAAAGAACTGCAGCCCCAAAAAAGGATTACCGCCAGCACAGCCAGCACATTTCCCTGGAATCTCCTCATGCCAGAAATACCTGTATGGTCTCGATCAACGCCAAGAGCACCGGCAGGCTGATCGCAAAAATCGTAAGCTTCCCGACGATCTCGATCTGCGTTCCGACAGCCGCCATCCCGCCATCCCTGCAGATTCCGGCTGTAAATTCCGTAATGTAGGTCACGCCGATCATTTTCAAAATCAGTGCGAAGTAGCCGGTATCCATGTCGATGTACGACTGGATCGTCTGGATTGTCTCCGTGAATGTCTTTAGACTGGATAAAATATAGTAAAAGATCAGCACGCTGACCGCGATTTTTATGTAGGTACCATACTCTGCTCTTCCCTGCCCGAGATGAACCGCAAGCAGCGTTCCCACCACACCCAGTACACCGATCTGAACAATCCCCATGCTCCCACTTCCTTTCCGGCAGCGTTTTCTCAGAGTTTTCTCAAATCTGAAACAACTGCCGCATTGATTGAAACAGCTCGTATATATACGGAAGGATCCAGCCCAGCACCAGCAAAAGTCCTGCAAGACTTGCGAGAAACGCCTGTTCCTCCCTGCCGCTGTGCTTCAATACCTGATTCAGAATAGAAACCAGAATCCCCACTGCAGCAATTTTAAATATCAGATTGACGGACATGTCTCACCTCCCGATTGTAATAGCTTCAGAGCAGCAGAATACTGACAAACAATCCGGACATGATTCCGATACAGTTCCACAATCGCTTTTTTCCCTCAAGCTCCGCTCTTTCTTTTTCGATTTCCCATTCCAGCTTCTGCAGATATATCTCAATACACTGGATGCCGCTCTCAATATCATGCTGGCCCAGGAAATGTCCTGTTTCCTTCAGTTGTACTTTATGCTCCTCTTTCAGTTCCAGTGTCTCGAGTTCCCGATCCACGGCGTCGCACCAGACTCCATAAAAGCTGTTCGACTCATTTTTCATAAGCTCCTCTCGCACGCTTTCCAGCCATCCGCTGTAGGGCTGCTCCAGCTGTCCGCCCAAATGTTCCAGGATGTGTGGCAGCGGCGCTTTGGTGTAAGCCATCTCTCCTTTGAACAGATACATAATCTGCCGCAGCTCCTGCAGGGTGTTCACATAACGCTGCAGACTCCGGGCTTTTAAGCATCCACCTGCAGCACTCGATGTGATGACCAACACACAGCCTGCGACCTTCAGGGCAATCATGCTCAGGCGCTTTCCTGAAACAACAGGCTGCCCCGTTCATCAAAGATTTCACGGATCTCTCCCACTCTATTTTCATTTCCAAGAATGATGTAGCGCTCAAACCGTTTTTCGCGGATCAGCTTGTTCAACACTGGTTTATTCTGCATTTCCTCCATGGATGAGCCATGCACGCTCGCGAGAAGCTTGCAGCCACAGTGCATGGCATACTCGATTGCATGTACTTCCTCCACGCTGCCAATCTCATCCACCGCGATTACTTGAGGCGACATGGCGCGGATCAGCATGATCATTCCCTCCGCTTTCGGACAGCAGTCCAGAATATCCGTCCGGATGCCCAGATGGTTCTGCGCCACCCCCATGTAACAGCTCGCCAGCTCGGAACGCTCGTCCACCACCCCCACAGTGCATCCCTTCACATACTGATTCCCATTGGATATCTGGCGAACCAGATCCCGCAGGAGCGTGGTCTTTCCACACCGCGGTGGCGATATGATCAGCGTATGGCACATCTGCCGGTTTGCGGTAATATACGGCAGCACCGCATCCGCACATCCCAGAATCTCATGCGCTACCCTCAAATTGATGGACGAGATATACTGCATGTTCTTTACCTGATTTTCCTCGATCATTGCTTTTCCTGACAGCCCCACTCTGTGACCTCCTTCTATCGTGATGAACCCCTGCTTCATCTCCTGTTCAAATGCATACAATGAATAATTACTAACGTAATCCAGCGTCTCACGGATTTCATTTTTTGTAACAATATGTTTTTCTCTTTCCTTCATAGGAAGCATATACTCCTCATTCTGGCTGACAATCATCAGGGGCTGTCCCACTCTCAGCCGTATCTCCTGCAGACGGTCGTAATCCAGCCCTTCCATCTTCAGAATGCGCCGGATTGATTTAGCCAGCACCTGGAGGATCTGCGTTTCCCGTATAGCCACTGCTTCTGTTTTCATACTCCTTCACCTCGTATAATATGTAGTGCCCCCTCCTCTAAACTAAGTATATGAAAATGGGCAACATTTAGAACTATCGTTTGGAAGAAGCCGCAAAAAGGGACAGGTTCGTAAGCAATTGGGGACGTAGCAAAGTTATAACTTTGCTACGTCCCCAATTGCTTACGAACCTGTCCCTTTTTGCCCTTATCTATTTACTCAGCAACGTCTTTCATGCTGAAGCTGATTCTGCCCATCTTGTCTTTTCCGAGGCATACTACTTTTACAATCTGTCCAAGTTTCAGAACATCTTCTACTTTGTTGACTCTTTCTTTGGAAAGTTTGGAAATGTGAACCATTCCTTCTTTTCCAGGTGCAAACTCAATGAATGCGCCGAAGTCTTTGATGCTGATTACTTTTCCTTCGAATATCTGTCCCGCCTCAAAGTCTGTGACGATGATTGCGATAATCTTCTGTGCCTCATCCATTGCAGCCTTGTCGGTTCCACAGATGGATATTGCTCCGTCATCTGTGATGTCGATCTTGACACCGGTCTGTTCGATAATTGCGTTGATGGTCTTTCCGCGCTGACCGACTACATCACCAATCTTCTGTGGATCGATCTTCATCTGGACGATCTTCGGTGCAAACTCGCCAACCTCCGGACGCGGCTCTGCGATTGCTTTATTCATGACTTCGTCGAGAATAAAGGTTCTCGCTTTCTTCGTGGCTGCAATTGCCTCCTCGATGATCGGTCTTGTGAGGCCGTGAATCTTGATATCCATCTGGATTGCTGTGATCCCCTTGTGTGTACCTGCAACCTTAAAGTCCATGTCGCCGAAGAAATCTTCCAGTCCCTGAATATCCGTCAGTACCAGATAATCATCGTCTGTATCCCCTGTCACAAGACCTGCGGAGATTCCCGCTACTGCAGCCTTGATTGGAACACCTGCCGCCATCAGTGACATACTGGATGCACAGATACTTGCCTGTGAGGTGGAACCATTGGATTCAAATGTCTCGGACACAGTACGGATCGCATATGGGAACTCAGACTCGTCTGGAAGTACCGGAACCAATGCTCTCTCCGCCAGTGCTCCGTGACCAATCTCACGGCGTCCTGGTCCTCTGGAAGGTCTTGTCTCTCCCACAGAATAAGACGGGAAATTGTAGTGATGCATGTATCTCTTGGATGTGTACGCATCCTCCAGTCCGTCAATTCTCTGAGCCTCAGAAAGCGGTGCCAGTGTAGTCAGGGTGCAGATTTGTGTCTGTCCACGGGTAAACATCGCAGAACCGTGTACTCTCGGTATGAGATCCGTCTCCGCTGCAAGCGGTCTGATCTCGTCGATTGCTCTTCCGTCTGGACGCTTGTGATCTTTTAAGATCATCTTGCGGACAGTCTTTTTCTGGTACTGGTAAACTGCCTCATCGAGAACAGCCATCCACTCTTCGTTCTCTGCAAATGCTTCCTCCAGCTTATCCTTGATTGCACGGATGTTGGCTTCTCTCACCTGTTTTTCATCTGTGAATACCGCCACTTCCATGTCCGCAGGAGGAACCAGTTCTTTGATTGCAGCAAACAACTCTTCCGGTACTGCACAACTTGTGTAGCTGTGTTTTTCTCTTCCGCATTCTGCAACGATGGTGTCGATAAATGCGATCACTTCCTGATTCATCTTGTGGGCTGCAAAAATAGCCTCGATCATCTTATCTTCCGGAACCTCTTTTGCTCCTGCCTCGATCATGATAACCTTGTCTCTCGTAGATGCAACGGTCAGCTCCATCAGAGATACTTCTTTCTGTGCCGCTGTCGGGTTGAATACAAGCTCTCCGTCCACGAGACCAACCTGTGTGGTTGCTGTCGGACCGTCAAATGGGATATCGGAAATTGCCGTTGCGATTGCTGCTCCAAGCATAGCTGTCAGCTCCGGGCTGCAGTCCTGGTCAACGGACAGCACGAGGTTCTCCAATGTCACGTCATTGCGATAGTCCTTCGGGAATAACGGACGCATTGGTCTGTCGATAACGCGGCAGGTAAGAACTGCATTCTCAGATGCCTTTCCCTCTCTCTTGTTAAATCCTCCCGGGATTTTTCCAACAGAGTACATTCTCTCATTGTACTCCACGCTCAGAGGAAAGAAATCGATTCCTTCTCTCGGTTTTTCCGAAGCAGTTGCTGTCGATAACACGGTGGTATCACCGTAGTGCATCAGTGCTGCACCGTTTGCCTGCTTTGCAACTCTGCCCACGTCCACGCGAAGCATTCTGCCCGCTAATTCCATCTCAAATTTTTTATACATACTTTTCTCCTTCACTTTGTGCCGCAGGATCACCGAAACTACTGAAAATGGTTCGACGGCAGTGCCTGCTTTGTCGAACACTTTTCAGTGGTCTCGGTTCAGTTTCTCCACGGCAGTTTTTTTATTACCAAGGCAGTTCCGCCACAAAAGCTCTCTTTTGTTCATCGGTAACTGCATAAGCACAAAATCATTATCTATACGAGGAAAAGAAGGGCGAGCTCCCCCGTCCTTCTTCTTTTCACCTTGTATTATTTACGAATTCCTAAGCGCTCAATTAAAGTACGGTATCTTTCGATATCTTTCTTCTTTAAATAAGCAAGTAAACCACGTCTCTGACCTACCATCTTAAGAAGTCCTCTTCTTGAGTGATGATCCTTTGGATTTGCTTTGAAGTGATCTGTCAATTCATTGATTCTTGCTGTAAGAATTGCGATCTGTACTTCCGGAGAACCTGTGTCTCCTTCTGTTCTTCCATATTCAGCGATAATTGCCTGTTTCTTGTCTTTTGCGATCATGTTTATGATCCTCCTTCTATTTTTCTTTATAAAATCGCCTGATATTAAGTAATGGTTGGAGTATCCAATTACCGAACATCGGCTAAATCATACTTGCATATTATACCACATCTATAATGCTATGTAAACCTCTATTTTTTTGCTTTCTTCTCTTTGCTGTCCTTCTCTCTGCCATCTTTGTTTCCTTTGGCTTTGAGCTTCTTTTCTCTGATCGACTGCTCAAGCGGAGTATCCTCCACATCGTCATCGTCGTCATCCGTCAGTTCATTTCCAGATGGCTCATAAATGGCAAATGCAATGTTGGTCGCGTGATCTGCCACACGTTCCAACCCGGATACCGTGTCCGAGAAAATCATACCGGCCTCCGGTGTACAGCGTCCCTTCGTCAGTCTCTTGATGTGGGACTGCTGCAATTTCTTCTCCCGCATATCAATTGCATCCTCCAGTGCGATGATCTCCTGCATATGCTCCTGACTTTTCTGCGTGAACAGCTCAATGGCATATTCCAGAGATGTGCTCACCATGACAGTCATGTCTTTTAACTGTTTTACCGCTTTTTCACTGAAATTGATGTCGTTGTTGATTCTTGATTTTGCTGAGTCTGCCAGATTTTCCGCGTGATCCCCAATTCGCTCGATGTCATTGACCACATGAAAAAGGCCTCCGGTCATCGCGGCATCCGCAAGGGGCAGCTCCAGTTCATTGATGCGCACCAGATATTTTGTAATCTTCCGGTTCAGAAAATTCACATAAGCCTCCTGCTCGTACACCTGCTCAATCTTCTCCTGATCCAGCGTACATAAGGCATCCATTCCCAGCTCCAGATTCTCCTTGGCCACCATTGCCATGTGCTCGATTTCATGGATCGCATCGATGGTAGCGGTCGTCGGAGTCAGCATCGTGCCTTCTCCGATATATTTCAATTCGTACTGATCCTCTGGAGACGGATCCGTTCCCGGAACCACCACGTAGGTCAGCTTCACGATCCAGTTCATGAATGGGAACAGCATCACAACCTCAAGCACTTTGATCAGCGTATGGGCATTGGCCACAGCTCTTCCCACATTGCCTCCCGAGATACGGAGTATGGTATCTGTAATCGGAGTCAGCGCCAGCATCAACACGATAAAGATAACAAAGGAGCCCATGATGTTAAACAGGAAATGAATCCATGCCGCTCTCTTTGCATCCTTTTTCCCACCCAGACTGGCTATCAGCGCCGATACACAGGATCCCATGTTGCAGCCGAGAATCAAAAACGGACAGATTGTAAATGCCAAAAGTCCCTGATTTGCCATCAAAATGACGATACCTACCGTTGCCGAAGAACTCTGAAGCACAGCTGTAATCGCGAATCCGACGAGTATTGCAAGCATCGGATTCGTCAGCGAGCGCAGAAGTTCCAGCATATGCGGGGAATCCTTTAGTCCGGACATGGCGTCGCTCATAGTGCTCAGCCCCATAAACAAAATACCAAATCCCAGTACCACTCCACCAATCTTACGGATATTGACCTTTTTGCTGAACATCAGCATCACCACTCCGACAATGACAAAAAGCGGTGCGATGTCCGAGAGATTGAATGCGATCAGCTGCCCGGTGACCGTGGTACCGATATTTGCCCCCAGAATTACGCCTGCCGCCTGCAGAAGCGACATCAGACCGGAGTTTACAAAACTGACCACCATAACGGTCGTCGCGCTGGACGACTGCACAATCGCAGTGAACAGAATACCCACAAGCATTCCCACAAACCGATTCTTCGTAAAAAACTCAAGAATGGAGCGCATCTTGGCACCTGCCACCTGCTCCAGCCCATCACTCATCAGTTTCATACCAAACAAAAATAATCCAAGTCCGCCAAGTAGCAGAAAAATAGTTGTAATACCCAACGCATTCACCTATGCTTTCTCAAAATATAGTTTCCCAGATGCAATATCTTTATCCACCTGTTCTTTTAGTTCTTCCACAGAAGAGAATTTCTTCTCCCCGCGTTCAAATGTAAGAAATTTAATCTCGATTTCCTTTTCGTAAGCTTCCGCATCGTAATCCAGCACATGGACTTCCACCAGAACACGGCCATCATTTGTGACCGTCGGCTTCATTCCCACATTACCAATTCCTTTGTACCAGACACCATCAATCTTCACCTTGCAGTTATAGACACCTTTTTTCGGGAGAAGCTTTTCAATATCAGGCACAATGTTCATGGTCGGGAACCCGAGGGTTCTTCCCAGCTTCTGTCCGTGCTCCACTCTGCCGTATACGGTATATGGATATCCCAGAAGCTCATTGGCCAGCTCCAGATCGCCGCCGGCAAGTGTCTCCCTGATATAAGAGCTGCTGATAATACGGTCATCACTTTTCTTTTTTGTTATCACATCCACATGGTACCCATACTTTTTCGCATAGCGTGAAAGCGTATTGGCATCCCCGCGTTTATCCCGTCCAAAGTGATAATCCGCTCCAATCACAATGTACTTTGCATGTAACTTATCCACCAGAATATCTTTGATAAAATCCTCCGGCTCAATTTTTCGAAATTCTTCTGTAAAGGGACACTCAATCAAATAATCCACATATTTTTCCATATGCTTCTTCCGTTCCTCATTTGTCATGAGCATTTTTCTCGTGATTCCTTTGTTCAGGAGAAATTGTTTCATATCGAATGCAAACACAACACTTTTTGTATTCTCGTCGCTATATTTTCTGATCGTTCTGATTAACCGCTGGTGGCCGCGATGCATGCCGTCAAATTTCCCCAGAGTAACCGCACACGGACCCTGGTAGGTAAAATCAGAAAGCTGTGTAATATACTGCATGTCATTCCCTTTCAATCTAAGCCTTACTCTGCCAGAAACATCTTTACAATCCGGAAAATCTGTCCGCCCTCGTATTGATAAACCGCGACAAATCTCTGTTTATCATCATAGACGCGCACATACTCTCCAACCTGATACACTCCCGCTCCCTCGATCTCGTTCTGTGAAAACAGATTGCCGTTACATGCCAGAAATGTTCCTCTCTCATTCAGAAAAACTTTTTCATATTCATCAAACATTGCATCGACAGGAATCAGGATTTCATCCAGAGTCCCATTCTGTTTTCTCTCCTCGATCTGGGCGAGAGTCTCACTGTCTCTCAGGGTAAAGCAGCTCACCTTTGTTCGTTCTAATTCTTCCATACATCCACCGACACCCAGTGAACCTCCGATGTCGTGAAGCAGCGTCCTGATATAAGTCCCCTTGGAACAGGAGACCACCATTCGGACGCGCGGCAGCTTCATCTCCAGAATCTGGATATCATAAATCTCAATCCGCCTGGTCTTCCGCTCTACTTCTTTTCCTTCCCGTGCCAGCTCATACAGCTTCTTCCCATTCACCTTCAGAGCAGAATACATAGGTGGAAGCTGGTCATACGGCCCGATGTATCCCTGTATACAATCCATCACTGCCTGCTCGGTCAACCCCGCACAGTCCTTCTCATCCAGAATTGTTCCGGATATATCCTGCGTATCGGTGGTTTTTCCAAGCAGCAGTACGGTCTCATATACCTTGTCTTTGTTGGTCAGCATATCACAGAGCTTCGTCGCCTTCCCGAAGCAGACCGGCAGAACGCCGGTGGCATCCGGATCCAGTGTCCCCGTATGGCCAATCTTTTTCTGTCCCACGATTCCGCGCAGCTTCGCAACTACGTCATGAGAAGTATAACCTTTTTCTTTGTATACGTTAATCACTCCGTGAATCATGCCTTCTCCTCCTGCTCGCTTTATTCTACAGCTGCAGTTCAATCTGACGCGTGACATTATTGATAATGTCATGGTACCTTCCGCTCAACGTGAACCCGGCAGCACGCTTGTGGCCTCCGCCGCCAAAGTACTGCGCAATCACACTGACATCCACCGCTCCATTGGAGCGCAGGCTCACCTTGAACTCCTGAGTATCTGTCTCGTATAAGAACATCGCCACATCCACGCCCTTGGTGCTGCGCAGCTGGCTTACAATTCCATCTAAATCCTTGGCCGTTGCATTGTAAAATTCCAATTCTTTCTTCGTCACTACCGATACGATGCAGCGCTTGTCGAGCAGCAGCATACTCTCCAGCAGTGCTCTCCCGAGAATCTGGTTCTGCACATACGTCTTCTCATAGTATGTCTTATCTATGATGTCGTTGGCGTCAATTCCCGTTCTCAGCAGCTGCGCCGCCGCCTCCATGGTAGAAGGCTTCGTGCAGGAATATAAAAAAACGCCGGTATCGTGTGCAATCCCCACATACAATGCCTCTGCGATTTCTTTCGTAATCTTTTCCGGATCAATCAGGTTGTAGATCAGCTCTGATGTAGAACTCGCATCCGGCACGATGTAATTGTGCGCCGCAAATGCCTGATTGCTGATATGATGGTCTACGCAGAGTGTATCGCCTGCGGAAGAAAACAGCGGCCCGGAAAATCCAAGCCTTCCAATATCTCCACAATCCAGACAGATAAACAGGTCGTAGACCTGCTCCGGATCAATCTCATGTCGAATCTCTTTTGTCGCCTCTATGAAACGGAGCGGATCCGGGATATCCTCCAGATATACATCTACGTTAATCTCCGGGCAGTTATCCTTCAGATACTGAAAAAGCCCCATACACGAGCCGACACAGTCACCGTCCGGGCGGACATGTCCGCCGATGGCCACACTGCGCTTTCCCTGTATAACTTCCTGTAACAATTGTCTCATTATCTTTCTCCGTTTACTTCGTCAATCATTTTTGACATGTTTACACCATACTCGATGGACTGATCCAGAATGAACCGGATCTCAGGAGTATTTCTGAGGTTTAAAGTTCGCGCAAGCTCGCGGCGGATATACCCCTCCGCGCTCTGCAGACCCTTTAATGTGTCCGCCTGAGCCTTTTCATCTCCCAGCACGCTGATATATGCCTTGCAGGTCTTCAGATCCGGTGCCACCTCCGCCGCAACGACGGAAGTAAAAGGTGCCACCCTTGGATCTTTGATTCCCGCACGCAGGATGTTGCTCAGTTCATGCTGAACTTCCGTGCTCACCCGCGTGTTTTTGATACTGTTTTTTCTCATTCTATTTATTTCCTTTCAACTTCAACCATCTTGTAAGCCTCCACGAGGTCTTCTTCTTTTACGTCATTGAAGTTTTCAAATACAAATCCACACTCATATCCGGCTTTGACTTCCTTCACATCATCCTTGAAACGTTTCAGTGAAGCGAGCGGGCCATCGAATATCACAATGCCATCTCTTGTCACGCGGACTGAACAGCCTCTCTCGAACAGACCATCCAGTACATAAGAACCGGCAATGGTTCCGACTCCGGACGCTTTGAACGTCTGGCGTACCTCTGCATGACCGATGACCTTCTCCTCGAAGATCGGATCCAGCATTCCCTTCATGGCTGCCTCTACATCCTCAATTGCCTGGTAAATGACACGGTACAGTCTCAGGTCAACGCCCTCTCTGTCTGCCGTCTCCTTCGCCGTCGCATCCGGACGCACGTTAAATCCGATGATGATCGCGTTTGACGCAGATGCCAGAATGACATCGGATTCGTTGATAGCTCCGACACCACCGTGAATGATCTTGATGACTACTTCGTCGTTGGACAGCTTCAGAAGACTCTGCTTGATTGCCTCCACAGAACCCTGAACGTCTGCTTTGATGACGATGCCAAGCTCCTTTAAGTTCCCCTCCTGAATCTGTGTAAACAGGTCATCCAGAGACATGTTCTTTGACTTCGTGTCTGCAAGCATATTCACTCTTCCCTGAGAGATAAATGTCTCAGCAAAGCTTCTTGCCTCTTTCTCATTCTCACAGCCAACAAATACTTCTCCGGCATTCGGTACGTCATTCAGACCGAGAATCTCAACCGGCATAGATGGGCCTGCGGTCTTCACGCGTCTGCCCTTGTCGTCCATCATGGCTCTCACACGTCCGTGTGAGGAACCTGCCGCGATGGAATCGCCGACATGCAGTGTACCCTTTTGCACAAGTACCGTTGCCACGGCGCCTTTTCCCTTATCCAGCTCCGCCTCGATGACAAGACCTCTCGCATTACGCTCCGGGTTCGCCTTCAGTTCCATTACCTCTGCTGTCAGAAGGATCATCTCAAGCAGTTCCGGGATACCCTCTTTTGTATGTGCGGATACCGGAACAAAGATGGTGCTGCCGCCCCAGTCCTCCGGAATCAGTTCGTATTCTGTCAATTCCTGTTTTACTCGCTCCACATTGGCACTCGGCTTATCAACCTTATTGATTGCCACCACGATCTCGATTTCCGCCGCTTTCGCATGGTTGATTGCCTCGATGGTCTGCGGCATTACACCGTCGTCTGCTGCGACAACAAGAATCGCGATATCCGTTGAGTTTGCACCACGCATACGCATTGCGGTAAATGCCTCATGTCCCGGTGTGTCGAGGAAAGTAATCTTCTCGCCGTTCACTTCCACAACCGATGCACCAATATGCTGTGTAATTCCACCGGCCTCACGGTCGATGACATTGCTGTCGCGAATTGCATCCAGAAGGGAAGTTTTACCGTGGTCAACGTGACCCATCACGCAGACTACCGGAGGACGTTTCACCATAGCTTCGGTGTCCTCTTCCTCCTCTTTCAGAAGTTCCTCGATCACATCGACAACCACCTCATGCTCACAGAGTACCTCGTACTCCAGTGCAATTTCCTCGGCTGTCTCGTAGTCGATCTCCTGGTTCAATGTCACCACTTTTCCCGCCAGGAACAGCTTCTTGACAATGGTAGATGGAACAATCTTCATCTTATCTGCCAGTTCCTTGATTGTAAGTGTCTCTGGAAGAATGATCTGTTTGATTACTTCTTCCTTCTTCTCAGGTGCCTTCGGCTGCGGCTTCTGCACCGTATTTGTATTGTTTGGCTTCTTGCCCTTGCGGCCTTTTCCACCGAAATCATTGTCTCTGTAATCTTTTTTCTTGTAGTCTTTTTCTTTGTCTTTCGTTTTGTTGCGCTGTGGCTTCTGCTCGCCGATCACTGCTGCAACAGTACTTCTCTCGTCACGTTTTTCATCACGTCTTCCCCCTTGGCTGTTGCCCGGACGATTTCCCTGATAATTATTGTTCGGACGATTCCCCTGGTAGTTGTTATTCGGGCGGTTTCCCTGATAGTTGCCACTCGGACGGCCTTCCTGATTTCCTCCCGGACGATTTCCCTGATAGTTGCTGTTCGGGCGGTTCCCCTGGTAGTTATTGTTTGGACGGTTTCCCTGATAATTGCTGCTTGGACGCCCCTCCTGATTTCCTCCCGGACGATTTCCCTGGTAATTGTTGTTCGGGCGGTTTCCCTGGTAATTGCTGTTCGGGCGGTTCCCCTGATAATTATTGTTTGGACGGTTTCCCTGATAGTTGCTGCTCGGACGGCCTTCCTGATTTTCTCCGGAACGATTTCCCTGATAGTTACTATTCGGACGATTCCCCTGATAGTTGCTGCTTGGACGGTTTCCCTGATAATTACTTGAATGTCCTTCCTGATTTCCTCCGGAACGGTTTCCCTGGTAGTTATTATTCGGACGGTTTCCCTGATAGTTGCTGCTTGGGCGGTTCCCCTGATAATTGCTTGAATGCCCTTCCTGGTTTCCTCCGGATGTCCGCTGTCCCTGGCCTGCCGGTCTCTGTCCCTGGCTGGCTGCCGGACGGTTCTGTCCTTCTGCCGGGCGCTGTCCCTGCGCGGTTCCCGCTGTTCTTGTATTCTGTCCACCGGCTGACTGTCCTGCCGGTCTGTTATTCTGTACTCTGTTTCCGTTCTTTGAATTCTGCGGGCGGAAGACCTGCACGATATGCTTCTTTTTCGGCGCCTCGTCTGATTTTGTTCCCTCTGCATTCGTCGCTTCTGTTTTCGTCGCTTCTGTTTTCGGTGCTTCTGCCTTTGGTGCTTCTGCCTTCGGTGCCACGCTCTTTGGTGCCTCGGTTCTCGGTGCGTCCGCTGATTTTCTCACCGGTTTAGCGGAAACACTGCCTTTTACTCTCGCAACGTCTTCGTCTGTGATCGTACTCATGTGACTCTTCACTTCTATATTCTGTTTTGCCAGAATCGTAAGCAGTTCTTTATTATCCATCTTCAGTTCTTTCGCTAATTCATGTACTCTCATTTTTGTCATACTTAACACAACCTCCTGTTCCCATGCAATCTTCTAATCTGCCAGGGATTCCCTTTCTGTCTCCAAATGCTTCCTGATTCCTTTTGCAAATCCTTCATCCAGGACCGCAAGTGTCGCCCGGAATTCTTTTCCCATCGCATGCCCCAAAGTATCTTTATCACTGTAAAAATATATTGGAACCTTATAGAAATCACACATGTTATTAAATTTCTTCTTTGTATTATCTGATGCGTCATCCGCAACGATCACAAGCACCGCTCTGCCGGTCTTTACTTCCTTCTCGGTCGCAAATTCCCCACTGACGGTCTTGCCTGCCTTCGTCGCCAGACTGATCATCGAAAGTGCCTTACTCTGCCTCAAATTTTCCCATCTCCTTCTGCAGCGTCTCGTAAACTTCGGAGGGAATTGCCTGCTTGAAAGAGCGTTCCAGCCCTTTCTGCCGAATTGCTTTTTCCAGACATTCTTTTGAAAAACAAAGATAAGCTCCCCGGCCGTTCTTCTTTCCGGTCGTATCCAATACAAACTCATCATCGGATGTCTTCAGCACACGCATCATCGTATTTTTACTTTTCATCTCACCGCATCCCACGCATCTTCGCATTGGGATCTTCTTATTACTGCTCAAACTCTATCACCTCATATCAGAGTAGATATTCTCTATTCTTCCACATCCATCTCTACATCGTCCAGCATCTCTTCTGTACCCGGCTCTGCATCATCCAGTGTCTCTTCCACATCCACATCGTACTCGTCTTCCATCATCGCCATCTGCTCAAGATAGTCCTCTGGAAGTTCCCCGGACTCTACCGCCTGCGTCTCGCTCTTAATGTCAATCTTGTATCCAGTCAGCCTTGCCGCCAGTCTCGCATTCTGACCTTCCTTACCGATGGCCAGTGACAGCTGGTAATCCGGTACGATGACGCTCGCCATCTTCTCATCCGGATCGGCCGCAACGGAGATGACCTTTGCCGGACTCAGTGCATTTTCAATCAGAAGGGCCGGATTGTCGCTCCAGTTGATGATGTCGATCTTCTCACCGCGCAGCTCATTGACAATGGCATTGACTCTGGCACCGTTCATGCCGACACACGCCCCCACCGGATCCACATTCTCGTCGTTGGACCATACAGCAATCTTGGTACGGGAACCTGCCTCTCTGGAAATGCTCTTGATCTCCACCGTTCCGTCCTTCACCTCGGCAACTTCCGATTCAAAGAGACGCTTTACAAGTTCCGGATGTGTACGGGAAACCAGGATCTTCGGTCCCTTCGGTGTATTCTTGACTTCCACAACATACAGCTTGATACGCTCAGTCGGCTGGAAGGTCTCCCCCTTCACCTGCTCGTTCTCTGTGAGCATGGCGTCCGCCTTACCGAGGTTGATGCTGATATTTTTGCCAACATAGCGCTGCACGATACCGGTAACAATATCTTTCTCTTTTTCAAAATACTGATCGTACACCACTTTTCTTTCTTCCTCACGGATCTTCTGGAGAATCAGGTTCTTGGCGTTCTGGGTTGCGATACGGCCAAAGGATTTTGATTCCACCGGAATCTGTGCCACGTCGCCGATTTTCAATCTGGAGTCCAGTTCCTGTGCATCTTCCTCGCTGATTTCAATCGCAGGATCAAACACTTCCTCCACAACCTCTTTTTCCGCAATCACTGAATAATCACAGGTCTCTCTGTCCATGATGACTTTGATGTTATCGGATGTTCCGAAGTGGTTCTTGCAGGCGTTGATCAATGAATTCTCGATCGCATCCATCATGGTGTCCTTGCTGATATTCTTTTCCTCTTCCAGAATATTCAATGCTTCTAATAACTCTGTGTTCATTTTTCTTTTCTCCTCCTAAAAATCAAAACTTAATCGAATCAACGCTATATCGGCTTTTTCAAAAATCTGTGTCGTTTCATCTTCGTATTCAATCGTTACTGTATCTTTATCATAATCCTTCAGGATCCCAATAAACTCTTTTTGTTTGTCGATGGCGCGGTATGTCCTGAGTTCTACCTCTTCTCCCACACTTCTCGCAAAGTCTTTTTCTTTTTTTAACGGCCTTCCAAGTCCCGGTGAGCTCACCTCGAAGATATAAGCATCCTCAATGTAGTCTTCTCTGTCCAGCACCTCCGAAAAGGCGCGGCTGACCAGCTCACAATCGTTGACTGCAATCCCGCCCGGCTTGTCGATGTAGGCGCGCAGATACCATGTGCCGCCTTCCTTCACGTACTCTACGTCCACCAATTCGAAACCATTCTCCTCCACAATTGGTGTTAATAGTTCTTCTGTCCTCTGTTCATAGCTTTCCTTCTTAGACAATCTCTATTCATCCTCCATTCCAACAAAGAAGAGTGGACTCATTTGTCCACTCTTCCGCCGATTTCCTATATAACTCTAGATTATAATAGCACACAATCCCCTTGAATGCAAGGGGAAGTGTCAAACGAATTTGGTACAGAGGCTCTATCCGCGGTTCTTCACACCCTTTGTATCACGACTGCTCAGCTTCAGGCGGTTCAAAGTCACTTCTTTTTTCTGGTACTCCACCTTCATCTCTGTCCCCTCTTCAAACAGATACACCTGTTCCAGGACATCGCCTCTTCCCAGCTTGATTCCACGGACACCCACGGCACCCTTTTTCTTCTCCGGCACATCTGCCGCCGTAAACCGCAGAAAGAAACCATTCTTTGTCTGCAGCACCACATGGTGGTTGTCTGTCACCACATGGATGTCCAGCAGTTCGTCATCCTCCTGAAGCTTCGTCGCCGCAATGCTGCGCTTCACCACCTGAAATTCTGACCCATCCACCTTTTTGATCATTCCCTTTTTCGTCGAGAACAACAGTTTTCCATAACGAGTCTGTTCCGAATCACAGATAAAAATGATCTGCTCTTCGCTGCTGCTGAAATTGCTGATATTGTCAATCGGTGTGCCCTTGTCCCGGAACTTCCCGTAAGGAATATCCAGCACCTTCACCTGATGCATCTGGCCCTTGTCTGTAAACAGACAGATCCGCCCTGTATTCATACAGGGAACCACGTACTTGTTCTCCGCATCCGCCGCCTCTTTATTTCTCTCGTACACTGCCACATCCACGGTCTTGGAATATCCGAAGCGGTCCATCAGGAATATTACCTCCTGCTCCTCGATCTTCTTCTCCTCGAAGACAGCCTCCTCTGCATTCTCAATGACCGTACGGCGTTTTCTGCCGTATTCCTTTTTGCAGCCATCCAGTTCTTCCATGATCACTTCCGCCATGGAATCATAATTGTTGAGAATATCCTCATACTTTGCAATATTGGCAACAGTCTCCGCGTGCTCCTTCTGCAGTGCCTCAATCTCCAGACCGATCAGCCGGTAAAGACGCATCTCCAGGATCGCAGTCGCCTGCCGCTCGGTAAAACGCAGCATGGCAGCCATCTTTTTGGAAATGCTGCTTTTAAATGTAATGTTCTCTGTCTGGCCGCTGATCAGACACGCTCTCGCATCCTTCACACTCTTACTTCCGCGAAGGATCTCTATGATCAGGTCGATGACGTCACAAGCCTTGATCAGTCCTTCCTGAATCTCCTTCTTATCCAGTTCCTTTGCAAGAAGTGTCTTATACTTTCTTGTGGCAAGCTCAAACTGGAAGTCCACATGGTGCTCAATAATGGATTTCAGCCCCATGGTCTCCGGCTTTCCGTTCGCAACCGCCAGCATGTTCACCCCGAAGGTATCCTCCAGACGTGTCTTCTTGTACAGCATGTTCTTCAGATTCTCCACATCCGCACCGCGCTTTAGCTCCAGCACGATCCGGATACCTTCCTTAGAAGACTGGTTGGAGATATCTACAATGTCCCCAGTCTTTTTCGTCTCAACCAGATTGCAGACATCATTCAGGAATTTTCCGATTCCCGCACCGATCATAGTATATGGAATCTCGGAGATCACGAGCTGCTTCTTGCCGCCCTTCAGTTCCTCCACATTCACCTTGCCGCGGACCTTGATCTTCCCCTGACCGGTCTCATAGATACTGTACAGGTCATCCTTGTTGACCACGATTCCACCAGTCGGAAAATCCGGTCCCTTTACATAATGTAATAACTGCTTCGTGGTAATCTCGTTGTTCTTCATGTACGCCTTGACGGCATCCACGACCTCTCCCAGATTATGTGTCGGGATGCTGGTCGCCATTCCCACCGCAATCCCCTCCGCACCGTTGATCAGCAGGTTGGGTATTTTGACAGGGAGCACCTCCGGCTCCTTCTCCGTCTCATCAAAATTGGGAACAAAGTCAATCACATCTTTATCCAGATCAGACAAGTATACTTCCTGTGTCAGCTTGGACAATCTGGCCTCTGTATAACGCATGGCCGCCGCTCCATCCCCCTCGATGGAGCCAAAATTACCGTGGCCGTCGACCAGGATCATCCCTTTTTTAAAGTCCTGCGCCATCACCACAAGGGCATCATAGATAGAACTGTCGCCATGTGGATGATATTTACCCATGGTATCTCCCACGATACGGGCACATTTTCTATATGGTCTGTCATACCGGATCCCCAGCTCATGCATGTCGTACAGCGTTCTTCTCTGTACCGGCTTCAAGCCGTCACGCACATCCGGAAGGGCACGCGCCACAATGACGCTCATGGCGTAATCAATGTACGATTTTTTCATAACATCCGAGTATTCGGTTCTGATAATCTGTGAATCACTGCTCATTTTGCTTCTCTCCTATATGTATTTGGTTTTGAATATATCGTCGTTCGCCAAATGCAAGTGCTTGGCTCACTAACGCTCATTTTATCATGTTGTCCGCAGTGGCGTTCGATTCCGCTCCGCTTCATCTCACTCGCGGGCTTTCGCCCTATCAGCAGGTAGCGACAAGTATTTACTTATGTGCAAGCACAACGTAAACACTTGTCACTACCTGCTGGCACTGCTCTTTGCTGTCGCGTATGTTATATATCCAGCTCCGCCTCTGTCGCATTCTCGTAGATGAATGCTTTTCTCGGCGGTACCTCCGAACCCATCAGCATCTCTGTCACCGAGGACGCCATGCGGGCATCCTCGATCTCCACCAGCTTCAGCATCCGGGTCTCCGGATCCAGAGTGGTCTCCCAAAGCTGCTGGGCATCCATCTCACCGAGACCTTTGTAGCGCTGCAATGTGAAGCCGCCGTCGTGGGTCTTTCGGTATTTCTCCAGAGCCTTGTCATCATACAGGTACTCTTCCTCGCCCTTTTTCGGCATCACCTTGTAGAGCGGCGGCATGGCGATATAGACATGTCCCTCGTAGATCAGCTCCGGCATGAACCGATAGAACAGCGTCAAAAGCAATGTGGAAATATGCGCGCCGTCCACATCGGCATCGGCCATGATGATGATCTTGTCATAACGCAGCTTACTGATATCAAAGTCGTTGCCATATCCTTCCGAAAACCCACAGTTGAAGGCATTGATCATGGTCTTAATCTCCGCGTTGGCGAGCACCTTATCGATGCTCGCTTTCTCCACATTGAGGATTTTTCCGCGGATTGGCAGAATTGCCTGGAACATCCGGTTTCGGGCTGTCTTTGCCGAACCTCCGGCGGAATCTCCCTCCACGATGAAGATCTCACACTTGCTGGCGTCCCTGCTCTCGCAATTGGCAAGCTTTCCATTGCTGTCGAAGGAATACTTCTGCTTCGTCAGCAGATTTGTCTTCGCCTTCTCCTCGGTCTTGCGGATCTTCGCAGCCTTTTCCGCGCAGCTCAGCACCTTTTTCAGATTTTCCAGATTGCGGTCAAAATAGAGTACAATCTCATCGCCTGTCACCTTGCCCGTAGCCTTGGATGCATCCGGGTTATCCAGCTTCGTCTTCGTCTGCCCCTCAAATCTTGGGTCCGGATGCTTGATGGAGACGATGGCCGTCATCCCGTTTCGGATATCTGCCCCTGTAAAGTTGGCGTCCTTATCCTTGAGAACCCCCAGCTCTCTGGCATACTGATTCATGACCGTAGTAAATGTGGTCTTGAATCCTGTCAGATGGGTTCCGCCCTCCGCATTGTAGATATTGTTGCAGAAACCAAGTACATTTTCATGGAACTCGTTGACATACTGGAATGCGATTTCCACCTCGATCCCCTCCGCGGTTCCTTTGAAATAAACAGGCTCATGAACGATTTCCTTCTTATTATTCAGTTCCTTGATAAAACCGAGGATTCCGTCCGGCTCATGAAAAACGATGTGTTCCTGCTCATCCTGACGCTTGTCGTCAAAAATAATCGTCAGCTCCGGATTCAAATAGGTGGTCTCATGAAGACGGCTCTTCACTTCATCAGAACGGAACTTTGTCTTCTCAAAAATGGTGTCATCCGGCAGAAAATTTACAATCGTACCGGTCTTTCTCGTCTTGCCGATGACCGGCAAAAGCCCGTCCTCCAGTTCGATCACCGGGATTCCTCTCTCATAGCGGTCATGATGGATCTCACCGCCCAGCATGACCTTCACATCCATATAGGCGGACAGAGCGTTGACCACCGAAGAACCCACTCCATGGAGTCCGCCGCTGGTCTTGTAGGAAGAATCGTCAAATTTTCCACCCGCATGCAGTGTGGTATAGACCACACGCTCCGCAGACACTCCGGTGGCATGCAGATCCACCGGCACTCCACGGCCGTTATCCTCCACTGTCGCTGAACCGTCTGCCTCCAGTGTCACATGAATCTCACTGCAGAAGCCCGCAAGGTGTTCATCCACCGCATTGTCCACGATCTCATAGATCAGATGATTCAGTCCCTTCGTGGACACACTTCCGATATACATCCCCGGTCTTTTCCGGACCGCCTCCAGTCCTTCCAGTATTGAAATACTTCCCGCATCATACGTAGTTTTTTTTGCCATTTTCCCAATTCCCTTCCGTCTGCCTCATTGGTACACGCTCTTTTCCCACAGAAAAGCGGGCACTCCCAGTCCACTTCGCCGCCTCTTTGCAAACGCCCGGCAGATTTTCTCGTAAAACCTATAATATCACACAATCCCGGGCTTTTCAAATTTCTTTTCACTCGACCAGCACACGATACAGCGTATCCGCCAGGACTTCCATGGCATTTTTCATCTCCCCCACCGTATTGGTCTGTGCTCCGGCCTCGATCAGCAGAGATTTTGGCATCAAATGAAGGTTGTAGCGGTATCCCCTCAGGTAAATATGGCGGGCAAACCCCGGATACATGGCCTCACAGGCCATCTGCATCTGGAAGGAAAAGGACAGATTATCCTGAATATACGGATTGTACAGATAATCGATGTCTCCCATGGTTCGAGTTCTGCTCAGACCATTAAAAAACATGATTTTTGCCGTCTGTTTCCCGTTAGCCTCCGTGATCAGATGGGTGTCCTCCCCCACCCCATCCCGGTGCAGATCGATGACCACCTCTACCGTCGGGTTTTCTGCCAGAATCTGTCGGACCCCCGCCTCCGCATACTCATAGGCATTGCTCCGATCCAGTTCCCCGTTGATAATATCGTAAATTCCGTCGTGATGAATGGTTGGAATCCCTTTTGCGTTCAGCTGTTCGGTCAGATACTCGCCCACACCTACAATACTCGTCGCCGGATCCCCCGGCACCGAATCGACAAATTCCTCCTGGGAATGGGTGTGAAAGATCAGGATCTTCGGACCGCCCGTCTGAAGATCTATTTTCATGCTCCTGCTCAGCAGATCATCCACATTCAATTGATTGGCATCGATCATTGTCCCAGAATCCACGGTATAGAAATTGCTGAGGAGATAGTCAAAGTCCCGGAGGCTCTCCAGCGAGAGATCCATCTGCGGCACTACCGGCTGCGCCTGTACCTGCTGTGCTTCGGCCGTCTCCTCTCCCACCAGATTTCCGTCCTGATCGATTGCATTTTCGTCCTCTGCCTGACATTTGAGAATCCACTGGATGGTCTCCACATCCTCGATTTCCGGCTCCAGACTGAGAAGCTGCTTCATATAGCCGATATAGGGAATCATCTGCCAGGCTTTCTCTGTAATCTGCTGATGGATATTCTGCTCCGGTGGATTCTGTATATAGTACAGCCTGGTAAGATATATTTTCTCCGTCTCACTCCGGATCTGATCCTGAAGCTGAATCCATCCCAGACGCCACGAACCAAGGGCAATATATCCAAGAATCAGCAGCCCCGCAACGGACCATAGAATCTGTCCGACCCGTGAAATTTTCTTTTTCTTCACATTTTCCCCTGTCTATCCCTGCTTATCTACTACTATATGAAGCATTTCATTTTTGTATACATGCCTCCTGTACATTTTGGAACAGCATGTTAAGTGCCTCCGAAATCATGTAGCTTGTCTGCTTCACCATCTCATCAATGTCTTTCGGAGTCACAAACATTCCGTTCAGATGGGGGGAGATCAGTTCACTGATCAGTTCGTATTTTTCTGCGTCACTGTAAGACTTCAGCACATTTCCCACTCCCTTCAGAGCTTTTGAGCTCTCCATCGCCTGCACCAGATTCTCCATCGTATCATTTACGATTGTCACCGCATCCACCACGGTGGGCACTCCGATGGCAATGACCGGGACTCCCACCGATTCTCTGGTCAGACCATGCCGATGGTTGCCCACACCGGAACCTGGGCGGATTCCGGTATCTGCAATCTGAATCGTCCGGTTAAGTCTTCTGCTGTTTCTCGCTGCCAGTGCATCCACCGCAATGACCAGGTCCGGGTGCGTCTCCTCCACGATTCCGCGGACGATCTCCACGGTCTCCATCCCGGTCTGCGCCATCACGCCCGGCACAATCGCGCTGACCAGACTGGGATGCTCTGTTCCGGAGGCATATTTTCCGTACTCCCGGATAATGTGTCTCGTGATATTCAGATTATCCACCACATACGGTCCCAGCGCATCCGGTGTCACCTCCCGGTTGCCCAGACCGATGATCAGAACGTTATGTTCCTTGTGACAAGGCAGATGCTCATCAATCAGGCCCTTGAGAAATGCAGAAATCTCCACCGAGATTTCCCTGTGATATCCTTCATCGGGGTTCACCATGTTCGGTGCCTCCAGTGTCAGGTATGTCCCCACCGGTTTCCCCATGGTTTTGGCGCCCTTTTCCGTCCGGATGATCACCTTGCTGATGCGAATTTCTTTCTCCTCGTCGTAGGACTCCTCCAGTTCCACCCCCTTCACCTCGATATTGTCTGACTCAAAACGTTCCCGTTCTTCCAGCGCAAGGTCGGTCCGCACATTGTATTTCTCAACCATTCTTTTTCTCCTTTTCCTCTTTTTCCGGATTTTCCTGTTTTCGATTCTTGTTTTAGATTCCTGTTTGAAATTTGTCTGAATCTTTATTTTGAACCCATACTTTAAATCCTTATTTTAATTGTAGTTTTTACAGAATTTTCAGAAATATGTATTGACAACCCCCGTAACTTAGCATAGAATAAATGAGTATGTTTCGTTGAGGCGTCCGTGTCCGGGTTCAGCGAAGCGAAGTTAAATGAACATATTGAATAATATCACATATTTGGAGGTGCACAGATTGGCTAATATTAAATCTGCAAAAAAGAGAGTTATCGTAAACGAAACAAAAGCAATGAGAAACAAATCTATCAAATCTAAAGTAAAAACAGTTGTAAAAGCTGTCGAAACTGCTGTAGCAAAGAAAGATGCTGAGGCTGCAAAGGCTGCACTCAAGACAGCAATCGTAGAAATCAACAAAGCTGGAAGCAAAGGAATCTACCACAAGAACACAGTTTCCAGAAAGATTTCCCGTTTATCAAAAGCAGTTAACAACATTGCTTAATTAGAATAGACATTCAAAAGACGTTCCTACCGTCATGGGAACGTCTTTTTTGTTTTTAGGGACAGGTTGGAATTGCAATTGGGGACGTAGCAAAGTTGTAACTTTGCTACGTCCCCAATTGCAATTTTAACCTGTCCCCTAACGAGCTGGTTATCCGGCTGATCATCTGCTTTCTCCAGTGTCTTTATTTTGTATCTGCATCGGAAATGAAGATAAATTTCACACTTCCGTCCATATCATTCGAAATGCCGGAGAAGCTCTTGTACTGCTTTGATGCATCCAGCATGGTATTTAGTTTGTTAAGCATCCCATCGATATCCCCGTCAAATGCTTTGGTCAGTTTCTGGATTCCGGTCTCATCAAATTCAATCATGCCTTTGTTCAATGTGTCTGCACCATCGTCAAGTTTCTGTACACCGTCGACCAACGCACCGGTTCCTGACTGTAAGGTGCGCAGTCCGGTGTTGAGTGAGGCTGTGCCATCATTCACCTGACCGGCACCGTCTGCCGCGCTTGCCGCCCCTGATGCCGCCTGATCTGCTCCATCTTTTGCTGCACTGATTCCTTTGACCAGAGTCACGGAACCGTCCGCGAGCTGCTGTGATCCTGCATAAAGCTTCACAAGTCCTGCATCCAGAGTCTGCACTCCGGTAAACAACTGGCTGGATCCTGCCTTTAGTTTCGCCGCGCCCGCCACCAGACTGTCCGTTGCAGCTGTGCCTGTATTTACCCCCGCATTCAGCTGCGCCACGCCATCTGCCGCACGCAGGATTCCGGTATTCAATGTCGCTGCACCATCCTTCAATCCGGCACCCGGTGCATTCAGCCCATCACTGATGGCTGCTGTCCCTGCCTTTAATCCCGGATATGCCGCGGTTCCATTGCCGTTCAGTCCAACGGTAATTTTGTTCGCACCGTTGACCAGACCGTCCTCGCCGTCAAATCCGGCCTGCAGCCCCTGCAGTCCCGCAATCAGTCCCGGATTTTCCGCTCCGTCGCCATTCAGCCCGTCTGAAACAGCGGTCTCATATGTCTGCAGCGCCATAACATGCTGCTGGGTAGCTGTCATTGTCTCCCCCAGCACCGCTGCATCCTCACTCAGCTGCTGTGCATCCACATGGACATCCGGTGCCAAAGTCTGCAGCGCCGCCGCCTGTTCCTGTACATTTCCTGCTGCAGCGCCCAGTGCCTCGGCAGAAGCTGCAGTCGCATCCACCCCGGTCTGTGCATTGACCATGCTTGCGGATGCGCAGGCCAGTGCGTCATTTGTGGCCGCATCTGCCGCCTGCTGGCTCTCCAGATTTCCGATTGCCTCATTGATGGCTGCCTGTACATCCTCCGGAATCTCCTCACTGCCGCTGATGCTGTAAAGAACCCCCAGCGCATTGTCCGTTCCACTGGTGTCATTTCCCACAGAATCCACGGCTGTCTGAGCCTCCTGCACGGATGTAGACGCACTGTTCGCGCTGTCCGCAGCCGCTGCAGCCTGACCTGCCGCCTCACCTGCACTGTTCTTCACTGCCTCTGCACTCTCCGTCAGATCAGAGACATCTTCGAGCGATGAAGCTTCATCTGCCACGTTCTGTGCCGATGCCGCCAGCTGCGATGCCGCCGGTGCAATATATCCATAATCCTCCAGAACCATCTGCGTATATGTTTTTACCATGCCCATTCCTGCACCCAGATTCTCTGCGCCGGTTTCCAACTGCCCCACTACTGTGCCGGCACTCTGTATCCCTGACGCCAGCGTTACCGAACCCTCTGCAAGCTCCGAAGTACCTGCGGCTGCCACAGCTGCCCCGGAAGCCAGTTTTGCCGCACCGTCCTTTAATGCCGTGGAGCCTTCCACCAGCCCGGGAGCTCCGTTTGCCACCTGCGTACCCGCAAATCCGGCATTCAGGCTTGCGATGCCACTGCCCACAGTCTTTATTCCGCTCTGGAGCACACCCGCTCCAGCATCCAGTGTCCCGGCACCGGCACTCAGCCCTTCCGTGTTGGATGCGCTGGTGCTTTCCTCCGCGGTTCTTAGCCCCTCCACCAGTACTGTAGTCTGTGCCGGGAGCTCTGCCGTCTGTTCTTTCATCTGCTTCAGTCCATCCGCCAGAGAAGCATTTCCGGCTGCCAGTGTTTCGCTTCCCTCTGCTAGAGAACTTGTACCTGCCAGCAATGTATCCGCACCAGCTGCCAGCGTTTTGGTTCCAGCCGCCAACGTATCTGCCCCGCTTCTCAATGTTCTGGTTCCATTGCTGAGTGTGCCGCTGCCTTCTACCAGCTGTCTGGATGCATCGCCAAGCTTCATCATGGAAGCTTTCAGATCATCCAGACTGCTGAATCCATTGGTATCCAGTTGATTAAAGATCTCATTCGTGGCAATCGTCACCGCCTCCGGTGCCTTGTAATCTGTCACATCCGCCTCCATCTCGAAGTAGTCCGGAATATCCAGATCATCGGCACCAAGCTCCGCTTTTACGCGTGGCAGTCCCATCCCGATTACCAGATCCCGGTCTCCGTCTGAGGAGATTTTTCCATTTTTCACAGTCACATTGTTGAACATATCCGTATCGATCACAACGCCGGTCGCCATCAGAAATGGTGTAAAATTTGCCGCGGTGCTCCCTGTCATATTCATATATTCATATCTGATCTTCAGATGGCCACTCTTCCCCTTCAGCTCATCCGCACTGATCTCTCTGCCATCCAGTGTGTACATAACCTTCACCCCCACCGGAAGACTTACTGTTGTAGTCCCCTGGTAAACAATATCTGCCCCGTCTCCGTTCCAGGTCAGTTTATTGCTGTTCCGTGAAAATGTCTCATCGCCTTTTACATTTTCAATGTCCTTCAGCATAGACACGTCGGTGATCTTCGTCTCATCTGTCACATTTTTCAGTTGATCCGATACCGTGACCGACTGAACCGAACCACTGGCATCCACCTTGGCATATACGGTCTCGTCCTTCGTCGGTACCGCCGTCGTGTTCTTTGAGGATGAAGTGCTCTCCTTGATCGTGTTTACCAGATCACGCTCCGCGGTATCCGCCGCCTGCGTCGTCACCGTCGGGGTCTCCTGTGCATGGGAATTGTACGTCGTCGTGTGAATCATAGACCCTACCATTGCCACCATCAGAGCTGCCGCCAATAATTTTTTATATTCTCTATTTTTCATGATTATGTCCTCCTTCAATCGATACATCTGCACACTACTTTATACACCTGTCTATGCATTCGCCTTTGCCAGTCCATCGTCTTTTGTTTTTTTCCCGTTCCGTCTCATACCAATGGTTGTCGCGCAGACAACTTTATCAAACACCATCAACATGGATGGAAGTATCAAGATCACAACAAACATACTGATGATCGCGCCTCGTGCCATCAGCACGCACAGCTGGGAAATCATATCAATGTTGGAATACAGGCCAACACCGAAGGTTGCCGCGAAGAATCCAAGCGCAGATACGATCACCGACGGAATGGACGTCGTGAGCGCAGTCTGTATCGCATCGTGCTTTGTCCTGCCAAGATTCCGCTCTTTCTTATATCTCGTGGTCATCAGAATCGCGTAATCCACAGTAGCCCCTAACTGGATGGTACCGATTACGATGGATGCGATGAACGGCATCACACCGCCTGTATAATATGGAATCCCCAGGTTGATAAAGATTGCAAATTCGATGACTGACACCAGTAGGATCGGAAGCGAAAATGACTTGAATACCAGAGCGATAATCAGGAAAATCGCTATAATGGATACAGCACTTACCACCTGGAAATCCTTGTCGGTAATGGTGATCAAGTCCTTGGTACACGGGCCCTCGCCGATGAGCATCGCGGACCTGTCATATTTTTTCACGATCTTGTTCAGCTCGGTGATCTGGTCATTCACTTCGTCCGATGCCACCTTGTATTCAGAACTGATCAGCATCAGCTGCCATTTATCGCTGGACAATGCAGACTGAATCGAATCCGGAAGCATACTCTTTGGAACGGAAGAACCGATAATGCTGTCGAGTCCGAGTGCGAATTTCACACCTTTTACAGCTGACATTTCATTTAGCATTGCTTTCGCATCCTTTGCCGGAAGATTTGCATCCGCCAGCACCATATGCGTGGAGTTCATATCAAAATTTTTCTCCAGCTGTTCATTCGCCTGAATACTTGCCAGGTCCTTCGGCAGTGTGGTATCCAGATTGTAGTATACGGAAGAATGTGTGTAACCGTACAGTGCCGGGACAAGGATGATCAAGAATGCCGTCACGAACACCTTATAGTGATCCGTGATGAAGCTCCCAATCTTGTTCATGTTCGGCATCACGGATCGGTGTGTCGTGCGCTTGATCGCCTTGTCGAAAATCAGGATCATGGCCGGCAGAACGGTAACACAGGAGATCACACCGAACACAACGCCTTTCGCCATAACGATTCCCAGATCCGCGCCCAGTGTAAAGCTCATGAAGCACAGTGCAATGAATCCGGCAACTGTTGTGATAGAACTTCCGACTACAGATGAAAATGTGTTGGAAATCGCATGCCCCATTGCCCGCTCCTTGTCATCCGGGAACCGTAGCTGATTCTCCTGATAGCTATGCCACAGGAAGATTGAGTAATCCATGGTGACACCAAGCTGGAGCACCGCCGACAGCGCTTTCGTTATATAGGAAATCTCTCCCAGAAAATAGTTGCTTCCCAGATTATAAACAATTGCCATTCCGATACTGATCATAAAGAGTATCGGAAGCAGGAAAGAATCCATGAAGATCGCAAGAATGATACAGCAGAGTATCACCGCAATCAGTACATAGATCGGTGTCTCCTTCTCCGACAATGCCTTGGTATCCGTGACCACCGCTGACATTCCGCTCAGATAACACTGCTTTCCTGTAATCCTGCGGATCTCTGTGATCGCATCCATGGTGCCGTCCGCGGAGGTCGTGTCATCAAAAAAGATCGCCATCAGCGTCGCATCGCCATTTTTAAACACTTTTTTGAAATCATCCGGCAGAACACTGGCGGGGAGAACAGATTCCTTCGCTGAATCGTATCCGATTACATCCGCAACTCCGTCCACACCTGCAATTTTGTTCTTCACATCTGTTACGTCTTTGGCTGACATGCCCTCCACAACTTCCATTGCGAATGCACCCTTTCCAAATTCATCCTTCAGAATATCCTGTCCCACCATCGTCTCAATGTCATTCGGAAGATAATACAGGATATCATAATTGACTCTCGTTTTTAGATATCCCAGCATGGATGGAATCAGAAGCAATACCGCAACTACTACGATTACAACTCTGTATTTCGCTATCTTTTTTCCCAGTTTTACCATCATATTGGCAGCCTCCCTTTTTCAACAAATGACCACTAGTCATTTAAGATATGGATACTATAACTCTAAAATGACCAAAAGTCAATAATCTAAAACAAAAAAGTTGACTTTTGGTCATTTTGATTTTATAATATAGGAAATCGAGTAGAAACGAGGTGATTGTTATGGGAAAAGTTGAAGATAACAAACTACAGAAACTGAATGCACTGTTCGAGAGTGCCTATGGCCTGTTTATGAATAATGGAATCGAGAAGACTTCTATTCACGATATCGTCCAGAAAGCCGGTGTCGCAAAGGGAACCTTTTATCTGTATTTTAAGGACAAGTATGATATTCGCGACCGGTTGATCGCCAAAACCGCAGAGAAGCTTTTTATCTCCGCTTATTCTGCACTGAATAAATGCAGCGTTCCTTCTTTTGAGGATAAGATCATCTTTATTGTCGACTACATCATCGATCAGCTGCGCGAGAATAAGCTGGTGCTTCGATTCATATCTAAGAACTTAAGCTGGGGAATTTTCAGAAAAGCATTGTTTTCCGGCAACAATACTTCCGAGATTAATTTTCTCCAATTTTATCATTCGATGCTGGAGGACAACCCAGACGTAAAGCTCCGCGCTCCGGAGACTATGCTTTTCCTCATTATCGAACTGGCCAGTTCTGCTTCCTACAGCACAATACTTGACAATGATCCGATTTCTTATGATGAACTGAAGCCATATCTAAACGAAAGCATACGGGCCATCATTCGAAATCACATCGTATCTGAGGCGGCACCTGCCGACTAACAATCCATTACAGCATCAAAGAAAGCCACAACGAACAGGCAATTAGGGACAGGTTAAAATGGCAATTGGGGACGTAGCAAAGTTGTAACTTTGCTACGTCCCCAATTGCCATTTTAACCTGTCCCTGACTGACCATCGCGCTGTCCTACAGCTTTGAATACCCAAAGCCGTTCACCAGCGCGTCCACTTTTCTTCCAGCCTGGCACAGCACACAGTCATGTGGTTTATATACCTGATAATTCGGAAGATCCGCCGCGCCGAACACGGTGTTCACCTCAAGACCCGCCACCTTTGATACGTTGCTGAATATGGAGCTGATTCCGCAAACACTTCCTCCGTAATACAGCACCGCATCGATTGCCTTATTGATCGTAGCTCCCGTCACCAGCATGGCTGTCAGAATCAGCACCTGCTGTCCCTCGATCAGACGTTTTTTGTCATCACGGAACATAATCTGGCCCAGCTGATTGAACTCCGGTGTCACAATGGAAATGTTCATCCCATCGTTGATGTAGCCGTGGTGCATATCCGACAGTTCTGCGGCCATAAATGCAGCAATCACATTGGTATCCCCCAGACACACAATGGTACTCACCGGCGTGTTCAGGTACTTCACCGCCAGCACCTTTGCGGTCTCTCTTGCATTGTTATGACGACACTTCACAGTAGACATGTCAATGTATGTATTCACATGTGCATTTGTGGTAACAAAATGTCCTGCCGCATACTTGATACGTGCTTTTGGATTTTTCTCTGATCGTAATATCTGTAATTTTTCTTCCATATGAACTGCTCCTTTCGTATTGGTTATCCGGTTTTGTATATTTTTAATTATAGCACATTACTACATTAAAATAACAGCCGTAAAATCTGCTATTTTGAAGATTTTGAACATCTGTGTTACTATTCACACGCAAGCTTGACACCTGCTGTCAAGCTATGCGCCAATCAAGTAAATGTTTCCATCATAAAAAGTTCGAAGGAATTTCCTGTGACAGAAAAAGCAGCCCCGCAAAAAATTGCGGGACTGCCTGACATTCAATATAAACTGTAATTGGATTAGTTATTGATGAGTTTCTCATCATCATTGTTCCAGCTGTACAGTTTTCTGATCTCAGCTCCAACCTTCTCTGATGGATGCTCTGCTGCGATGTTTCTCATAGCTCTGAAGTGAGCCTGTCCGCCTGCTGCTGACATGTCGAGTAAGAATTCTTTTGCAAAAGAACCATCCTGGATGTCTGAAAGGATCTTCTTCATTGTCTTCTTTGTCTCTTCTGTGATCAGTTTTGGTCCTGTTATGTAATCGCCGTACTCTGCTGTGTTAGAGATAGAGTATCTCATTCCTGCGAATCCAGACTGGTAGATTAAGTCTACGATCAGTTTCATCTCATGAATACACTCGAAGTAAGCGTTTCTCTCATCATATCCAGCTTCTACAAGAGTCTCGAAACCAGCCTGCATCAATGCACAAACACCACCACAAAGTACTGCCTGCTCTCCGAAGAGGTCTGTCTCTGTCTCTGTTCTGAATGTAGTCTCAAGAACACCTGCTCTTGCTCCACCGATTGCCAATGAATAAGCCAGAGCCATGTCAAGTGCTTTGCCAGAAGCGTCCTGCTGTACAGCTACGAGACAAGGAACTCCTTTGCCTGCCTGATACTCGCTGCGTACTGTATGTCCCGGTCCCTTAGGAGCGATCATGGTAACATCAACGTTTGCAGGTGGTACGATCTGTCCGAAGTGAATTGCAAAGCCGTGTGCGAACATCAGCATATTGCCTTCTTCCAGGTTTGGCTCGATATCTTTTTTGTACATAGCTGCCTGTTTCTCATCGTTGATCAGGATCATGATGATATCAGCTTTTTTAGCTGCTTCTGCCGCTGTGTATACTTCAAATCCCTGTTTCACAGCTTTGTCCCAGGACTTGCTGCCTTCATAGAGACCGATGATCACGTTACATCCTGACTCTTTTGCGTTCAGTGCATGTGCATGTCCCTGACTGCCGTAACCGATAACTGCGATTGTTTTACCTTCCAATAATGATAAATTACAATCTTCCTGATAATAAATTTTTGCTGCCATTTTTCGTTTCCTCCTAAAATTATGAAACATCATTGAATCATTAATAATATATAGTTAAAGGCACCCGCCTCTAGCTTCGGTTCTACTCGATGATCGTCACATCTTTGATTCCGCGGGCAAGTCCCGTAATTCCGGTCCTCGCAAGCTCCAAGATCTCATATCCATCCAACAGGTTCAGGAATGCTTCCAGCTTGGACTGATTCCCTGTGAGTTCAATCATCAGTGATTCCTTCTCCACATCAACCACCTTCGCTCTGAAAATATCTGCCACAGAGACAATCTCGGCTCTCTGTGTCGCGTTTGCACGAATCTTGACCATGATCAACTCACGGTACACGGCGTCATCATCCTTAAGAAGCTTGATCTCGACCACATCCTCCAGTTTACGTACCTGTTTTTCAATCTGTGAGAGAATCAGTTCATCTCCGCTGGAGACCACTGTAATTCTCGTAAACCTTGGATCCGCTGTTTTCCCCGCCGTAATACTGTCAATGCTGTATCCGCGTCTGCTGAATAATCCGGCAATCCTGCTCAATACACCTGGATTGTTGTCCACAATTAAAGAATATACTTGTCTTCTCATATTATTTCTCACTTTCTTTCAAAAACAGAGTGCGTTCTGTTTTTATATAATAGCAACTAACCGTCTCTTTGTCAAGCCGCTTTTATGAATTACATTACATTTCATCATTTTAAGATTAAATTTGATCAATCAAGCCATTTTTTTATCTTAAAATACCAGATTTCAATTAAAATTGTTGCAATACTGACAGCAATAATAATCCAATAGCCATACGGTGACTGCAATTCCGGCATATTGATAAAATTCATTCCATACCACCCCGCAATCAGCGTAAGCGGCATAAACACAGTAGTCACAACCGTCAGAAACTGCATGATTTTGTTCTGGCGGATATCGATCTGAGACTGGTACATCTCACGCAGCTGGATGGAGTATTCCTTCAACATCTGCACGTTCTCGCACAGCCTGCCCACTCTGTTCAGGAAAAAACTAAACAGTCTCTCATCCGCCTCACTCAGCAGACAGTTGTTCTGTTGGTCAAATGTGTCGCTCAAATCCAGCAATTGGCGATAATAAGATTCCATCACCAGGAGTTCCCTGCGTACATTTTGGATTTCTTCATTGAAATTGGGGAGTCCGTTCTTCATCAGTTCGTCCTCCATTCCCGCCAGTCTCTTTTCATAGTCCTGAAGAAAGATCACATCATCCTTGATAAGATATTCCATAAATTCAAACATCAGATGGCCGATAAATGTTTTTTCGAGTATCTGGGCATCCGCAAGCTCCTTGATTATGTGATCCACTGTATTTCCATCATCCACAAATACAAGAATACCTTTTTTCATGGAAAATCCGAAAGACCGCTCCCCGTGGATCAGATCTGCCTTATCCGGTATCACAAAGGTTCCGACTATACTGTCCCCGAACACATCCGCCTTGCAGTACTGCGCATTCTCAACGCTTTTAAGGAGCAGACGTTTATTCATACTGTCCGGGCATTTTTTGTACTCCGCCGACGTGATGGTCTCCACGATCACATCCTGTGGATCCGGTTTGCTGTCATAAAGTGGTGTTATTTTTCCGTCCAAACGATATTTCATCTCTCTCACCCCTCGCTTTTCTCTGCCATGATCTGATCGTGCAGATCATTCAGATAAACCCAGCGCTCCATTTTCTCTTCCAGCTGCTGCTCCGCCTCCGCTTTTTCTTCCATGATTTCGTTCAGCTTTCCGTACACGCTCGCGTTTTTGGCCGCATCTGCATCCAGCTGTTCAATCTTTTCTTCCAGGGTAGCGATCTCCTCGTCGATTCCCTCGAACTCCCGCTGCTCTTTGTAGCTGAACTTCAGTTTTCTGGCATGACCTCTTCCGGTGTCCGCAGACTTTTGATCTGTAAGTTGAGCGTCCGAAGAGTCCGCATTCACAGCTTTGGAATCCGTACAACCTCCGGATTTTCCTCCGGCTGCTGCACCGGAGGAGCCAGATGCCGCTCCGCTTGTCCCCGTACCTGGTTCCTCCGGTCTTGCCAGCAGATAGTCGGAATAGTTTCCCTCATACTGCTTCACCTCCCCCGCTCCTTCAAAAGAGAAAATACGCCGTACAATGCGATCCAGAAAATACCGGTCATGGGATACGGTGATCACAATGCCGTCAAAACTGTCCAGATAATCCTCCAGAATCGTCAGCGTCTGGATATCCAGATCATTGGTCGGCTCATCCAGAATCAGTACGTTTGGCGAGCTCATAAGGATTCGCAGCAAGTACAGCCTTCGCTTCTCCCCGCCGGAGAGTTTCCCGATTGGTGACCACTGTGCCGATCCCTCAAACAAAAATTTCTCCAGCATCTGGGATGCCGTAATCAGCCCATCCGTCGTCCGGATATACTCTCCCACCTCTTTCACATAATCAATGACGCGCATGGAATCGTCCAGTGCCTCATTCTCCTGGGAAAAGTAACCAACCCGGATTGTCTCCCCCGTCTCCACGGTGCCTTCATCCGGTGCCAGTTCTCCCGTAATAATCTTCAGGAGTGTGCTCTTACCGCATCCGTTCTCTCCGATGATCCCGATCCGGTCATTTTTCAGAAATATATAGGAATAATCCTGAATCAGCCGTTTGTCACCGTAGGCCTTGGAAATGTGTTCCAGTTCGATGGTCTTCTTCCCCATTCTGGAGGACACCGAGTTCATCGTCACCGTGCCGTCCTGCACCGGTGCCGCAGTATTCTGTAGCGCCTCAATCCGATCGATGTGTGCCTTCTGCTTTGTAGAGCGCGCTCTCGCCCCTCTGTGAAGCCATTCCAGCTCTGTGCGGAGAATGTTCTGCCGCTTTTTCTCGCCGGCAATCTCGATGTTTTGACGCTCCGCCTTCAGTGTCACATATTCCGAATAATTCCCCGGATAATTGTAGATCTTCGCCTTGTCCACCTCTACAATCCGCGTTGCCACACGATCCAGGAAATACCTGTCATGAGTCACCATGAGGATGGCACCCTTAAATGCGGTCAGATACTCCTCCAGCCAGGAAGATGTCTGCTCGTCCAGGTGGTTGGTCGGCTCGTCCAGCACCAGAATCTCCACCGGAGCCAGCAGCGTGTTCGCCAGCGCCACCCTCTTTTTCTGCCCACCGGAAAGGTGTTCAACCTTTTCAGAGTAATCTGGAAGTTCCAGACGCTGAATCATGATTTTTGCCTCGCTCTCGATGGACCATTCATTGATCTCACTGACATTGTCATGCAGCACAGCATCCAGAATTGTCATATCCTTCTCAAATACCGGGGTCTGCTGAAGATAGCGCAGCTTTACATTGCTGCCCTTGCTGATCTTTCCGTCATCCTCTTCCTCCAGACCTGCCGCAATTTTCAGCAGCGTGGATTTCCCGGTTCCATTGATTCCGATGACTCCAATTTTTTCATGTTCGTTTATACTAAAATCTACACGGTCAAGAAGAATCTTGTCCGTGTAGGCCTTGGTAATCTGTTCCATTGTTAATAAATTCATAGTCAGTCTTACTCTTTCTTGTAGTGCTTGTTCATAGTGCTTCCGTAGAGGAAGTGTCGGTGCAGATGTTTTCAACGCAGGAATTTCGTAAACGAAGTGCTTTGTTCTCTGCTCCATATTCGGACACAGCAGATGCAGGATTCCTGCATCTGCTGTCCAGTAAAGTGCTCCTTCTGTGTACTAGCCGCGGTATCCGTCCGGATTCTTTGACTGCCAGTTCCAGGAATCCCTGCACATCTCCTCGATTCCTCTCTCTGCAGCCCATCCCAGTTCATTCTTTGCCTTTGTCGCATCGGAATAGCAGGTAGCAATATCACCGGCACGGCGGGGTTTGATCTCATACGGAATCTCTTTTCCGCATGCCTTCTCATAAGCCTTCACCACATCAAGCACACTGTAGCCCACTCCGGTTCCAAGATTGTAAATGTTAACCCCGGTTGTCTCTTTCATCTTCTCGATTGCCTTCACATGTCCAACCGCCAAATCGACCACATGAATGTAATCTCTGACTCCGGTTCCATCCGGTGTATTGTAATCATTGCCAAACACACCGAGACACTTTAATTTACCGACTGCAACCTGTGCGATATAAGGCACCAGATTGTTCGGGATTCCCTTCGGATCCTCCCCGATCAGACCGGATTCATGTGCTCCGATCGGATTAAAGTAACGGAGAAGCATAATATTCCACTCCGGATCGCTGACGCTCAGATCAGTCAGTATCTGTTCCAGCATTCCCTTGGTCTGTCCGTATGGATTGGTGATGACCCCCTTCGGGCAGTTCTCTGTAATCGGAATCTCCGCCGGATCTCCGTAAACCGTTGCAGAAGAACTGAATACAATGTTTTTGCATCCATGTTTTCTCATGACATCACAGAGAATCAGCGTACCTGTGATATTGTTATGGTAGTATTCCCATGGCTTCTCCACAGACTCTCCCACTGCTTTGAGGCCCGCAAAGTTAATGACCGCATCGATATCCTCTTTCGCAAACACTTCCTCCAGATCCTCACGGTTGAGGCAGTCTCCTTTATAGAACTTTGCTCTTTTCCCCGTAATTTCTTCCACACGGTCCAAAGCAACCTCACTTGAATTATAGAGATTGTCAAATACAATGACCTCATATCCTCGGTTCAGCAATTCCACGCAGGTATGACTTCCAATATATCCTGCTCCTCCAGCAACTAAAATAGCCATTTCTTTTTCTCCTTTTTCTATACGAATGTATTCATCTGTTCTCAATCCGCTGTCCTGTCAGACACAGGTTAATCCCACAGTTTCTCCGGGTATAATCCCTTCGTTTTCAATTGTCTGATTGCCTCAACGACAACCGCCTTATCCTCTTTGTAAGTCACGCCATACCACTTGTCAGAAGATTTCAGAACCTCCACGGTTGCCTTATTCTCCTGAAGAAGTTCCCCGACTACCGTCGGAAGAAAATATTCACATTTCAGAGGATTTTTCTTCAGGTTTTCCTCCAAAAACAGCGGGAAGCGTTCTTTTAGCTCCTTCAAAATACTCTTTGAAAAGCCAAACATATTCATGGAAACCGTGGATTCCGGCGAAATTTCTGTCCATGTTGCACCGTTGTCCTCCGTAAAGCGGGCTCCGTCGCCGCATTTTTCAATATGCGTTCTCTCACATATATTGACCAGATAGCCCTTCTCATCCATCTCGCAGACACCTCTTGCCACATGCCCGTTCTCGGTCAGCGTGTTCTTCAGAATATATCCCACCATGGTGTAGCGGTATTTTTCATCGTCCTCATGGTCTGCCAGATAATCGTAGATCACCTGCAATGCATGCTGTCCATAGTAATCGTCGGCGTTAATGACTGCAAATGGCCCGTCGATTGCATCGATACAACTGAGAATGGCATGACCTGTTCCAAAAGGTTTTACTCTTCCCTCCGGGACCTCAAAGCCCTCCGGAATATTGTGAAGATCCTGGAATACATAAGAAACCTCCATCTGTTCACTCATGCGGTTTCCGATGCACTCTCTGAAATCCGCTTCATTTTCTTTTTTAATAATAAAAATCACTTTTTCAAACCCTGCTTTTTTTGCATCGTAAATGGAAAAGTCCATAATAATATGTCCCTGCTCATCCACCGGGTCTATTTGTTTCAATCCGCCGTAACGACTCCCCATTCCGGCTGCCATAATCACAAGTACTGGTTTTTTCATCATTGTTACCTCCAATTCACCTATTGTTTTATTTGTGTATTAAATTGATAGTTGTAAGGTGCTCTGACCTTTTCATGATATACCTTTTCATGTAGTTCTGTCCACAGTTTTTCTAAAGAATCCTCCCCTTCCTTCAAATCATCCAGCACAAAATCGCCTCCTCCCAGCAATTGATACGCCTTCTCACTCTCCCCAATCTGGTTTAACGCCAGTGCCTGATCAAGCTGTAGTCTTGCCTCCCCGGCCAGATTTTTCGGCCTTTGTGCATAATCCTCAAGCAGTGCCTCATATCCCTTTGCATGCAGCAGAATCTTGTATGCATCCCGGATATACGACAAATCCTCCCCGCACATAGCAAGCCCTCTCCTGATATATTTTATCGATTTTTTTTGATTTTTTTTCTGTGCCTCTATGATTGAAAGCGCATGGTACGCCCATGGGTTTTTCCGGATATCCAGTGATTTTTCCAGCCACTCCTGCGCCGGCTCATACTGCCCGCGGCAAAGATAGATCACTCCCAGCTGATAACAGCTGTACCAGTTTTTATTTTTCTTCTTTTTGCAGAATTTCTGAAGTGCCTCAAAAATCGTGTCTTCATTTGTGTAGTCCCGCGGTCTGCAATCCGGTTCCGGTTCCGGGAATCTGTTTTTCTGCAGCAGCTGTACCCACTCCTCCTGCTCCGTCTGTGTCTCACCAAAGTCCAGATGTTCCTCCAGCGGTTTTTCTCCCCGCTTCTGTCTGCACAGGTTTTCAAGTGCACCCGCGCCATTTCCGGTCTGCACAAGCCTTGCGCTCCGTTTTGCCATCCGTCTGGTCCGGCAGAGCACGGTATCCGGCTTTCTCTGGTCTGCTTCCGTCTCCACCCGGTACTGCACCACATCCCTCAGTTTTTCATAAGACTGGCTTACTGCGCTCTCCTCGATCCGGATTGGTCCGTACTGCTCCAGCCACTCCCAGGCGGTATGCGGTGCCATGGGAATACAGCCGTACTGCGTCTTACCCAGTCCGCCCTGTACCTCCACATAGGGACCTGCCTTGTCTGTGAGCCATTCCTGCCAGTGAGCCGAAGCCTCATTATTGCCCCAGGAAAACAGCTTTCTGCTCTGCAGCCTCTCTGTTGACAGATGCAGAAGTCCGTACCCCTTCCGGTTCACATTGGCCAGAAATTTAGGCTCACCGGCCGGTATGTTGAAGAAATAATCCGTCTGGAGAGGTATCTCCTCATACCGGGAAATGTCGACTCCGTCGACGATTGGAATCCCTGTCTTATGAACGCCGGATGCATCATTTGTGTATGCCTCTGCCGCCGGAACAACAATCCTCCCCCCCGGGTACTGAGGCACCGCCGTGTTGCTCCACCAGTACATGGGAATCACCTCACTGTTCGGATTCACGATCCGCATCCGACAGTTCAAAAACGTATCCTCAGCGCCAAGCCAGAAGTCCATCTGATAAGTCACCCTCCGGATCCGCTCGTATTCATACATGCGAAGCACCGGATTATGTTCGTCGTCCTCAAGCTGTGCCACGAAAACCGGTTCCATCGTGAACGGGGAATGGCCGATGATGCTGATATTCCATTCTGTTCCGCCGCTGAACCAGGCATTTCTCGTCGCGAGATTGCTGGGACGGATCACGTCGTTCGTATACAGGAGGTTTTCTCCTGTCACTTTGTCAATTAATTTCCACAGCCTTCCCCCATACTCTATCAGGAACTCTGCCCTCAGAAAATCATTTTCCAGAATCGCGATCCGAACCTTTTTCCGACGGCATTCCCTATGATAGCAATGATAGGCCCTGTATGGAAAAGCCGTCGCAACCCTCCCGTAGTTTTCATAAATTTCATCGTTCTCGTCCAGGGAACACGAAAGATTTCCTTCCCCTTCGAGAACTCTGGAAATATCGGGTACCGATGACGGTTCTCCCTTCTCACTGACCGGAATTTCCATAAACTCAAAACGTAATTCTGACATTGCTGCACCTCCTTGTACGTTATCTTTACATGTTTGTTTTTCTATCCGTTCTTCCTATCATTCTAGTACATCCACTCCCAAAATGCTTTATACTATATTTTGTCAAACTTGCACTATTATTTTCTTTTTCTTGCAAAAATCTACTGTATGTTTTATGATAACCATATGTATTCCCATACAAAGGAGAAGACCACCATGGCATACGAAGGTATCATATTAGCCGATGAACTCAAGATTGAAGAAATCTTCAGCATCCATTATTTTGAATATATGAATAATTTTTCTTTCGAGGGGGAAACCCACGATTTCTGGGAGTTTATCTGTGTCGACAAAGGAGAAGTAAACATTCAGGCGGGGGAGAAGCATCTCACTCTGACCAAAGGCAACATCGCGTTCCACAAGCCCAACCAGTTTCATAATGTGACGACCAACGGAACAAGCGCTCCCAATCTGGTCGTCATCTCTTTCCGCTGTACTGCCCCCTGCATGAAGCACTTTGAAGATCGCGTTCTGCAGATGAGCGAGGTGGACCGCACACTCATCGCCAAAACATTAACGAGGCCAAGCGCTGTCTCGCTTCTCCGTTTAATAACCCTTACACCCAGAAGCTCCAGCTGGTGGAGGAGCCTTATTTCGGCTCCCAGCAGTTGATTCGGATCTATCTGGAAGAGCTGCTGATCCACATGATTCGCGGACAGTTTCTGTCCCAGCCAAGCTCACAACCGGTAAAATCTGTCAAGCAGAAGAATGACAACGAGGCATATCAACGGATCACTACGTATCTGGAAGAACATATCAGGGAGCACCTCACCATCGAGATCATCTGTCGTGAGAATATGATCAGCCGCTCTCAGATCCAGAAATTATTCCGTGAGCGGAACGACTGTGGGATCATTGATTACTTCTCCAGACTGAAAATTGAGCTTGCGAAGCAGATCATACGCCAGAATCACCACAATTTCACGCAGATCGCTGAGTTTCTCGGTTACAACAGCATCCACTATTTCTCGAGGCAGTTCAAAAAGATCACAGGCATGACGCCCTCCGAGTATTCCTCCTCCATAAAGATTTTTACCGATTAAAACAGGAGGCGAAACTATCCGCAATGGATAATTCCGCCTCCTTTCCTGAGAAATCCCTACAGCCACCATCCGGAGGGCTGTACTTCCCAATCTGTCTTTTCCCTTCCACTCCATGACACTGCTTCTTAATAAAAATCAGCTTCCATATTTCTCTACGATCTTTGTCATGGTATCCCACTTATTTTCCATATCCTGCACCAGCTTAAACTGCGTTCTGCATCGATCCAGGTTATGTCCTTCGCGGTGAATCTTAAAGTAGTGGTCCCCATCCAGATAGTCGGTAAGGAATCTCATACCACACTCAAACGTCATAAGCTTTGCTCCCGCCGCAAGCAGAGAAACCTCTGTATCTGTAAGCTTTCCCTCACAGCCTTTCAGATATCCCTTCACGTAGCACTCAAACAGTGCCATATCACAGCTGACTTTCTCAAGATCCCGCTCATCCTCCGCCGCCGTGCTTGCTCCAAACCGAATGGAATCGCCAAAATCGTTTACCGCAAATCCCGGCATCACTGTGTCCAAGTCAATAACACAGACAGCTTTTCCGGTACAGTTGTCGATCATGATATTGTTCAGCTTCGTATCGTTATGGGTTACGCGAAGCGGCAGCTTGCCGGCCTGGAACATATCCGGCAGAATGTGGATAAGTTCTTCTCTCTGAAGTACGAAATTAATCTCTTCCTGCACAGCGGATGCACGCCCGCACACATCTGCCTGCACCACTTTCTTAAATGTCTCAAACCTGGAGGCCGTATCATGAAATCCTACAATCGTCTCATATAACGTATCTGCCGGATAATCCGACAACAGCATCTGAAAATGTCCAAATGCATAAGCACTCTCGTAGAAATCCTCTTCTTTTTCCACCTTCTCGAAGCAGGTTGCCCCTTCGATGAAAAAATATGCTCTCCAGTAACTTCCGATAGAGTCCTTATAAAAAGGCTTGCCATCCTTTGTCAGGATAATGTTCAAAGTCTCTCTGTCCGGGTCCCCGTTGTTTGCAATAATCTGCTTTTTTAAATATGAAGTCACACCCAGAATATTCGCCATAACCTCTTCCGGCTTTTTGAAGATCTCATTATTCAGCCTCTGCAGAATCACTCTGTGATTCCCCATATCAGGCTGGGAGAAAACCAGCAGAAACGTGTCGTTGATGTGACCATTACCATAAGGCGTGGCACTCTCCAGTTTTCCTACAAACCGGAAATTGCTAATTGCCTCTTCTCTTTTTGAACATGCATACTCTCTATCCATCGTACCTTCCTCTCCATATGCTCATAATTAGCCTTTGATTCCGCCTGTAACACCACCGATGATTTTTTCTGACAAGAAGATATACAATATAAATGTCGGTAAAAATACGATGATAACCGCTGCGAACATACCAGCCCAGTCTCCGGTGTACTTCATGGAGTTGATCATGCCGTACAGACCTACGGCTACTGGTTTCAGCTTGTCTGAGTTTGCGAAAATCAGTGACAGGAAGTACTCATTCCAGATATTGATAAAGTTAAAAATTGTAACGGTAGCCAGCCCTGACTGTGCCATCGGGAACATGATCTTCCAGAAAGTCTTGGTCGGAGGACACCCGTCGATTGCCGCCGCTTCTTCATAAGTCTTCGATATATTACTGAAAAACGTCAGAAGGAATATGGTCGTATACGGAATATTGATTCCGACATACAGGAAAATCAGCAGTATCTTATTTGCAAAGATATTGTTCAGAACCCCCATTGCGGAAATCATGGAGAACAAAGGCAGTACCACCATGATAACCGGCACGCCCATTGCGGATACAAATCCAGTCTGGATTGCCTTGTTTCCAAGGAATGTAAATCTGGATAATATGTATGCAGCCGGTGCACAGATCAGAATCAAAAGTACACAGGACACAGCCGAGTAAACAAGGGAGTTCGTAAAGAACGTAGATACGTTTCCTCCACTCCAGGCCTTCGCATAATTTTCAAAGTGAAAGCCGGTTGCAAATTTCAACGCATTTCCCTGATAGATTTCTTTTGTGGTGGAAAAACTTGCCGCGAAAACCCATCCAAGTAAAACAACCGTAAACAGCACCCATACGATCAGAATAATATAGCCGGGAGTAAGTTTGGCTTCGGTTTTCCAATTGATCTTTTTATATTCTTTTTTTTCTTTCGCCATCTCTCATCCCCCCTAAAATTCCAGTTCATCATCTTTGATGAACTTATTACAGAGTGTAAATATAATTACCACACAGATACTCAGTATCACTCCGACTGCCGCGCCGACACCGGCATCATGCTCCGTCACGGAGTTACCGGCTCCGAATACCTTCGTGTACATGTACACCATCGGCGTGATGGTCTTTGTATCCGCCGTCACACTCGAAAACAGCTGTGACCAGAGGAAGAACGCAACCGAGCTCACACTCCACATGGTGATATTGGTCTTGAATACGCCTTTCAGCAGAGGAAGTGTCATGTAGCGGAACTGAGCTGGCTTATTTGCTCCATCGATTGTAGCCGCCTCAAACAGTTCCGGGCTGATTCGCTCAATTCCACTGGTCCAGATCAGCATGTGATAGCCAATCATACCAAAGCAATACGCAACCAGCAGTGCACCAAATTTATGTTCATTGTCCAGCCACTGTACCTTGGACATACTTTCCCAACCTATTTTCTCGAAAAATGTTTTAATCAGTCCAAATTTCGGGCTGTATACGTACTGCAGCCACATGGTTGCAAGAGCAACCGCACTCACGATGTTCGGCAGATAAATTACCGCACGGAAAAACTTTTTACCTCTGATACCGCTTGTCAGCACAACTGCAAGCAAAAGTGAAATCGACATAACGATGATTCCGCCATACAGCCAGATCTTGGCCAGATTTACCATAGATGTTCTAAATAAACTTGTACTAAATAATTTTGTGTAATTTCCTATACCAATAAACTGCCATTTGCTCATCGGATCTGTCACACCTGTGATATTGAAAAAGCTCATGGTCAACGTACGAATAATCGGATACAGGAAAATCAGGCAGAATAAAATCACCGCAGGTGCCAGAAAAGTAATAATCATTGCTTTATTTTTTTTCAAATCCGTAGCCTCCTCTTACCTATGCCAGACAGACAATCCTTATTTCTGATTCCGCCTGTTATAAAAATATGGTGGCAGCGCCCTAATCACGATGCCACCATATTATATTGCATATTGCTATCTTTACTTATTAACTTACTTGCTCGCTGCTGTCATCGCATCTACGAATCCCTGTGCGTCAATTGTTCCAGCCATCAGTTTGATGAAGTTCTCTTTGATTACCGGTGTCATATCGTCGTTGCTCTCGATACCTACTGCCCATGAATAGCGAACTGCACAACTCTCCATTACAGGTTTTACGCTCTGTACAAGTTCCGGCCACTCTGTGTTTGATGTATCTGCAGGGATACCATTGGACTCTGTCGCAAGTTTCTCATCGTACTCACCCTTTGTGATCTTGCAGATCAGATCGAATGCTTCCTGTCCTAATTTAGAATCTTTGTTGATTGCAAATACCTGTGCGCCGTAGTTTGCTGCATCGATTCCTGTAGCTGTATCTGTTGCGCCCTCTGTTACTGCAGGGTAGCTGAAGCATCCCCAGTTGAAATCCTCACCTGCTGTGTCAGCAACTTCGTTTGGCAGCCATGAACCATTTAAGTACATTGCAACTTCACCGAGTGCCAGTTCTGAGTTCTGACCTGCTGGCCATACATTAGATCCGATGTTCTCTGAGAAGTATCCTTTTTCAGCTAACGCCTGATAATCCTGAGCCATCTGAAGTACAACCGGGTCATCCCACTTGCCATCTTTTACGATTTCTTTTACTTTATCTTCGCCTGCTAATCTTCCCATGTGATATCCGATCATACAATCTGCATATGCATCGTCACATGTGATTGGTGTGATTCCGGCATCTTTTAATTTCTGGCATACAGCAAGGAACTCGTCCCATGTCTTTGGCTCTTCCTTGATTCCAGCCTGCTCAAACAAATCTTTATTATAGAAGAATGCAAATACGTTTGGCTGGTAAGGAATAGACTTTAATGTTCCGGTTTCCTCGCCATCCTTCTTCGCTGCATCTCTACAAGCCTGCATCAGACCTGCATTTGCGGTAGCCTCATAATCAGCAGCCTTCGCATATTCTTCCAGGTCCATTGTGTAATCGCCCCATGAGCCATTTACACGATCGATATCTTCATCGAATAAGTCGATGTGTGTTCCTGCGTCCAATGCTGCCTGCAGACCTTCACGCTGTCCGGTACGGCCCTTGAACTGAACGTCAACTTTTACACCTGTGTCTTCGGTGTAAGCGTCAACCGCTTCCTTGATTGCGATTCCCTGTGGCTCTGTAGCCTCCCACATAGACCAGTAAACCAGAGTGTCATCAGATACCTTGGAATCTGCTGTTGCTGCTGTTGAGCCACTGTCTGAGTTTCCGCTGCCACCACATCCGGCCAGCATGGTTCCCACCATTGCTGCACATAAAAGTGCACTTAAAACTTTCTTTTTCATACTTTTCCTCCTTTTGTGTTTAATTGTCACACAATTGATTTGTTAAATTCATTATACCACGTCATGCATGAATTTATTTATCTTATTTGCCGCTTATTTTGTACAATCTGCTCACTTTTTCCATTTTTATTCATAATTCTTTTACATTTTGTTCATCACAGCGTTTCAGTTCATTAAAAGAATGCTTACATTTCACGCCAGAGAATCTCTCCTCCATTCAGTGTGAGTTCTTCCTTCGCGCCGTCTCCGTCATAGAACCACGTCTTTTGTGCCTCCCCCGAGTTGTTGAGGATTGCATATTTGTTTTTCTCCGGATAGACATTGACTTCACAGTACATGTTTGTGACGTTCCACCGCTCCCACTCCTGTTCTTTCCCAGCCGCATAGTAGAGACTCCGCATCAGCAGACGCGTGTTCTCAAAGCTGTATGGCAGGCCTGCGATATAGACGCCTCTTCCTTTTCCATAGGCATGGCTTGCGATATGCACCTCATTGTCTGAATACTCAATAATCTCTGTGTCCTGATCCAGGGCGTACACATTTTTCATGCTCTCTCCGAAATCAAACGCTTCTGTTCTGTCTTCTGTGATGAAATGCTGCTCCATCTGTGTTTTAAAATATTTGTCCGTGGACAGTGTGAAGCCCAGTTCCTTGTCCACCCCCATGATTTCCGCCAGCTGGAAAAATCTTCCGCCTTTTTCATATGCACTCGGTTCCCCGATGCCGACAAATCCACCGCCGCTGTACACCCAGGCTCTCACTGCGGAGACAATTTCCTCCTCGCCCCATCTTCTTCCACCGGAAAATGCTGTTTCTGCATCCCCCACATTGATAATGACATCCAGGCTGTCCAATGTTTCTTCCGTCAGATCTTCAAAGCTGATAAAAGAGACGTCCACCGCTGCGCCGCTTAAGCACTCCAGAACTCCCAGATAGGAGTAGATCTGTTTGTACCACAGTGCATGGGCGACCATGAAGGTCTGCCATGACCGCAGTTTTCCCCAGCAGTTCAGGATTCCGACCCGGATTCCTGCATAGGGTCTGCTCCCGCCGATATTGTCATAGAGCAGACGAAACTCATCCGCCACGCCCGCAATGTAATCGATAAATTTCGGGAATTTATAAGCCAGGCTCAGATATCCGCCATATCCGATCCGATCCACCGGCTTTCTCATGATGGCTCTTCTCGAGCGGAGCCAGTTTACCTGTGCCTCGATGCTCGGATCATTTCCCTCGTAGAACGCGGTCGGGAAAAAGTAGGGCAGGAATCTTCCTTCGGTGTACTTCACATGCGGAATCTCTGAAATCAGCCGGAGCGTCACGCCGCAGCCGACACTTCCGCCGACACTTCCCACCACCGCGTCCAGACCAATCTGCTCAAAATACGGTCCGTAGGGTTCTGTACCAATCCAGTTGTCGCCGAGAAACATCATTGCCTCGCGCCCTGCATCATGCACCAGTTTCACAAGCTCCGCTGCCTTTTCTGCCACAAACCGCTGGATGAAATCCATGTAATCCAGATATGGTTTCGTCGGCACTCTGAACGTGGAATTGTAGTATCCGTTGTCCACGATGTCTTCCGGACGGAGCGCATAGCCGTACTCTGCCTCAAACTCCTCCAGTGCTTTCACCGACACCGTAGCGCCATAGCCAAACCAGTCCACAAACTTTTCCTTGGCCTCGCTGTTGAACACCAGCGTAAAATGATAAAAGAAAGTCGTAAACCGCACCACATCTACATTTGGATTGTCGATCAGCCATTGCTTCAAATACTCCTTTGCAAACGTATCCGAGTTGGCATACCTTACATCAAACGGAATGTCGTGCGGTACATCGCCCCAGTCATTGGTAATGTGATTATACATCTGTGTAGGATCCCAGACAGCGTACACCAGAAATGACACCGTGTATTCGTGAAACGGCACTGCATTTCTCACTACCACCTGATTTTCTTCCTGCCGCACGTCCCAGTCCTCGGCCAGGACCACCTGATCCGCTGTTCTGTCAATCACTTCCCACCAACGCTTTACGTCGTGCACATAATCCGGTGCCACCTGCTCGTCATAATATCCATCCATAAACGAGAGTTCCACCTGATCCGCCGTCGCCAGCGCTCTCTTCGACATCAGATAAAGCTGCTGGCACTCCTCCATATGCTCTTTTGCAAACTCATTGTGCCCGCGGGACACAAAATACGTCTCATAGATCTTTGCATCCAACGCCTTCGTCGCCGCATCCAGCTTCGTTCCGTCACTATCCCGGAGGGCATCTGCCCCAAGACGATCCAGCATCTCCTTCGTCTCCTCCAGAAAATTTGACTCACTCGGAAGAGTTACCCGTCCTCTTTTCCGATCCATACTTTTTTCTTTCATCACTTTCTCCTCCACATCTGTATTTTAATCATAAAACCACGTTTCCGGTTACTCCATTCATATCTGTCCATTTAAAATCAGTGTAAAGTCTTGTTTCATAATTAGCAATTCACAATCGATGCATTAATTTGTACAATCGGACGAACCAGCGAAACTCTCGTCCAAAGTACGGTCACACCAGTGAACATTTTTATCCTGCACGCAGCGCACATCCCCCAGATAGTTTTCACATAATAGAAAATTCGAAATACTTTTCTATTATGTGAAAAAAGGCAGGTTCCTCATTGGGAACCTGCCTTTATATCTGTATATGATTTTATGTCCTAGAACTTGCCGTCCTTTGCTGCTTCCTCTACAGAAACTGCAACTGCAACAGTCATACCTACCATCGGGTTGTTACCTGCACCGATCAGACCCATCATCTCTACGTGAGCCGGAACAGATGAAGAACCTGCGAACTGTGCATCTGAGTGCATACGTCCCATAGTATCTGTCATACCATAAGAAGCAGGACCTGCAGCCATGTTATCCGGATGAAGTGTACGTCCTGTACCACCGCCTGATGCTACTGAGAAGTACTTCTTACCCTGCTCGATACATTCTTTTTTGTATGTACCTGCAACCGGATGCTGGAATCTTGTCGGGTTTGTTGAGTTACCTGTGATAGAAACGTCAACGCCTTCTTTGTGCATGATTGCAACACCTTCTGTTACGTCGTTAGCGCCGTAGCAGTTAACCTTTGCACGAAGTCCCTCAGAATATGGTTTTCTGAATACTTCTTTTACTTCACCCTTAAAGTAATCCATCTCTGTCTCAACATATGTGAATCCGTTGATACGTGCGATTACCTGTGCAGCATCTTTTCCAAGACCGTTCAGGATAACACGAAGTGGTTCTTTACGAACTTTGTTTGCTTTCTCAGCGATACCGATTGCGCCCTCTGCTGCTGCAAATGACTCATGACCAGCCAGGAATGCGAAACATTTGGTATCATCTTCCAGTAACATCTTACCAAGGTTACCATGTCCAAGACCAACTTTACGCTGATCTGCTACAGATCCCGGGATACAGAAAGCCTGAAGGCCTTCTCCGATTGCTGCTGCTGCATCTGCTGCGCGTCTGCAGTCCTTTTTGATTGCGATTGCTGCGCCTACTGTGTAAGCCCATTTTGCATTCTCAAAGCAGATTGGCTGAATGCCTTCGATCTGATGATATACGTCCAGACCTGCTGCTTTTGTAATCTCTGCACATTCCTCGATGGAAGAAATGCCATAGCCTTTGAGTGTTTCCAAAATTTGTTTTTCACGTCTTTCATATGATTCAAATAAAGCCATTATCTATTTCCTCCTTCTATTATTCTTTACGTGGGTCAATAATCTTAACTGCATCTGCAACACGACCATACTGACCTTTAGATTTTTCAAGTGCGTCTTCAGCTTTGTCTCCGGCTTTCATGAAGTCCATGAATTTTCCGAAGTTAATGAACTGATATCCGATGATCATGCCCTCAGCATCCAAAGCGATACCTGTAACATAACCTTCAGCCATTTCAAGATAACGAGGACCCTTTGCAAGAGTTCCGTACATTGTACCAACCTGTGAACGAAGTCCTTTTCCAAGGTCTTCCAGACCAGCTCCTACTACAAGACCATTCTCAGAGAATGCACTCTGTGTACGTCCGTATACGATCTGCAGGAAGAGTTCTCTCATTGCTGTATTGATAGCATCACAAACCAAGTCTGTGTTAAGTGCCTCTAATAATGTAAGTCCCGGTAAAATCTCTGAACACATAGCTGCTGAATGTGTCATTCCAGAACATCCGATTGTTTCAACCAATGCCTCCTGGATAATACCTTCTTTTACATTCAGTGTCAGTTTACATGCTCCCTGCTGAGGTGCACACCAGCCGATACCATGTGTAAATCCGTTGATATCTTTGATTTCTTTTGATTTTACCCATTTTCCTTCTTCAGGAATTGGAGCGGCGCCATGTTTCACGCCCTGTGCAACTGGACACATCATTTCTACTTCATGTGAATAAATCATGTTAAGACTCCTTTCAAATATGTATGTTTTCTTCTATGTAATGCTTGATAATACTTTAACACCACATTCGACTTATTTTCTCACAAAACCAAACATTCGTCAACTAAAAGAACCTCTTTTTGCACATTGACGCGCATTCTGTAAATATTAAAGAGATACTTGAGAACAGACTTCACGCAAGAAAGCAGATCTTTTCGATCTGCTCTCCTGTTTTCTCTATACTGTCTGCTTCTTTTTTTATTGATTTACTTTTGCCGGTTCACTTTTTTACCGGTTCATCTCTTCCCAGAGAATCTCCAGTGCCCTGTTCACTGCGCTGTGGCGGATCTCACTCCGGTTTCCCGTAAAATGACATTCCACGTCCGTCACCCTGCCGTTCACATAACACCCGATATAAACCATTCCAACCGGTTTGTCCACTGTTCCGCCTCCCGGTCCTGCGATTCCGGTCGTGCTCAGCGCCACATCCGCATGCGCCGCATGTGCCGCGCCTTCCGCCATCTGCTGTGCCGTCTGTGAACTGACGGCTCCGTATGTCTTTAATACCTCATGAGATACACCGAGAACTCTTTCCTTCGCTTCATTGGAATACGTCACATGTGCTTCATTCAGAACATCCGATGCCCCGGGTACATCGACGATTGTTCCGGACAGCAGTCCTCCGGTACAAGATTCCGCCGTTGTGATGGCCCATCCTCTTTTGGCGAGTTCCTCCACGATCCGCTCCTCAAGCAGGTATCCCTTTTTTTCTAATCCAGACATCCTACATGCCTCCCTGCGTCAGAACCTGTACATTCTTCGCCACATAATCCACCAGTGAAATCACGGTGAGCGCAAGTGCCACCCACACCAAAACCGCAGCGAGGATATCAAACACACCACCCAGATCGGCGATCAAAAGAATGATCATGGCCATCTGAGATACCGTCTTAAACTTGCCCCAGTAGCTTGCGGCGATCACGATTCCGTTATCAGAAGCCACCAAACGGAACCCGCTGATGATAAACTCACGGGCAACAATGATGATGACAACCCAGGAAGCCAGTCTTCCGAGATCGATCAGACAGATCATCGCTGAACATACCAGCAGTTTGTCTGCAAGCGGGTCCATGAACTTTCCAAAATTGGTAACCAGATTATATTTTCTGGCAATCTTTCCGTCCAGCAGATCCGTCAGACTCGCCACACAGAAAATCACAAGTGCAATCCATTTGTTGGCTTCGCCGCCCAGAGTCGGGATCAGCATAAATACTACAAAAAAGGGAATCATCAAAATCCTCAGTACTGTCAGTTTATTTGGTAAATTCATTCTACCAGTCCTCCTATCAAATCATAATCCAACGCTCCGGTCACCTTCACTCTCGCGAAATCGCCGGACATCAGTTCTGCATCTGTATTTACGAAAATCAGTCCGTCCACATTCGGTGCGTCCCGGTAAGTCCTGCCCACATAGGCATTCTCGTCCGCCACCTTTCCTTCGATCATGACGAGCAGCTCCCTGCCGATCATGTCCTCCGCCTTGTCAAATGCAATGTCCTGCTGCAGCTCCATCAGCTCCGCCTGGCGGTCCTCCTTCACAGATTCCTCAACCTGATCCGGCATCACTGCCGCCGGTGTGTCCTCCTCCGGTGAATACGTGAATACGCCCAGACGATCAAATTCCATCTCATCCACGAATGCCATCAATTCCTCGTGCTGCTCTTTTGTCTCCCCAGGAAAGCCCGTAATCAGCGTAGTGCGCAGTGAAATCTCCGGGATCTCTCTTCGGAGCTTTTCGATGATATCGATCAGCTCCTGTTTGGAGGTTCTTCTTCCCATTCTCTTCAGAATATCATCGCTGGCATGCTGAATCGGGAGATCCAGATACTTGCAGATCTTGTCCTCTTTTTTCATAACCTGAATCAGTTCGTCCGTAATTTCTTCCGGATAACAGTACAGCACACGGATCCAATAGAGTCCGTCAATTTTGCACAGTTCCTCCAAAAGCTGCGGCAGCCGCTTCTCCCCATATATATCCTGCCCGTAGAGCGTCGTCTCCTGGGCAACCAGAATCAGCTCCCTCACGCCTCCCTCGGCAAGCTCTCTGGCCTCCGACAACAGCCGCTCCATGGGAACGCTACGGAAATCACCGCGAATCTTCGGGATAATGCAGTACGTACAGTGCTTGTCACACCCCTCCGCGATTTTAAGATATGCGAAATGCCCGCCCGTCGTCACCAGTCTCTTTGTATCCACCTGGGGCAGCGCATCCAAACTCTCCATCTGTACGCAGGTGTGCCCTGCAAGTGCCTCGTCCACCGCCTCCAGTATCTTGTCGTATGACGCGGTTCCAAGCACAGCGTCCACCTCAGGAATCTCATCGATGATCTCCTGTTTGTAGCGCTCCGCCATGCATCCGGTCACGATCAGCGCCTTCAGGACGCCTTCTTTTTTATACGCAGCCATCTCCAGAATATTCTGGATGCTCTCCTCCTTGGCATCGTGGATAAAACAGCAGGTATTAATCACAATAATGTCCGCCTGCGTCTCATCGTCGATCATCTGGTATCCTCTCGATGCCAGCATGCCAAGCATCACTTCCGTGTCGACCAGATTTTTATCACAGCCGAGCGAAATAAATAATATATTCATCTTTTTCTCCATAAACAAAATAGTCCGTAAACAGTCATAGAAGCAGATACCTTTCGGCACCTGCCTCTCGCTTTTTATGATTCTTTTTTATTCTTCTTCCGTCTCTTCTTCTGCGATGATTTTGATTTTACCCTTGTTCAGCTCATCGATTGCGATCGACAGAGGTTTTTCGCCCTCCACGGTATTGACTAACGGCATCTCGCCGTCAATCAGCTGTCTCGCTCTCTTGGATGTTGCCAGCACAATGGAATAACGGCTGTTTACGATTTTGGTATCGCCCTCTTCCACATCGGCATTGACTACTTTCATTAAGTCACTGTATGATGGATGTAACATATTCTTATTCTCCTTTCAGATTCTCTTTTAGTTCTGCAGTAATCTGACCCATAAATTCTCCGTTGCGGATACATCTGCAATGCTCGCTCTGAATAATCTGATGAACCTCGTCCCTGCATCTCTCAATATCATCATTGATGATCAGGTAATCATAGGCACCCATTCCGTCCGCTTCTTCCGCTGCACGCAGCATGCGGGACTTGATGACCTCCGCCGACTCTGTTCCACGACCTACAAGACGCCGCTCCAATGTAGCCGCATCCGGTGGAGTCACAAACAGCAGCAGGGTCTCCGGGAACTTCTGTTTCACCTTAAGAGCGCCCTGTATCTCGATCTCCAGAATCACATCCTTGCCGGAATTTAACTGTTTTTCGACATAAGCGCGCGGTGTACCATAATAATGATTTACATATCTAGCATACTCTATTAATTCGTCTTGTGCAATCATTTTTTCAAATTCTTCCTGCGACTTGAAAAAATAATGCTTTCCTTCCACCTCTCCCGCACGTGGCTGCCTCGTCGTTGCCGAAACTGACAATGCATAATTATCGTACTTTTCAAGAAGCGCATGCATTAATGTTCCTTTTCCGGAGCCGGAAAATCCGGATACTACAATCAGAATACCCTTTTTCATGATTACCCTCTCTTCTACTGTTTTCTTTTTTTCATTCTATCTGCTTTGTCAAGCAGAGACTATTCAATGTTCTGTATCTGCTCCCGCACCTTCTCGATCTCAGTCTTTAAGCTGATCGCGTAGTTGGAAACCTCCAGATCGTTGGCCTTGGACAAAATTGTATTGGCCTCACGGTTCATCTCCTGTGCGATAAAGTCAAGCTTTCGGCCGATGCCCTCTTTCTCATCCAGAGTATTCTTCATGTGGTGAATGTGACTTCTCAGTCTCACAATCTCCTCATCCGTGCAGATCTTATCCGCAAATATAACGATCTCCGCGGCGATTCTTCCCTCGTCGACCTGTGTGTCGCCCAGCAGCTCCTTCACCTTCTCCTCCAGCTTTGCACGATACTCCGCGACAATCTGCGGGGAACGGGTCTCGATGCAGTCCACAACCTCCAGCATTCCATCCAGTTTCCCGATGATGTCTTTTTTCAGGTTCTCACCCTCCACAGTTCTGGTCTCAACAAACTGTGTAAATGCCCCCTCCAGTGCCTCTTTCAGGCCATTCCACAGTGCCTCTTCATCCACCGTCTGGTCTTCCATGGTAATCACATCCGGATAGCGGGAAAGGGTGGACACCCGGATATCGTTCTCCAGATGAAACTGTTCCTCCATCTGCCGCAGATACTTCAGATACTCACCTGCCAGCACCTCGTTATACTTCAATGATCCCTGATCCTGCGCGCTGTCCTCATACGTAATAAAAATATCAACCTTGCCGCGGTGCGCATATTTTTTCAGCAGGGTTCGGATAGCAGCCTCAAAAAAATTTAGTTTCTTCGGCATACGGATATTCACATCCAGATATCTGTGATTTACGCTTTTGAGCTCCACGATAAATTTCTTTTCTTCACGCGATACTTCGCAACGGCCGAAGCCGGTCATACTTTTTATCATATTGTCGTCCTCTGTTCTCGATATATATTTTAAACTTTTTACCATTATTTGCAACATCTCCGAAGAAAATGATGCCTGAGTAAACTTCATCCGAACGAAGTTCAGATTTTAACGGCTTTGCTCCATTATAACGCCTAACCGGATTTAAGGCAACCAAGGAATTGCAACATTCCCAACATCTATGTTATACTGTTGTTGCTGCACATTCCCATACGGTGAGCAGTGACATACTGTTTCGTACTTTAAGAAAGAAGGAACTCAATTATGGCTTTTGATGGAATTACCGTTGCAAGTATTGCCGCGGAACTGAACGAACAATTAAAAGAAGGAAGAATCGCAAAGATTGCACAACCGGAAACGGATGAACTTCTTCTCACAATAAAGACTCCGAATGGTCAGAAGCGCCTGATGATCTCCGCCAGCGCTTCTCTTCCTCTGATCTATCTGACAGCGGAAAACAAAATAAGTCCCATGACCGCACCGAACTTCTGCATGCTTCTGCGCAAGCACATCGGAAGCGGTCGGATCACCAAAATCACCCAGCCCACTCTGGAGCGGATCATTCATTTTGAGATTGAACATCTGGATGAGCTGGGCGATCTCTGCCGGAAGGAACTGATCGTGGAGATCATGGGCAAGCACAGCAACATCATCTTCTGCGATGCCAATGGAACGATCATCGACAGTATCAAACACGTCTCCGCGCAGATGAGTTCTGTGCGTGAGGTCCTGCCGGGAAGGCCCTACTTCATCCCGGATACCATGAACAAGCAGGATCCTCTGACGGTCACTCTGGAGGATTTCACCGCGGTGCTCTCACAGAAGCCTCTTCCCCTTGGGAAGGCGCTCTACACCAGCTTTACCGGTGTCAGCCCGGTTGTAGCTGAGGAAATCTGCTATCTGTCCGGCATCGAATCCGGCATCACGCCCAAAGATCTCTCGCCGGATATCCTGCAGCACCTCTACACGCAATTTACTATTTATTTTGAAGCAGTCAAGACTTCCCGGTTTTCACCGGTCATTTATTATGACGGAAAGGAACCGAAAGACTTCTCCGCTCTCCCGCTGGCACATTTCAGCCAATATACAGTCAAGCCTTATGATTCCATTTCCACCGTGCTTGCCACCTACTATTCTTCCAAGAATGCGATCACAAGAATCCGACAGAAATCTGCGGATCTGCGCCATGTGGTCCAGACCGCCCTGGAGCGTGCCCGCAAAAAATACGACCTGCAGGCCAGACAGCTGAAGGATACCGAAAAGCGCGACAAGTATAAGGTATACGGGGAGCTGATCAACACCTACGGATACAATCTGGAGAAGGGTGCAAAGCAGCTTGAAGCACTCAATTATTATACAGACAAGATGATTACGATTCCTCTCGATTCCACGAAGACGCCCCTGGACAATTCCAAAAAATATTTTGATAAATACAACAAGCTGAAACGGACTTATGAGGCGCTGTCCCAGCTTATCCAGGAAACCGCGGACGACATCTCCTATTTGGAATCCGTAGCGACGGCACTCGATATTGCACAGAGTGAGGACGACCTCGCACAGATCAAGGAGGAGCTGACCGATGCCGGATATGTGCGGCGCAAGTTCATGAAAAAGAAAGTAAAGATCAAGAGCAAACCGTTCCACTATATTTCCAGCGACGGATATCATATGTATGTCGGGAAAAACAACCTGCAGAATGACGAGCTCACCTTCCATTTCGCCGACGGCGGAGACTGGTGGTTCCACGCCAAACAGATGCCCGGCTCCCACGTCATCGTGAAAACCCGCGGAGAGGAACTCCCGGACCGCACCTTTGAGGAGGCCGCAAGGCTCGCTGCCCATTATTCCAAGGGCTGTGGAAGTGAAAAGGTGGAGATTGACTATGTAGAGAAAAAGCATGTCAAGAAACCTGGCGGTGGAAAGCCTGGATTTGTAGTATATTATACAAACTATTCCATGATGATCGACAGCAGTATCGATGGAATTGCACTGGCAGAATAACCTGACATCGGAATATAACAATAACCCCCGGGGGCTGATCAATAGCTCCCGGGGGTTTTATTCTGCTGCTTTTTCACTGGAAAGTTCTCTATTCATAATTCGCTCCGCTGCTTACGCATCCTCGTCGCACAGCACCTGATACTCCTCTGCAGTCAGCAGATCCGACACCTCCGATATTTCCCCGATTTCCACAAACCACGAATCATAAGGGCAGCCATTGATGGTTTCCGGATCTTCCAGCAGACGCTTGTTCACCGCTGTAACAACTCCGTTCACCGGAGAGATGATGTCATACACTGCTTTTACCGACTCCACATCCGCGAACGCCTCTCCTATCGTGACCTTATCCCCCACATCCGGAAGATTGGCATATACCATGTCCCCCAGTGCGTCCTGCGCAAATTCCGTAATACCGACCAACGCGGTTGTGTCATCTAAAAGCTTCATCCATTCGTGGGATCTTGCATACTTTAATTCTTCTGGATAGTTCACCTTTTCTCCTCCTTATGTCCGTATCCTGCCAAACTGCAGGAATTGTTTTTCATCTAATTCTTTTTTTCGACCACGGAAATCACCTGGGATAAATCATCCAGCACTGCATAGCAGCTGCGCCGGAGTTCTTCCTCCACGTTCACCTGATCCGGGATGTGGATAACGCTCGCCCCAGATGCATTTCCCGCCCTGATTCCGGATGTACTGTCCTCTATGATAAAGCATTCTTCCGGTGTAAGCTGCAGCTGCGCGATCGCCTTCAGGAAAATATCCGGATCCGGCTTGCTCTTCTCCACCGAATCCCCGTACACCACTGCATCGAACAGTTCGTAAATTCCGGCCATGCGCAGCAGTCTCTCGGCATACGCTCTGTGCGAAGACGTCGCCACCGCCAGCCTGAGTCCCCGTTCCCGGGAAAATTCCAGCAGTTCATACAAGCCTTTTTTGGTCGGAACCCCCTCTTTTTCTATCACGGAATCCATATAGGCTGTCCGGATCGCACGGGCTCCGTCGTAATCAAAATCCGCACCATATCGATCCAGATACAGCTGCTTGCTGTACCCGACCGCAGTTCCCTTATAACTCATAATAAATTCCCGTGGGATGTCGATGCCGATCTCCTGCCCGGCTTTCATCCATCCTTCTGTGGACAGGCGCTCCGTATCGAAGATCACTCCGTCCATGTCAAACACAATGCCTTTTATCATCTTCTCACCATTCCGCTATATTTACGCTTCTTTCTGCCCCAGCAGATAATCCACAAACTGCTGTGCGGTTCTTCCAGACAGGCCGCCATGGCTCAGTTCCCACTTGTTTGCCTCCAGGAGCAGTTCCTCCTCCGGCATCTCGATGTGATTCTTTTCCGCCAGTGCCAGTACGATCTTCTGAAATTCCTTTTTGCTCGGGCCGCCGAAATAAATCGTTACGCCGAACCGGGCCACCAGAGACAGCTTTTCCTGTATCGTATCGTTGGTGTGCAGCTCCTCGTCCCGGTCTTCCTTATCCTTAAACGTCTCGCGAACCAGATGGCGTCGGTTTGAGGTCGCATAGATCAGCACATTGTCCGGTTTCCGCTCCAGACCGCCCTCGATCACTGCTTTCAGATACTTGTACTCAATCTCAAATTCTTCAAAAGATAAATCATCCATATAGATGATAAATTTATAATTCCGGTTCTTGATCTGCGCGATGACATCGTTCAGATCCTGGAACTGATGCTTATAGACCTCAATCATCCGAAGTCCCTGATCGTAGTACTGATTCAGGATTGCCTTGATAGAGGAGGACTTTCCGGTTCCCGCATCGCCGAAAAGCAGACAGTTATTTGCCTTTCTGCCCTCGACAAATGCCGCTGTATTGTCGGTCAGTTTCTTCTTCGCCCCTTCATATCCCACCAGATCATCGAGATAGACATGGGCGATATTCGTGATCGGGACGATCTCCGCACCATCCTCATAATGCTCTACGCGGAATGCCTTGTGAAGTCCCAGCTTTCCGACACCGAACTCCCGGTAGAACTCGGTCAGTGTGTCCTTGAACGTATCCACATCCCCGCATTCTCCGAGTGCCCTCGCCAGATCGCAGATTCGATTTCTGACCCGCTTGTTGAACACCTTGCTGTCACGGTTTATATTGGTATAGTTCTCCAGAACACCCAGACAGTCCACGCCGAGGCTGGTCTCCAGTTCATGCATCTCATAGTCGAACAGCTCCTTGAAAATTGTGAAATCGTGACGCGCGATCTCGTTGATGCTGCCGTCCACAGGACCCACGATCTCGCAGGAAGTGCTGTATGCATTCTCATCACTTGCCAGCAGAAACGTCAGGTATGTATGCCACAGATTTCCCTCGAAACCATGACTTGTAGACAGCTCCAGAATATCGTTGACGCAGTCAAACAGCAGCCCTTTCAGGTCCTCCTTATTGTAGTAGTCGTTGTTCTGGTTCTCTATCAGGAACGTCATATCCTTCAGGGTCTCACCATAATCCATATTTTTGTAGAGCATCAGTTCTTGTGTTCTCATTTTAATCTCCTCTTTCCTGTCTGTATATTCCTATCCGCTCAATATTTAATAATTTCCCAGAATCTTTAAATTCCGGCCTTCTTCTCTTAGTCCGCGAACCGCATTTTTCACAGCCGCGTCTGCCATATTCCCGTCAAAATCGACGAAGAAACGGTACTCCCACGGGCGGCCTTCGATCGGTCTGGATTCAATCTTCGTCATATTCAGATTATTATATATGAAATGTGACAGCAGATGATAGAGGGACCCACTCTCGTGAGCCACCTCGAAGCAGATGCTGATCTTCTTCGCGTCCTTCAGAAATACTTTCTGATTCGTCACAATGATAAATCTTGTAAAATTATGCGGATTGTCATTGATCTCTTCTTCCAGAATATCCAGTCCATAGATCTGTGCCGCATAGGCACTGCAGATTGCCGCTTTCTTCTGATCATTGTCCTCCAGCATCTTCTTCGCCGCTATCGCGGTGTTCGACACGCTGATTTGCTGCCACTCCGGATGTTCATCCAGATATCTTGTGCTCTGCATCAGCGCCTGAGGATGCGAATATACCCGCTCGACCGACTCTTTGGTCGTGCCCGGTATTCCCGCCAGCATATGACGGATCGGAAGTGTAATTTCCCCGACGATATAATTTTCAAATTCTACCAGAAGATCATACACCTTGTCCACCGCTCCGGCCGTGGAATTTTCAATTGGAAGTACTGCGAAATCGGCACTCCCCTCCTCGATCGCCTCCATGGCATCTCTCCAGTTTGGCACGTGAAAGCTGTTCACGTCTTTTCCAAAAAACTTGCTCATGGCCTCCTGTGTATAAGCTCCCTCTGTCCCCTGATATACGATGCGCGAGGAAGACCAGTCCAACTCATCAATCCCGATAAACGGGAGTCTTCCCAGTGCCCCACGCTCTGTCAGAAGCTGATACTGCAGCTTGCGGCTCATGGACATCAGCTGCTCAAACAACTCTGCCAGCCCTTTTTTATTCAACTCATTCTCCGCCTCGGACGTAACGAGCGTAATCTTTTCTTTCTCTCTCTTTTTATCAAAGACCTTGGAACCTGCCTCAATCTTATATTCTCCGACTTCTCTGCACACTTTCATTCGCTCCTCGTAAAGCTTCACGATCTGTGCGTCGATTTTGTCTAATTCATCTCTCAGTTCTAATAATGCTGCCATCACATTTTCTCCCTTATGTCGTTCATTCCAATGTACTTCGTCGTACCTGCATGCGTATTCTGCTGGATCTCCCGGCATGTTACGCAATACCACGTTCGATTATAATACATTTTCTGAATAAAATCTACGTTTCAGACCCATACTTTTCCTATGAAAAAAAAATTTATCATGTGCGGCACTCTGGGATGGTGCCTCGAAATCCTGTTTACCAGTTTTCATTCCTTTCACGAAAAAGACTTTACACTGACCGGCCACACCTCCATCTGGATGTTTCCGATTTACGGAATGGCCTGTTTTATCGCGCCTATTTACCGCCTGCTTGCCAAACGTTCCTTTTTCCTCCGGGGATGCATCTACACCCTGCTTATTTTCCTCTGCGAATTTTGCTGCGGCCTTACCCTGAAACGTCACCGTCTCTGCCCCTGGGATTACAGTCGCGCAAAGCTCAGTATCCGCGGTGTTATCCGGCTTGATTACGCACCGATCTGGTTTTTTGTCGGACTTCTTTATGAGAAATTTCTTTTGAAAATACCTGTTGAAAAAAAGAGCTGAATATTATATGATAGTAGAAATGTATAAACTACTGAGCAATTATCACACACGAGGAGGTTACTATGAGACATTTAATGAGTCCTTTGGACTTATCGGTGGAGGAACTAGATAAACTTCTGGATTTGGCCAATGACATCGAAGCAAACCCAGCCAAGTATGCACATGCATGCGAGGGGAAGAAGCTGGCGACACTCTTCTACGAGCCGAGTACCCGTACAAGATTGAGCCACGAGGCAGCAATGCTGAATTTAGGCGGCAGCATCATGGGATTTTCTTCCGCAGACTCCAGTTCTGCTGCAAAGGGAGAAAGCGTTTCGGACACGATCCGCACCATTTCCTGCTACGCAGACATCTGTGCCATGCGCCATCCCAAAGAAGGTGCACCGATGGTGGCCTGCAGACATTCCACAATTCCTGTCATCAATGCAGGAGACGGCGGTCATCAGCACCCGACACAGACCCTGACTGATCTATTGACTATTCGTTCTTTAAAAGGACGCCTTGATAATCTTACTATCGGCCTTTGCGGCGATCTGAAATTTGGCCGTACTGTTCACTCTCTTATCCACGCACTTGTCAGATATCCGAATATCCAATTTGTATTGATATCCCCGGAAGAACTGCGCCTGCCAAGCTACATCCGCAACGATGTTCTGGATAAGCACAACATTCCGTACAAAGAGGTGGTTCGTCTCGAGGACGCTATGTCCACACTGGATCTTCTGTACATGACGCGCGTACAGAAAGAGCGTTTCTTCAACGAGGAGGACTATGTGCGCATGAAGGATTTCTACATTCTGGACAAAAAGAAAATGGCCCTTGCGAGGGAGGACATGTTCGTGCTGCATCCGCTGCCGAGAGTCAACGAGATTTCCGTTGAGATCGACAAAGATCCACGCGCGGCCTACTTCAAGCAGGTACAGTACGGCGTCTATGTCCGTATGGCTCTGATTCTGACACTGCTGGATATTCATGTTGATTAGATAAATACATAGAAAGAAGGGATACCATGGTAAAAAACACATTGAACGTTGGGCGTATTTCAGAAGGCTTTGTGCTCGACCACATTCAGGCCGGGAAAAGCATGGAGATTTACAAGCATCTGAAATTAGATAAACTGGACTGCTGTGTGGCCATCATTAGGAATGCGCGCAGCAACAAGATGGGCAAAAAGGATATCATGAAAATCGAATGCCCGATTGATTTTGTGGATCTGGATATTCTTGGATTCATCGATCACAATATTACGATCAATATTATTCAGGATGAACAGATCGTATCGAAGAAAGAACTGCAGCTTCCGAAGGAAATTCACAATGTAATCCGCTGCAAAAATCCGAGATGCATCACCTCCATCGAACAGGAACTGGAACAGATTTTCGTCCTCACCGATGAAGCAAAACAAGAATACCGCTGCAAGTATTGCGAAGAGAAATACGAAGGAAAACGGGATCGCAGAAAATAACAGAACTAAAAATGGAGTGCCGCTCAAAAAGCGCACTCCATTATTTTTTTACGAAATTAAGCAAGACGATAAGCCGGGTTATGTCGTTGAACGATCATCTATCTAGACCTGACGTCGCCATCAGGTTCAAGCAACCTACCTAAGACGCGACGGGCAGCCGCATAGTCTTAATTCGGTTTTGCTTCGAATGGGGTTTACATATGCCTCTCCTGTTACCAGGAAAGCGGTAGTCTCTTGCACTGCCCTTCCACCCTTACCAGGCATGCCTGGCGGTTCATTTCTGTTGCACTAGCCTTGGAGTCACCTCCACCGGACGTTATCCGGCATCCTGCCCTTTGAAGCCCGGACTTTCCTCGCCTGCGATCTTTCGATCTCATGCAGCCGCGATCGTCTGTCTTACTTAATTTTTCATACGGCCCGCCGGATATCCGGCGGACACACAACTGATAATCTACCACATTTTCGAAAAAATGTAAAGACTCTCTTTTATAACCGCCGCTAATCTGCCACGCCTTCATCCACAATAAGATTCCGGCCGTCTGCCGCTGTGGTTGCCAATTCGTCGCACCGCTCATTCTGCGGATGGCCATCATGTCCCTTCACCCAGGAAAAACGCACGCTGTGGATTTCCTTTGCTGCCAGCAGTCTCTTCCAGAGATCAATATTCTTCACCGGCTCATTCTTGCCGCGTTTCCAACCCTTTTTGATCCATCCGTCAATCCATTTCTGATTGAATGCATCCACCACGTATTTGGAATCCGAATAAACTTCCACCTCGCATGGCCGGTTCAGTGCCTCAAGCCCGGCAATCACAGCCATCAATTCCATACGGTTGTTCGTGGTCTTCACATAGCCCTGGGACAATTCTTTTGCGTGAAGCTCTCCCTTCGCGTCCACGCACTCCAGAACAGCTCCGTAGCCACCCGGTCCATCCGGATTTCCACGCGCTGCCCCATCTGTATACAACTTTACTCTCATATGCTCATTTACTCCAAGTCTGTCTTATATTCTAATTATGCTCCTGTTTCACAGCTGTTTCCGGTCTCCTCTTATTTCAGTGATTCCGTCGCATGCACCAACTCAGGCATAACATACTCCAATCCTTCTTTTACCATTTTGGCCGTATCCGGAAGATTCACGATCAGAGTCTTCCCCCGGATTCCTGCCGTCGCACGGTCAAGCATGGCCCGCTTGGAATAGCGGATATTGTAAGTTCTGATTGCGTCCGGGATTCCTGGCACCAGCCGTTCCACCACATCGCGCGTTGCCTCCGGAACACAATCCTTCTTCTGTACTCCTGTCGACCCGGTCGTCAGGATCACGTCTACCAGCTCCCCGTCCGCCAGCCGCTCCATCACTGTGGCCAGCACCTTCTCGTCCTCCGGCAGAACTGCGTTGAACACAACCTGGAATCCCACCTGCTCCACCAACCGCTTGATCACCGCCGCCGCTGCACTCTCATCTTTTGTCTTATACGCCAATGTATCTGCTGTAATAATTGCTGCTTTCATTCGTATTTCCCCTTTCAACCCCTAATCTGTTGTATTCTTTATTATACTCGAATTTTTTCGTGTGCACAACTCTTAATCTGTCACAATTCGTACTCGTTTCACCCTGAACTGCGGTCAAAACGGACACTCCCACTCCACATATTTCCCAAAGATTTCTGCATGAATGCCATCCGCAGTGCCGTTCGATTCCGCTCTGCTTCATCTCACTCGCGGGCTTTCGCCCTATCAGCAGGTACCGACAAGTATTTACTTATGTGCAAGCACAACGTAAACACTTGTCGCTACCTGCTGGCACTGCTCTTTGCTGTCGTGTACATTATATCATGAAATTATGAACAATCTGTGATAGTTTTATCAGATGATGATGCAGACCATTCCGCCATTGCTGTCATTCACAATCTTCTGCATGGTATCCTGAAGCTTCACCTGACTCTCCTCGTTGATCATCATAATCTTATTATGCATCCCATCCAACACCAGCTCCTCCACCGATTTTCCGAAAATGTTCGTCTTCCACACCCCTTCCGGCTTCTTCCCGGACTCTTTGATATATTCCACCAGATCCTGTGCCTGCTTCTCATTTCCGACAATCGGTGCGATCTCCGTGGAAATATTGGCTCTGATCATATGAATGGACGGCGCCTCTGAATGGATTTTCACCCCATACTTGTTCCCCTGTTTGATGAGAACCGGATCCTCCAGAAGAATCTCCTCCCTTTTCGGTGTCACCACCCCATAGCCTTTCATCTTCACATCTGCAAATGCATCCCGAATCTGAAGATACTCTGTCTGCATAGCAGCCAGTTCCTTCAGTGCCGCAATCATCTCATACTCTCCCGCGATCTGCATGCCAGTCAGTTCACTGAGCGTCTCATAATAATACTTCTGATCATAGTCAATCCGGATCTTCACACGGCCGGTGTCCATCTCCACTTTGTCGATCAGCATCTTGTCAATATAAGCCCCCTCCGGCTGCGGAGGTTCAGCAAACGCACTCTTCACGTCCGAAAAGCCAGCCATGACCTTGCGCACATACTGCAGAAGATCCTGCTTTATCTTATGATCCCGCGACAACATTTCCACCCATTTCGGGATATAAAATGCAACCTCCGTAACCGGGAACCCATACAGAATCATCTTCATGACCGCATGAATATCCTCCAGCCGAAGCTGTTCACAGTTTACCGGAAGAACCATGCATCGGTAATCCGTCTCCATCTTCTGCACCAGCTTTCTCGCCTCTTCACTATAAGGCTTCTGCGTGTTCAGCAGGACGATAAAGGGCTTTCCTATCGACTGCAGCTCCTGGATTGTCTGCTGCTCCGGCGCCACAAAGCGCTCCCGCTCCAGCTCTCCGAAGCTTCCGTCCGTCGTAATGACGATCCCGATCGTGGAGTGATCCCGGATCACCTTCTGGGTGCCAATCCCCGCCGCCTTCGTAAACGGAACCGCATAGTCAAACCAGGGCGTCTTCACCTTCCGCTCCTCGCCGCCCTCCATATACCCGGTTGCGCCATCCACCATATATCCCACACAGTCGATCAGCCGGACCTTCACCTCCACGTCCTCCGACAGCTTTACCTTTGCAGCCTCCTTGGGAACAAATTTCGGTTCTGTCGTCATAATCGTCGTCCCGGAAGCTGACTGCGGCAGTTCATCTCTCGTCCGTTTCCTGCTGTGTTCATCTGCCATCCCCGGCAGGACCAGCAAGTCCACAAAACGCTTAATAAAAGTAGATTTTCCCGCACGCACCGGTCCTACTACCCCTATGTATATCTCTCCGTTTGTCCGCACCTGAATATCATTGTATAAATCAAACTGCTCCATACGTACCCCTTTCCATCACACAGATTCTCTGCTACCTCTACTCTATTCCAGGGCTGCGGCAGATATTCCGTCGCAAGTAGATTTTCAGCAAAAAAAACAGTGATGCCCGAAACATCACTGATTTTTTTCAGATGCAAGCCTGTTATATTTTTTCATTCCACGGAAGTGCCGCATGCTCCGCACGACCCTCGCGCAGCATCAGTTCGCGAACCGCCTCCGCCGCACTCTTCCCGTCGAACAGCACGGCATTCACCTGATCGACAATTGGCATGGAAACATCGTATTTCTTGGCAAGCTTCGCCGCTGCCTTCGCGGAATAGACACCTTCTACCACCATCTGGACCTCATCCATTGCTTCTTCCATAGTTCTGCCCTGTCCGATCAGATAGCCGGCCTTACGGTTACGGCTGTGGGTACTGGCACAGGTCACGATCAGATCTCCGATTCCCGTCAATCCGTTGAATGTCTCGATCTTCCCGCCCATCTTTGTGCCAAGTCTGGATATTTCCGCAATTCCTCTGGTGATCAGCGCTGCTTTTGTATTATCGCCATAGCCCAATCCATCTGCAACACCGGCTGCAAGTGCAATGACGTTCTTCAGCGATCCGCCCAGCTCGATCCCCAGCATATCCGGGCTTGTGTATACACGGAATACCTGATTCATAAACATGGTCTGCAGATATTCTGCCGTTTTCCTGGTCGTGGCGCCAACCACGACGATCGTAGGAAGTCCTCTTCCCACTTCCTCTGCATGACTCGGTCCTGACAGCACCGCCACATCGGCCTGCGGGATTTCCTCCCGGATCTGCTGGGAGAGGGTCATCATAGTACTCTCCTCGATTCCCTTCGCGACATCCACGATGATCTGCCCCTCAGCCACATACGGACTCATACTTTTTGCAGTGTTTCTTGTGAACGGTGACGGAACTGCGAGAACCAGGAAATCTTTTTCCTTTACTGCGCTCTCCAGATCATTTGTAAATGTAATCTCCTCCGGGATCTTCACCCCCGGAAGTTTGCTCTTATGCTCTCTCTTCTCTGTGAGCATCTCAACCTCGGCCTTGTCGATGGACCAGACAGTCACCTGATGCCCGTTGTTGTTCAGCAAAAGTGCGAGAGCCGTTCCCCAACTGCCTGCACCCAATACTCCTACATTCGCCATACCTTTTCTCCTTTTCACCTCTTGTTATATCTACTTTTTCTTGCTGCCAAACTTATTCTCTGTGCCCTGAAGCAGACGCTTAATATTGGCTCTGTGTCTGTACCAGGCAAGTGCTGCCAGAAATACCGCAACCGCATACATCTCATAAAGCAGCGGCCGGGTCATCTGAAAGCCGCCCATCTGCCCGTAAATGATAATTTCCACCGCAAACAAAAGCGAAGCCGCCAGGGACCCCACGGAAACATAGCGGGTGATCAGTACCAGTCCAAAGAACACCACAATTCCGGTCAGTGTCATCCACCAGCTCGTCGCAAGAAACATTCCTGCCAGAACTGCAATTCCCTTCCCCCCCTTGAACTTCAGATAAAACGGAAAGTTGTGCCCCAGCGTTGTGCCAAGTCCTGCATACAGGGACAGTAAGGGCAGACTCTCTGGATGACTGTCCGCGAAGATTAACCGCACTGTCACGATTGCGAGAACGCATTTGAGACAGTCCCCCAGAAGCGTGATGATTCCCGCTTTTATCCCCATGACCCGAAGTGCATTCGTGCTCCCGGCATTGCCGCTCCCCTGGGACCTTATATCAATATTTTTAATTTTCCCATATAAGTATCCGGTCTGAAACAACCCAAATACATAGCCGATTAGAATACAAATAATCCGTTCCATATCTATTGATCCTTTTCCTTCCTCTCTCTTACAAAAAATCTCAAAGATGTTCCCTTAAACCCAAACGCCTCGCGGATTTTATTTTCCAGATATCTGGTATAGGAAAAATGCATCAGTTCTTTATCATTTACAAAAATGACAAATGTAGGCGGTTTCACGGAAACCTGTGTTATATAGTATAACTTCAGTCGTTTTCCCTTGTCGGAAGGCGGCTGCTGCATAGCGACAGCCTCTGTCATGATCTCATTGAGCACACCGGTAGCCACCCGCAGGTTCTGGTTCTGAATCACCATGTCAATCATATCATACAGCTTCGGGAGCCTCTGACCGGTCTCCGCGGAAACGTACATGATCTCCGCATATGGCATATAAGATAGGACGGTACGCACCTTATTCTCATACTCTTTCACCGTCTTGTTGTCTTTCTCGATGGCATCCCATTTGTTGACGACAATGATCACGCCCTTGCCGCGCTCATGTGCGATTCCTGCAATCTTGGCATCCTGCTCCGTCACACCCTCCACCGCATCGATCACCACGAGGACGATATCTGCCCGCTCAACCGCAGTAACTGTCCGGATGATGCTGTATCGCTCCAGTTCTTCTTTTATCTTGCTCTTCCTCCGAAGTCCCGCCGTATCGATAAACACATACTCTTTTCCGTCATGGACGATTGCCGTATCGATTGCATCACGCGTTGTCCCTGCGATATCGGATACGATAACCCGGTTCTTTCCAAGCAGTTTATTGATGATGGATGATTTGCCGACATTCGGTTTTCCCACGATGGCAATCCTTGGTCTCTCATCCTCTTCCTCCTCACTGTCATGCTCCGGGAAATATTTGACTACTTCGTCGAGCATGTCACCGATTCCCAGTCTGGATGCTGCGGAAACCGGAACCGGATCCCCGATTCCAAGATTATAAAATTCATAGACATCCGGCATAAACTTGCTGAAGCTGTCCACTTTATTCACGACAAGTACCACCGGCTTCTTCGACCGGCGAAGCATGTCCGCCACCTTGGAATCCGAATCCACAAGTCCCTGTCTCACATCCGTGATAAAAATGATCACATCTGCCGTATCGATTGCGATCTGCGCCTGGTCACGCATCTGCGATAAAATAACGTCGCTGCTGTCCGGTTCAATACCGCCGGTATCAATCAGCGTAAAATTCTTGTCAAGCCAGGATACTTCGGCATAGATCCGGTCTCTTGTGACACCCGGAGTGTCTTTTACGATCGAGATCATCTCTCCCGCCAAAGCATTAAATAATGTGGACTTTCCCACGTTTGGTCTGCCCACGATGGCTACTACTGGTTTACTCATATTCATTCTCCTATTTCTTTTATTCTGTAATATACTTTACTCTGATTTATTACATCTCAAAAAAGCCTATCTTTATATTCAGCCTGTCTAATACAGTATAGCATAACAATTTCGTCTAGTCTAGAAACAAACCTTTCGAAAAGACGCCCCGGCGCTTAGCTTTGTCTTTACATTCCCTCAAAAACTGCTATAATTAATTTGTAAAATTGTGCAAAAAACAGGAGAACACCATGATAAATACAAATATTATAACATGCCCTAACAATATGAAGCCGCTTCAGAACACGCTGCCCGTTGCGCCGCTGAAGCTCATTGCCCTTGACAGCTGCAAGGCTCTCGGTGACAAAGTCAACGACTACATCGTCTCTTTCCGCAAGGATACGATCAACGAGATCACAGACTCCCCTTTATATGCCAACTATCAGTCCAACAACTACCTGACCCAATGCTGTTGTCCGCGGTTCGGTACCGGCGAGGCTAAAGGGATTCTTCAGGAGTCTGTCCGCGGAGCGGATCTGTTCATTATGGTCGATGTCTGCAATTACAGCATCACCTACACTGTGAACGGACACGAGAATCACATGTCCCCCGACGATCACTATCAGGATCTAAAGCGTATCATCGCTGCGGCCGGTGGAAAAGCCCACCGCATCAATGTCATCATGCCTTTCCTGTACGAGAGCCGTCAGCACAAGCGCACCAAGCGCGAGTCCTTAGACAGTGCGATGGCACTGAAGGAACTGATCGACATGGGCGTATCCAACATTATTACGTTCGATGCCCACGACCCACGTGTCCAGAACGCAATCCCACTCAAGGGTTTTGACAGCTTCAACCCACCCTACCAGTTTATGAAAGCTCTTTTCCGTGCGGTTCCTGATTTGATTGTCGACAAAGAGCATCTCATGATCATCAGCCCGGACGAGGGTGCCATGCAGCGTGCCGTATATTTCTCCAATGTGCTCGCCGTCAACATGGGAATGTTCTACAAGCGCCGCGATTATTCCACCATCATAAACGGAAAGAACCCGATTGTCGCACATGAATTTCTTGGCGATGACGTGTCCGGTAAAGATGTCATTGTCGTGGATGATATGATTTCTTCCGGCGGCAGCATGCTCGACTGTGCCAAAAAATTAAAAGACCGCGGTGCCAAACGAGTGATCATTTGTACAACCTTCGGTCTTTTTACAGATGGATTTGCGGAATTTGATGAATACTACGAGAAAGGATACATTTCCAAACTCGTCACCACCAACCTCACATACCTGCCTCCTGAAATCTATGAAAAACCATATTTTGTCAAGACAGATATGAGTAAATTCTTATCCCTGATTGTGGATTCGCTCAACCACGACATCTCCATCGGGGAAGTGTTGAGCCCTACCGAGAAGATTCACGCACTTCTCGAGAAGAGAAGCCGTGATTTAAAGTAAATTTGAAATATCATTATACATGACGACTACCATCAGAAGCAACAGAAGGATCATTCCGGCAAAATGGACCATTCCTTCTTTCTCTGGTGGTATTCTTTTGCGCCGAACTGCTTCTACAATCAAAAATGCCAGTCTTCCGCCATCCAGGGCCGGAAGTGGGAGCAGGTTCATAACGCCAAGATTGGCAGAGAGCAGAATTGCAATGTTCATCAGACTCTTCACCACCACATCTGTGCCGTAGGTCGATGCCTCCGTGTAGGTTTCTCCGACATAATTCACAATTCCGACCGGACCGGACATCTGTTTGATTCCAACTTTTCCTGTGACAAGCATTCTCAGACTGCTCATCGTATAATCAATCCAGTATTTCACCTCATATACGCCGTATTGCAGCGCTTTGATGGGACCGGCTTTTGTGTTCTTTCCATCGCTTGAAATCCCAAAGAGATAGTACCCCAGCTTCTCATCCATCTTCGGTTCCAACGTGACTTCCACTCGTTCCCCATCCCGCTCATAGACGACATCCACAGACTCTCCCTGATGCATCTGATTATATAACGAGATTTCTCTCCAGAGATGAATGGTCTTCCCGTTCATTTCCACAATGCGGTCCCCCGCCTGTATCCCCTGCTCCTGCGCAGAGTACCCTGGTGACACCTGACTGACGACCGGCTGATCATAACCGACCCAGGCTACCAGAATCACAGAAAAGATCAATGCCATGATGAAGTTAAAAACCGGACCAGCAACGATCACCGACATTCTTGCCCAGACAGACTTACTGTTAAAACTGCCCTCGGACGTGTTGTCTGTATCGTCCTCGCCCATCATGCAGGCACCTCCAAATGGAAGTAGTTTCAGGCTGAACTTTGTTCCGTGAAATTCCTTTCCAAACAATGTCGGCCCTAGACCCAGGGAAAATTCATCCACCTGGATTCCGTTAATCTTCGCCAGCGTAAAATGTCCCAACTCATGAAAAATTACAATGACACTAAATAATATAATTGCTAAAATAATACCCATGTTACCACCTGCTCTCGATAAATTCGTAAGTTTCTGCTTCTGTCTGAAGTATTTCTTCCACTGTCGGATTATCGGTCACCTGATGATGGTTCATACATGTTTCAATAATCTCCGGTATCTCGAGATATCGGATCTTGCGATTCAGAAATTTGCTTACTGCCAGTTCATTGGCGGCATTCAGCACAGTCGGAAGTGATCCCCCTCTTCTGCCCGCCTCATATGCCAGACGAAGCCCGTAAAACGTCTCCATGTCCGGCTGTTCAAATGTGATCTGGGATAACGCTTTGAAATCCAGTCTGTCTCCCGGCAGATATCTTCTCTCCGGATAATACAGCGCATACTGGATCGGCAGCTTCATGTCCGGTGTCCCCAGTTCTGCAATAATTGCTCCATCCTCATATTCCACCATCGAATGAATAATGCTCTGAGGCTGAACCACCACCTCCACCTGGTCCACTGTAACCCCGAAGAGCCATTTTGCCTCAATGACCTCCAGTCCCTTGTTTACCATGGTCGACGAATCAATGGTAATCTTTCTTCCCATCTCCCAGTTCGGATGTTTTAAGGCGTCCTCCACCTGAATGTTCTGCAGATCTTCCCATGTTTTCCCACGGAACGGTCCTCCGGAAGCCGTCAGAAGAATCTTGTGAAGCGCCACCCTCTGTCCCCCCTGCAGGGACTGGAAGATTGCGCTGTGCTCACTGTCAACCGGCAGGATCGACACGTTATATTTTTCCGCCATGGGCATAATGATATGTCCGGCAGTCACCAGCGTCTCTTTGTTCGCCAGAGCGATATCCTTTCCGGCCTTGATTGCCTCAATGGTCGGGCGGATTCCAATCATGCCCACGATGGCGGTCACCAGAATCTCTGACTCCCCGCTCGCTGCGACCTCAATGAGACCATCCATGCCGGACGCCACCTTCACCTCTAAATCTTTCAGACTCAGCCGGAGCTTCGCGGCATTTTCTTCTTTCCACACTGCGACAAGCGATGGGTGAAACTCTCTCACCTGCTGTTCCAGAAGTTTCAGATTGTTCCCGGCTGCAAGCGCTGTCACCCGGAGGTCTTTGTTCTCTCTCACCACTTCCAGCGTCTGTGTACCGATGGATCCGGTTGATCCTAATATTGCTATTTTTTTCATTCTTTCTCCTTTATTCTGATCTTCGCAAAACTATTTCTTTCGGAAAAATTGGTCATTCCGTCAAGCGGATACTCGAAATCCGCCTTACTGCTATCTTTAGTAGACGAGAACCAGAAGATAATATATGATCGGTGCGACGAAAATCACACTGTCGAACCGGTCCAGGATTCCACCATGTCCCGGGATCAGCTTTCCATAATCCTTCACCGCGTGATTGCGCTTGATCGCAGATGCCGCCAGATCTCCCACCATCGAGATCAGCCCGCCGACTGCACAAATTCCCGCATAGACAGGAATGGATGCACTCGCGCCGCCCCAATGATTAATCGCCAGAGCGTACAATGCTCCCAGAAGAGCCGCTCCTGCGACGCCTCCCACTGCACCCTCGATTGATTTCTTCGGGCTCAGCACCGGTGCCATCTTGTGCTTTCCAAACAGAACGCCCACACAGTAAGCACAGGTATCGCAGCCCCAGGAACACAAAAACACGAGCCATACACTGAAATTCCCGTGATCCGCCAACGCCCTCGTCTGGAAGATATAGGACAACATCACCGCGACATAAAACACGCCGAAAAACGCTGCCATCACCTGCTCCACTTGAAATTTTGGAAATGTAAACACATAAATTGCCATCATTGCAATGACAAGTGCCATGAAAATAATCGCGACGCCCACTCCGGAAATTGTTTCCATCGCCCCGCCAAGCAGACCTGTGCCCATGGTTCCCGCCTCGTATGCAATCATCTCATACAAGTATACATAATAGACCACCGCAAAAATGTACCCGCAGATTCCCAATGCTTTATTATGAATCTGAAACACCTTATATAACTCGCTCATACCGATCAGGCTGATGATCAGCAGTGTTGCAAACAGTATTTTTCCGCCGGAAATGATCGTTGCCAAAGCGATGATAACCAGCAGTATTCCACTCAGTAGCCGTGTCTTAAACATCTTCTTCCTCCTTGATTTTTCCAAATCGTCTGTCTCTACTATTATAATACTCAATAGCCTTAATCAATTCCTCTTTTGAAAAATCAGGCCAGTGCACATCTGTAAAATAAAACTCCGTATATGCAAGCTGCCAGAGCAGAAAATTCGACAGACGCATCTCGCCGCTCGTTCGGATCAGCAGATCCGGATCCGGAATATCATGTGTATCCAGATATCCTTCAAACAGTTCTGAAGTGATTTCTTCCGGCTTCACCGCCCCGTCTACACAGTCTCCCGCAAGACGTTTCATTGCCCGGACCATCTCATCCCGGCTCCCATAATTGATGGCAATCTGAAAATTTAATCCACCGTTATTTTTTGTAGCTTCCTCCAATTCGTCTATCCTGCCCCTGATGTCGTCATCCAGCCCGCTCTTATCCCCGATCACCCGAATCTTCATATCGTTTTTCGCAGCAGTTTTCAGACAAGTCTTCATATAATTGCGAAGCAGTTTCATCAGTGCGTCCACCTCGCTCTGCGGACGATTCCAGTTCTCCGTGGAAAATGCATAGACCGTCAGATATTTGATACCCATCTTGTATCCGTCCTCGCAGATTCGCTCCACATTCTTGCTCCCCTGGGCATGTCCGTAATTTCGCGGCATCCCCTTCGCCTTGGCCCATCGCCCGTTGCCATCTAATATAATTGCTACATGCTGTGGTACACTCATGAATGTAACCTCCCTAATTCACCTATTCTTCTGATTTTTCGTTCAATTGATCAATTGGGGACGTAGCAAAGTTGCAACTTTGCTACGTCCCCAATTGCCATTTTGCTCTGTCCCAAATTGAACATTCTGCCTTCAGCAAGTAAAGCATTGCGGCAGCTGACCAAAATAATCAGAACAGAAATTGCGGTCTCTATACCGTAAGAACTTCTTTTGATTTTACTTCCACTGCCTTGTCCACTTCTTTGATATATTTGTCTGTCATCTTCTGAAGATCATCCTCAAGATCCTTGATTCCGTCCTCTGAAATCTCACTGCCTTTCAGTTTTTTCAGAGCATCCATTCCATCACGGCGAATGTTGCGGACTGCAACTTTGGCTGCCTCACCTTTTTTCTTGACATCTTTTACCAATTCTTTTCTTCGCTCTTCTGTCAGTTCTGGAAATACCAGGCGGATACTTGTTCCGTCATTTGTCGGGTTGATACCGACATCCGATATCTGAATTGCCTTCTCGATCTCTTTGAGGAGGCTCTTCTCCCATGGCTGAATGTGAATCATTCTCGCTTCCGGAACTGAAACATTCGCTACCTGCTGGATCGGTGTCGGTGTGCCGTAATAATCTACCATAATTTTATTCAGAACGTTCGGGTTTGCACGTCCGGCACGGATTGCTCCGAGTTCACCGTCGAGATTCCCCATTGTCTTTTCCATCTTGTCCGCAAACGCCTTTAATTTATCATCCATCTTTCTTTTCCTCCCTATACCGTAACTTTTGTTCCTGTAAATGTACCACTCATAGTCTCCACGATGCTGTTCGGCTCATTCAGCCCAAATACCAACATCGGCATTTTATTCTCAAGACACAGGATTGACGCTGCAAGATCAACCGCTGCAAGCTGCTGGTCGATCACATCCTGAATCGAGATCTCATCATACTTCTTTGCATCTGGATTCACCTTCGGATCACTGTCGTAAATTCCATCGATTGCTTTCGCCAGCAGCATCGCATCGGCCTCAATCTCAATTGCACGAAGAACCGCTCCTGTATCTGTTGAGAAGTAAGGATGTCCTGTTCCGCCTGCAAAAAAGATCACTTTACCTCTCTCCAACGCCTCCAGTGCTGCGTCCTTCGAAAACAATGAAGTAAATGCTCCACATGTAAACGGTGTAAAAATCTCCGTCTTCATTCCCACATGGCGAAAAATATCTGAGACATAAATACAGTTCATCACTGTTGCCAGCATCCCAATCTGATCCGCTTTCGTTCTGTCGATGGTCTCACTGGTGCGTCCGCGCCAGAAATTACCACCGCCTGTTACGATAGCCACCTGAATCCCGTCATCTACCAGTTTCTTTACCTGATTTGCGACCCCGATGCAGGTTGCCTCATCGAACCCGGTCTTTTTATCGCCAGCCAATGCTTCTCCGCTTAACTTTAACAATACTCTTTTCATAGTATTTACTCCTTTTTTCATATTTTCACTCTATTCAGAATTATACCTCATGAACCCCAAACAGGTCAATACGTATCTCTATTTATGAACTTTTGTTCCGTCTTGGAATAGACGATGATCTGCTCCGCATACAGACTGTAATATCCAGACAGCATATAACTGATCGCCACCACGGCACAGTAGAATGGCATTCCCGCAAACCCAAACAGTTCAAATGCGATCAGAAGCGAGGTGATTGGGCTGTTCGTCACTGCGCAGAACACGCCCACCATCCCGCAGGCCGCACAGAGATCCACCGGCAGTCCCAGAAGCAGGGATGCCGCAGATCCCAGTGTTGCTCCGATAAACAGGGACGGAACGATCTCGCCTCCCTTGTAGCCCGCGCAGAGTGTCAGACAGGTAAACACGATTTTCATTACCCATGCAGTCGGGTGTGCCGCCCCGCTGAAGCTGCTCTTGATCACGTCCGTACCCAGTCCCAGATACTCCTGCGTTCCAACTGCGAAAGTCAGTCCTACTACCAACAGGCCGCCCACCACTACTCTGACATACTGATTTCCAAAGAATTGTTTGTACAAATGTTCACTCTGCCGCAGCACAATACAGAAGAGGCAGCCTCCGAATGCACAAATGATCCCCAATAGAATAATTTTCAGAGAACCCAGCGAATAAAACAGCGGGACATCCTTCACAGGAAACGGTGCCTGAATTGTCTGGATTCCTAAAAACAACGCAACATACTGAGCCGAAAATGATGCAAAAACGCAGGGCACCAGTGCCGCATAATACATCACCCCGATGCTGACCACCTCCATTGGAAATATAGTCGCCGCAAGAGGTGTTCCGAACAGTGCTGAAAAAGCCGCGCTCATACTGGCAAGGATAATAATTTTCTTATCGCTCTCATTCAGGCGCAGAATCCTGGCAAACCAGTTTCCGATACTTCCGCCGAACTGAAGTGCAGCTCCCTCTCGCCCCGAGGAACCGCCAAACAGATGGGTCACGATTGTGGACAGCAGAATCAATGGTGTGACACGCAGTGGAATATGCTCCCCTGTGCGGACTGCCATCAGCATCAGATTTGTTCCTACATTATTCTCCTGATGAGCGATGTGATACATGTATACAATCAGTAGTCCACCCAGCGGAAGTCCCAGAATGATCATCGGGTATCGTCCCCGAAGCTCCGTCGCCCACGCAATTCCCTGGGCAAACCCACTGGCAATCACTCCGATAATCGCCCCCGCCACTGTGGCGATCACAATCCATTTTATCATTGTCAGAAATAATTTTTTCTGCTCTTTCGCCTGCTTTTTTATATTATCCCAATCCATATTCCCTCTCTTCTTTCGTTTATATGTCATAAATTAAAGTACAAATTCATGATCACCATTCGCAGTGCCGTTCGATTCCGCTTCGCTTCATCTCACTCGCGGGCTCTCGCCCTATCAGCAGGTAGCGACAAGTATTTACTTATGTGCAAGCACAA
>NZ_FQZY01000005.1:167931-197597 GCF_900142165.1 Hespellia stercorisuis DSM 15480
CGCTTCATCTCACTCGCGGGCTCTCGCCCTATCAGCAGGTAGCGACAAGTATTTACTTATGTGCAAGCACAACGTAAACACTTGTCGCTACCTGCTGGCACTGCTCTTTGCTGTCGCGTACATTATATCATGTTATTCGCAAAAAAAAGTGGCAGAGAATGATTTTTTCTCTGTCACTTTTAAATATTCTTAAACGAAACTTCTACAACTCACGGATTCTCTTTCTTACCGGAAGAATCATGGCCGGTGAGACAGATAATTCGTCAACGCCCATTGCGAGGAATTGCTCTGTCAATGTTGTATCCGCACCAAGCTCACCACAAATTCCAATCCATTTGCCCTCTGCATGCGCATTATCGGCAGCCATCTTGATCATGGCAAGAATTGCCGGATGATGTGTGTCGCAGAATGACTCCAGTTTTGGATTCTGACGGTCAATTGCAAGTGTATACTGTGTCAGGTCATTGGTTCCCACGCTAAAGAAATCAACCTCTTTTGCAAGTTCGCGGCTTACCATAACAGCCGCAGGGGTCTCAATCATAATACCCAGCTCGATGTTCTTATTGTAAGGAATCTCTGCCGCGTCCAGTTCTTCAGTTACTTCTGCGATAATCTCTTTGATTCGTTTTACCTCATCTACCGAGATGATCATTGGGAACATGATGGCAATCTGACCAAATGCAGACGCACGGTAAAGTGCGCGCAGTTGTGTTTTAAATATCTCCGGTTGTGTCAGACAGATTCTAATCGCGCGATAGCCAAGTGCCGGATTCTCTTCTTTTGCTAAGTTGAAATAATCCACCTGCTTGTCCGCACCGATATCCAATGTACGGATAATGACTCTCTTCCCCGCCATATTCTCCGCAACCTGCTTGTAAGCAACAAACTGCTCCTCCTCGGTCGGGAATGTACTGCTCTCTAAGTAAAGGAACTCACTTCTGAATAATCCGATACCACCGCCGTCATTCTTCAATACCAGTCCGACATCTGCGATATTACCGATGTTGGCATATACATTAACTTTCTGACCGCTCTTTGTGACATTCTCTTTTCCTTTGAGCTGCTCAAGGAGTGCTCTCTGTTCCTGATCCTGTCTCTGTTTCTCGCGCATCAGCTCCAATGTTGCTTCATCTGGCTCGATGTAGATTGTTCCCGTGAATCCATCAATGATTGCATCTCTTCCGTCAAACTTTTCACTCAGTTCCTGTCCCAAGCCGATTACTGCCGGGATATTCATGGTCCGAGCCAAAATAGCTGTATGTGAATTGGAAGAACCGTACATCGTCGCAAATCCAAGCACCTTGTCTTTGTCCAACTGGACCGTCTCACTCGGTGCAAGATCATCTGCCGCAATAATAGCCGGCTCATCCGTCTTCACGCCGCTTTCTCCGGCACCGGAAAGAATGGTCAAAATACGCTCGGAAACGTCCTTGACATCTGCAGCTCTTCCCTGCATGTAAGCATCATCCATAGAAGCAAACATCTCTGAAAAATTATCTGCAGTTGTAGCTACTGCAAATTCTGCATTCACTTCCTGGGTTCTGATAATATTCTCAATAGACTCGATATAGTCCAGATCGTCCAGCATCATCTGATGAATCTCAAAGATTGCTGCATTGGCCTCACCTACGTCATCCATCGCTTTTTCATATAACTTTTTCAGCTGCTCGATTGCAGTTGCTCTGGCACTCTGAAAACGAGTCACCTCGCCCTCTGTATCCTCTACATGAAGGCGCTTAACCACTTTTTTATCTCTCTTGTAAAAAGAGATCTTACCGATGGATACTCCACCGAATACACTTTTTCCTGTAATTGTAATCATATACTCATCCCTACAAATTTTCTTTGATAAACGCTTCCAATCCTGCGATTGCAGCATCTTCGTCGTCGCCTTCAGCTGTCATGAATACTTCTTCTCCCTTTTTCACGCCAAGTCCCATAACTCCAAAGATTCTTTTACAATCTGCGCTTTTCTCGCCTTTTCCAATTTTAATAGCGGAAGTATATTCATTCGCTTTCTTCACGAGAAGGCCTGCTGGTCTTGCATGAACCCCCTCCGGATCAGTAATTACATACTTAAATTCTTTCATTTTATTGTTCTCCTTTTCCATAAATTCAAGTTCACGTCGACGCATCTTACATGCGAGTCCCCCACTTGTAATGTGTATAGTATAACAAATTCTTCTACTTGTTTCAACGTTATTTCACTTATTTCCCGGATGCTGTATTTCGTGCTGTCCGTTCCTATAATCCATACTCTGATGCCGGTTTCGTCAGCAGTGCTGTGATTTCTTCTTTTGTTGCCAGCCATGACACAAATGCACTTGCACTTCCCGTTGCCGTTCCCAGCTGCAGCGCCTTCTTGTAATCCCCTGTGTTGAGATATCCGGTCAGGAATCCTGCTACCATGGAATCTCCGGCACCTACAGAGTTTACAACCTGTCCCTTTGGCGGAAGTGTCTTCTCCACCATTCCGTCCTCCGTCACAAGGATTGCGCCATCCCCTGCCATGGATACCAGAACGTTTCTCGCACCCTTCTCCTGCAGTTTCTTTGCATAAAGTACGATTTCATCATCTGACTGAAGCTTCACACCAAACATCTCGCCCAGTTCGTGATTGTTCGGTTTGATCAGGAATGGATGGTACTTCAGCACATTCAGCAGAAGATCCTTTGTCGCGTCAACCACGATCTGAATGTCTCTTCCGTCCAGCTTCTCCATAATTCTCTCATAGATATCTTCCGGCAGTGTATTCGGAATACTTCCCGCCAGAACCAGAACATCGCCTTTTCCGAGCTTATCCAGTTTTCCGAACAGTTCATCCAACGCTTCTTTTGTGATCGCCGGTCCCTGTCCGTTGATCTCACTCTCCTCTGTAGATTTCACTTTAACGTTGATTCTGGTCATTCCATTCTCAAGCGGTACGAAATCCGTGTCGCAGCCAAAATCGTTCAGCATAGCCTCCAGCTGATCACCGATAAAGCCGGCTTTAAATCCAAGTGCTCTGCTCTTGTGGCCGAGGTTTGACAGTACTACGGAAACGTTGTTCCCCTTTCCGCCCGGATAAATGTTTTCCTTTGTTGTACGGTTGATTTCTCCCAATGTCAGGTCATCGACCTGGATTACGTAGTCCAATGATGGATTAAATGTTACTGTGTAAATCATGCTTTCTTTACCTCCACAATGTTTTTTTTATTTTGGAATTTTTGTTCCTTCAGTTCACTGGTAATAACAAGAACGTCTGCAAATTCTGCAAACCTGACCGGCGATATCTGACCGAATTTGGTCGAATCTGCCAGAATGTAAGACTCCCTGCACCGCTTTACCGCCTGCTCCTTCACCAATGCCTCATTGACATCCGGTGTCGTGAGCCCATGCTCCTCATCAATACCATTTGTCCCGAAAAAGCCTTTTGTAAAATTATACTTCTTCAGGCTGTTCAGGGCCTCCCCTCCGACGATTGCCTCCGTGGTCTTCTTCAGTTCCCCACCTAGCAAATACACGCTGAACCCTCTGCGAAGGAGTTTCTGTGCATGGGAAATCGCATTCGTCACATACACTGCCCCTCTCTCTTCAATGCAGTCAATCAGGTAGTCCGTGCTTGTTCCGGCATCCAGATAAATGAAATCATCCGGTTGAATCAGTGTTGCCGCATATGCGCCAATCCTGCTCTTCTCCTCGATATTCAGATCGCGCCGGACCGATACCTCCGCATCCTTCGTGGCGTATTCCATATCGATCGCCGTCGCCCCTCCGTGGACTTTAATCAGTTTGTTTGCCTTGTGCAGTGACGTCAGATCGCGCCGGATCGTCGACTCCGAAGTCCCCAGGTGCCGGGTCAGCTCCTGCACCGTAACAGACTTTTTCTGATTTACAATTTGAAGAATCTCCGCAAATCTCTCCTCCGTCAACAATGTACCTCACCTCTTTTTTGTTTTTATAATCATATAATATAATCATTTTCAGTCAAAGTCAATCATAATCAGTCAAAATAATGTCCAAAATTCTTCAACTAATTTTGTGCAATATTTCATTTGTCTAAAATTACAAATAATCGTACAAATTCGTTGACATCTCTTGTTAAATATGCTAATCTGAATAAGTAGTGTTGAGAGGAAAAATCACACTACGATACTTTACTATTTATTTAATTTTATGGAGGTAACACAATGAGCACAGGTACAGTAAAATGGTTTAACAACCAAAAAGGTTATGGATTTATTTCAGACGCTGATGGCAACGATGTTTTCGTTCACTATTCAGGACTTAACATGGATGGATTCAAATCTTTAGAAGAAGGTCAGGAAGTAGAATTCGAAGTAACAGAAGGCGCTAAAGGACCTCAGGCTATTAACGTAGTAAAACTCTAATCAGATTTTAGATGTACCTTTTTAATATATAAGCTTGCTTTTCATATTTAAAAGAATTACACAAAAAGAAGATTAAAAAAAGAAACCGTTTTTACGGTTTCTTTTTTTTACAGATAATTCGCGGCTTTTGAGTAGGGGGCCTTAATCCCCTACTCCATTTTCCTATCGTTACATCCTGTTCTTGATGTTGGAGACATACGCTTCTGAAGCTTCCCATACATCAAACCCACTTCCACGCAGGATGTCCACCAGTCTTGCCGGATCATCCGACTTGATGACCGCGGATGCATCCTCACCATTCGCGAAAGCATACATATATTCTACATTTACTTCACCTTCCACGATCTGATGCATCGCCTTGCTCAGCGATCCGGTCTCATGAGGAACGCGCAGCGCGACCACATCTGTCAGCATGACAGACATACCATTTTCTTTCAGAACCGCTCTTCCCTTGTTCGGATCTGACACGATCATGCGGAGCATGCCGTACTCTGCCGTATCCGCAAGACTCAGTGCAACGATGTTGACATCATTGCTTGCCAGTACGGCAAGTACTTCATCCAGACTTCCCTCTCTATTTTCAAGGAACACGGATAACTGTTGAATTGTAATACTCATTTTTTCCCCTCCTCTATACCAGGTCTCTCTTATCAATGACACGCTTCGCTTTGCCTTCACTTCTCTCGATAGTCTTTGGCTCAACCAGCTTCACGTTAACAGCAATTCCCAATGCCTGCTTCAGCACTGCCCCTACTTTGTTTTTCAGTTCATCCAGTTTTCGGATTTCATCGGAAAACAGAGACTCGTCGACCTCCACAAGAACCGTCAGTCTGTCCAGATTGTCCTTGCGGTCAACCACCATCAGATAATGGGACGCAACACTTCCGCCCATGCCCAGCAGCGCCGTCTCAACCTGTGTCGGGAATACATTGACTCCGCGGATTACCTTCATGTCATCCGTACGTCCTTTGAACTTGGAAATTCTCGGTGATGTTCTTCCACATTCACAGGTGTCGTATGTAATCGTCGTCAGGTCCTTTGTGCGGTAGCGCAGAAGCGGCATCGCCTCTTTTGATAAGGTTGTAAATACCAGCTCGCCCAACTCACCTTCCGCCACAGCCTCACCGGTTCCCGGCTTCAGTACCTCTGGATAGAAATAATCATGATGAATATGAAGTCCCGCATGGTGGATACAGTCCTGAGCCACACCCGGACCAGAAATTTCACATAATCCGTAAATATCAAAGCAGTTGATGTGAAGAATGTCTTCTATCTTATGACGCATCTCCTCGGTCCACGGCTCTGCGCCATGAATCCCGGCTTTGATTTTCATCTTGTCCACAACTCCGGCATCTCTCATGGATTCTGCCAGATACAGCGCATAAGAAGGAGTACATGCAAATGCAGTCGCGCCGAAATCCTCCATACACATTATCTGTCTCTTTGTGTTGCCGGCAGACATCGGAATCGCCATCGCTCCAAGTGCCCTCGCACCGAGATCCAGACCCATTCCACCTGTAAAAAGCCCATATCCGTAACAAACGTGAATCATGTCCTCTTTTGTAAGGCCTGCCATAGAAAGACATCTTGCCACGCACTCGCCCCAGACATCCGCGTCATGCTGCGTGTAGGACATCAATGTCAGCTTTCCGGTTGTGCCCGATGTTCCCTGTACTCTGGCCACTTCGCTCTTTGGCACGGCAAGCAGCCCGAAGGGATAATTGTTTCTCAAATCTTCTTTCGTCGTAAAAGGCAGCTTACTGATATCTTCAATTCCTCTGATATCGCCCGGCTCCACACCGAGATCCTTCATTTTCTTGTTATAGAAATCCACATTGTTGTAAACTCTCTCAACCAGGTTTACCAGTTTCTTCCCCTGCAGCACAGCCATCTCATCGCGGCTCATGCACTCCATCTTTGGATCCCTGATCCTCTCAATCCAATTTTCTGGTGCCATCTGTTCGTTCTCCTTTAGTTTAGATTATAGTTCATCCTCTTCGATCATTTTCACGTTCTTACCGGCAAGAATCTTCGCCGCACTCTCGTAATCATCGGTGCTAAAGACCATCACCGGTGCCTTCTGCTCCCGGATTACGAAAGAATAGATATAATTAACGTTTATCTTCCCGTCTGCCAGAATTGCAAGCATCTGATTCAGATTGCCTTTTTCATCCTTCAACTCCACTCCAATAACCTCGTGAATCCTGACAACAAATCCTTTTGCAGTCAGGCTCTCCTTGGCTGCCTCCGGATTGTCCACGATCATACGTAAAATTCCAAATTCCGGTGTGTCAAAGGATGCCACCGCACGAATATTAATATGTGACTTTGTCAGCTCCTGCGTGACATTCATCAGACTTCCCGGTCTGTTCTCCACAAATACCGATATCTGTCTAATCATATTTCCACCTCCTGCTGTCATTTTTTATTTTTCGTATCCTGTATCAAACGCTTTCTTATTGATTTCAATTGTTTTTGGCGGCACTGTTTTTTCTATCACCTCGTACCACTGCTCTCTTGTAAAATCCATGTGCTGTGCGGCGATCCCGAGCACGATCATGTTAAAGACTCTCGGATTGCCCAGTTTTTTTGATTCTTCTGTCGCATCTACGGCATAGACTTTATGCTCCTTTGCCAAATCCTCCAGAATCCCTTCCGGATACTCTGCCGCTCCAATCACAACCGGCATCGGGTCAATCCGCCAGTCGTTGACGATCAGCACTCCCTCTTTTTTCAGGAAATGCGCATAACGCAAGGCTTCCAGACGCTCAAACGCGATGATCACATCCGCCTGTCCTTCTTCGACGATCGGCTCCGCAACATGCTCGCCGTATCGGACGAAAGTCACTACACTGCCTCCGCGCTGTGCCATTCCGTGAACCTCAGACAGCTTCACATCATAGCCTGCTCCGATGGTCAGTCCGCCCAGTATTCTGCTTGTGAGCAGTGTTCCCTGTCCGCCCACACCTACAATCATAATATTCTTTGTCATCATTATTTTGCACCTCCGCTCACCAATTCTATTGCATCAAATTTACAGAGGGATTTGCACAAGCCACATCCGGTACACATGGTGTCATCAATCAGGATGGTTCCATCTTCTCTTTTCGTCATAGCCGGACATCCCGGTTTCATACACATACCGCACTTTTTACACTTATCTGCATGAGCCGTGTATAACGGTTTCTTCGATTTATCCAGAAGCACGCACGGAGATTTTGTGATAATTACAGAAACCTCATCCTTTGCAGTTTCTTCCCTGATGGTCTTCTCAAGCAGGGCAATGTCAAATACATTGACCTCCACCACGTTTTTCACGCCCAGTGCGCGGCACAGATCCGGGATGCAGACTGCGTTGGTCGGATCTCCCTGAAGAGTTTTTCCAGTCGCCGCATGATCCTGATGCCCTGTCATACCCGTGGTTGAGTTGTCCAGGATCATCACTGTTCCGGTGGACTTATTGTAAATCATATTCATAAGAGAATTGACTCCGGTATGTAAGAAAGTAGAATCGCCGATAACCGCCACCCAGTTCTTAATATACTCTTTGCCCTTTGCTTTCTCCATTCCGTGAAGACTGCTGATGCTGGCCCCCATACAGATGGTGGTATCTACCACGCTCAGCGGGGCAACCGCGCCCAGTGTGTAACAGCCAATGTCCCCCGCAGCGTGCATCTTCAGCTTGTTCAGCACATAATATGCGCTTCTGTGCGGACATCCCGGACATAGAATTGGAGGTCTCATCGGAGCAGCCGCCGGTTTCGCAAGCTCCAGCTTTTCGCCGAGAATCGCCGTGCGAAGCATATTGGCACTGTACTCTCCCTGCACGGTAAATATCTCTTTTCCGATGCACTGGATTCCCCAGGATTTGACCTGTTCCTCAATGACCGGATCTAATTCCTCCACGATGTAAAGCGTATCTACCTTAGAGGCGAAATCTGCAATCAGCTTTTTCGGAAGTGGATTGACCATACCCAGCTTCAGAACGGATGCATCCGGAAGTGCTTCCTTCACATACATGTACGGGATTCCACTGGTGATGACACCGATCTTCGTATCGTTCATCTCCACCCGGTTAATGGACAATGTGTTCGCTGCCTCTGCGAGCTCCAGATTCCGTTTTTCAATCTCCACGTGACGCCCCTTGGCATTGCCCGGCATCATAACCGTTTTGCGAATATCCTTCACATATTCTTTGTCCGCAACTTCTTCTCTCGGCTTCAATTCCAGCATTCCCTGTGAATGTGCCAGTCTTGTAGTCGTTCTCATAATGAACGGTCTGTCAAACTGCTCGCTCAGCTCGTATGCAATCTTCACAAAATCCTTCGCCTCCGCGCTGTCCGACGGTTCCACCACCGGTACCTGTGCCGCTCTTGCAACCATGCGGGTATCCTGCTCATTCTGCGAGCTGTAAAGTCCCGGATCATCTGCAACCACAAGCAGCAGCCCCGCGTTGACTCCCATGTAGGAAACGGTGTACATTGGGTCCGATGCCACATTCAGTCCGACATGCTTCATGCATGCCATGGCACGCACGCCTGCGATACTCGCGCCGATTGCCACCTCTGTGGCAACCTTTTCATTCGGTGACCACTCTGCGTAGACTGCATCCTTGTACTGTACAAGGGCTTCACTGATCTCTGTGCTCGGTGTTCCCGGATAAGCCGCCGAAACCTTGACTCCCGCCTCATATGCTCCGCGGGCAATCGCCTCATTCCCCAGCATGATGGTTCTCTGTATATCTCCCATTTTATAATCCATCCTTTCGTAAATCCTTGACTCTTTTCGCTTTTCCCTCAAACCGCTGCAGCGAATTTGGCGCCACAAGCTTGATCTGTGTCGCAAGTCCCAGCTGGGACTTCAATCCCGCCTTGATACGTTTTTCCAGTTCATCCAGCTTTGCGTAGCTGTCCAGCAGTCTGTCATCAAACAGCTCTACCGTAATTGTCATGACATCCAGACGATTCTTTCTCTCTACCAGAATCTCGTAATGCGGTCCGATCTCCGGTATCTTCAGAAGTACTTCCTCGATCTGTGTCGGGAACACATTGACACCGCGGATGACCATCATATCATCGGCACGTCCGGAGATATTCTCCATCCTGCAGGTCGTTCTGCCACATTTGCAGGGTTCGTAGAACAGTCTCGTCAAATCTCCTGTGCGATAGCGCACCAGCGGAAGCGCCTCTTTTCCGAGGCAGGTCACCACCAGTTCTCCCAGTTCTCCAGGTGGAAGAATCTCCTCCGTCTCCGGATCGATGATCTCCGGTATGAACCAGTCCTCATTGATGTGCATTCCCACAAGCTCCGTACATTCTCCCGCGACACCGGGTCCGCACAGCTCGCTCATTCCATAGTTCTGAGTACAGACGAACTGGTCTCCCCAGACCTTATGCATCTCATCGCGCATGGGCTCCGTCATACCCTCGCCGCCGAATAATCCGATTCTCACCTGCAGATCCTTCTTCGCGTCAATTCCACGCGCCCGGATTTCCTCGCCCAGATGCAGCGCATAGGACGGTGTCGCAACCAGAAGCGTCACTCCCATATCCTGCATGAACATGATCTGCTTGTTCGTGTTCCCTGATGACATCGGGATTACAGCCGCACCGACCGTCTCAAGTCCACCATGCAGCCCCAGGGCCCCGGTAAATGTTCCATATCCAAATGAAATCTGCGCCACATCCTCTGATGTAGCGCCTCCCATACAGGCAATCCTCGCCACATTATTCAGCCATACTTCCTTGTCGTGCTTCGTGTACCCCACGACCGTCGGTTTCCCTGTCGTCCCGGAGCTTGCATGATACCGGACAAGTTCCTTCTTCTCCACCGCAAACATCCCGTCCGGATAATGCTCCCTGAAATCTGCCTTATATGTAAATGGCAGCCTCTTCAAATCATCCAAAGACCGGATATCTTCCGGCTTCACCCCAGCCGCATCCATCTTCTCCCGATAAGGAACCCCTTTATCATAGATATACTGCACGGTCTCCTTCAGCTTTTCCAATTGAATCTTCTCAATTTCTCCCCTTGGCAACGTCTCTTCTTCTGCCCAAATCATGTCGAATTTCCTCCTCTGATTTTTCGTATAATCACTTCCACTATTTTATCACAACGCTGTATCCGTGTAAAGCGTTGAATCCCAGGAAGACACGAAGCGTGCAGGTATCAAACCTGCACGCCGATTGTGTTCGATGCCCGAAGCATCGCTGATTTTTGCTGTTAGGAAATACCGGCAAACGGCCGGCGGATCGAATACGCCCATAAACATCCTGACGCCAGTTGCCCTGCCACACAAAATTCTAACGAAGTGGATACTTATCGGTGAGTGTTTTCACCATGGACTGCGCCTTCTGCACATTCTTCTCGTCTGCAATAACGAGGGCAATGATCTCCGCAATCCGTTCCATGTCCTCCTCCACCATGCCTCTCGTGGTGACAGCCGGGGTTCCCAGTCTGACTCCACTCGTGACAAACGGGGACCTCGGATCATTCGGTATAGTGTTCTTGTTGCAGGTAATATGCGCGTCGTCAAGACGCTTCTCCAGATCTTTTCCACTGACATCCGCCTGGGTCAGATCCACCAGCATCAGGTGGTTATCCGTTCCGTCGGATACGATCTTGATTCCCCTGCTCTGAAGTCCCTTACAGAGTGCCTGCGCATTTTTCAAAATCTGCTGCTGATAGGTTCTAAACTCCGGTTCCAGAGCCTCCCTGAAGGAGACTGCTTTTGCCGCAATCACATGCTCCAGCGGACCACCCTGAATCCCCGGAAAGACAGCCTTATTGAAATTGAACTTCTTGTTCATCTCCTCGCTGCACATGATCATTCCACCTCGTGGACCACGCAGTGTCTTGTGTGTTGTAGTTGTCGTCACATGTGCATACGGAATCGGGCTCGGATGCAGTTCAGCTGCCACCAGCCCCGCAATATGAGCGATGTCAATCATGAGATAAGCCCCCACCTCATCTGCAATCTCACGCATTCTTTTAAAATCGATGATTCTTGCATATGCACTGGCACCCCCGATAATCAGCTTCGGCTTGCACTCCAGCGCAATCTCACGCATTTTATCGTAATCAATGAATCCCTTCTCATCAACGCCATATGATGTAAAGTGATAATACTTTCCGGACATATTCACCGGTGAACCATGGGTCAGATGACCGCCGTGATCCAGGTTCATCCCCATCACACTGTCCCCCGGCTCCAGCATTGCATACATGACCGCCATGTTCGCCTGCGCGCCGGAGTGCGGCTGCACATTCACATATTCGCATCCGAACAACTTCTTCGCGCGTTCCCTCGCCAGATCCTCCACAATGTCTACGCACTGGCACCCGCCATAATACCGTTTTCCCGGATACCCTTCCGCATACTTGTTTGTCAGTGGACTTCCCATCGCTGCCATAACAGCTTTGCTCACCCAGTTTTCTGACGCAATCAGTTCGATATGGGAGTTCTGTCTCTCCATCTCTGCCAGGAGCGCAACTGCTATCTCCGGATCCACTCTTCTTATCTCTTCGAAGTCGTACATCTTTTTTCCTCCATATGGTTTTGCATTGATTTTACATTGCTCAGTATAGCATAATCACTCTTTGCTTATCAAGTCCCTGTTGTGCCGGTTTTATCCGCCGTCTCACATCGGAATCTGTATAAATACTTCCCGTTCTGCCCTCCTGCGTTGTACTGCTACAGATCAAAAAGTGACAGCTGATTGCTCTGCGGCAGATTTCCGAACAGTCCGAGATCTGCCATGAAATCGATAACCGTCTTACTGGTTTTGGTGCGGACTCTGAAGTCATCCAGAGACAGATACTTTCCGTCCTTCGCCGCATCCTCCACCGCCTCCGCCGCCTTCTCGCCCATTCCCTCAATACTGGAGAACGGCGGGAGCAGTTTTCCGTCCACGATCTGGAACTTGGTAGCCTTCGACTTATAGATATCAATCGGAAGGAACTCAAATCCACGGGCGTACATCTCCTGCACCAGCTTCATATCTTTCAGCACATCCTGCTCTTTCTTGGAAAGTATGTCTGCGCGCTTCTTGTAATCATTCATGTAAAAATTCAGTTTATCCTTCCCCTGACACATCAGCTCGTAGGAAAATGCATCGGCACGAATCCCAAAATAAGCCGCGTAATACGCCAGCGGATAATTGATCTTGCAGTAGGCGATCCGATAGGCCATCATAACATAAGCCGCCGCGTGAGCCTTCGGGAACATGTAGCTGATCTTTTTGCAGGAATCCAGATACCACTCCGGAACATCCTTCTCCCGCATGGCATCCTCCCACTCCGGTTTCAGCCCCTTCCCTTTTCGTACAAACTCCATGATGGAGAAAGAAAGTGCGCTGTCCACGCCCATCCCGATCAGATAACTCATGATATCGTCACGGGTACAGATTGCCGTGGAAATGGTCACCTTCCCCTCTTTGATCAGTGTCTCCGCATTACCCAGCCACACGTTGGTCCCGTGGGACAGCCCGGAAATCCGGATCAGATCGGCCAGACACTTCGGCTTCGCATCCTGCACCATCTGGATTACAAAATCCGTTCCAAACTCCGGAACCCCCTGGCAGCCCAGCTTACAGCCACCGATGTCCTCCGGCTTGACTCCCAGTGCACTGGTGTCGTGAAACAGCGAGAGAACCCCCTTATCATCCAGCGGAATCTCCGTCGCCACAAAGGGATGCTCCTCGTTGTATTCATTTTCCAGAGCGTCGGAGGTGATATACTCCTCCAGCGCACGGATGATGGTCGGATCATCGTGTCCCAGAATATCCAGCTTCAGCAGGTTATGATCGATGGAATGGTAATCAAAATGAGTGGTAATGATATCCGTGGTCATATCATTGGCCGGGTGTTGGATCGGCGTGAACTCATTGATGTCATGTCCGTGGGGCAGAACAACGATTCCACCCGGATGCTGTCCCGTACTTCTCCTGATTCCGGTACAACCCTCCACGATCCGCTCAATCTCGCAGCGGCGCTTGCGGCTGCCCCGTTCTTCATAGTAGTTTTTCACATATCCGTAAGCCGTCTTATCGGCAAGCGTTCCGATAGTTCCCGCCTTGAACGTATGCCCCTCCCCGAAGATTACCTCCGTGTAGCGGTGAGCCTTGGCCTGGTAATCTCCCGAAAAGTTCAGATCGATATCCGGCTCCTTGTCTCCCTTGAACCCCAGGAATGTCTCGAAGGGAATGTCAAATCCGTCTTTTTTCAGATGCTCCCCGCACACCGGGCAGTCCTTCTCCGGCATATCGAATCCGGCTCCTCCGGCATGCTTCTTCACTTCCTCCGACTCAAAATCACTGTAATGACAGTGCGGACAATAATAGTGCGGATGCAGCGGATTCACCTCCGTGATTCCCGCCATCGTCGCCACAAAAGAGGACCCCACCGATCCTCGGGATCCAACCAGATAGCCGTCCTCATTGGACTTCCACACCAGCTTCTGAGCGATAATGTACATCACCGCGTACCCATTGGATATGATGGAGTTCAGCTCTCTCTGCAGCCGCTCCTCCACAACAGCCGGGAGCGGATCCCCGTACATCTCATGAGCCTTCGTATAGCAGATATCCGTCAACTCCTGTTCCGAGTTTTCAATGACCGGAGGACACTTGTCCGGGTTGATTGGTGAAATCTTCTCGATCATTCCCGCAATCTTGTTGGTGTTGTCAACGACCACCTCTCTCGCCTTCGCGGAGCCGAGATACGCAAACTCCTCCAGCATCTCCTCCGTCGTCCGCAGATACAGCGGTGCCTGTTCGTCCGCATCTGAGAATCCTTTACCGGCCATGATGATTCTGCGGTACACCTCGTCCTCCGGATCCAGAAAATGCACATCACAGGTCGCCACCACCGGCTTCTTGAACTGCTCTCCGAGCTGCACGATCCGCTCGTTCAGCCGAATCAGATCCGCCTCCGACTGCACATCGGAGATCTTATCACTGGCGATCATGAATTTATTATTCCCAAGAGGCTGAATCTCATAGTAGTCATAAAAATCACACAGTCTTGCCACCTGCTCGGCAGACTTGTGGTTTAAGATCGCCTGAAATAGTTCTCCCGCCTCACACGCACTTCCGAGGATCAGCCCCTCCCTGTATTTGTTGAACTCACTCTTTGGTATACGCGGTCTTCTTCCATAATACACGAGATTGGATTTGGAGATCAGCCGGTACAGATTGCCTCGTCCAACTACATTTTTGATCAGAATGATTGCGTGATACGTCGGAAGCTTGCGGATAGCATCCGGATTCATGTCCCCAAACTGGTTAATCCCCTTCAGGGTAGTAATATTGCGGTCCTTCAGCATCTCGATAAATTTCAGGAAAATATCGGCGGTCGCCTTTGCGTCATCCACCGCCCGATGGTGATTCTCCAGCGAAATGTTCAGAGCCTTCGCGACCACATTCAGCTTATACCTCGAGATGGTCGGCAGGAGAACTCTGGCCAGCGCCACCGTATCCACCGAGATGAAATGCGGCTCAATCTCCTGATAGCGGCAGTTCTGCTCGATAAATCCCACATCGAAGCCCGCATTGTGCGCTACCAGAACCGCATCCCCCACAAATTCAAGAAACTGCGGCAGAATCGTCTCGATGTTGTCCGCATCCTGCACCATCTCATCTGTGATACTGGTGAGCTGTGTGATTTTAAACGGAATCGGCCGTTCCGGGTTGACAAAGGTACTGAAGCGATCCGTGATCTCACCATGCTCCACCTTCACCGCACCGATCTCGATGATCTTGTCCTTGATTGAGCTGAAGCCCGTCGTCTCCAGATCGAATACAACGTAGGTATCTTCCAGCGTCTGATCGCCGGCTCCCACCGCAATCTCTGTCAGGTCATCCACAATGTATGCTTCTACTCCGTAGATCACCTTAAACGGATCCCTCTCGTCCAGCACCTCGATCACATGATTCGCGTCTGGAAACGCCTGTACCACACCGTGGTCTGTGATGGCAATCGCAGGATGCCCCCACTCGTGCGCCCGCTTCACGATGTCCTTACACTCGGAGACTCCGTCCATGTCGCTCATCTTCGTGTGGCAGTGCAGCTCCACTCGCTTCTGCGGGCTGTTGTCCATTCTGGAAACGGTAAAATCTGCCGCCTTTTTGATTCCGGTAATAGATCCGATAGTCAGCTCTCCATCGTATTTGTCGATCGTGGTAATCCCTTTTATTTTCAGAAACGCACCTTTCCTGATATCCGCCAGAATATCCGGCAGCTGCTCGTTTTTGGCAAACATCTTGACCATGATGGTGTCTGTGAAATCCGTCACCGCAAACATGACGATTGTCTTCTCGTTGCGGATCTCACGCATATCGAAGCTGATGATCTTGCCGTGGATCGTGATCTCTCCCATCTCTCCCACCACCTGATCCAGGGTGATCGGTTCATCCTCAAAGTTACGCCCATAAATCAGATTCGGGTCATCAGACAGCTTGGCCATCCGGAAGTAATCGTTCTTCTGAAATGTTTTTTTCGGTTCCTGCTGTTTCGCCTTCTCTTTTTTCTCTTTGCCATCCGCTTCGTCTGCACCGTCCGAAAGCCCTTTGTTCTTCGCATTCTGCATCAGGATCTGCTGAATCTCGTTCTGGATCATCTGCTCCGCCTGATCGTTCGACTTACTCTTTTCCATCTCCCGGTAGACTACTCTCACATCCACCGGAATGTGAAACCGCTCGTCATATACCTCTTTCAGCAGCTCTAATATCTCCTCTTTTTTCCCCTCCGCAATAATGGAATCCACCATCTCCATGCAGAGCACCCAGCCCTTCTCTTCATTCTCCTCGAAGGAGAGACTGGCCTGCTCAAACATATTGCCGGCGAGTACACTTTTTTTGCCCAGCTCCAGCACGATGCTGCTCCGGTACTCTTCCATCAGCGCTCTCGGATTATACTGAGCGGACAGAAGATACTGCTCCTTCACCGCGATCTGCACACGCGTCTTTCCGAACAGCTGCTCCTTGATCATGGTCTCCATGGCATAAATATATTTTTTCTGTATCAGGTGCCTGCTGAATATATGTATATGAATATAATCACGCAAAGAAGTGGTGGTCACTTTCGTAACCTCCACCTCCTTAAATAACATGTAAATGTCATCCTCAGCCTTCAACGTGGGAAACACCTCAAAAAACTTTTTTGTCATCTGTCATTTATTCCTTCCAATTCAGTAACTCCTCACGAAGTGTATCGAGCAGTTCCTCTTCTTTTACCTTTTTGACGATCTCGCCTTTTTTAATCAGGAGGCCTTCTCCGATCCCCCCGGCAATTCCGATATCCGCTTCTTTTGCTTCACCCGGTCCGTTGACAACACACCCCATCACTGCGACCTTGATATCCAGCGGGATGTCCGCAACCATCTGTTCCACCTGATTGGCCAGACCGATCAGATCGATCTTGGTGCGCCCGCAGGTCGGACAGGAGACCACCTCGATTCCGCCTTTTCGCAGACCGAGCGTCTTTAAAATCAGCTTAGCCGACTTGATTTCCTCCAGGGGATCTCCTGTCAGCGACACGCGGATCGTATCACCGATTCCCTCATGGAGAATGATGCCCAGACCGACCGAAGATTTGATATTGCCGGACAGGATCGTGCCGGATTCTGTGATTCCGACATGCAGCGGATAGGGACACTGCGCCGCAATCAGTTCGTGGGCCTTCACGCACATAAGCACATCCGAGGACTTAATGCTGACTACCAGATTCGTATACCCCATATCCTCTATGATCTTCACCTTGTCGAGCGCGCTCTCCACTATTCCCTCGGCCGTCACTCCGCCGTACTTCTCCACCAGATTTTTCTCCAGGGATCCGCTGTTAACTCCCACACGGATCGGGATTCCATACTCCTTCGCCTTCTCCACCACGGCCTTCACCCGCGACAAATCCCCGATATTTCCCGGATTTATCCTGATTTTGTCAGCCCCGTTTTCGATAGCTGCAATCGCAAGCCGGTAGTCGAAATGAATGTCCGCAACCAGTGGAATGTGAATCTGTTTCTTGATTTCCCGCAGCGCCTCTGCAGCCTCCATCGTAGGCACCGCGCAGCGGATAATGTCACATCCAACTGCCTCCAGCGCCAGAATCTGCGCCACCGTCGCCGCCACATCCTCCGTCCTCGTGTTTGTCATAGACTGAATGGCAATCGGATGACCGCCTCCGATGACTACGTTACCGATTCTTACTTCTCTTGTATCCTCTCTCTTCATCTGCATTCTACCTCCAACTTAGTATATACTATAAGGACAAGGCGTCCCTAATGTTTCACTCCGGCACATATAGTAAAAACTCCCTCCATGAACATCTTCGAGACATCACAGAGGGATTGTTCCTATTCCTTTACAAAAATCATCTGCTCACCATACTCTCTGTCAGTGAGCGTCAGTTCTTTCTTGTCAACACTATAGTCATACGTGGCATCCAGCGATTCGATGGCTGATTCTGCCCCCTCTTCCGTGAGAGTTCCCTTCGAATCTTTCACCGCTTTTCCGATGGCAACCTTATTCACCCGCAATATGAAGGTTTTCGTCTCCCTGTCGATGCTGTAGCTCATCGGGATCTTTATATCCTGCTCAAACTCTTCCGGCCACTGGATCGTCGCCACACCGTCTTTTCCAACTGTGATCTGCAGACTGCTCTCGTCATGCTGCCACGTCCCCTCCAACGGATTGGAGGTGAACATCTTCACGATAAAAAAAACAGCAATCAGAATAATCAGGATACTGGTCACCGCCATCACCGCCCGCCATATTTTACTTCTTTTATCTTCATTTTCCGTCGCAATCATCTTCCTTTTACCCTTCTTTTCTTTCTCTGTTTCCAATTATACGGGCTTTATGCATCTGTGTCAACGGCTGTTTGACAACGTTTTATTCTGCCACATTTTCTGTATTTTCGTGCTTTACCGACACGTTTCGTTGATATTAGAGACATTTCGTCGACTTTCGACAACAAATTGGTAAGATATACCAAATCAAGGAGGTATCGTATGAATTTTGCAAGCACTTTAAAACATTTACGAAAATCAAACGACGTCACACAGGAACAACTGGCAAAACATCTGCAGGTAACCAGATCCGCCATCGCCGGTTATGAGACGAAAAACAAACAGCCTGACTTCGAGAAGCTGGTGCGCATCGCAAACTATTTTCATGTCTCCGTAGATTATCTTCTGACCGGCCTGGAACCCACCCCGGTCTCCATCGCTCCCTCAAAGATACATTCCGAAAAGATTCTGGACCACTACCTCATAACCAGCTATCGGAAACTGAGCGTTTCGTCAAAGCAGGATCTGGTCAATTATCTTCAGCTGCTGGAATTAAGAGAAAAAACCAAAGGACTTTCCTGCCAGTAAAACGGATATTAAAATGGATAATCAAAAACTCCCGGATGAGAATCAGGGAGTTTTTTTATCTTGTTATTTTTACCCGAATATCATTCCGAGGAGTCCGTAAGATAAGATTGACATAATCACTGTCGCCACACAGATTCCGATGCAGATTGCAGGGAACGCTTTCTTGAATTTTACGCCCAAAAGTGCTGCGATCAATGCGCCGGTCCATGCACCGGTTCCCGGCAGTGGGATTCCCACGAACAGGACCAGTCCCCAGAACTCATACCGCTCGATCTTATCGCTCTTGCTCATCGCCTTCGACTCCAGTTTATTCACCATCGGTGCAAACAGCTTCGTCGTCTTCATCCAGTTGAAAATCGGCGTGATCAGCAGCAGGATAAATGGCACCGGAATAATATTTCCGATGATGCAGAGCGGAATTGCCTGCTGAAGCGGCACATTCAGCCATGCCGGTCCAGCGGCCAGCAGACCGCCCCTCAGTTCCAGTATCGGGATCATGGAGATAATAAAAATAATTGCCTCTTTCCCAATCTTCCCTCCAAGTGCCGCTATCAATGATTTTATTAATGATTCCATATAATACTATTCTCCCTTATTCATATACGTCGTGAGAAATGCAAACAATGTCTCCATCTCTTCTCTGGTTCCGATTGTGATTCTAAGATATTGCTCAATTCTTCTGCTCCCCCAGAATCTCACATAAATCCCGGCCGCCTTCAGTGCCTCAAACAGCTCCCGCGCATCATACTCCGGGTGCATCGCAAAGATAAAGTTCGCTTTGGAATCCGGGAATACAAATCCCAGCCTGCGCAGCTCTCCCTTGGCCCACTCTCTGGTCTCCACAATCTTATGCACAGTCTCCTCAAAGTATGCTTTGTCCTTTACCGCCTCCACGCCATAGCAGAGCGATGTCTGATTCATGGTGTAGGAATTGAAAGAATACTTCGCATCGTTCAGATATTTAATCAAGACAGGATTGCTGATGGCATACCCAATTCTCATTCCCGCCATGGAGCGGGATTTCGAGAAGGTCTGCACCACGATCAGATTGTCGTACTTATCGATCAGCTCCAGTGCCGATCTTCCCGCAAAGTCTACGTAAGCCTCATCCACGATCACAATGACATCCTGGTTGTGTGCGATAATGTCCTCCACAAACTCCAGTTCCTCGTAGATTGCCGTCGGCGCATTGGGATTCGGGAAAATGACGCCTCCGTTTTCTTTGTAATAATCCTCTTTTTTGATTTTGAAATTTTCATCCAGAGGCTGACGTTCAAACGGAATGCGGTACAAATTCGCCCACACATCATAAAATGAGTAGGTAATGTCCGGAAACAGCACCGGTTTTTCTGAATTAAAGAAGGTCAGAAAACACATGGACAGCACGTCATCCGAGCCAACCCCGACAAACACCTGATCCTTCTCCACACCGTAGTTCTCCGCGAGAGCCGATACCAGCGAGTCTGCCGTCGGATCCGGATACAGCCGAAGCCGGTCCACATCCATCTGCGCAATCGCCCTGGCTACTCCCGGAGCCGGCGGATAGGGATTTTCGTTCGTGTTGAGCTTGATCACCTTCGTCTGCGGCTGCTCCCCCGGTGTATATGGTTCTACCTGTCTGATATTATTTAAAAGTTTTTCATTCATGATTCTACCCTCTTTGTCTAGTTCTGCCAGTTCATGCTTTTTTCGTACGCCCCTGCCTGCAGTTCGGACGCAGCCCCAGCGCATATCCTTCGGTGCCTACTTGTATTCCTTCGCCAGTTCTGCAAACTTCGGTAGCGAGTTCACGATTGTCTCATGAGATACGCAATATGCGATTCTCACATACCCCGGGCATGCGAAGGAGCTGCCCGGAACCAGAAGCAGATTGTACTTCTTTGCCGTAGTCACAAATTCCTTTTCATCCGCAACTGGAGATTTTACGAACAGGTAAAATGCGCCCTGCGGTTTGGTACATTCAAATCCAAGTTCTTTTAATCCGTTATAAAGGGTCTCTCTGTTTTTATCATAATAAGAGATATCTGTCTTTTCATCGATACATTTTGCCACGACTCTCTGCTGCAGTGTCGGTGCATTGACAAATCCAAGGATTCTGTTGGCGATCACTGCCGCCTGAATAACATTTTCACTGTCTGTCATCTCATCCGGAATCACCAGATACCCGATACGCTCTCCCGGCAGAGAAAGGGATTTGCTGTAAGAATATCCGACAACCGTATTGTTGTAATACTTCGTGAGATATGGAACCTCCACGCCATCGTATGCGAGCTCTCTGTACGGCTCATCGGAAATCAGAATGATCTCTGTACCAAATTCTTTCTGCTTGCTCTCCATGATCGCCGCCATCTTTTTGATGGTCTCCTCCGAGTAGACAACACCGGTCGGGTTGTTCGGTGTATTCACGATGACCGCCCTTGTCTTCGGTGTGATCTTCGCCTCAAATTCATCCAGCTTCGGCTGAAAATCGACGGTATTCGGGGACACCTCCAGCAGCACTCCATCATAATTAGCAACATAGCTTCTGTATTCCACAAAGTAAGGTGCAAATGTAAGCACTTCATCTCCCGGGTTCAGCAGTGCCTTGAGGATCACATTCAGTCCACCTGCCGCGCCCACTGTCATAATAATATTTTTTTCGGAAAACGCAGTCTGAAAACGCCTGTTCAAAGACCCGGCAATCACCTGACGGACATCTTCATATCCCGCATTGCTGTTGTTGTATCCATGGACCATCAGCGAATCCTCTTCCAGAATCTCCTCGATTGCAGCCTTCACCGCAGCCGGAGCAGGAACATTTGGATTTCCGAGGCTGAAGTCAAATACATTTTCTTTTCCATAGATTTTTGCCAGACGGTTTCCTTCTTCGAACATTGCTCTGATTGCCGAATTGTTTGTAACCATCTTTTCCATTTTTTTTGATATCATACTTACACGCTTCCTTTCTATCGCTTTATCTGTTTACTGTAATTACCTGAAACTGGCAATCCCCTTCTCTACCATAAACACCGGGCGATAAGAGAGCTTTGCCTTCCGCAGCCCCGCAGAGCCCGTATCATCCTCCCGGTTGATGTAGGTGTATGCTCCGCACTCATGCTGCACAAACTGCTGGTTTATCATTGGATATGCACCATCCATATCCGCGTATGCCTTCTCAATGTGCACGACAAAGGTATCATCACAGAGCTGCTCACCGAGGGTAAATGCAACGATTTTCCCGTCTACCCGCAGCGCACCTCCGACTTCCTCCAGTTCACGAAACAGGCGAAGGGAATTGAGTGTGACGCACATCTCTGAATTTTTTTCCTCGTCATCGTCACATGCATTCTCTTTTCTCCAGTTCAGAGCCATCTGGAAGCACTCCTCCACATTGTCCTGGGTAATGCTCTCGTAGCTCCAGTTGTCCCCATGGATCGTCTTGAATTTGTTGATATGATTTCTCTTACCGTGCAGCTTTTTCCCCGCGAGAGTAGACAGTTTCTCCCTCTCATACACATAGTCCGCCTCATCCCGCTCATACTCGATCTGAAACTGATCCGGGTAAAAGCTGTTCAGCTGTTCAAAGCATTCCGGTGTCACATTGTACAGACCAAATTCTACACCCAGTTCCTTCGAATAGTCAATCAAAAATGCAAGTGCTTTTTTCACCTGCTCCGGTTCTCCCGCCGGATATGCAAATTTCTGCTGATTCTTATCCATGAATACAAGTGTATCCTCAATGATCGCATACCCTACATTATACTTCCTTGACCAGAGATAGACATTGATGAATGTCCTCTCACAGCTTCTGCTCGGAGCTTTATTAAAATAAGATGTGATGATTTCTTTGTCTTCCAGTTCCGGACGCTTAAATTCTATTTTTTCCATTCTGCTGTAACCTTCTTTTCTTCCTTTTCTTACTGCACAAATTTCTTACCGCAACAGACGCATTCTTCATTCTCTATCATGAAAACTGCATCTGGTACAACCCCTCGTAGATACCATGGGCATGCAGAAGTTCCTCATGAGTCCCTTCCTCGGCAATGCCCTCATCCGTCAGCACTAGAATCTTTTCCGCGTTGCGGATCGTAGACAGACGGTGCGCGATGACAAACGTTGTCCTGTTCTTCGCGAGACTCTCCAATGACTGCTGTACCACCTGCTCACTCTCGTTATCCAGGGCGGAGGTCGCCTCATCAAAAATCAGAATCGGCGGGTTTTTCAGAAACACTCTCGCAATGGAGAGTCGCTGCTTCTGCCCTCCCGACAGCTTGACACCACGCTGTCCGATATCCGTGTCATACCCCTCCGGAAATGCCACAATGAACTCATGGGCATTGGCATTCTTCGCGGCAAGCACCACCTCTTCATCCGAGGCCTCCGGCTTTCCGTAACGGATATTATCCATGATTGTTCCCGCAAACAGATAGACGTCCTGCTGGACAATTCCGATGTTGTTGCGCAGATCATCCAGTCGAATACTGCGGATATCCATTCCATCAATCAGAATCTTTCCGGAGGAGACCTCATAGAATCTTGGGATCAGACTGCAAAGCGTCGTCTTTCCTGCCCCGGAAGGACCTACCAGAGCCATATAGCTCCCGGCGTCCACATTCAGATTGACATGATTCAATACCTTGTCCTGATTTTCTTCATAGCAGAAGGATACATCATCAAATATGATGTCTCCCTTCAATTCTCTCACTGCCACGGCGTCCTCTGCATCCTTGATATCCGGTGCAATGGACAAAATCTCAAGAAAACGCTCAAATCCAGTATACCCGTTCTGGAACTGTTCCGCCGAGTTTACCAGCTTTTTCACCGGTTCTGTGAAATTATTGATGTAGAGCAAAAAAGTGATCAGATCTGACACAACCACCTGTCCCGTTGTAAGGAACTGTGCTCCTGCCACCAGAACCACAACCGTCACCAACGTTGTCAGAGCATTCAGCCCGGAATTGTACATTCCCATATACAGATAGCTCTTCTTTTTCGCCTCCACAAACCGGCCGTTTCCCTTATTAAATTTGCGCAGTTCCTCGCTCTCGTTCGCAAAAGACTTTACGACCCGGATCCCCGAGAGGCTGTCTTCGATCTGGCTGTTGATATCCGCGATCTTCGCCCGATTCTGCGAGAATGCGCTCTTCATCTTTTTGTTGTAGTAGACTGCAAACACCACCATGGCTGGGATGAATGCAAAAGCGATGAGTGTCAGCTTCATGTTGATCATCATCAGTATTATAAACGAACCTATAATCTTGATCACAGAAATCAGTACATCCTCTGGCCCGTGATGCAGCAGTTCGCTGATATCAAACAGGTCACTCGTGATTCTGGATAAAAGATGTCCCACCTTCTGGTTATCATAAAAAGCAAAGGTCAGTTTCTGATAGTGTCCGAAGATGTCACTTCTCATATCCGCCTCCATCTTAGCCCCCATAATGTGGCCGAAGTAAGCGATATAGTAATTGCATCCGAACTCAACGACAACAAGGATCACCATGATCACTCCCAGCGAAAAGATTGTCTGAGAGAGTTTGCTGCCCTCATAATAAATCACATTGTTCGTAATATACCTCACAATCAGAGGGAGCGCCAGTGTGACCAGCGCTCCTATGATTGCAAAAAACATGTCACTAAAGAATAAAAACCGATACGGGTTATAATACGCAATAAGTTTTTTTAGTTTTTCCTTCATTATAATGATCCTGTCTGTTTAGTTTTCCTGCATCTTTCCAAGCTTCGCTGCCTGGTCCGCCGCGATCAGGCTGTCAATAATCTCATCCAGATCTCCTCCGAGAATCGAATCCAGCTTGTGCAGTGTCAGTTTGATTCTGTGATCCGTCACACGTCCCTGTGGGAAATTATAGGTACGGATTTTTTCAGAACGGTCTCCTGTTCCAACCTGGCTGCGGCGAAGTTCCGCTTCTGCGTCGTGCTGCTTCGCACATTCTAACTCATACAGCTTCGCACGGAGTACTTTCAGTGCCTTATCTTTATTCTTAATCTGGGATTTTTCATCCTGACAGGAAATAACAATTCCGGTCGGAATATGTGTCAGCCGCACGGCCGAATCCGTCGTGTTGACACACTGTCCACCGTTACCCGAAGCACGGAACACGTCGAATTTACAGTCATTCATGTCCAGATCCACATCCACCTCTTCCGCCTCCGGCATGATTGCCACCGTGATGGTTGAGGTATGGATACGTCCGCCGCTCTCCGTTTCCGGTACACGCTGCACACGATGTGTGCCGGACTCATACTTCAGCCTGGAATAAGCGCCCTGCCCCGTCACCATGAAGGAACAGTCCTTGAAACCGCCGATTCCATTCTCTGTACAGGAAATCATCTCCACCTTCCAGCGTTTGCTCTCTGCATAATGTGCAATCATACGGTAGATCTCCGCCGCAAAAAGTGCAGCCTCATCTCCGCCGGCACCTCCGCGGATCTCAACGATAACGTTCTTGTCATCGTTGGGGTCCTTCGGGAGCAGTAAAATCTTTAATTCTTTCTCAAGCTCTTCAATCCGGGCTTTCGATTCATTCAGTTCTTCCTTCGCAAGCTCCTTCATCTCTTCGTCGGACTCTTCGTCCAGCATCACCAGAGAATCCTCCACGTTCTGCCTGCATTGTTTATATTCCTTATATGCCTCCACGATGGGAGTTAAATCGCTCTGCTCTTTCATCAGCTTTGTAAAACGGGCTGCATCATTCGCCACATCCGGCTCCTGCAGTTCTCCCATAATCTCTTCATAACGAATGAGCAAATCTTCTAATCTGTCAAACATCTCTCTTACATCCTTTCTATAACTTGCATCTATAACTTGTACCGGGGAAACTTCCCCTCAGTGCCTGCGCAGATGCCCGTGGGTCCGGCCCGCCATTCCTTCATCTGCTCAATTTTCAAGACTCGATCGCGAGTCTTGGTGCGAGATTCGGTCAGCTTTGCTGACATCTTCTTCAAATCTCTTCACATCTGATATACGCCGGAAACCACACGGTCAAGCCCAGCCAGATCCTTTTTCACCATCACGCTGCTATAACCGGCCTCTCTCATCAGTGCACTCACCTGTGCTCCCTGATCAAAGCCAATCTCGAACAGCAGATGCCCGCCCGGTCTGATATACGCTACGCTCTCCCGGATAATACGCCGGTAAAAATACAGTCCGTCATCCTTCCCGTCCAACGCCAGCATCGGATCGTGATCCTTCACTTCCCGCTGAAGCTTCGGTATCTCCGATGTACGAATATACGGCGGGTTGGAGACAATGAGATCGAATTTCCCCTCGATTTTTTCAAACAGGTCACTCTCGATCCATGTCACGTCCGTTTCCAGCCGGTCTCCGTTTTTTTCTGCCACCGCCAGAGCTTCTTTCGACACGTCCGCTCCGGCACCTGCAAATCCCTGCAGTTTCTTTTCTCTTGCAAAATGTTCCATGCTCAGCAGAATACAGCCGGATCCCGTGCAAAGGTCGAGCACGCTCATGTGATCCTGCAGCAGCCCGCATGCACATTCCACCAGATTCTCTGTGTCCTGTCTTGGAATCAGCACATGGCTGTCCACAAAAAACGGCAGCCCCATAAACTCCTGCTCCCCTGTCAGGTGCTGCAGCGGAATATAACCTGCGCGCTTTTGAACCAACTCCTGATAGCGTATTTGTTTTTCTTCACAGACAGCGTCCCCCGCGTGTACATAATACATCGCTCTGCTTATCTTCGTCACAAACTCCAGCAGATACCAGGCGTCCAGCCCTGCCTCTGCAATCCCGGCCTCCGCCAGAATCGCACTGCCCTGCTCATACAATTCTTTTAAGGTCATTTCTCTTCCCCAAAGTTCTCAGCTTCATAAGTCTCCCAGTCAAACACGGCTTCTACCGCCTCGATTGCGACCTCGATCATATCATCCTGCGGCTCCCGTGTTGTCAGCTTCTGAACCATGAGTCCCGGCTGACTGAGCAGCGATATGACCGGGTTGTCACTATTGCCTGCCAGCTTGATGATCTCATAGGAAATCCCGGACACCAGCGGCAGCAGTGCAATCCGGATCAACACGCGCAACCAGACTATATCCACGCGGATAAAAATCCCGACGATAATACTGATGATGAGCACGAACAACAGGAAACTCGTCCCACAGCGCTTGTGCTGTCTGGAGCTCTTTCTGACATTCTCCACATTCAGTGGAAGTCCGTGTTCAATACAGTTGATACATTTGTGCTCCGCCCCGTGGTACATGAACACTCTCTGAATGTCCTTCATACGGGAAATGAGCAGCAGGTAGCCCACAAAAACCACCACCTTGAGAAGACCTTCCACGATAGCCCGCTGTGTATAGGTATGAATCTGATTTTTCAGCAGCCCGGCCACAAAAGACGGGAGCACCGTGAAAAGCAGCAGCGCCATAACAAAAGAAAATGCAATGGTAAGGCCCATTACAATATTTTCCACCCGCTCTTCTTTTTTGCTCTTCGCAGCCTGTTCTTCTTCTGTGATCGCTTTTTTTTCCGTTTTTTTATCTCCGCTTTCCTGTGTCTCCTCTTCCTCGTCCTCAAAGAAGCTCGCGGAATAGGTCAGTGTCTTCATTCCGAGCACCATGGAGTCGATAAAATTAAAGATTCCCCTCACGAAAGGAATCCGGGTCAGCGCCGTCCACGGAACAATGCTGTGATAGGTCTCAACCTGAAGTGCAATCGTCTTGTCCGGCTTTCTGACAGCAACCGCATACCGATCTTTGTTCTTCATCATGATGCCTTCCAGCACAGCCTGCCCGCCTATATTCGATGATTTCATATATTGTCCTCTACTTATATTATCTTTTCATTAACCGTTGTTCCAGTCTCGAAATCTGTAAGACATGTATTCACGGCTTTTGAAAGCCTGTTTGTAAAGCGGACATTCGCAATCCGCTCTGCTACTTGCTCATGAACATCCTGATTATAAGAACAGGCTGAGATTATAATAACCTCAGCCTGCAACGTTTCACTCTTATTTGTCTTGAATGCCGTATTTCTTATTGAACTTATCAACACGACCACGTGCCTGATTGGCTTTCTGCTGGCCTGTGTAGAATGGATGACACTTTGAACAAATTTCTACGTGGATTGATTCGTTTGTAGAACCTGTTGTAAATGTGTTACCGCAGTTGCATGTAACTGTTGCCTGATGGTACTCTGGATGTATTCCTTCTCTCATGATTTCACCTCTCTATTTCAAATTTTATTAACTTTTATCGTTAAACAGCTTTGTAATTGTATCATAGCTATTCGACATTTGCAAGGTCTTTCTCAAATAATTATTCATTTTTCATAACCTTTTTTGCAAATTTCTTAAATAAATCTCTGTTTCTTCACTTTATCGACCAATTCAATATTTGTTTTTGTTCTCGCAAACATATTGATCAGGTTGTCCGCCGACTCATCCGCCTTCAATCCGTTCATCGCTTTGCGAATGATGTCAACCGCCTCCAGCTCGTCCTTCGTGAGAAGCAGGTCCTCGCGTCTCGTGCTGGATTTTGCGATGTCGATTGCCGGGAAGATTCTCTTCTCCTGCAGTTTTCTGTCCAGAACAAGCTCCATGTTGCCTGTTCCTTTAAACTCCTCGTAAACCACGTCATCCATCTTGCTCCCCGTCTCCACAAGAGCCGTCGCAAGAATTGTCAGACTTCCGCCCTCTCGCATGTTACGGGCAGCTCCAAAGAACCGCTTCGGCATGTGAAGTGCCGCCGGATCCAGACCACCTGAAAGAGTTCTTCCTGACGGCGGAACGGTCAGGTTATACGCTCTTGCCAGACGTGTAATACTATCCAGAAGGATCATGACATCCTTGCCGTGCTCCACCAGTCTCTTAGCACGCTCGATCACCATCTCCGAAACTCTCTTATGATGCTCCGGCAGCTCGTCAAATGTCGAATAGATAACTTCCACATTCGGGCCCTCAATCGCCTCCTTGATATCTGTCACTTCCTCCGGACGCTCGTCGATCAGAAGGATCAACAGATGAAGCTTTGGCTCACTCCGCTGCACGGACAGCGCAACCTCTTTTAATAAAGTTGTTTTACCAGCCTTCGGCGGTGACACGATCATACCTCTCTGTCCCTTTCCGATCGGGGAGAGCAGGTCGACCATACGCATGGAGGTGGTGCTTTTCGGGTTCTCCAGTGCGATTCTCTGATTCGGGAAAATCGGGGTCAGATCCTCAAAATTCGGTCTCTGTCCCGCCTCAGCCGGGCGCATTCCATTCACCGTTGTCAGATAAAGCAGTGCACTGAATTTTTCCGACTGACTTTTCACTCTCTTGTTTCCTGCCACAATATCCCCTGTCTTCAGGTTGAAACGGCGAATCTGAGATGGCGATACATACACATCACTCTCTCCCGGAAGGTAGTTGGCACTTCGGATAAATCCATATCCATCGGGAAGCACTTCCAGAATCCCGTTGGCAGCTTCTCCGCTGTCTAGCTGCTCCAGATCCGTCACTTCTTTTTTCTCGCCCTTCTCCTCTTTGGCAGAAGCTGCGGCACGCACCTCTTCTTTGGCTGCGGTTTTTGCCTCCTCCTGACTTTCCTTCTCGTCCTGTTCGAGCATCGCTTCAATCAGCTGTGGCTTTTTTAAGGTTGAAATTCCCCTCATCTTTCTTGCTTTTGCAAGCTCCTTTAACGTTGTCAGTGGCAGTGATTCATATTTTTCTCTATTCATAAATAATCCCTATCCTTTCTATAGTTAAACTCTAAATAGTAATGCCTCGATTGTAATTTACACAGCGGGAAACGTTGTCTGAAACGACATCTACGAAATATGAAAATAGTATACACTATTTTTCAAAAAAAAGAAAGCAAAAAATGACCAATTGCAGCGTTGAGGAATAAAAACTTTTCGCAATAAAATAACCAGAATCTAAGCAGGAGTACCTCTTGTGCGGTAAAATATAAGTAACAAATTTTTC
>NZ_FQZY01000109.1 GCF_900142165.1 Hespellia stercorisuis DSM 15480
AAAAAGACCAAGGTACTAAATCTAATTGACAGACTTGTGAATTACAAGGCATCAGTCTGCTTATTTATAAAGAATCTCTGTGTTCCGTTTGATAATAACCTTGCGGAACGTGATTTGCGCATGATTAAGGTTAAAACCAAGGTCTCAGGATGTTTTCGCAGTGAGGAAGGCGCACAGGAATATCTTACAATCATGAGCTATATTGGGACTGCTCATAAGCATGGAATAAATGCTTTTACAGCAATCAGAGAAGCCCTTTTAGGGAATTCCGATATCATCTTTAACTAATGGAGTTCTGAACAGTTACGATTTTTTGATCAATCATGTGGGACTAGATGAAAATGATGCAGCTGAAAAAGTTCTTGTAGTAACATCTGCAGCAAAACATAAAATAAATCTTCCAAAGTTAGGGACAGTGGATTCAAAAGAAAATAGTGCAGAATGGATATTTTCTGTATCAATGTTAACTGAAGGGTGGGATGTGAAAAACGTATTTCAAATAGTTCCATGGGAAGATAGAGCATTTAATTCAAAATTATTAATTGCACAGGTTCTCGGTCGAGGATTGCGAATTCCAGAAGAACTTAGAGTGCAACCAAAAGTAAGGGTATATAACCATGCTAGTTGGAGTAAAAAAATACAATCACTTGTGGATGAAATATTAGAAATGGAATTAACTTTAACAAGTAAAAATGTCGATATTCCAGAACGAGAAAAATATAATTTTAGTTTATACTCAATTGATTACACAAGGGAAGAAAGGGTCTCAGATAAAAAAGAAGGAGCCCAGCAAGAGGTATTTGATTTAACAAAGGGTATGAAACTGGTTTCGCAATTGGAAGAAGAAGAACAAGAAACGGAATATGAAGATATAAAAGGGAATATTAGTTTAAAGAAAACAATTGTAAAAAAGGAAACAGTATCAATAGATGAAGTAGTTAGAAAAATATCAGAGAGTTTTAAAGGAAGGGCATTAGAAGCAAAACTTGTTTTTACCAATGGAGAGTATGAAAATGAAAAATTACCTCCCATTTCAGAAATTAAGTCCTTTATTAGATCATCAATGGATGAATGTGGCATAAATGGTGATTTATTAACGCAAGAAAACGCAAACAAGATATATGGAAAATTTACAGGTTTATTAAGAAGAAAACCATCAACACCTGTGTTTAATAAAAAGGTGAATGATCTGATTGAAATTGAAACAAGCGCAATGCGAAGCCAAACAGAGAGATATAGCGTTATTAAACAGTATCTTACTTTATTCATGTCAAGTGCATATAAAAAGGAAATGGATGAAGATGAACAAATTGTCTTTGAAAAAATAAAAGATGAAGTAAAAGGACGTCAAGTTCAAGAAATTAATAGGTACTGCTACAAAACTCCTGTTAATATGGTGTTTGCAACATTGGAACCAGAAAGAAAATTCATTTCGATGTTAACAAGTGATGAGTTGTCTCCGCATATAGATGCTTGGGTAAAAGCCAGGGATACGGGATTCTACACAATAGATTATCAGAAAAATAAAGGAAGTAAATTTAAAGGATTTAATCCGGACTTTTTTGTAAAGGTAGGAGACGCGGTTTTAGTAATTGAAATAAAGGCGGATGGAGATATAAGCGAAGAAAACAAGGCAAAATATAAAGCTGCAAAACGCCATTTCGAATTGTTAAACTTAGAGTTACAAAACAAAGGAATAAAACAAAGGTATTATTTTGACTTCCTTAGTCCCGTAGATTACAAAACATATATGAAATATGTTATTGATGGGAGAATTTTTTCGTCAAATTATAGAAGTTCAATAGAAGATGCATTGGAAAAATATGAGAATTAAATATGTTTACAGTAGGGGGAACCGTGCAGGATACCCCAAGAGCGAAAGGCTCTGTTTTCAAAAAGATAATGATGAATACCAGAGAGCATATGATGCTGAAGCGGATATTCAAGTGGAGGGTAAATTTATAAGTGAAATGACTTCTTACATATATACATCCAAAATAGGAAATGAAGATTTGTTTGAGTTAATTAAAAATACAGAAAGCAAAGGTGAATTGTATCTGTTATGCTTTTGAATTTATGGAAACAAGATGAAATAATTAACAAATTTATGGAATTATATCAGTTAGATGGAAAACAGATGAATAGCATGCTTAAAAGGCTTCATGTAGCTGATTTGATTCCAAGAAATGATTGTGATGAAGATTATGTTGAAATCTTTTGTGAAGAGACCGGAATAAAGCCGGATGAAATAGATCTTCGAGACATAGAAATACTTGGTAAAATTGTTTTAACAACTCTATGTGGAAAGGGATTGGTAACAAAAGATATCAGGTGAATTAGTAGGAATAAATGTTTATTTGGAATGAGAAAGTAGAAAATTTATAAACCAAAGTCAAATGGGAATTCTTAACAGATTGCAAGAAATCGCCTTTAAGCTCTCAAATCCTCAGAAATATACAGAATTACTAAATGCTAATGAAATCAAAATTGGACGAATGGAAATGAAAGTCCAGTTAGAAAAAGTGGACGACATTGAACATTCTGCAAAAATAGAATTAGTTGAAATGCATACACATTGTTTGGAAACCTTTGTTCGATTATTTATTGCAAGAGCAAAAGACAGTGGGTGCGAATGGCTGGAATTGAATCGTCTTAGTATAAGACAGTATCATCAAGCAATTGATAAAATTAGTAATGGCGAATTTCAATGGCTGAATGATAAATATGTAGAAAACTATATTATCCAATATTCGCTTACAGGAATCTATGAAAAAGAGAAAGTTCAACCAGAAGTGATTGAGAATTGGAAAGAATGGATTATCCACGCGGCAAGACAACTTTCGGAGAATAAGAGATATAATGCCTTTAAGCATGGAATGACTCTGCATGCAGCTACAAACGGAATTTCAATGAAACCAGAAGGTGAAGATACAACATATGAAAAACATGGAGATGTAATAGAATATATTGTTAAAAAAGAAGAGTCTGATAGATATGTATGGAATCAGAAATCAGATTTTATAAATATGGATGAATTGTGTATTGAGGTTTATTTATTTGGTAATTTGATAAATGATATGGTATATGTAGGGAAATATGTTTATGTCGATGCGGAAACAATAGACAATCGTTGGTATCCAAACGAAAAAATGACGATAAATGAAGTGTTATACAACAGAGAAACAAAATCAATGCAAGATGTATTCGAATTAATGTCATCGATGTCTATGCAATTATTGTATTATGTTCCCCAATAGAGTCTAACTCTTGACATACAGAAAAATTGCACTTGATTCTCTGCACAACAGTGGTGTCAGGTACAAAGAAGAAAACATTAAGCCATAAAAAGCAAGTGAAAAAAACAAGTGAAGGATGACATCTATGAATCAAAACATTATCGAACTAAACCAAGGATCAACCACTGCGTTTGTGGACTCTACAAATCCATCAAACTTAGCATACCGTCCGCAATTTGTTTCGAATAACTACAAAGAAGGTAGGAAGGTGCTATCTTCCATCGAGGATGAACTGTTACGCTGCGAATCATTTTCCATCAGCGTAGCTTTTATCACAATGAGTGGAATTACACCTTTGTTACAGACGTTAAAGGAATTGGAACAACGAGGAATTCCGGGGCGCATTTTAACAACGGACTATCTGAATTTCAGCGAACCGAAAGCTCTTGAAAAGTTGAATGAACTGAAGAACATTACGATTAAGATGTTCGTTTCCGAGGAGGCTGAGGAAGGCTTCCATACGAAGGGATACATTTTCAAGAAGGAAGAGATTTACCGAATTATTGTTGGTAGTTCGAATATGACGCTCAGTGCGTTGACGCGCAATCGTGAGTGGAATACGAAGATTGTATCCACAGAGCAAGGCGAATATGTAGAAGAGATATTAGGTGAATACGAAGAGCTTTGGACAAGCCCGTATGCACTAGAGTATGATGCGTTTATTGAAAATTATCGCGAGCGTTATAACATTATTAAGCATCAGAGAAAGATTGCAGCGCAGCAGGAGACACCGTCTTTAGAAGCATATAAGTTGCAGCCAAATTCGATGCAGGTTGGTTTTATTACGAATTTGAAGAAGATTCGCGAAAATGGTGAAGAGAAGGCGTTACTCATTTCCGCAACTGGAACTGGTAAGACGTATGCATCTGCATTTGCGATGCGTGAGCTTGGATTTAAAAAGGTGCTGTTCTTGGTTCATCGTAATCAGATTGCGAAGCAGGCGATTAAGTCATTCCGAAAGGTATTTGGCGGAACGGTATCGATGGGGATGGTTTCGGGATCTTTGGGACGAGCTGAGTATGACAAGGATTACATATTTGCAACGGTACAAACATTTAGCAAAGAGGGAACCCTACAACATTTTGCAAGGAATCATTTTGATGCGATTATTTATGACGAGGCGCATCACACATCGGCGGATTCTTATAAGAAGGTAATGGATTATTTCACATCACAGTTTTCGCTTGGTATGACAGCGACCCCGGACAAACGAGACGACAATATGGAAGGTAGAAATGTGTATGAGATTTTCAATTACCAGATTGCCTATGAGATTCGTCTGCAAAATGCTATGGAAGAAGATTTGCTCTGTCCGTTCCATTATTTTGGAATTACGGATTTGAGTATCATTGAAGATTCGGGAAGAAGTAAGGAAGAGCAGATTGAGAATTTTCGCAATTTGACCAGTGATGAGCGTGTCGCAAATGTAATGAAGCAGGCGAAGTATTTCGGACATAGTGGCGAGCGTGTGAAGGGATTGATTTTCGCAAGTCGTGTGGATGAGGCGCGTGAGCTGTCGAATAAATTTAACGATAAGGGATGGAGAACGATGGTTCTCACAGGCGCTGATTCGGAAAATGTGAGGGCAGAAGCGATTGAAAGACTGGCGGGCGAAGATAGTGAGGACGCGCTTGATTACATCGTGTCGGTTGACATTTTCTCGGAAGGTGTGGATGTACCGGAGATTAATCAGGTTATTATGCTCAGACCAACACAGTCGCCAATTGTGTTTATTCAACAGTTGGGGCGTGGGCTTCGTAAAGCGGAGGACAAGGAATATGTGGTTGTCCTGGACTTCATTGGGAATTATAATAATAACTTTATGATTCCGATTGCGTTGTCGGGGGACCGTACATACAACAAGGATAATATTCGTCGATATGTCGTGGAAGGCGGACGTGTGATTCCAGGAGCGAGCACCGTTCATTTTGATGAGATTTCCAGAAAGCGCATTTTCCAGTCTATAGACCAGGCAAACTTTAGTGATATAAAATTGATTAAAGAGAATTATACAAATCTGAAGAACAAGTTGGGGCACATTCCGGCGCTAACAGATTTTGATAAATACGGAGAGATGGATGTGCTTCGCATTTTCGATAATAATAGTCTGGGATCGTATTATAAGTTTTTGGTGAAGTACGAGAAGGAATATACGATTCGACTGTCAGAGGATGAAGAGAAAGTAATCGAATTCATTTCCAAAAAACTTGCGAGTGGAAAGCGAATTCATGAGTTAGAGCTTCTGAATCGAATGCTGACATATCAGCATGGTTTGATGGGGATTTTGCGGAAATCACTTCAGGAGAAGTATCACATTTCCATGAATGAGGATTGTTCGGAAAATGTGGTGAACATCATGACGAACGAATTTCCTTCTGGTTCAGGGAAAAAGACTTATGAGCAGTGTGTATTTTTGCGCGAAGAGGGTGCGGATTATAGAGTGTCTACCAATTTTCAGACGATGCTTAAGAATCCGGAGTTCTATCAGATTGTGAAAGAACTGGTGGAGTTCGGCATTTCCAGATATAAGCAGAATTACAGTGAGCATTATCAGGATACGAATCTGGTGCTGTATCAGAAGTATACCTATGAAGATGCTTGCCGGTTGCTGAATTGGCAGAACAATGAGGTGCCGCTGAATATTGGTGGGTATAAGTACGATAAGAAGACGAAGACATTTCCGGTGTTTATCAATTACGATAAGACGGCAGATATCAGTGATACGACTAAGTATGAGGACCATTTTACGAGTGCAAAGACGTTGATTGCCATTTCCAAAAGTGGGCGGAGTCTGCAGTCGGAGGATGTGCAGAATTTCCTGAAAGCGCGGGAACGTGGAATTGATGTACAGTTATTTGTGCGGAAGAATAAAGATGATAAGATCTCGAAGGAGTTCTATTATCTGGGACGGATGTATGCGTCGGGGAATGCGAAGGAATTTACGATGGCGAATACGGCGAAGTCGGCGGTGGAAATTGAATGGGTGCTTGAGACGCCAGTGCGAGAAGATGTGTATGAGTATATTGTGGGGTGAGTTGGGGACGTAGTATAGTTCAAAAGTACTACGTCCTGAATTGAGTTTATGTGAGAACAGGAGATTAGAGATGAAGACAGTACGAGTGGTAGCAGCGATTATTAAGAACAATGGAAAGATCTTTGCGACGCAGCGTGGCTATGGAGAGTTCAAGGATGGATGGGAATTTCCAGGAGGGAAGATTGAAGTAGGTGAGACACCGCAGGAGGCTTTGGTGCGTGAGATTCGTGAAGAGCTGGATGCGGAGATTGCGGTTGGAGAGTTGCTTGATACGGTGGAATATGATTATCCGGCGTTTCATTTGTCGATGGACTGCTTCTGGTGTGAAGTTGTTTCAGGAAATCTGGTGCTGAAGGAGCATGAGGCTGCGAGGTGGCTTGGGAAGGACGAGCTGGGGAGTGTGGAGTGGCTGCCGGCGGATTTGGGGCTGGTGGAAAAGATAGAAGCTGAATTGTAGAAAGATTTAAATAAGCCACTCTAGGAATTAAATTAATTCTAGGAGTTGTGAAAATAGGAGGTTACGAAAAATGTCAGGAATACTAATTTCAGAAACTACAAAAGAAGAACGCATACAGATTGTTGAGAATTCAATCGGGAACATTTCCGCTACATGTGATGGCTGTATGGCGGGGCTTGCGGAGATGTATCAGGATTATATTGATGGTAAGGTTGAGATTCGAGAGATTAACCGTAGATTCAATGCCAGATACGAACGCGGAATGGATCAGCCAGACCGAGTAGGGTGCAATTATCTATAATATAAAGGGGCGAATCTTTCTGCAATTTAACCATTATTTATAAGAAATCTTGACAGAAGACAAGAATAATGAAAAAATTTGACGACGAACATGTGTTTACGTACAATGAAAGAAACGATATCTATGGTGAGCTTTAAACGTTAATACTAAAATGTAATTTTAAATTCCGGTTGGCAAGAGTAAGGAAAATATATGACATATAATTGGGGAAAAAACAGTGTAAATAAAGTGGAATAGAGGTGCACCCAGATGAATATTGAAGCCTACGATTCAGAATCTTTGCGTAAAATAGTACGCGAACTTCAAAATAAAAATAGACAACTGAAAGAAAAACTTTATAAAGCCAATATTCCATTTGATACAGAAAATCCATTTGAAGAGCTCATTAGTAATCATGAAGAATATGATCCGGACAAAGCCTCTAATTCCATTAATATGAAATCATTTCACTATTACGATCGCATGTACCCATCACAGGAGGTAGCAAGCAGCATTGGTAATTTAGTAAAGTGGTTATTGATTCTTTTTCCGGTGACTATATAAGAACAGTAACAGATAGAAAGTATGATGTTGGTACTTCAGATTATATCGTCAAGGCATTTTAACATGCTTCAAATAATAGTATAGATAACAAAAATGAACTGAAATAAGAATAGAATAACCATAAACACACAGAAAATGCTGTAAAATTTCAAGCTGGAATTTACAGCATTTTTGCGTACGAAAAAGACGTAAACAGAAACCAGAAAAGGTGCCGAATGGTATTCCATATATGCTCCACTTCACCCCCGGAGGAGTGTGCTATAATGAGATCATGGTATACGACATAAAAACGTATGGAAGGCAGGCAAATATAAAATGAATATTGTAATTATTGAAGACGAACCAATTATTCGAAATGAATTAAAAATCTTATTAGAAAACGCACTCTATGAAGTGACGCTGATAGAATCATTTGACCATGCAGCAGACTGCGTATTACAAACGCGGGCAGACTTAATTCTGTTGGATCTGAATTTGCCGGGCATATCAGGATTGGATATTTGCACACAGATCCGCGAAAAATCAGAAATACCTATTATATTTCTTACGAGCAGAACTTCATCTATGGATGAACTGACCGGCATGCTAAAAGGTGGGGATGACTATATAACAAAGCCCTATCAGGCACCATTGTTACTGGCACGCATTGCCGCAGTCCTGAAGCGGACCAATCCGTCGGCATCGAATGAAGTATCCATATTGAAGGTGAAGGAAGTTGAGCTGAACTTAGCCCGGGGATGCATCTGTTATAAGGAAAAAAAAGCAGAATTGACGAAAAATGAATTAAAGATATTACACTACTTGTTTTTGCATGCAGGAGAAATTGTATCGAGATTGGATCTGGTAGAATATCTTTGGGATAATCAGGTATTTATTGATGATAACACGCTTAGCGTAAATGTGACACGAATCAGAGGAAAATTAAAATTGATTGGAATTGAAGATTTTATCGAGACAAAACGTGGAATGGGGTATCGCATATGAGTTTTTGGTCATATTTAAAAGATAAATTGTAACTGTTCAGAACCCCCTTGGGGAACTAATTAATTTTTGTACAAAACAGAGAATTTTTAAAACCTGTTTTGCGATATTATTTCGGTAATTGGTGGATAACCAATTGTTTGTGATTGAATAATTTAATTCATTGTGGATTACTCTTTCAATCTTTCAAATAACTCTGATTCAAAGCCAAATTCTATGGCTTTTGAATATATTTAACAACAACTGAACATTGAAAAACATTACTTATCCACAGTCATTTTCACCATAGGTGAATCTATGTGAATTCGCTTTTTTCCTGAGTTTTTAGTACAATGGAGACATAAAACACAAGGAAGAAGG
>NZ_FQZY01000096.1 GCF_900142165.1 Hespellia stercorisuis DSM 15480
GATAAATTTAAAGCTGGCAATTATACCCCTCACACGATGCGCCGGACAGCCGCTTCGCATATGCTTGAATCTGGGATTGAAATGGAGGTGATCCGCACATTTCTCGGCCATTCCTCGGTGTATACCACATCTCTGTATGCTGTCCTGTCACAGCAAAAGATGGACAGAGATTTAAAAAACTGGTCTTCAAAGTGGTTCCCTGAAACGAAAGCCGAAAATGAGACACATACAATAAGCAATGTTCCTGGTTTTCTAAAATAAATATAAACCGAAGATTATTCGAGGAGATTGAGTGACAGCATTGGATTCCCCTAATATTTTTGCTATTTCCTCGAATAATCTAATCCAAGGAATAATTACCTGAGGTATTCTTTTTGGTCAATTCCCTTTACTCTTTAAAGTATACAGGAAGCTCCTTCCTGTCCTTCACAAATAACTCCTGTTTCACTTCCATGCTCTCCAGACATAAAACATCCAGTCAGTAATTCACAATCGGTTCACTATGAAGCAATATTGCAAAATCATTGGATTCCAGAATTATCTCTGGTGGCTTATTTCGGAAGAATTGTTTAGCAGCTTCTATTACCTGCATACTGCACTTCAATTCCTCGATTCTTTGATTACACCATTCTCTAAACTGGTTCTGAATACGAATAATACGTTTTTTCTCTGCCTCCTTTTTTCTTGCTGTTTCCAATACCTTTTTTCTTGTTTCTTCATCTATATCCGCATCTGCTTCCAGTATCATATGAAAATCATCCGCTATCTTTCTTGCACCCTCATAGGGTGTTAATCCATACATATCAGCCACATAATTGATTGCATCCCCTTTTGCACCACAGGCAAAACAATAATAGAATTTATCAATCTTCATACTCGGATGTTTATCATTGTGGAATGGACAGCAGGCAAGACCTTTTTTTCCTACCTTTAATCCGTAAAACTCTGCCACCTCTCTGGCGGTAATACGTTCTTTTACTTCTGTAAAAATACTCAAATTATCAATCTCCTTCTTTTCATTGGAGATAGGCTCTGCTATAATAAATTTGCGAGATTTTTGTAGCAAAGAGTCTATCTCTTAGTTACTGTGAATTGCCCTTGTTTGTAGCAGGGGCATTTTCATTTTTTGCCAACAACTGCTTTATGAGTTCTATTAACAGTGCTTCTTCGTCTGTTCTTCCATCCGCTATCTGTTGCAGGATATTTTCTAATACAATCGCTACACGATTTGACATATAATTACCTGCTGTAACAGATACTTCCTGTCCTAATATGGAACGTCTATAATATTCCCCTTTTGGTAAACCCGACAAAATAATTTTTGCTTCCACTTCATTTTTTTCTTCCTCACTAAGCCAGAACGCAATCGTATGACATCTTTCTCTATCTTCCCTTCTACAAGCCATCTGCTCCACCTCTCTCCACTTCTCCAAGTCGATTTGCAATCTTAACCTGTGCATCCATTGACTGATGACAATAAGTTTCAATGGTTGTTGTAACCTTGCCATGACCAAGACGTTTTGCGATTTCTATCGGACTAAAACCTAACTGAACCAGCATACTGGCATGGCTGTGTCTGGCACAATGGACTGTGATTTTTTTCACACCAGACCGCTTAATTCCGCGCTCCATTTCATGCTCAAAATAACTTTTGGTTCTTTCTGCAAACAATCGTGTTGTCGGTCTTGCTCGATAAATACCAGCAATATATTCTCTTAAAATATCCTGCAATTCCTGATGAATGGTAATCACACGTTTAGAGCTTTCTGTCTTTGGATCAGTAATAATATCCACTCCATTCAGCCTTGCCAGTGATTCATCAATCGTAAGTGTGCCATCTTCAAAATTGATGTCTGATACAGTCAGTGCCAGTAACTCTCCTAATCGAATCCCTGTCCAGAAAAGAATATGAAACGCAACCCATGTATCTTTCTTATCAATCACCGCATCAGCAAACATTCTGAACTCCTCCAAAGTCCAATAAGGTCTTTCGTCTGCCTTGCTCTTTCCCATACTGCCAGCCTTTCGGCAGGGATTAGAACGTAAATCATAGAAGTTTACCGCATAATTCAGAATGGAATTCAACTGATTATTTATGGTTTTCAAGTAAGTAGGCTTAAAACCTTTCGCCATCATTTCTCCCTGCCACTTACGAATCATCGGTGCTGTAATTTCATTGATTGGAGTTGTACCAAAATAAGGAAGAACCTTATCATTCATTACATATTCCTTTTGCTTCATTGTGGTTTTCCGAAGTCTCTTTTTCATATCATCCCTGTAAATCTCCCAGAAGTCATTCAGGGGCATAGTTGGATCAGAAGATTGTTGTAAAATAAAATGTGCATACCATTGTTCCGCTTCCTTCTTAGTCTTAAACCCACGTTTCTGCGACTTCTTCTTTGTACCAGTCCAATCAGTCCACCGATATTGAATATGCCATGTTCCGTTTGGGTCTTTTTTTGCACTACAACTCATTATGCGACCACCTCCTTAGTTGCTCCATACCATTTCTCTTTGAAATAGGCTACTGGCACTTTACCAGAGATTGTAAGAAATCCTTTTGCAGATAATTCCTCATTCATTTCTCTTAAAATCTTGTAAGCCTTTCCCATGCTGATTCCAAGCATTGTTGCAATTTCATTTGCACTGTAATAGATTTTTTCGCTCATACTGTTTACCTCCTTTTCTTTTATTGTTTCTGTACCGCAGCATTTGTTTCGCTATGTTGTATTTGTATGATATCGCAACATTTGTTTCGTGTCAATATCTTTTTCTTTATTTTTTTCGTTATGTATGGTATACTCTGTTCATACTATTGGCAACAAAAACAGGAGGTCGTTATGACTGTCGGGGAAAATATAAGAAGAATCAGACAAGAAAGAAAACTAACGCAGAAGCGGTTAGGTGAGTTAGTCGGTGCAAGCGAAGCATATATTCGTGCATACGAAAGTGGTCGACGCAATCCCAAACCAAAGTCCCTTGAAGCTATTGCAAGAGCATTGGCTGTAAATGTAGAGGTTCTTAACAATTCTGATTTTGATGGTGTAAAAGCCATGCACAGATTATTCCAAGTGTTCCGTCAATACAACGGGCACTTATTTGAATGTAAAGATGATGAGGGCAACGATGCTGTCGGAATTAGCTTTGGTACATTGACCTTGATGAGATCTTGGTTTCGTCGCTATGAGAAATATATAAAAGAAGTGGAAGAATGCAATGAAATCAAAGATGTGAAGCAAAGAGGCGAAGCACTTCTGAAAGCAGAAGCTGATTTCAATATGTGGATGGATATTTATCCTGGATCCGAACCATGCCCAGAAGATTTACAGATGCAAAAGACACATGATGATTTTATGGATAAGATTGGATTGAATCCGAAAAATGAAAAGTAGAGGTGAGGTGAAGATATATTATGATACGTTTTTTTGTATGTAAGGATATTGATACTCTTATAAATGGCAAAACAAAGGATATAACTCAAACTATTTCCGATATGAATGAAAATTCTATCAAATCATCATTTTTGTATTCTTACTCCACGTTTGAAAGCATTATTACCGAAATTCTGCGGTATTATCTCATTGCTTTTCCCGAAAAAATGGACAAAAATTTTTCTATTGAAAAACAAGAATTACTTTCATTTTCATCAACACATGATATCATATTGCATTCTGTAAATAGATATATCAGAAAATATTCTTGTGAAACATTACTGGAGTATTTATTTTTCTTTAGAGATATCTTATCTATTGATATTACCATAGACGAAAAACTAACAAAAATCATTTCAAAAACTCGTAATACAATTACACATGACGATGCCAACTCAGAATTACTTTTTATGCACCTACAGCAAAAAACCAAGCCATTGAATTATCACGATATAGTAGCTTATATGACTTATCTAATTAACTTATCGGCTAAAATTCAATTAAAAATTAATTCCAAATATAAAAAATACACTTATGAACATCTACTTAGAAATATTTGGAGTTTTTCGTTTTCTTCTCCCTTATTAGATTTTGATAAAATATGGAATTTTGATAATGCAGGAACATTACTTATCAAAGATTTAAAACAAGTAAAAAGAAATATATCTGGAATTAGTCAAAGTGAGCACTTATTTCTAGCTATTTTTCTACAACAATATAATAATTCTTTAAATGACCATTTACATTCCTTTAGTGTCCTTCCTGCATTAGTTTCTTTGGACACGAATAACAAAAATAAACTAATAGACATAATAACATTTTTTGAATACTACCCCTTGATTTTTAGCAGAATGAAAATAAAATAAATTTTTGTACCCAAATCGTACCCAACGCAAAAATAAAAATCGCTACAAAGCCTATAAATACAAGCTTTGTAGCGATTTTCCTATTTATTCGAATTCGATGGTCCCCGGCGGTTTCCCCGTCAGATCATACATCACTCGATTCACGTGACTCACTTCATTGACAATCCTGCTGGTCACTTTCTGCAGTACCTCCCAAGGCACCTGGGCGCTCTCCGCCGTCATAAAGTCGATCGTATTCACCGCTCTCAGCGCAATCGCGTAGTCATAGGTTCTCTCATCTCCCATAACTCCAACGCTCCGCATATTTGTCAGTGCCGCAAAATACTGTCCGACCGTCTTGTTCATGCCGGCCTTGTCCATCTCCTCGCGGTAAATAGCATCCGCCTCCTGCACCATTTTCACTTTCTCAGCCGTTACTTCACCGATAATACGAATCCCAAGACCAGGACCCGGGAATGGCTGTCTAAAGACTAATTTTTCCGGTATACCAAGTTCTAATCCAGCTTTACGAACCTCATCCTTGAACAAGTCTCGAAGCGGCTCTATGATTTCCTTAAAGTCTACGAAATCCGGCAATCCACCGACATTATGATGTGATTTGATGACTGCCGACTCTCCACCGAGTCCGGATTCTACCACATCCGGGTAAATAGTTCCCTGCACGAGGAAGTCTACGACACCGATCTTCTTTGCCTCTTCTTCGAAGACACGGATAAATTCCTCGCCAATGATTTTACGTTTTGTCTCCGGATCGGATACTCCGGCCAATTTTGTGTAATAGCGCTCCTGCGCGTTCACACGGATGAAGTTCAGGTCGTACGGACCTTCTGGTCCGAAGACTGCCTCTACTTCATCTCCTTCGTCCTTGCGGAGAAGACCGTGGTCTACGAATACGCAGGTCAGCTGGTTTCCGATTGCTTTGGATAACATGACCGCTGCTACGGAGGAGTCAACTCCGCCGGACAGGGCACAGAGAACTTTACCGTCGCCTACTTTTTCGCGGATTGCCTGGATGGACTCTTCTACAAATGCGTCCATTTTCCAGTCACCGGCGCATCCGCATACATTTATAACGAAGTTGCTCAGCATCTTCATGCCCTCTACAGTGTGCAACACCTCCGGGTGGAACTGGATCGCGTATAATTGTTCTGCTTCATTTTCTGCGGAAGCAACCGGACAGTCTGCGGTGTGGGATGTAATCTCGAATCCCGGTGCCACCTTGGAAATGTAATCGAAGTGGCTCATCCAGCAGATCGTCGGAGATGAAACTCCTGTCATCACCTTGGAGGTCTGCTTGTCCACGATAACCTCTGTCTTACCATACTCACGTACATCGGCGCGCTCCACCTTGCCCCCGAGTACATGCATCATCAGCTGTGCGCCGTAGCAGAGTCCCAGAATTGGAATCCCCAGCTTGAACAGTTCCTCGCTGTAGGTCGGTGAGTCTGCCTCGTAGCAACTGTTCGGCCCTCCGGTCAGGATGATTCCCCTGGGGTTCAGGGCCTTAATTTTTTCTATATCTGTTTTGTAAGAATAAATCTCACAATAAACGTTGCACTCTCGTACACGACGCGCAACCAGTTGATTATACTGTCCGCCAAAATCTAAAACAATGACTAATTCATTTTTCAAGATTGTTTCCTCCTCAATTAAAAGTGATTGATAATCCGATCCATGTACAATGCCTGTGCATCTGCACACATTTCCGATTATTCTGTCTTTCCCTATTATAAAGTAGCATCTCACCATTTACAACCCCCAGTCCAATAAAATCCTGTGGAAAGTCAGCCGTCAGGAACTTCATCCAAAGTTCCTGGCGGCTGACTTTATCCGTTCTGGGTGGTAGTCTTTATCTCTACCATATATAATGATGTAATAGCCAAAAGTTCTTTTGCCCTGACATCACATAATAATTTCCAAAAGCCTAGCTACCACAGTACTCCAGCCGACTCCTCCAACTTCGCCTGAGCTTCTTTGATCTCCCCGGCCTGCCGGTCGGTAATCTTGTCCGCGGAGCTCTTCACTACCAGCTTCTTCAGCTGGCTGCAGTCGCCCTGGATGCGCTTCTTATCCGCCTTTTCAAGTGTACTTCCCTTTTCTTTCAACAGTCCTTCCACTTTATACACAAGTTGTTCCGCGTCGTTGCGGATATCGATCAGCTCCTGCTTTGCGTTGTCTGCATTCTCGTATTCCTGCGCCTCCTGTCTCGCACGCTCAATCTCTTCCTCGGACAGGTTTGAGCTGGCGGTGAGGGTGATCTGCTGCGCATTGCCGGTTCCCAGATCCTTCGCTGACACTTTCACGATGCCGTTTACATCAATGTCAAATGTGACCTCGATCTGCGGATGCCCGGCCATGGAGCGCTTGATTCCGGACAGCTGGAAGTTTCCCAGCAGTTTATTGTCTCTGGTAAACTTGCGTTCCCCCTGGTAGACCTTGATGTCCACCGAGGTCTGGAAGTTCGCCGCCGTAGTGAATATCTGGGATTTATGGCAGGGGATCGTAGCATTTCGTTCAATCAGCCTGCTTGCCACACCACCCACGGTCTCGATAGAGAGGGACAACGGCGTCACATCCATCAGAATCACCTCAGATGCCGCGCTGCCGACGATCAGCTGGTTTCCAAGCTTCGCGCCCTGAATGGCCGCGCCCAGAGCCACACATTCATCCGGATTGACTCCGCGGCTGGGCTCTCTTCCCATGAGCTTGGTAACCATGTCTGCCACCGCCGGGATTCTTGTGGAACCGCCCACCAGAATCACCTTGTGGATGTCGGCCGGCGTCAGCCCTGCATCGGAAATGGCCGCGTGCACCGGTCCCGATGTCCGCTCCACCAGCTGTTTCGTCAGATCCTCGAAGACCGCTCTGGTGATGGTCTTTTCGAGATGCACCGGTTCGCCCTTCTGCATGGTGATAAAAGGCAGGTTGATGTTGTAGCTGGTGGAAGAAGACAGCGCGATCTTTGCGCGCTCCGCCTCCTCGCGGATGCGCTGCATGGCCGTCATATCCTTTTCCAGTTTGATGCGGTGCTCCCGCTTAAACTCTTTGACAATATAATCCACCAGACAGGTATCGAAATCATCTCCGCCCAGATGATTGTCGCCGGCCGTTGCCAGCACTTCGATCAGGCTGTCCCCGATCTCGATCACCGACACGTCGAAGGTTCCTCCGCCCAGATCGTAGACGAGGATCTTCTGTGCCTCCCCATTGTCCAGTCCGTAAGCCAGGGCTGCCGCCGTCGGCTCGTTGATGATGCGGCGTACATTTAACCCGGCGATACGCCCTGCATCTTTTGTGGCCTGGCGCTGGGCATCATTGAAGTACGCCGGAACCGTGATGACCGCGTCAAATACCTGCTCGCCCAGATATTCCTCCGCGTCCTTACGGAGCTTCTGCAGGATCATGGCAGAGATTTCCTGGGGCGAATACTGCTTGCCATTCAGAGTTCTCCGGCAGTCCGTCCCCATCTCCCTCTTAATCGAAGAGACCGTCTGGCTGACGTTTACCGCAGCCTGTCGTTTCGCTGCATCGCCTACCAGACGGTCCCCTTTATCCGTGTACGCCACGATGGACGGAGTGGTCCTGCCACCCTGCGCGTTCGGGATTACGACAGAGCGCTCTCCCTCAATCACCGCCACACAACTGTTTGTAGTTCCCAAGTCAATTCCGATTACTTTTCCCATTTTCTTTCAGCCTCTTTTTTCATATTTTATAACATCCTGAACATAGCTTTAAAACTCAAACGGATATTCCTGATCCGCTCCACTGCCCGGCTCTGCACCTCACAGAAGCTGTCTCTGCCTGTCTGTAGACAGCTTTCTTGGTGAGGTTGAAACCACTATACTTTTTGATGGTATCATTCCCATCTGATAAATACAATGAAAGAAGTGTAAACATTTATAAATTTTTATATAACTCATGAAAATGATGCCAAAGTTAAGAAGTCATGTGTCTCATGCCCGCATGAAACACATGACTTCTGGATTTGCAAAACTATACAGCCCGTTTTCCTCGCCATTTTCCGCTGAGATACCGCCATAGCATCATCACTGCCCGGAAACACCAGTCGATCACCATAGCTACCCAGACGCCAAACACGCCCCAACCCATAAACTTGCCCAGCACGTAGCTGGCACCGATACGGAAGAGCCACATGGACGCGATGGAGATCCACATCGTCACCTGGGCATCCCCGGCCGCACGCAGCGTCGCCGGAAGCGCAAATGAGATTGGCCAGATCAGCATGCAGGAAACACTGTGGAAGATCATGATCTTCGTGGCCGTCTGTGCAGTGATGTCCGACAGGTTATAAGCACGCAGAATCATCGGCAGAAATGCCAGTGTCAGTATACTGAATACCCACATGCCGACGTAAGTCAGAAACACCAGTTTTTTCGTATAATACCTCACCTGCTCGTCCTCACCTGCACCCACGCACCGCGCGATAACTGTGGTCATTGCCAGCGCGATCGCCATCCCCGGCAGGATCTCGAACATGGCCACTGCATTGCAGACTGCATTGGCTGCAATGGCGTACGTCCCAAAGGAAGATACCAGACTCAGAACCAGGATCTTGCCGATCTGAAACATACTGTTCTCCATACCGTTTGGCACGCCGATACTCATGATCCGCCGGATCATCCGACCATCCGGCTTGTAGCGCAGACTTCGCTCGATATGCAGCGGATACTTTTCCCGGCAGAGCAGGGCGACCACGACCACTGCTGCCACCACACGGGACACCAGCGTCGGGATTGCAACCCCCTCCGTGCCGCGGTGGAATCCGTAGATCAGCAACGCATTGCCGCCCACGTTGATGACATTCATCAGGATGGACACCTTCATCGGAAGCTTGGAATTTCCCTCAGCCCGAAAAATTGCCGCGCCGCCGTTATAGAGCGCCATGAACGGAATCGACGCCGCCACGATCATCAGATATGTATTGGCATGTGCGCGCACGTCCGCCTCGATGGGTCCAAAAATGACATGCAGGATGAAATATTTGCACGCATAAATCACGACCATGATTACCGTCGCGCTGATGGTGATAAACCACACCAGCTGAGTCGATGCCCGGCATGCCAACTTTTCATTTTTCATGCCCAGATACTGTCCGGCCACCACCGCACCGCCTGTCGCCAGTGCGGAGAACAAAGCGATGAACAGTACCATGATCTGATCCACAAGGGAGACCCCCGACACCGCGGCCTCGCCCACACTTGCAATCATAATCGAATCCGCCATCCCCACAAGAACAGCCAAAAATTGTTCGATAATCAACGGTATAATTAACACAACCAGCGCCCGGTTATCGAACAGGTACTGGCTGCGGTCTTTCTTTTTCTTTTGCATTCTCTTATTCCCCATAAATCGTATATTGATTCTTTCCTCTTTCTTTTGCCAGGCATACCGCCGCATTCTAATATTAAAAACGCTCATACCCAATACCTGTATTATCTTCCTTTTTCACGTAATATGCAAGAAGATCCTTATGTACATTTTAACACAATGCCACAGACAATTCTAATACTTCGCTTTCATACCATCCACCAGAATATCCTTACACTCCACGCTGATGCAGATACTTCTCTCTCGTTGCCAGTCCACCACGAATATGACGCTCGGACTTGTTCGTGTCCAGCACTGTCCGCACCTGGGCGGCAAGTCCGGGATTTACCTGCAGCAGGCGGTCGGTCACATCTTTATGTACCGTCGACTTACTGATCCCGAAGTGTTTCGCCGCCTGCCGTACCGTGGCCTTTCTCTCTACAATATAACCAGCCAGCAGCGCACACCGCTCTTCAATATAATCTTTCATATAAAACTCCCCCGCAAACACTGTTTTTACAATGTATGCGGAGGTTCTTCTCTTCTAGTACAAATTATCGGCCGCTTCCCGTCTTTATTTTATCTTTGCATCAGCTTTACATCATCTTTGCATCATTTTTGTATCGCTTAGCCGGCATTTTCACGCGGAATCCACTTCGCCTTCCAGGCATATACAATCATCATCGCCGCCCCGATCGCCCAGGAGATCGGGTACGCTGCGAAGATCCATTTCATCTCATGATAACGGTTCACCACCAGCTGAATCCACGCGATCCGGAAAATACACAGCGCAAAGATAATGATGAACATCGGCGGCAGCGTTTTTCCCGTCCCACGGATTGCCCCGGCAAGGATGTGCATCGTCGCCAGAATCGAGTAAAACGGGCAGAAAAATTTCATGATATAAACGCCCAGTGTAATCACCTCCGCGTCCGTCACAAAGACGCCTATGATCTGTCGCCCGAAGGTCAGGATCATCGCCATGGACAGCAGCGTGTAGCCGATTCCCATGAAGATTGCCGTCCACATGCCCCGCTTCACACGGTCATACCTGCCCGCTCCCACGTTCTGCCCGGTAAATGTAGTCGCCGCCATGCTGAAGCTCATCACCGGCATAATGTTGAATCCATCCACCTTCGTGTACGCGGCAAATGAGGCCATCAGCGTCGCGCCAAAGCTGTTGACACTGGACTGAATCAGAACATTTGAGAATGAGATCACCATGTTCTGCACTCCGGTCGGAATCCCGAGCTTGATAATTTTCTTTGCCATATAGCCGTCAATCCGGATGTCCCTCAGCCTTACTTGATAAATGTCATCATGCTTCACCAGAAAATGAATGATAAAAACAAATGACAGGAACTGCCCGATGTCTGTCGCCAGCGCCACACCTTCCACTCCCATGTGGAACACTACGACAAACAGAAGGTCCAGCACCACGTTGGATCCGGCAGCAATTATGAGATACTGCAGTGCCTTTCCTGAATTTCCGACCGCATTTAAAATTCCTGCGGCAAAGTTGTAGATAACCGAGAACGTAATGCCCCCAAAGAAAATCCGCATATACTGAATCGATTGCGGCAGTACTTTCTCCGGCGTCCCCATCCAGCGCAGCAGCGCCGGTGTCACGAGAATCCCCAGAATTGTCATTATGATTCCCGAAATGACCGCGATTGCCAGCGTCGTATGGACGGCCTGCGAGATTCCCTTCGCATCACCGGCACCGTAGCACTGGGCGATGATAACACCGGCTCCCGCCGAAGCACCGATGCAGAACGCCAGCAGCAGATTGATCAGCGAACCGCTGGATCCCACCGCGGCGAGGGCGTCCCTTCCTATGTAATTTCCGACAATGATCGAATCGACGGTATTGTAAAGCTGCTGAAACAGATTACCCAGAATCAGCGGAATCGAAAATTTCAGGAGTTCCTTCCAGATGGTTCCCTCCGTCATCACCGTAGTCTTTTTCATACGAAAACCTCTCCCCAATGTGTCCGGAACAGTGCTGCACGCCCCACCGTACTTCACGCCCCGTTCGATTAATTATATCTTCGCATAAAGGGGCTGTCGCACTAGCTGATTAAATTCAGCGGTGCGCAGCTCTTTTTTTCCTACAGAAATGTCCTTTTTATTCCATTTCTGATTCATATTGATTTTTGGGCGTACTTGAACCAGACCTTCTATGAAAAGGTTGTTTTGAATTTTGATAGTTCAAAAATCATGCTGTTTTAAGTTCAAATAAATGCTGTCCTATTTTACCGGATTGTATTTTTCTGTGAAGTTTATTGATGTTATGAGCAATTGCGATCATGGTACTTTCCGCAAGGACATTCACAGTTCCGCGACACAGATATTTTCGAAAGGACATATCTTCTTTGGTATCAGCAAATGATCCTT
>NZ_FQZY01000074.1 GCF_900142165.1 Hespellia stercorisuis DSM 15480
TACCCCTCACACGATGCGCCGGACAGCCGCTTCGCATATGCTTGAATCTGGGATTGAAATGGAGGTGATCCGCACATTTCTCGGCCATTCCTCGGTGTATACCACATCTCTGTATGCTGTCCTGTCACAGCAAAAGATGGACAGAGATTTAAAAAACTGGTCTTCAAAGTGGTTCCCTGAAACGAAAGCCGAAAATGAGACACATACAATAAGCAATGTTCCTGGTTTTCTAAAATAAATATAAACCGAAGATTATTCGAGGAGATTGAGTGACAGCATTGGATTCCCCTAATATTTTTGCTATTTCCTCGAATAATCTAATCCAAGGAATAATTTGCATTACTCGAGATCTCAAGTAATGAAGAGTTCCGCTTCCTGTTGAATTACCGCTTTGATTCCATGAGTCCCATGGCACTGGTGCTTGTCGGACAGAATGAACTCTGGGACAAGCTGAATCTCCAGCGTTATGCAGCTGTAAGGCAACGCATCGATATCAACTGTATTCTGCCACACCTTGACCGCTCTGAAACAGGAAAATACATGCAGACACATCTGGCATACGCAAATGGCAGACAGGATATCTTTACCGATGCCGCTGTGGATGATATCTATAAGGAATCCACAGGAATACCAAGGCGTATTAACCGCATCTGTGAAAAGAGCCTCATGTATGCATTTCAGCAGAATCGACGTCTGATTGATGACAGCATGATTCGGTTTGTCATTGACCACGAGATGCTGAAGGGTGGTGAGTGAGCCATGATATCATACATTTGCCATGGATTATCCGGCATGAACCGCAAGCAATGGGAAGGACAGATTCATCTGATTCACACCAAACCGCCCTATGAAGCGGAAGTAATTGCCGAAGGAAGTACCTTTCACTTGCTGTTTGGACCGCATGCTTATGGAAACTATATTTGTATTCCCAACTGGAATGTCGGAAGTGAACTTGCTGCATTAACAGATCAGTTTTGGAATACAGAGAGATTAATTCAGTATTCAGGTCTTTCAAAAACTGATGCGTGCAGCGTGGCCTCTGCACTTACAGAACTTAGTAAGTACATACAGTAATACACCGCTGGCAGGTATTGCCTGCCGGCAAACCAAAAGGAACATTTGACACAAATCTAAGCAAAACCTTGTCAGTGCAAAAAAGCAAGATTGTGACAAGCGACCAGGTCAGTAACACCAGTATCTGGAGATGAAGCTGAGAGAGTATGTCTTTATGAACAGGGAGATATGGTACTACCTTTAGGAAATTTCGGTGCACAGAGCAGAAAAAATGCATATGGGTATACTTATGCAGATAAGACTAAACCAAAAGAACGCCGTTATGTGTCAACAAACTGGGTGTATCCATTTGGAAATACTAATGCATCTATGGTTGCTGCTGATATCTATAAACTGTGTTATCCTAGAGTGGAAGTTCCACCTTGTGGAATAGAATTGCATCTGTATCAGAATGAGAGTGGAGAAATATTTGTGATTGCTGATATGACAGATGAAATCAGAGAAAAGTATTTAAAGGAAACGATTAATTTGTTTCTTGAAATATATGGTGTCTGCTATATTTTTGAAGAAAATATTCAGATTGATAATTCAACGAGAAGGCAAAGATGTAACTGGGAGATATTACCAGCAGGAGAACTTCCAAGTAAGCATATTAAAAAACAGTTGATGGAGCATAGACAAAAGATAGACACATATAGCATTTTTAGACTTGAGTACATGGAGACATTTAAAACGGAAAAGATTGTCGAAGGCATAAATGGATTTAATGGGTATTATGCATATGTGTTTAATAACTATTGTGTTTTGGAATCTGCGGTTTATGGTAATGCGACATATATAATTCCTAAAGAGAACTGGGAATTATTGAGTCAAAAGAAAAAAAGAGAGCTTTTTAACGAAGAGAAGGTAATAGCAAAGTTAGACCATACAGAAAAATGGCAGAAAAATATCATGGGATGTTTAACAAACTGGGAATTGCATAAGCATAAAGTTTAGTTGCCCAGATATCTAGAACTTAAAAGTTCTGACACCGTTTCACCCAAGATGATAAATCAAGGGACGGAGCGGTGTTATTTCTTATATTTAAAAGTATTAAACACAGAGGTCTCGAAGTGGCTTTCTTTTTTTATGCCTTAGAAGTGGAAAGGAGATTTTATGATTTACAGTTATGGGAGAGTACCAACAAAAGGACAGGCTAAGGATGATAATAGCCTAGAGGCATGGGAAAGATTGATCAAGGAGCATGGAGCAGGTAGCAGATCTATTTGGTAAATTCGGAAGACTCAAGAAAATTGGTAATAATGTTGCTTTGTTGATTTTATTTCACCAGTTCTGGCATTCGTTTTTATAAAGCAAATGTGAGATGCCCAACATCTGACACAAACTGTTCACGGGCAGTTTTTCATTCGCTGACTTCTCTGGTAGCAAGATAGTTATTCCAGATGCGGAAGGGAGTGTATTGGTATATTGGATCGTTGCTCTTGGATTTCTGTTTTACCTACATTTTCACCTTTTGTGGTGGCAAAGATATGCAAGAATATACTAAGAAACAGTGAAAATAAGAGATGATAAAAGGGGCTCAAGATCTGAGGGATATGGGCTTTTGTCACAATAGGAAAGGATATACCAAGATATGATAAAAATACTATTCATCTGCCACGGCAACATCTGCAGGAGCCCGATGGCCGAGTTCGTAATGAAAGACATGATACAAAAAAGGGGACTCACAGACCAGTTCCACATCGCCTCCGCCGCGACCAGCATGGAAGAGATCGGCAATCCGGTGCATCCCGGAACCCGCAGGAAACTGGCAGAGCACGGAATCCGAACAGACGGAAAGCGGGCGGTTCAGCTTCGGAGAACAGATTATGAGAAATATGACTATCTGATTGCCATGGAACAGTACAACATCCGGAGAATGCAGTCGATCGTCGGCAAGGATCCGGACAACAAGATTTGTTGCCTGCTGGATTTTTCGGAGCATCCGCGGGATATTGCAGACCCCTGGTATTCCGGGAATTTCGATGTGACATACGACGATATTGTGGAAGGCTGTGAGGCAATGCTGCAAAAAATCACCGATTTGTCGAAATAAACATTTTACTTGGAAAACGGTTGACACACACGGATTCGTGTAATATAATAGTACAGCATGACAAAACGAAACAGTACGCACCAATGCCCCGGAGCGGCCTGGTTTCATAAGAAAACTAAAATTGAAATTGATTATACAGGAGGTAAATCCATGAAAACTTATATGGCTAATCCAGAAAAAGTTGAGAGAAAATGGTATGTAGTTGATGCTGAAGGATGTACATTAGGACGTCTTTCATCAGAGATTGCAAAAGTTTTAAGAGGAAAGAATAAACCGATTTATACACCACACGCTGATACAGGTGATTATGTAGTGGTTGTAAACGCTGACAAGGTTACAGTATCTGGTAAGAAGTTAGACCAGAAAGTATACTATCATCATTCAGATTATGTAGGTGGAATGAAAGAGACTACCTTAAGAGAAATGATGGCTAAGAAACCTGAAAAAGTAATCGAACTTGCTGTAAAAGGTATGCTTCCAAAAGGACCTTTGGGAAGACAGATGATCACAAAACTTCACGTATACGCTGGACCAGAGCATGAACAGCAGGCTCAGAAACCAGAAGTATTGACATTTTAAGGATAGGTTGAAAGGAGGATATTACATTGGCTAGTGCAAAGTATTACGGAACAGGAAGAAGAAAAAAATCAATCGCAAGAGTATATTTAGTACCTGGAACAGGTAAAATCACAATAAATAAAAGAGATATCGACGAATACCTCGGTCTTGAGACACTCAAGGTTGTAGTTCGTCAGCCACTCGTTGCAACACAGACAAACGACAAGTTTGATGTGTTAGTAAACGTACATGGTGGTGGATACACAGGACAGGCTGGAGCAATCCGTCACGGTATCGCAAGAGCGTTACTTCAGGTAGATTCTGACGAGTACAGATCAACACTGAAGAAGGCTGGTTACTTAACACGTGATCCACGTATGAAAGAGCGTAAGAAATATGGTCTCAAATCAGCTCGTAGAGCACCACAGTTCTCAAAACGATAATAAATCGTCACAAAGAGATAAGCAGCTATCTGCAGAAAAATATGTACAAAAGAAGCCCGGAATGCTTGCATTCATGGGCTTTTTTCGTACATTTTTATTCTTGCACTCCCAGAGAATATCCGAATTTTACAGAGGAATGCCAGTGCAAACTCGCGCTGGTTGTCTTGTCGCGCCCACAAACTGACGCATTAACACATTGCAGAAAAAGAAATCCATGGTACAATAAAAAAGTGTGTGCCTATCTTAAGGAAATGTTAAGGTTTATTTAATGAAAAGAAAAAATGGATTTTGTATGATATAAGCGTGCAGAAAATGAAAGCCGATCTGTGCTGGGGAGAACCCGCCGCAGGTGGAATAAGCCTTGAGGCCTATGCGGATGCCAGGCGGACAATACTTACTTTTAAATGCATCTGCTCAACAGGAGGGAATGGAATGGAGACTTTAATCAGACTTTGCGATGTATGCAAAGTATACAACCCGGGAGAAAACGAAGTCCGGGCACTGGATCACGTGAACCTGAATATCGACGTCGGAGAGTTTGTGGCCATCGTCGGACATTCCGGATCCGGAAAATCCACACTGATGAATATGCTCGGTTGTCTGGATACACCGACATCCGGTGACTACGAATTACATGGCCGCGAAGTACTGAAACTGACAGATAACGAGCTGTCGGAGATTCGCAATGAGGAGATCGGATTTATATTTCAGGGATTCAATCTGATTGCTAATCTGAATGCAGTGGATAACGTGGAGTTGCCGCTCATCTACCGCGGAATCGGAAAAAAAGAGCGGAGAAAACTGGCAGGCGAAGCCCTGGAGAAAGTTGGACTGGGGGCACGTATGAATCACAAGCCCTCCGAGATGTCCGGTGGACAGCAGCAGCGTGTGGCAATTGCAAGAGCCATTGCATCCGGACCACCTGTGATTCTGGCTGATGAGCCGACTGGAAATCTGGATTCCAAGTCAAGCAGAGAAATCCTTGGAATTTTGCGGGGGCTGTACGAGTCGGGGAGGACAGTGATACTGATCACCCATGATGATGACATTGCCAGACAGGTAAAACGGGTTATAAGGATAGAGGATGGAAAAATAGAGGCTGATTATCAAAACGAGGAAAATGAGGAGGATGAGGGAGATGTTCAAGAAGCATAAAAAAGCAAAAATAGCAGCCATTGTAGTCGGCTGTGTTGTAGTCGTCGGGGGGGTTATAGCTGTTCGGGCGATGAAGTCATCGGCATCGGGAATGCCCGTCGAGGTGACGAAGACTGAGAAAGGTGATGTGGTGAGTACGCTCAATGTCACAGGGGATGTCACGAGTGGAAACACGAAGACTTATTATTCGCCGGTAAATGCCAAGATCAACGTGTGCAACGGCGAGGATGGCGCAACGGTGGAGAGTGGAACACTGATTATCGGGTATGACACCTCAACTCTGGCGCAGGATAATCAGAAAGCCCAGCTCGAGAGTGCCGTGACAGCGAATGGCAATCTTGATACTGTGGCGAAGGCGGCGCAGGCAGCGGCGAGAACCACGCGGGATGAAGGATCGATTCAGGCGGATATCGATGCGTCCCAGGCACATATTGCGGATCTGAACGTGGCAATTGCAGACCGGACAAATCAACTGACCTCCGATGCAAGCCAGTACGTGACAGATGCCACGATCGCATATGAGAACGCCAATGCAGAACTGACGGATCTGATGGCGCAGCTGACGGACGTACAGACGAAACTGAACGATAAGGTAAGCCCTCCGGAAGAGGAAGAAAAGAAGAAGCTGGAACAGCAGGTGAAAGATCTTACGGATCAGATTGAACCAAAGAAAGCGGAAGTGCAGGAGCTGGAAAATGAAAAGACAAGGGCGACCGGCGAGACACCTACGCCTGCGACAGATGACCAGATCGTGGCGTGGAATAATGAACTTACACAGGAACAGTCAACTCTGTCAGAGCTGCAGTCAGAGCTTGCAACGGCGAAGAGTGAGACGAAGGCTGCAGCGACAGCCGGTGTGACAGATGCAGCGCAGGCGCAGATGAGTGCACAGAACAATCTGGCACAGCTGGCGGCGTCCACGACAGAGCAGCTTCTGGCGCAGGGACAGGACGGGATGAAGACTGAATTTAAGGGTGTTCTCTCAGACATGAAAGTGAAGCAGGGCGCACTGGTGACACAGGGAGCAGAACTGTTTACCGTTTCCAGTAATGAGGATGTGTATGTCAAGGTTCCGGTATCCAAGGCGGACTACAATAAAGTACAGACTGGACAGACCGCTAAGATCACCATCGGTCAGAAAGAATATAAGGGAACCGTTACAGAAATCAGCAAGATAGCCACCAAGACGGAGCAGGGCGGTCAGGTAATCAACACGAAGGTGCGTGTGGACAATGCGGACAGCGACATTTACCTGGGAGTGCAGGCTAAGGTGGTTCTGAATATAGGAAATGTAAAGGATGTCCTTCGCGTAGAATCTGCGGCAGTGAATACAGATACGGATGGAGATTTCTGCTATGTGGTAGATGAGAACAACAAAGTAGTGCGCAAGAACGTTACTATCGGTCTGAGTGCGACAGATTACACAGAGGTCAAGGATGGTCTCAAGGCTGACGAGCAGGTGATCCGGGAATTGCCTGACGGTGTGGAAGAAGGAAGTGCTGTAACCGTACAGGGCGACGGCAAATCAGATGAGACAGATGGCAAATCAGGTAAGTCAGATGATAAATCAGGTGAGACAGACGACAAATCGGACGGTGCGGCATCGGGAGAAGAGGAGTAATACGAATGGGACGATTGGGTGAATATTTTAAAATGGCCATCGACAGCATCCGTTCGAATAAGGGGAGGACGCTGCTGACCATGTTGGGAATCATTATCGGAATCTCTTCGGTGATTATGATCACGACCATCGGAAATGGGCTCCAGGGTTCCATCAAAGACCTGTACGGAAGTGTTGGAAATGTGATGTATGTCTGGCCAGGGGAAGATGCGGAATCATCTCCGGAGGAAATCACAGAAACAGATATGGAAGAAATCAGGGAAATAGAAGGGATCACAGGTGTCACACCGACGGGGAGTGCCAAAGGAAAGCTGACAACACGCAAAGGCAATTTCGACACAAACATCAGCGTGGGAAATGCAGATATGGAGAGTACAGATCGATTGGATATCCTGTACGGCAGATTTTTTACATCCAGTGAGGCAGATGGAGGCAGTATGGTGTGTGTAATACCGGAGGCAGATGCCGAGAAACTGTACGGTGCAAAAAACGTTGTCGGGCAGAAACTGGACATTGAGGTGGCCGGAAGTATACAGGAGGCAGAAATCGTAGGAGTCAGCAAGTCCCAGACAACCAGCGGAATTATGGCGATGATGATGGGAAATACCGACAAGATTACACTCTATATGCCGATGAATGCATTGAATGTCTGGGGGTATGATTACTCGTATACGGCAGAAATCTACATCTCGGCGGAGGAAGGTGTGGCGGCGGATTACATGGAAAAAGAGACCATGGATATCCTGAAGCGAAATCACAGCGTGAAAAATGAGAAGATATTTGAGGCTTATACTGCTGCAGGAGAGCAGGATCAGATGACTTCTATGTTCAGCATGATCACCGTGTTTATCACCGTGGTTGCTGCCATAGCACTTCTGGTAGGGGGAATCGGAATCATGAACATCATGCTGGTGTCCGTGACGGAGCGGACCAGAGAGATTGGTATTCGCAAGTCCCTCGGGGCAAAAACCGGATCCATCATGATCCAGTTCCTCGCAGAATCGGCAATCATCGCACTGATCGGCGGAGGAATCGGAATAATATGCGGTATCATTCTTGGACTTGTCGTATGCGCAGTGCTGAGCATGACGGCAGCCATTCCGTGGAGCGCGGCACTGTGGGCAACGTTGTTCGCCTGCGGGATCGGCCTGTTTTTCGGAATTTACCCGGCTCGCAAAGCGGCAAAGCTGAGCCCGATCGAGGCATTGAGAAGAGAATAAATATAGAAAGCTGTTGATAATCGTTGATTTATCAGCAGCTTTTTTGTGGTATACTATTCGCGGAGGCAACGAGCGGAGGCAACGAGCGGAGGCAACGAGCGGAGGCAACGAGCGGAGGCAACGAGCGGAGGCAACGAGCGGAGGCAACGAGCGGAGACAACGAGCGGAGGCAACGAGCGAGGGCGATGAGCAGAGCAGCAGATGACAACTGGTCAAGGTGCCTGTATATTCTTATGTATCTGGAAAGGAAGGGACGAAAAAAATGAGCGAACAATGGAAACTGACAACAGAGCAGACAGAAAAAATCCGGGAGATCCGAATCCATCTCCATGAACATCCGGAGGTATCCTGGGAGGAATGGGAAACTTCGGCGTACATCAGACAGATTCTGGAGAAGCTCCCGGGGGTGGAAATCATTCCAAATCCGGTAGAGACGGCGGTGATAGCCAGAATCAAGGGCGGCAGCTCCGGGCGGAACATAGCCCTGCGGGCAGACATTGACGCACTTGTGGTGACGGAGGCGTGGGAGTCAGAGCACGTTTCTCAGAACCCGGGGGTCTGCCATGCCTGTGGTCATGATTTCCACGCGGCATCTCTTCTCGGAGCGGCCATGGTCCTGAGTGAGCACAGGGAGGAGCTTCTGGGGGACGCGATTCTCATTTTCCAGCCGGCGGAGGAGACCACGACCGGCGCGAAGGCTTTGATTGAGACCGGATTCTTAAAAGCGCTTGGGGTAGAAGCTGTCTTTGGACTACACAACCGTCCGGAGGTGGAGAGTGGAAATGTGGTGGTCAATCCGGGGCCGATGATGACGGCAAAGAAAAACTTTCGCATCACGATCCATGGTGTGGGTGGACACGGGTCCATGCCGGAACTCTGCGTGGATCCCATTGTGTGTTCGAGTGCCATGGTACAGAATCTGCAGACCATCGTCAGCAGAAACGTTGCCCCGCAGGAGGCTATGGTGTTGACCATCGGTTCCATTCATGGGGGAACGCAGGAGAATCTGGTGGTGGACACGGTGAATATGACGGGCAGTATGCGGACCTTCAGCCCGGAAGTACAGGAGCGCGGACTGGAGCGCATGAATGCAATCGTGGAGCACACGGCACTTGCCTATGAGTGCACGGCGGAGTTGGAGATCGTGGAAGAAATCCCGTCCGTGTGGAACGGCCAGGCCATGTACGAGATTGCTATAGAAGCCACAAAAAGGGCAGTGGGGGAGGAACGGATCGTGACGGCTCAGCCCTCCATGGCGTCTGAAGATTTCGCCAATTTTATGCAGGAGGTGCCCGGATTTTTCTACTGGTTCGGAAACCGAAGAGCAGAGGATGAATGCTTTGCATGGCATAACGATCATTTTCACGTGGATGATGAGGCACTGCCGTATGCAGTACTCGTGATGGCGCAGTCAGTGGTGACGGCACAGGAACTACTGAAATAAATATTAATGCTGCACTAATCGCAAGTTTTGATTGAACTCTTGGTGGTTCATGAGTATAATAGATAGAATGAAAGTTCGCTTTACGGATGTTAGGGATAAAACAGCCGGTGTTAGGAACCGTAATCACATTAATTCAGATTATAAGGAGAAAGATTCATGAAAATGGTATCGATTGAAAAAGAGTTACAGGGAAATTCATACCCGGGAAGAGGAATCATCATCGGAAGAAGCAAGGATGGCAGTCAGGCAGTGACCGCGTATTTTATTATGGGCCGCAGTGAGAACAGCCGCAACAGAGTGTTCGTGGAAGAAGGAGCAGGAATCCGCACACAGGCATTTGATCCATCCAAGCTGACAGATCCGAGCCTGATCATCTACGCGCCGGTACGTGTACTTGGCAACAAGACGATTGTGACAAACGGAGATCAGACAGATACTATATATGAAGGAATGGACAGTCAGATGACATTCGAGCAGTCACTGCGTTCCAGAGAGTTTGAGCCGGATGGCCCGAACTACACACCGAGAATTTCGGGTATCATGCATCTGGAAGACGGAAGATACAACTACGCGATGTCTATCTTGAAGAGCAATAACGGCAATCCGGAGTCATGCAGCCGTTACACCTTCGCGTACGAGAATCCGGTTGCGGGAGAAGGACATTTTATCCACACTTATATGCAGGATGGCAATCCACTCCCAAGCTTTGAGGGTGAGCCGAAGCTGATCGGAATCGATCAGGACATCGACGCATTTACAGAGACGCTCTGGAACAGTCTGAATGAGGACAACAAGGTGTCATTATTTGTCAGATATATTGATATTGCAAGCGGAACATACGAGACAAAGATCGTTAATAAAAACATGTAAGAGGAAGAGACGATCTTGTGCAGGGCACATGGGCGGCTTACTACATATTATTTAGGAGGAACGAAGATGAAAGAATTAGAATTAAAATACGGATGCAATCCAAATCAGAAACCATCAAAAATCTATGTGGCGGACGGAGGAGAACTTCCGATTCAGGTGCTCTGTGGGAAACCGGGATATATCAATTTTCTGGATGCATTTAACGGCTGGCAATTAGTACGTGAGCTGAAGGCGGCAACGGGACTTCCGGCAGCTACTTCTTTTAAGCATGTGTCACCGGCGGGGGCAGCAGTAGGACTTCCGCTCTCAGACACGCTTGCGAAGATTTACTGGGTGGACGATCTGGGAGAACTGTCTCCACTGGCAAGTGCATACGCGAGAGCGAGAGGTGCAGACAGAATGTCTTCCTTCGGAGACTTTATCTCTTTGTCAGATGTCTGCGATGTGGACACTGCAAAGCTGATTAAACGCGAAGTTTCAGACGGCGTGATCGCACCGGGATATGAGCCGGAGGCGTTGGAGATTCTGAAACAGAAAAAGAACGGTAATTACAATGTGATTCAGATTGACCCGGATTACGTGCCGGCGCCGATCGAGCATAAAGAAGTGTTTGGCGTTACATTTGAGCAGGGAAGAAATGAACTGAAGATCGATGCGGATTTCTTCTCTAATGTTGTGACAGAGAACAAAACGCTGAGCGAGCAGGCAAAGATTGATCTTGCAATTTCTATGATCACCCTGAAGTACACGCAGTCTAACTCTGTGTGCTTTGTAAAAGACGGACAGGCAATCGGAATCGGTGCGGGGCAGCAGTCGCGTATCCACTGTACCAGACTTGCCGGTTCCAAGGCGGACAACTGGTTCCTTCGTCAGTCACCACAAGTGCTGGGGCTACAGTTTGTGGATGGAATCAGACGCGCGGACAGAGACAATGCAATCGATCTCTATATCGGAGAGGATTACATGGACGTGTTAAATGATGCGGCATGGCCGAACATTTTCAAAGTGAAACCGGAAGTGTTTACGAGAGAAGAAAAACGGGCATGGTTAGATCAGATGACAGATGTTGCGCTGGGATCTGATGCGTTCTTCCCGTTTGGTGACAATATTGAGAGAGCACATAAGAGCGGTGTTACTTACATTGCGCAGCCGGGCGGTTCTGTCCGGGATGACAATGTCATTGATACATGCAACAAATATGGAATTGCGATGGCATTTACGGGAATCCGTCTGTTCCATCACTAGAACACCGTAAACTAAATAACTACCCGGACAAGCTTAATGTGGTAGTTATTTAGGAGACGATGTACCAAAATACTGTGAAACGAAAAGCAAATGTGTCGACGCAGAGATGAGCTGACTGGCAAAATGTCATTGCGGCACTGTGCCGGGGCGGGGAAGAGGAGCGGGTGAAATATCAGCTTCTCTTGTCTGCGTCGCGGGAAGGCACAGCACTGCGTCAGGAGAATGCAATAGAAGGAACGTTTGATTTACATCCATGATACAGTGGCAGATAAGAGTGCGGAGGAGGCAAATGTCAGCAAAATTTCAAATAACCATGACGCAGAAGGACATATTTGATTTTATGATTTATCATACATATACTCATGTCAGCGGGATACTTGGCGTGGTGATCGGGGTGGTATGTCTGGCACTCGGAGTGACACAGTTTCAGCAGGGCAGTGAATTGATCGCGGCAGCGGAATGGTTTCTGGCACTGGCATTTCTGGTGTACACGCCTTTCAGTCTGTGGCACAAGTCGGGGGAACAGCTGAAAAAGACAGAGATGTTCCGGGAGCCGATAAGCTACGAGGTGAATGAGAACGGTGTTGCTGCAGGGCAGGGGAAGAACAGGCAGCAGTATCCGTGGAACTCATTTTACAAGGCCGTTTCGACGAATCAGGCTTTGATTATCTATATGTCGAAGGCGCAGACCTTGATTCTGCCAATCGGGCAGTTGGGTGAGAATTATGCGGCTGTGGTTCAGGTAATCTCCACAAACATGCCACCGGATAAAGTCAAAATCAGGCGGGTGAGCTAGATGCTGTGCGGGCATTGAGGTTCCTTCAGTCAGCAGCGGGTTCCTCCTCAGTACAAGAAGCAAAGGAAAAGAGAACATGGTAATAGAGACAAAATGTCCGCAGCAGACATTCGCCATTGGCGAGCAGCTGGGGAAAAGGGCAAAACCGGGACAGGTATTCACATTGGTGGGGGATCTGGGCGTCGGGAAAACAGTGTTTACACAGGGACTGGCCAGGGGACTCGGAATTGAGGAGCCCATCAACAGTCCGACATTTACGATCGTGCAGGTATATGAGGAAGGACGTCTGCCCTTCTACCATTTCGATGTGTACAGGATCGGTGATGTGGACGAGATGGACGAGGTTGGCTTTGAGGAGTATGTCTACGGGGAAGGCGTGAGCCTGATCGAGTGGGCGAATCTGATCGAGGAACTTCTCCCGGAACAGCGCGTCGAGATCACGATAGAAAAAGATTTAAACAATGGATTTGATTATCGGAGAATCACCATAGAGGAAAGGAAGTAAAATATGCGAGTATTAGCAATAGACAGTTCAGGGCTTGTCGCCACGGTAGCGATTGTGGAGGAAGATCACACACTGGCAGAATATACGGTGGATTACAAGAAGACCCACTCTCAAACATTGCTTCCAATGCTGGATGAGGTGGTGAAGATGACGGAGCTGGATCTCCAGACCATCGATGCCATCGCGATCTCAGGAGGCCCGGGGTCATTTACGGGGCTGCGTATCGGATCGGCGACGGCGAAAGGGCTGGGGCTCGCGCTGAACAAGCCGCTGATTCATGTTCCGACACTGGACGGACTTGCGTTTAACGTTTATGGATGCAGGGAAATTATCTGCCCAATCATGGATGCAAGGCGTAATCAGGTATACACAGGTATGTATACATTTTTAGAGGAAGAGTTACGAATTTTGGAACGCCCGGTGGCGATTTCTGTCGGAGAGCTGATCGAGCGTCTGAACGGTTGGAACAGACCCGTTGTATTTCTGGGGGATGGAGTTCCGGTTTACAAGGAACTGCTGAGGAAAGGGCTGAAGATATCTTATACATTTGCCCCGCAGCATATGAACCGCCAGAGAGCGGCTTCCGTAGGGACGCTGGGAATGCGCTATATGAAGCAGGGGCGCATCGAGAGTGCCATGGACCATCAGCCGGAATATCTGCGTATGTCCCAGGCGGAGCGTGAGCGTCTGGAGCGGGAAACCGAGGAGAAGAAAGCGGCGGAAGAGAGAAAAAAGGCCGAGGAGAAGGCCCTGGAATATAAAAAGTGGAGAGATGATCCAGAAGCACCGGGGATGGAGGCGACCGTGCCGGACGAGAACGCATTAGATGGCATTATGCCAGACAGCGGTTCCGCGGATTGATCGTCCGTAAGTATACCCGCTACTTCCAGTGCGCAGAGCATGAAGTGGTGGGGAAGGCGGTATGAAACGGAGCAAGGGTACGGAACAAGAAGAGCTTGGATGAACGTTCTTAGATGGAGCAGGAGCGCAGTATGAAAATTTACAAAAACATGCAGGCGGCCGCTAAAGCCGATGCCGTGAGCCCGGAACGGGAGAGCAGAAAGTTGATTTGCAGAAAAATGAATGCAGCCGATGTGGTGGATGTCGCGAGGCTGGAGCAGGAACTTTTTCCGGATCCGTGGAGTGCGGTCAGCATCGGCGAGTCTGGAAAACTGCCGGATGCGGACTGTACGGTCGTGGAATCAGAAGGCGAAGTGGTTGGGTATTACATTTTCTACCGCTCCTTTGATGAGGGAGAACTCATTCGCATCGGCGTGGCAAAAAGCGGACAGCGCAGAGGGGTAGGGCGTTTTCTGATGCAGTGCATGGAACAATGCTGCAGGGAGAAGGATGTTCGGAGGATTCTGTTGGATGTCCGAGAACAGAATCAGGCAGCCAGATCCTTTTATCGGAGTCAGGGGTTTGTGGAGGATGGAATCCGCAGAAACTTTTACTCCGGACCGACGGAGGATGCAGTGCTCATGAGCCGTGAGCTGAATGTTCTGAAATAGTCCAGCGCTTCTGGTGTGCAGGACGTCGGGGCGCGCACACAGATTGGAAAATGAGGAAACAGTTCCCACTAGTCATAGGCCTGCCGGACAGATATAATGAGTTCGTAACGCGAAACACGGATTCATAGGAGGAACTGTATGCGAAAATATAGTAGTGAACAGCAGGAAAAACAGATGGTGAAAAAAATTATCTGCAATCGATGCGGAAAAGAGATTTCGGCAGAGAATGGAATCCGGACGGAGGGGGTATTTTCCGTGGATTTTCGGTGGGAGTATCCGGCGGACAAGGATGGCGAGCGGCATCAGTTTGATCTGTGCGAGTCCTGCTATGATCGGATGACTGCGGAGTTTGTGGTTCCGGTTGAAATGGAATAAAGTCAATTTGCACAATGACTGAAATCGAGAATCTGAAATCGAGGACCTGAAATCAAGGAGCTGGAATCAGCAATCTGAAATCAAGAGCCTGAAGTCGGAAACTCAGAAGAAAGAACAAGGGAATGAGAGTTCAGAATAGAAATAGAGGGAATATATGTTAGATGTATGTTTGTTAGGATGCGGTGGGATGATGCCGCTGCCATATCGCTGGCTTACAGCGCTTATGACGAGATTTAACGGCAGCAGTCTCCTTATCGACTGCGGAGAAGGAACACAGATTGCAATCAAAGAAAAAGGGTGGAGCTTTAAGCCGATTGATGTGATCTGTTTTACGCATTATCACGGAGACCACATCAGTGGACTTCCGGGACTTTTGTTGACAATGGGCAATGCAGACCGCAGAGAGCCGCTGACCCTGATCGGACCGAAGGGGCTGGAACGGGTGGTATCGGCACTCCGGGTCATTGCGCCGGAGCTCCCATTTCCGATCATTTACAAGGAGATTGAGGGAGCGGAGCAGACATTTGAACTGAATGGATACCGCCTTAAGGCGTTCCGTGTTAATCACAATGTTCTCTGCTACGGATATACACTGGAAATCGACCGGATCGGCAGATTCCAGGTGGACAAGGCGAAAGAGCTGGGCCTTCCGGTGCAGTGCTGGAATGCGCTGCAGAAGGGCGGATCCGTTGAATGGGAAGGCAGAACAGTCACCTCGGATATGGTGCTGGGAGCACCGCGCAAGGGAATCAAGCTTACGTACACGACCGACACCCGCCCCACGGATTCCATCCGTGAGAATGCAGTGGATTCTGATCTTTTCATCTGCGAAGGCATGTACGGGGAGAAGGACAAGCTGGCCAAGGCAAAGGAATACAAGCACATGACCTTCTATGAGGCTGCGGAGCTTGCGAAGGGTGCCGGGGTAGGTGAAATGTGGCTGACACATTACAGTCCGTCACTTACCAGACCAGAGGAATACATGGACGATGTGCGTGCAATCTTTCCGCGGGCGAAGGCTGGAAAAGACCGGATGTCGCTGGAACTGGATTTTGACGAGGCGTAGGGCGTCCCGGAGAGATCGGAGCAAAGGCAAATCTGTACAGTTGTATAGGGGTAATTGGTAGGAGGCATTATGAGAGAAATAAGAAATGTAAATATACTGGCGATAGAGAGTTCCTGTGACGAGACGGCCGCATCGGTGGTCTGCAACGGGCGGGAGATGCTCTCCAACGTCATTTCATCACAGATAGATCTGCATACGCTGTATGGCGGTGTAGTTCCGGAGATCGCATCCAGAAAACACATCGAGAAGATCAACCAGGTAATCGAGGAGGCACTTCGGGAAGCCGGCATGACGCTGGATAATATCGATGCCATCGGTGTGACATACGGTCCGGGACTTGTGGGCGCACTTCTGGTCGGTGTGGCGGAGGCGAAGGCGATTGCTTACGCGAAAAACCTGCCGTTAGTCGGCGTGCATCATATCGAGGGACACATCTCCGCGAACTATATCGAAAACAAGAATCTGGAGCCGCCGTTCATCTGTCTGGTCGTATCCGGCGGGCATACCCATCTGGTGTGCGTAAAAGACTACGGCAAATACGACATTATCGGAAGAACACGGGACGATGCGGCAGGCGAGGCGTTTGACAAAGTGGCGCGTGCGATTGGGCTGGGTTATCCGGGCGGGCCAAAGATTGATAAGCTTTCCAAAGAGGGAAATCCCAATGCAATTCCATTTCCGAAGGCGCACATGGATGACGCTCCTTATGATTTCAGCTTCAGCGGTCTGAAATCGTCGGTGCTGAATTACATCAATGCGTGTGAGATGAAGCATGTTGAGTACAACAGGGCAGATATCGCGGCCTCTTTCCAGAAAGCTGTGATCGATGTCCTTGTGGAAAATACGATGAAGGCTGTGGATAGGTATGATATGAACCGTTTCGCAATCGCCGGCGGCGTGGCATCTAACAGCAGTCTGCGTGCGGCTATGGAAGTGGCATGTGCGGAGCGCGGTGTACAGTTTTTCCATCCGTCTCCGATTCTGTGTACCGACAATGCGGCGATGATCGGAGCCGCGGCGTACTACGAGTACATGGCGGGAACGAGACACGGGCTGGATCTGAATGCAGTGCCGAACTTGAAGCTGGGCGAACGTTAAAGTCATGGCGGGAGCGGCAGACAGGATCGCTCCGGCTGAATAAGATAAAAGAGGCGGGATTGCTCCGGCCGAATAAGACAAAAACGACAGGATTGCTCCGGCCGAATAAGACAAAACAGACAGATTGGAAGAAATGATATGCAACTGAGTACAAAGAAAAGATGCACCGCGATTGTCCTTGCAGCGGGGCAGGGAACGCGGATGGGCACAGAGATACAGAAGCAGTACCTGGAGCTGGATGGCAGACCGGTACTGTATTATTCCCTGCGCACATTTCAAGATTCCCCGCTGATAGATGAAATCGTGCTGGTGGTTGGCGAAGGACAGGAGTCCTACTGCAGAAAAGAAATCGTGGAACGGTTCGGAATCCATAAAGTGAGCCGGATCACCTGTGGCGGGACAGAACGCTACCACTCAGTCTGGAATGGTCTGCAGGAGCTTTCAGATGACGGATACGTTTTTATACACGACGGTGCACGTCCATTTGTGGATGAGGAGATCATAGAGCGGGTGTATGAGCACGTGGTGGAATACGATGCGTGTGTGGTCGGCATGCCGGTAAAAGATACCATAAAGACAGTCGACGAGCAGGACTTTGTGACGGCAACACCAAACCGGAATCTGGTCTGGATGATACAGACCCCCCAGGTTTTCAGAACCGACATTGTGAAAAAGGCATACGGGCTTTTGATGGAGTGTGGAGCGGAAAATATCACCGATGACGCGATGGTCGTGGAACAGATGCTTTCCCTGCCGATCAGGCTGGTGCGGGGGAGCTATGAGAATATCAAAATCACAACACCGGAGGATCTGGAGATAGCAGGTGTATTTGTGAGACGAAAGAAGTAAAAAATGCTTTATGAACATCCGTGCTTCAATAAATGAAAAACGAATGAAAAATAAAAATGAAAAAATGTTTTTGAGATATTGACAAAATGGATATAGCTATGGTAGAATACATATTGTCGCTGACAAAGAGCGACACAATTAAATAAGTGTGGAGAGGTATCGAAGTGGTCATAACGAGGCGGTCTTGAAAACCGTTTGTCCGAGAGGGCGCGTGGGTTCGAATCCCACCCTCTCCGCTTGACTGAGAATAGTGGAAACCCTGTAATATCAAGGGTTTCCGTTATTTTTTTGTTTTCTAACACTAGTGTAAAGTGGTCACAAATCAATATAAAGTGGTCACAATTTCGAAAAAACCTACATCTTGCGTATTCTACGCGCTTTTTCCATTTTTTTGAAAAATTGATAATATTACCAACTGACAGAGCATCAAGAGCATCAACGATTTCCTTTTTTGATTCCTCGGGACGGGATAAATCGTAGTTTTAAAATTCTTCAGTAGTTGTTTCTTTTCGGTGGCCCATGAATTCTGCAATGGTCTTGATATGTACACCGTTTTTGTAAAGAAGTGATCCATAGGTTTTTCTCATCTTATGAAAACTTCGATAAAAACGATCTTCTTTTGGCGTATCAGGCATATCGAATTTCTTATGACAAAAGAGTTCAAGCTTAGACCGAACAGTATTTGCTTTTAGAATCGTACCATCCTCTAAAGTGAAAAGATACTCAGGATTCATATTAAGCTTTTTGTAATGTTCATCGTAACTGTTCAGAACCCCCTTGGGGAACTAATTAATTTTTGTACAAAACAGAGAATTTTTAAAACCTGTTTTGCGATATTATTTCGGTAATTGGTGGATAACCAATTGTTTGTGATTGAATAATTTAATTCATTGTGGATTACTCTTTCAATCTTTCAAATAACTCTGATTCAAAGCCAAATTCTATGGCTTTTGAATATATTTAACAACAACTGAACATTGAAAAACATTACTTATCCACAGTCATTTTCACCATAGGTGAATCTATGTGAATTCGCTTTTTTCCTGAGTTTTTAGTACAATGGAGACATAAAACACA
>NZ_FQZY01000030.1 GCF_900142165.1 Hespellia stercorisuis DSM 15480
CAATTACCGAAATAATATCGCAAAACAGGTTTTAAAAATTCTCTGTTTTGTACAAAAATTAATTAGTTCCCCAAGGGGGTTCTGAACAGTTACCATAATTTTTTGAATTGTGTAAAGCAAAGTATGAAGTAAAACGTATGCAAAAGTTGGTACTGACAAGCAAGAGCGAGAAATGGAGCGATTGAATGGAAAAATTCGAAAGGAAATAAAATCAACAGCATCTTATAGAGACGCTGTCAAGGAAATTCAAGACATCATTTTACACTGGCGAAAGAAACCAGACCAAGAGAAAAAAGAGATTTTTCAAAAGTATATTGATAAATGGGTATGTTAGGTGGTCAATAGTGGATATATTCCCACATACGGACGAGGGCATAAGGCGTACTTCCTGTCGTATCGAACCACGTTGAGACGGTAGTATTGATGTCAAGGGTAGATAAGTAAGCGTGTAATAAGATAAGTAAATAAAGGCTTTCCGTGATTTGAGGTCTGGTTCTAAGCCGGAAGGATAATCACGGATTTTTACTTTGAGGGAAGTTATCCAAGAGTGGTGGATTACTCACCGGATTTACGAATTTGAATATAGGATTGGTGGGTTGATAAGATTGCTAGCAAAAATGTGGTGAGTTGACAAGATGGCTATTGGCTTGAATAGATAAACAAGATTGAAATGCACTTAAAAAGTAATTACTTTTTAAGTGTATATAAAGGTTGAAATAACAATGTCTATATATTATAATAAAAAGAAAAGGTGGATTTAGGTATGGATAAGGAAGATAAAGCCCAAAAGCAACCAATGGAGTTTTATAATATGTCAGATTTTCTTAGAGGACAATCCTCGAAATTGATCACAGGTTTATCAGATGAAGATAAAACTGCTTTTGTTTTGAAAAACGGAAAGCCTGTAGCAGTGCTTATTTCTCACGAGAGATACGAAAGGTTATTAAAAGCAGGAATAGATATAACTGAATACTAAATATAAAACAATTAAGAGATGAGAGAGGTTAAATGAATGGCCGTGAAAAAATCAGAATTGTATTCCCTATTATGGGAGGCTTGTAATAAATTAAGAGGTGGAGTAGAACCTTCAAGGTATAAAGATTATGTGCTTGTTTTGTTATTCTTCAAGTATGTATCGGACAGATATAAGGGGCAACGTTTTGCTGAATTTACAGTAAATGAAGGTGCCTCATTTGACGACTTGATTGCTGCAAAAGGTAAACCGGATGTTGGCGAAAGAGTAGATGTAATTCTTCAAAAGTTTCTAGAAGATAATAAGCTAGTAGGAGCGCTTCCTGATGTAAGCTTTAATAATCCGGATGAACTAGGTTCTGGCAAAGAACTAGTTGATAAAGTTTCTGGTCTTATTGCTATTTTCCAAAATCCTGCAATCGACTTTAAAAGCAACAGAGCTAGTGGTGATGACATCATTGGGGATGCATATGAATACTTTATGATGAAATTTGCTCAAGAGTCTGGTAAGAGTAAGGGACAGTTTTATACACCTAGTGAAGTGTCACGTATTATTGCTAAGCTTATTGGCATTGGCGATATTAAACAAGAGACAGGAAAGAAATGGACTCTTCATGATCCTGCGGCGGGGAGTGGATCATTACTTATTCGTTCAGCAGATGAAGCACCAACTGATGATAATGGTGATTCCATAGTTACAATATTTGGACAAGAAAAATATCCTGATACTGCTGGTTTAGCAAAGATGAACTTCATCCTACATAACAAAGGTACAGGAGAAATCAAAAGTGGGAATACATTAGCAAATCCACAATATACTGATGATTTTGGTGGACTTAGAAAATTTGATTTTATTGTCATGAACCCCCCATTTTCTGATAAAGACTGGACTGATGGAATTAAACCATCTGAAGATAAATACAAGAGGTTTGATGGTTATGGCATTCCACCAGAAAAGAATGGTGACTATGCTTGGTTTCTACATGTTCTAAAAGCGTTGGAAAGCAATGGTAAGGCGGGGATTATTCTGCCACACGGTGTTCTCTTTAGAGGGAACTCAGAAGAAACCATTAGAAAAGCGGTTCTTGAGAAGCGATACATTAAGGGGATTGTTGGTCTGCCAGCAAACTTATTTTATGGTACAGGAATTCCTGCTAGTATTATCATAATCGATAAAGAAAACGCTGATAAACGTGAAGGTATCTTTATGATTGATGCGAGCGATGAGTTTAAGAAAGACGGAAATAAGAACCGCCTACGTGAACAAGATATTGAGAAAATTGTGCAAACCTTTATTCACCAAAAAAAAATTGAGGGATACTCTCGCTTTATTACCTATAAAGAGGTTTTAGAAGAGAACGAAGGAAACCTTAATGTGCCTCGGTATATCCAAAAAATAGATGACACATTACCTCAAAACATTGCGTCACATCTTAAAGGGGGTATTCCAGAAGTCGATATTAACTCTTTAGAGAGACTCTGGAAAATATCACCGCAGTTAAGACAAGAGATATTCACTTGTGTTGATGAAGAACATAATATCTATAATCTTGCTATAAAACCAAATGAAATTGAAACAGTCATTTCTGAAGATGAAAATATAAAGGTTGAAAAGGAGACTGAATACAGTTCTCTATTTGAGACGTGGAAAAATAAAGTAAAAGATTCATTACTCAATATTAATACAGATACAAATCCAAAAGAATTAATTCGAAGCTTGGGTATTGAAATTTTGAGAGATTTTGAATCGGCAAAACTTCTAGACAATTACGATGTGTACGACTTCTTGCTTAACTATTGGAATGAGAAAATGCAAGATGATGTATATGTAATAAAAGCGAGCGGATATGATGCGGGACGTGAGATTGAATATGTATACGCTCAAAAGAAAGCTAAAGATGAAAATGGAGAAGAAATAAAAGTCGATGATACTTCGAAAATGAAGTCTTTTGAAGGTGCTTTAATTTCGAGAGACATTATTGAACAGGAGTATTTTGAAACTCATTTAATGGCTCTTAATGAGCTAATCGAAAAATCTGCATTGCTTGAATCTGAACTGGATGAAATGAGAGAAGAAGAATCAGGTGACGAAGGTTTGCTTATAAATGCTTTGAATGAAAAAGGTGACGGTATACCTAAAGCAAATCTGAATAAACAAATAAAAGAACTTGAAAGTAAAAAGACTTCTGAAGTAATAGATGACATTACAAAACTTATTGAATTATTTGACGCAGGCAGTACTTCAGAAATGGAAAAAATCGTCAAATCTAATATTGAGCTGAAGACATATGAGCTTAGAAATAAGAACGGTTCATTTGGAAAGGCTAAGTTAAGAAATGCATTAAAAGAAGCAAATGACAATGCAATAATGCCAGAAACATATGTTGAAGAATATAATGCTCTTCTTTCTTACCAAGCTAAGTTAACTGAAAAAGAAGAAGCTGATAAAGCGATTAAAGATTCTCAAAAAGAACTGGATGATCTAGTACTTGCTAAATACGGGGAACTAACGATTGATGAAGTAAGGCATTTACTTTTTGACAAAAAGTGGATGGCAAGGCTTGAAAGCGACATTATTGATGCGATTGACCAGGTGCTGAATTCTCTTGCCTCTAAGGTTTTCTTAATTGCTAAACGCTATGAGCACACATTAGGCGAGATTGAAGAAAAGACAGCTCAGTCAAAGGCTAAGGTGAAGTCCGCTTTAGAAAGGATGGGATACACATGGTAACTTATCCTTCTGATTGGGAAATTAGTCAAATTGATAAAATAGCTGACATTACTACGGGATGTAGAGATGTAAAGGATAGCGTTAAAAACGGTAAATACCCATTCTATGTCAGATCTAAAGATGTGGAACGTATAAACTTTTATGATTTTGATTGTGAGGCAGTGTTAACTGCAGGCGATGGCGGAGCAGGGAAGATTTTTCACTATAAAAACGGTAAATTTGCAGCCCATCAACGGGTATATGTTATTAGTAAATTTGAAAAAGTTGACGGAAAGTATTTTTATTATTTTTTCTCGAAAAACTTCCTGCAAGAAGTTGAAAAATATACTGCGAAATCAACGGTTGATTCTGTAAGACGTCCAATGATAGCGAATATGGAATTTCCCTTACCACCCTTCAAAGAACAACAAGCTATCGCTTCAGCATTATCGGATTTTGACGAGCATATCGACAATCTCACCGAACTAATTGAAAAGAAAAAAGCAATCCGTGACGGGGCTTTAGAGGACTTAGTCAGTGGTAGGACAAGACTTGATGGGTTTAATGGTGAGTGGATCAATGTAAAATTGTCTGACTTTGCACAAATTAATCCTTCTTCCGCACTTCCAGAAGTCTTTAAATATGTCGACTTAGAATCTGTCAAGGGAATAACACTCATGGGGTGGCGGGTTGAAAGAAAAGAAACTGCTCCATCGAGGGCTAAGCGACTAGCTCAATTTGGTGATATTTTCTTTCAGACTGTACGCCCATACCAAAGAAACAATTATCTATTCGAATTGTCAGATGAGGATGTTGTTTTTTCTACTGGTTACGCTCAATTAAGAACTAAGAACGATGCCAGATTTCTTTTTTTACTTCTGAGACAGGATGATTTTGTTAATGAAGTACTTGATAACTGTACGGGTACTAGTTACCCTGCAATTAATCCGTCAAAATTATCTGACATAAAAATATATGTTCCAATAGATAAGAATGAACAACAAGCAATTGCTGAAGTTCTGACAGCAATGGATGAAGAAATAGAATCTCTTAAAATAGAAAAAGAAAAAATGATTCAAATCAAAGAAGGTGCAATGGACGACCTCTTAACAGGCCGTGTGCGCCTTAATGTATGAGGAGGTAAAGGCTATGTCTGTTGATTTAGAAAGAAAATTGCAAAACAAGGTCCTTCACTGGTTAATAGATAAAGAGGAAGACGGAGGTCTAGGTTATACGTATCTCGGAAATCTAGAGGATCAGAATAACAAACCTATCAGAGAAGATTTGCTGAAGAAGAATCTTGAAAAACGTGGTTATTCGAAAGACCAGATTTCCAAAGCTGTAACTGAGCTTGTTTCAAAAGCGAGCAATCAAGTGGATAGCCTTTACCAAATCAATAAAGAGGTCTATTCCCTACTTCGCTATGGCAAGCAAGGTGTTAAAGACGAGAATAAAAATCGTCAAACAGTCCATTATATCGACTGGAACAATGTCGAAAACAATGATTTTTATGCTGCTGAAGAAGTAAGTGTTCTCTGCTTTAATCAAATAGAGAGAAAACGCCCTGATGTGGTGCTGTATATAAACGGTATCGCTCTTGGCATATTTGAGTTAAAGCGTTCATGTGTGAGTATTGGTGAGGGAATTCGTCAGAATCTCACAAACCAAAAAAAAGAGTATATTCAGAACTACTTTAGCACTACGCAGTTTCTCTTTGCAGGTAACGAAGCAGAAGGACTGAAGTATGGAACAATCGAAACTCCAGAAAAGTATTATCTGAATTGGAAAGAAGATATTAAAGCTAGTGATGAACTTTCTGCGAGTATTAAAGGTATCCAATCCAGAGAAAGAAATAAACTAAGGGATGGTGTAATTTCTCTTTGTCATAAAGAGAGGTTTCTTTCACTAATCCACGACTTTATTATTTTTGATGCTGGAGTGAAAAAGATTGCAAGACATAATCAGTATTTTGCTAATATTGCTGCTAGGAAAAGAATCCTTTCGGGTGAAGGTGGAATAATCTGGAATACGCAAGGTTCAGGAAAATCCCTAATTATGGTATGGCTTACTAAGTGGGTTATTGAGAATGTAGCAGATAGCCGAGTGGTAATCATCACCGACCGAGATGAGCTTGATGACCAAATTGAAAGCCTGTTTATTGATGTAAATGAAAAAGTACGAAGAACAAAAAGCAGTGCTGATTTAAGAGAGATTCTGAATAAAAATGATGATTCTATTATCTGCTCTTTGATTCATAAATACGGACATAATGCAGGTAAACAATCTGACGTGGATCAATATCGTAAAGAATTGATAAAAGACCTCCCTGCTGACTTTAAAGCAAAAGGAAATATTATAGCTTTTATTGACGAGTGCCATCGTACTAACTCGGGAAAATTGCATGAGGCTGTAAAAGTACTGATGCCTGAAGCATCACTTATTGGTTTTACAGGTACTCCACTACTCAAAAAAGATAAAGTAACGAGTCTTGAGACTTTTGGACCTTACATCCATACTTATAAATTTGATGAAGGTGTTCAAGATGGTGTTGTTCTTGATTTACGTTATGAAGCAAGAGATGTTGACCAAGACTTATCTAGTAAAGACAAGGTCGATTTATGGTTTGACAATAAAACCTTAGGTCTTACAGATAGAGCAAAGATACAGCTGAAACAAAGTTGGACTTCAATCAACAAATTATATAGTTCAAAACAAAGACTTGAGAAAATAGCTAGCGATATCATTTTCGATATGAACTTAAAACCTCGTCTAAAAAATGAGCGTGGTACTGCCATGCTTGTGGCCAACAGTATATATGAGGCTTGCAGATACTGGGATATTTTTACTAGCAACGGCTTTAACAAGTGTGCTGTTGTAACTTCCTTTGAGCCTTCAACCGCGAGTGTTAGAACAGCTACGAGTGATTTAAGTCAAGAGGGCGAAGAAGAATATAAGAAGTCTATTTATGAGCGTATGCTTAAGGGCAAAAAATTGTCTGAATTTGAGAAGGAAGTAAAAGAGCAGTTCAAAAAAGAACCTGCTAAGATGAAACTTCTTATCGTGGTAGATAAACTTTTAACAGGATTTGATGCTCCAACAGCGACATATCTATATATTGATAAATCTATGAGGGATCATGACCTTTTCCAGGCTATCTGCCGAGTTAATAGACCAGATGGCGAAGATAAGGACTATGGTTATATCGTAGATTACATGGACTTGTTTCGTAATGTTCAGCTTGCAGTGGCTGATTATACTGCTGAAGCTTTCGATAGCTTTGATAAGGAAGATGTTGAGGGACTTATAAAGAATCGCTATGACGAAGCTAAATCTGAGATGGTGGGTGCAATTGCATCGCTGAAAGATTTATTAGAAAATGTAAGCGATCCTAAAGACGATACGGATTATATTGAGTATTTTTGTGGTGAAAATAGTGAAGACGATGAAAACACTGGTCGCAGAGATATTTTGTATAGTCTTACAGCTTCGCTAACACGCTCTTTTGCTAACTGCAGTGATAAACTTGTGAGTGATTATAGCTATTCAGAGGGGCAAGTTAGCAGGCTAAGGAGTGATATTTCAGGCTATAACAAAATAAAAGAAATGGTAAAACTAGCAAGCTGTGATTATATCGATTTAAAACCATATGAGGCTGATATGCGATATGTCCTTGATACTTACATACGTGCAGAAGATTCTACAGTTGTAAGTGAACTCGGGAATATGTCGTTGGTGGAATTGTTACTTGAAAACACTTCAACAACACCAATAGAGGCCCTGGTACAAGGTCTTCCAGGTAATGAAAATGCTAAAGCAGAAATCATCGAAAATAACTTGCAGCATGAAATTGTAAAGAAGATGTCATCTAACCAAGTTTATTATGGTAAGTTATCAGAAATGCTCCAAGTACTAATCGACCAGAGACGAATAGAGGCTATGAGTTACGAGGAATATTTACGGCAAGTTGTTGAGTTGGCCCAAGCGATTTTGCACCCTGAAGACAGCTTGGATTATCCTGATACCGTTAAGACTAGTGAAGCTAGAAGAGCTTTCTTTGATTATTTTAATAAAGACGAGACTTTAGCAGTAAATATTGATAGTGCTGTCCATAGTGCATTACGTCCTGATTGGAAAAGGAATTTTCAAAAACAACAAAACATAAGGCTTGCTATATATGAAAATTTATTGGTATATGGTTATGACGAAGATGAAGCAACGCAAGAAACTGCTGCGGTCTTCGAAATAGCTGAAAGGCAGGCAGAATATGATGTGTAATGAAGAAATAATTGGTGGGTTGCCAATAGAAATTATAAAAAAGAAAAATCTTAAAAATCTCTATATTAGGGTGAATCCACCAGAAGGCAGTGTGACAGTTAGTACTCCTAGCGATTATCCTGATGAAGAGATAAGGCTCTTTGTATTAAAGAAAATGCCAGAAATCACTAAGGTAAGAGACAGGATGCTGTCACAGGCGCGTCAAACTGAGAGAGAATATGTTTCAGGAGAATCCCATTTCCTGTGGGGAAAGCCATATCGGCTACAAGTTGTCTATGAAGGAAACAAATACGAAATTTCAAAACTACCAAACAAGATAATATTGACTGCTCCCGAAAGATCAACTAAAGAATCAAGGGAGAGGGCATTCAATGAATGGTACAGAGAAGAACTTAAACGAGTGTTGGATGGGGTTGTTTCAAGGTGTGAAACAAAAACAAACCTCCATGCTAATGAGTACAAAATTAAGAATATGAAAACTAAGTGGGGTACATGCAATATTGATAAAAAAAGAATATGGATTAATCTACAGCTAGCCAAGAAACCAATAGAATGTCTTGAATATGTTGTTATCCATGAACTGGTACACTTGTTAGAAAAGAATCACACCCATAGATTCAATTCACTTGTGGAGGAGTTCTACCCTACCTGGAAAGAGGCAAGAAAGTTATTGTCAGAGTTGCCTTTGGATCATATTGAAAAAGGAGAACAGGTAGATTATGAAGAGGAAGATAACTCCAAGTGATGTATTCGATATCAATAAAAAATCAGGTGCTCTAATTCTTGGAAAGAATCGCCTTGATGACTATGCTACAAAATTTCTGACTAAATACTGTAAACAGGCATTGGTTGAACCGATGCCTCTTCCGGTTGATGACATTCTTAAGGATATGGGGCTTACTGTTCAAGAAGTTTATTTATCAAGCGACCTAGATGTTTTTGGATGTTGTTTACTTTTGGATGCAGATGTTGATATATATGACAGGGAAACAGGTAAATATTTATCAACTTCCTTCAGTGCTGGAACAGTATTAATTGACCCTTTGTCCGAGTCTTTATATGGTGAAGGCTCGAAAAGAAATACGCTCATTCATGAAGCACTACACTGGGAAAAAGATAAAACATATTTTCAAATTCTTAAGGTTAAAAATAAAAATGAATCTGAAAAATTATATCCAATTTTATGCCGACAATCCGAGACTTTCTTTACACCACCAGAGGGTAAGAACACAAAAGAAAATGAAGTTCGATGGTTGGAATGGCAAGCACATAGATTAGCTCCTAGAGTCCTGATGCCCAAAAATTGCTTCAAAAGGAAAGCGTTAGAGTTTATTGAGCAGTATAAAGCATCTGGTGAAAATACAATATACTCTTGTGACACCTTGATTGAGGATTTAAGCAGCTTCTTTATAACGTCAAGGCTATCAGTAAAATATAGATTGATTGAAGTTGGTTTAGAGGATATCATATCAGAATTCTCTGATTACAATGATGTATATGAAGAAATCAATAGTAATCAAGATTTTGTTAGATTAACTCCAGTTGAAGCATTGAAAATAATTGATTCAGATTCAACTCTACAGAACTGGATAACAGAGAGACATTTTGTATACGCTGACGGATACTTTGTACTTGCCAACAGCCAATATGTTACACAAAAAGATGGAAAACTCTTTTTAACGCCAAAGGCAAAGAAAAATCTCTCTAAATGTGTTATCAATATTCGTGAACAGAATTTTGTAACATACACTAATACTTACAAAGACTTGCTTGGGTATACGGTCCTTAAGAAGGTTGAAGGCATTGATAGTAGACTTCTTACGTTTCATCCTAAGTACCAATCCCCTTTACTGAATGAACCTGAAGAAACATATCAAGCATTTTCTCAGCAGCTAGCTTCTTATAATGAGGAGGAAGAAATTGAACTCATTAAGTTGCTTGGTGACCCTACCAAAACACTATGTAATTGTCTGTGGTTTTTGATGGAAAATAGAAAGTGGAATTATCCTGATAAGTTTAATGAAGAGACAGGAATCCACAAAAATTACCATGGTAGAATAAAAAATGATAAAGCCAACAATATGACAACGAACGTGTTGATGGCCATCTGTGTTGGTATGCAGTTATGCACGAGGATTACGCAAAAGCTGTTTGATAAATCAAATAATAAACTAGATTATTATAAAGATCCCGATAAGACGTATATTCGTATTATGGATACTATGCCAGGGCTTTCGCTTGATGATTTCAATGGTATTCTAGAGCAATGTGGTATTCAGGAACTAGGTAGTGAAATAAAAGAATAAATAAGTTGATAACTCGATGAGTTGGTTTAGGACCCCGAAAGGGGTTCTTTTTTTATGCCCAAATTTAGAAAAGACTGATAAATAGGCAAATTTGGCCCAACTCAACGAGTTGGTCGTGAAATTTTGAAACCTATTATATTTATAGATGTAAGGGACAAGCCTTACAAAAATATAAATGCGTCTAAAGCTGGCCAGCAGAAGACGGCGGATACATAAATGATTCGAAGATAGCCAATGACAGGCTGTTGGGTGAAATTTATGCTCCTCCGTTTTATTTCCTATACATATTTGTAGGAAGTAACTCTGTTGGTCATTGTTTTCCAAAGATTCATTAGTTCTCCGCTGTCTTCCAGGACGGGATTAGGAGAATCTAATGAGATTATCAATCAGATATGAGAACCAGTTTCAAAGCATCGAACTCAATGAGGAAGAAACTCAGGAGATGTGGGTCAGTCTTTCACTTGAAGGTGAAAATCTTGAAAAGGAAAAATTAATCCAAAAAACATTCGATGAAAAGTTCAACAAGCCGGAGTACAACATCTGGCACAGAGAAACCAGACACTTAACAACTCCTAAGGAGCGCTTCAATGACGATGGTGATGAATACGATACCTCGGAACCACTTATGAAAGAAGTTGCGGATGACAGAATTTTTAGAAAAAACGAAATTGAGCGTGCTTATCAGGATGATTATGAAGGTGTCTGCAAATGGATACGTACTGCTCTTGGCAAAAAACAGGATTGGGCAGATATGTTTATCGCAGTTCGTATTGACGGTGTGTCCATCCGAGAATATGCCAGTTCCATCGGTGTAAGTGAAAACAATATTACTCAGAAATTAAAGCGAGCAACAAAGAAATTACAAGAAGAATATAAATACCGTCAGATTTGACCTTCTCCCAAGGCTACTAGGTAGGAGGTCAAGACCTCCAATAAAAACACAAGGAGGTAATTCGAATGGAATTACAAGTTTACAAAAATGCAGAGTTTGGTTCTGTACGTACTACAACGATTGGCGGTCAACCTTATTTTGTAGGTAAGGATGTAGCAAGCATACTCGGTTATACAAATACCCGAAAAGCATTAATTGATCATGTTGATGAAGAGGACAAGGGGGTAACGAAATGTGACACCCTTGGTGGAAAACAGGATTTGATTATCATCAATGAGTCTGGTCTCTATAGCCTCATCCTCTCAAGCAAAATGCCAAATGCTAAAAAGTTTAAGCGCTGGGTCACTAGTGAAGTCCTCCCTGCTATTCGTAAACACGGACTCTATGCTACGGATGATTTAATCGCAAACCCCGACCTTGCTATCGCAGCTTTTACCGCATTAAAAGAGGAACGTGAAAAGAACAAGGAATTGATGGCAGCCGTTGCGATTGGTCAGCAGCAAATTGCAGAGATGAAACCCAAGGCTACCTATTATGATGTGGTTCTTAAATGCAGGGATGCCGTCAATATTTCTGTGATTGCCAAAGATTATGGTTGGAGTGCCATGCGCATGAACGAATACCTTCATGAAAAAGGGATTCAGTTTAAACAAGGTGATATTTGGCTGTTATATCAAAAGCATGCTCCAAATGGCTACACAAAAACCAATACCCACATCTATGAAGATAGTAAGGGTATCCAACATACGAAAGTGCATACCAAGTGGACGCAAAAAGGCCGACTCTTTATCTATGAACAGTTGAAAGCCGACGGTATTTACCCGCAAATTGAGATGGAGGTGTGATATGGAAATCGATATGAAAAACTCAGAAGGCTATTATGATCCAACTCCCCATGAAGCACTTAGCAATATCACCCGTGAGGAAAAGGCAGCAGCAAAAGCTGCCTTTAAGCCCCTTGTCTATATTTGCTCTCCCTTTAGTGGCGATATTGAAAACAACAATAAGCGGACACGAGCGTTTTGCCGTTTTGCTTTAGATAAGGGCAATATTCCGCTTGCTCCTCACCTTTTATTTCCACAGTTTATGGATGACAGCAATGAGAAAGAACGTGAGCTCGCTATTTTTATGGATATTATCCTGATGGGCAAATGCCAAGAGGTCTGGGTGCTAGGTGATGTGATTTCAAGGGGCATGAGTATTGAAATTGAAAAAGCAAAGAAACGCAGACAGCCGGTCAGATACTTTAATAAAGATTTTGAGGAGGTAGAGTCTCTATGAAGATAGCATACGGCAACAGCCGAATGGATAAAAAGTGGAAAAACACAGACATCAGCTGGGAGGACTTCTGCTCCCGTGTTAAGACCACACAGCGTACCACCGAAACGGTAGAAGAATATCGGAAAATGAGAAAAGGCGGTCAGGATTCTATTAAAGATGTCGGCGGTTTTGTCGGAGGTCATTTAAAAGATGGCAGACGTAAAAAAGGAAATGTTCTATCACGCTCCATGCTCACCCTTGATATGGATTATGGCACGAGTACTATCTGGGAAGAAATCTCTACCTTCTTCCCTTATCAGTGTTGTATTTATTCTACTCATAAGCATACTCCAGAACATCCAAGATTAAGGCTGATCATTCCACTCTTTCGTGATGTGGGAGAAGAGGAGTATGCAGCCGTTAGTCGCATGGTCGCAAAAGAAATCGGCATCGACCTTTTTGATGACACAACCTATGAACCGGAACGATTAATGTATTGGCCGTCTACTTCTAGAAATGGCATTTTTGTGTATGAGGAAAAAGATGGTTCTCTCCTTGATCCTGATGAATTTCTAAATAAATACGATGATTGGCGAGACACAAGTACTTGGCCCGTATCCTCTAGGCAGTCAGAAGTACTTGATCGCTCATTAAAAGAACAAGCCGATCCACTTTCTAAAGAGGGAGTTATCGGTACTTTTTGCCGTACCTACTCAGTAAGCAGTGCAATCGATATGTTTTTAAAGGATATATACGAGCCTTCAGTAATGGTAGGTCGATATGATTATATCCCGGCTGACTCCAGTGCAGGGGTTATCCTCTATGATGATAAGTTTGCCTATTCCCATCACGCAACAGATCCTGCAAGTGGGAGGCTGCTTAATGCTTTTGACCTTGTTCGCATTCACAAGTTTGGTCATTTAGATGATCGAGCGACAGAAAGTACACCACCAAGTAAACTCCCATCCTTTATCAATATGTGCGAATTTGCTATCCAAGATGATGAAGTAAAAGCACAGTTTATGAAAGAGCGGATGGAACAGGCAACAATCGATTTTACTGAAGATAACTGGCAGACAGCACTTGAGCTGGATAAGCAAGGAAAGATTAAGGACACCTTGGATAATATCGTTCTCATCATCCGTAACGATTCAGAACTAGAATCCATTGCTTTTAATAAGCACCGTGATGGAATCGATGCAAGAGACGGACTGCCTTGGGAACAGATGAAGGGTGGCTGGAATGATTCAGATAATGCAGCCCTTAAAGTTTATCTGTCTAATAAATATGGCATCTACTCCCCAACCAAAACAAAGGACGCAATACTAGCAGTCGCAGCAGAGCGATCCTATCATCCTATAAAAGAATACCTGGATCATCTACCAGAGTGGGATGAAATCGACCGCGTTGAGACCTTACTGATTGATTATTTTAATGCAACAGATAATTCCTATACCAGAGCTGTTACCAGAAAAATGATGGTGGCAGCAGTCGCTAGAATTGTTCATCCTGGTACGAAATTCGACAGCGTTTTAATTCTGAATGGACCACAAGGCATCGGTAAGTCTACCTTCTTTGCAAAGCTTGCAGGTGATTGGTTTTCCGATAGTTTGACGCTCACGGATATGAAGGATAAAGCAGGTCCTGAGAAACTTCAAGGGTACTGGATTTTAGAACTGGGCGAACTAGCTGGCATGCGAAAAACTGATGTGGAGGTTGTGAAGTCCTTTATATCAAGATCGGATGATAAATATCGTGCCAGTTATGGTGTGAATGTTGAAAGCCACCCACGTCAATGTATCATTGTCGGTTCTACCAATGCAGAGAGTGGATTCTTGCGAGATATCACGGGTAACCGAAGATTCTGGCCAGTGCGTATTAGTGGTGATGGTAAAAGAAAAGCATGGCAGATGTCCGTATACGATGTAGAGCAGATTTGGGCAGAAACTTTGGTGCTTTATGCCAAAGGTGAAAAGCTCTATTTAGAGGGCAGTGATGTAGAGTTAGCAACGAATGAGCAGGCAGATGCCATGGAAAGTGATGAGCGAGAAGGGCTTGTTCGCACCTACCTCGATACGCTGTTACCCGATGATTGGAATGTCCTGTCCTTATACGAGCGAAGAAACTATCTAAACGGTAGTGAATTTGGTGGGGAATCTCGTGTCGGTACGGTTGAACGTACCCTTGTTTGCAATATGGAAATTTGGTGCGAATGCTTTGGAAGGGATGCCTCCGCCATGAAACCTGCAGACTCCTATGCCATTGCAGGCATTATGAAAAAGATTAATGGGTGGAACAAGTACCAAGGGAACAAGAACGGAACAAGTAATTTTCCCATTTACGGTAGGCAACGTTGTTACGAGAAGAATGAGTAAGGTCGTTCCTTGTTCTTTAGTTGTTCCCTGTGCTTGTTCTCTTAAAAACCCAGTCATTGCTGATGTTTTGGCTTTACTGGAATGAGTGGAACAAGAGTTTTACTACTTAGTAATAAATTAATAAATAGTAGTAGTAAAGCATCGTGAGCGTGTGTATGCGCGCGTATAGGAAAAAACGCTAAAAGTTGTGCTTGTTGTTCCTGATTAATTTATGGAGGTCATTTATGCAAGAAAAATATATAGAACAAAAACTGGTAGCGACAGTAAAAAGCATGGGAGGTATTGCCCCGAAATTTGTGAGTCCTGGAATAGATGGAATGCCTGATCGGATTGTATTACTTCCCATGGGAAGAATTGCCTTTGTCGAATGTAAGGCGACAGGGAAAAAGATGCGACCTTTACAAAATAAAAGAAAGAAGCAATTAGAGGCATTAGGCTTTCTAGTCTATTGCCTTGATGATATAGAACAGATTGGAGGGATACTTAGTGAAATACAAGCCACATGAATACCAAAGCTATGCCACTGAATTCATTTTATCCCATCCCATATCGGCTGTATTTCTTGAAATGGGTTTAGGTAAAAGTGTGATTACCTTATCCGCCATCTTTGATTTGTGTTTGGATAGTTTCCTCGTTTGCAAGGTGTTAGTGATTGCGCCTTTAAGAGTAGCAAGAGATACATGGCCTGCCGAAATCAAAAAGTGGGATCATCTAAAAGGACTCTCTTATTCAGTGGCAGTGGGAACGGAAAAAGAAAGAATCGATGCCCTCAAGAAACAATCAACGCTATACATCATCAACCGTGAGAACGTAGATTGGCTGGTTCATAAAAGTGGTATTCCTTTTCATTTTGATATGGTGGTCATTGATGAGCTATCATCCTTTAAGTCTTATGGTGCAAAGCGGTTTAAGAGTCTACTTAAAGTAAGACCCTCTGTAAAAAGAATAGTCGGCCTTACCGGAACTCCCTCCAGTAATGGATTGATGGATTTATGGGCAGAATTTCGAATTCTTGATTTGGGTCAAAGGCTTGGACGCTACATTAGCCATTATCGAAATACCTATTTTAAGCCAGATAAGCGAAATGCTCAGATTATATTTTCTTATAAACCACTACCCGGTGCGGAAGAGGAAATCTACAAACAAATATCAGACATCACCATTTCTATGAAATCTACTGATTATCTCAAGATGCCTGAATATGTCAGCAATGAGGTGTTCGTTACTTTAAGTGATAAGGAGTGGAAGGTTTATTCGGAATTTAAGGAAGAAATGGTTGCTAACTTAGGTGATGAAGAAATTGATGCTGTTAATGCTGCAGTGCTTTCTGGAAAACTGCTACAGATGGCAAATGGTGCTGTATACGATAGCGGGAATAAGGCCCATATGATTCATGATAAAAAGCTAGATGCCTTGGAAGATTTAATTGAAGGAGCAAATGGGAAACCAGTTCTTGTTGCTTATTGGTATAAGCATGATTTAGAACGGATTAAAGAGCGATTTCCGGTAAGGCAAATTCAGTCATCAAAGGATATTGAGGATTGGAATGATGGCACGATACCCGTAGCTGTTATTCATCCAGCCAGTGCCGGTCATGGTCTTAATCTTCAAAGCGGTGGTTCAACGCTTATCTGGTTTGGTCTGACCTGGTCACTAGAGCTGTATCAACAAACCAATGCAAGACTTTATAGGCAGGGTCAAAGGGATACAGTTATTGTCCACCACATCATCACCAAAAACACCATCGATGAAGACGTGCTGCTTGCACTCACAAAAAAGGAGAAAACTCAAGATGCCTTGATTGATGCGGTAAAGGCGAATTTAGAGGTGATGCGATGACAGAACCTTATCAAAATTTAGCCAATGCCATTATTTTGATGGCTGTTAAGGATTATAGAGATGCCTTAAAGAAACTAAAGAAACGGCCTAGATATGGGCCTGCACATGATATAAAAAACGAGGTGGAGAGGTTCTTCCGCTCTGATTGGTATAGAGAACTTACCTCTGTTGATGGGAATGTCCTAATCAAAAAGCTACAAGCGGAGGTGAGCGAGTAATGAAAGCAAAAGAATATTTACATCAAGCCTACAGGCTAGATAAACGAATCCAATCCAACATTGAGGAAATGGAAAGGCTAAGGGAGCTATCGACCAGTGTTTCCTCCCCTAGTTGGGGTGAGAGAATACAAACCCAGCGGCATACCGATGCTTTGTTTGTCAGATACCTGGAGCGAATTGAAGAACTTCAAATCAAGATTAATGATGAGGTGGATCATCTTGTAGCACTTAAAGCAGAGATTCGAGATGTGATTAATAAAGTAACGGATATCGATGAACGCATGGTGTTACGTTACCGTTACGTTCATAACTTTACCTGGGAGCAAATCGGTGATGAGCTGAATGCTGATAAGAGTACCATTCGCAGATGGCATGGCAATGCCTTAAATCACGTTGTCGTACCTGAAAATCCAATTGTTATTCAAATGTTGAACAGCAATGAGCACTTTTGAGCAGAGATAAGCACCTCATCTTCATGTTACATTATAATCAGCAAGATAGAATACTTACCAAGCCTTGTGGGATGCGCCCTGCAGGGCTTTTTCTATGCCCAGAAAGCGAGGTGATATGATGCCAAGAAAACCAAAACGACCATGCAGTACACCAGGCTGTCCCAACTTAACCGATGGCCAGTACTGTGAAGAGCATCGAGTCGTTGAACGTAGACGCTATGATAAATACCAACGGTCAAAGGATATTAATAAAAAGTATGGTAGATCCTGGAAAAGAATCCGAGACCGGTATGCACAGGAACATCCCCTGTGTGAGATGTGTAAAGAGGACGGAAGACTAACTCCCACCGATGAAGTGCATCACATCCTCCCTGTTTCTCAAGGTGGTACACACGATAGAAACAATTTGATGTCCTTATGTAAATCCTGTCACAACAAGATTCATTTAGAACTCGGTGATAGACAGATTCGTAGGTGAGCCAAGGGGGAGGTCAAATCTCTAGACCTCTTATGGCGGACAACGGCCTGGGGCTTCGCGTGTAAAAATCAGAAATCAAAGGGGGTATTAAAGACTTTTAGAAAAGTGGGGTGAAAACATGGCGAAAGACGGTACAGCAAGAGGCGGTCAGCGTGTTGGTGCTGGAAGAAAATCAAAGGCTCTAACCGACAAAATTGCTGATGGCAGATTAAACGGGGTTCAAGTACTGCCGGAGCCAGCAGAAATGGAAGGCACGGATGTTCCTCCAGTAAAAGATTATTTAAAGGCGGCTCAGAAAAACGGTAAAGACCTCTGTGCAGAAGATATTTATATCGAAACTTACAAGTGGCTGAAAGATCGTAGCTGCGAAATGTTAGTAAACAACCAGCTAATCGAGCAGTATGCCATGAGTGTTTCTCGTTGGATTCAGTGCGAAGAGTGTATTTCAGAATATGGATTTCTTGCAAAGCATCCAACCACTTCAGCTGCCATCGCATCACCTTATGTTGCGATGAGCCGTGAATACATGAAACAGGTCAACCAGTGTTGGTATCAGATTTACCAAATTGTAAAGGAAAACTGCTCTGTGGAGTTTGGAGGCAGAAGTCCACAAGATGATTTGATGGAGCGGTTATTATCTGCTCGGAAAGGAAAATAAAATGAATAAATATAGAACGTGTGAAAGTGTATGTAAAGGTCATCCCGATAAATTATGTGACCTTATTTCAGATAGCATTTTAGATGCGTGTTTAAGAAAAGATAAATCCTCTCGTGTCGCTTGTGAGGTGATGGCAACCAAAGGACACATCATTGTTGCCGGTGAGATTACCTGCTCAAAGAGAATTGACATTAGAGGTGTTGTCCGCCGTGTTCTTACGGATGTGGGCTACAATCCTAGAAAGTTTTTAGTCTTTGTCTATGTCCATCAGCAAAGTAAAGATATCGCAGGTGGTGTGGATCAAGCCTTGGAATCTCGTGAGGGTGATACGTCATGGTATTCCATGTTAGGAGCGGGTGACCAAGGCACCGTTTATGGCTATGCCACCAATGAAACTAGTGAGAAACTACCTCTCCCCTTAGTCTTATCTCATGCCATTTGCGAAAAGCTGGATAAGGTGATGAAGAATGGCGTAATCAAAGACATTGGCCCAGATGGTAAGGCTCAAGTGACGGTGGAATATGAAGGTGACAAACCAAAACGAATTAAGACCATCGTTGTCTCCGTTCAACACAGTGCAGATAAAGATTTAGATGTTTTAAGAAATGAAGTCATTGCTCAGGTGCTGTGGCCAGTCTTTGAAAAATATCCATTTGACGATGAGACTGAGATCCTCATTAATCCTAGTGGACGATTTGTTGAAGGAGGACCAGCAGCTGATACCGGTCTTACGGGAAGAAAAATCATGGTTGATACCTATGGCGGACTCGCCGCTCATGGTGGCGGTGCATTTTCAGGAAAAGACCCGACAAAAGTTGACCGCAGTGGTGCCTATATGGCAAGGGCGATTGCAAAGAATATCGTTCGATGTGGCTTTGCTAAGCGATGTCAGGTAGCGATTTCCTATGCAATTGGAAAAGCAGATCCTGTTGCTCTTGAGATTGATACCTTTGGAACAGGGACGATTGAGGAAAGTATCCTTTGCCGTGCTGTGTTAGATGTATTCAATCTAAGACCTGCAGCCATTATCGAAAAGCTAAAACTGACGGATGTCATTTATGCAGATACAGCTACTTACGGCCATTTCAGATATGGCTTAAGCACGTGGGAATTTCTAGATTGCTATACAGAACTAAGGGAGGCGGTAAACAAATATGTTGATTGAAAAGAAGAACACAAAAGACCTCATCCCTGCAACATACAATCCTCGTAAAGATTTGAAACCAGGAGATGCAGAATACGATAAATTAAAACGATCCATTGAACAATTTGGTTATGTAGAGCCGGTTATCTGGAATAAGGTGACCGGCCATGTTGTTGGTGGGCATCAAAGACTGAAGGTTCTCATGGATATGGGCATCACAGAAGTTGAGTGTGTCATCATTGAAATGGACGAAGAAAAAGAAAAAGCACTCAACATCGCACTCAATAAAATAAGCGGTGATTGGGATAAGGATAAACTTGCCCTCTTGATTGCAGATTTACAAGGTGTAGATTTTGATGTTTCCCTAACTGGATTTGACCCTAAAGAACTGGATGACTTATTTAAAGACACACTGAAAGATGGTATCCACGATGATGACTTTGATGTGGAGGAAGAATTAAAAAAGCCAGCAATCAGTAAGCTTGGTGACATATGGACCCTTGGTAGACACCGACTTATATGTGGTGACTCCACCAAGAAAGAAACCTATGATTTACTCATGAATAAAAAGAAGGCTAACTTGTGTTTAACAGACCCTCCCTACAATGTAAACTATGAAGGAACTGCTGGGAAAATCAAAAATGATCATATGGCAAATGATGCCTTCTATCAGTTCCTCTTAGATGCCTTTATCAATATCGAAGAAGCACTGGCAGACGATGCTTCTATCTATGTATTCCATGCCGACACCGAAGGGTTTAATTTTAGAAAAGCCTTCTCGGATGCCGGTTTTTACTTGTCCGGCTGTTGTATATGGAAAAAGGACTCCCTTGTACTGGGGCGTTCTCCGTATCAATGGCAGCACGAACCTGTGCTGTTTGGCTGGAAGAAGAAAGGCAAGCATCAGTGGTATACAGGTAGGAAAGAAACCACCATCTGGGAATTTGATAAGCCAAAGAGAAACGGTGACCATCCTACGATGAAGCCTATTCCTCTTCTCGCCTATCCAATTTTGAACTCCTCTATGAGTAACACCATTGTGCTTGACCCATTTGGCGGAAGTGGTAGTACCCTAATTGCCTGTGAGCAATCAGAGCGCATTTGCTACACGACAGAACTAGATGAGAAGTTTTGCGATGTCATTATTAAACGCTACATTGAACAGGTTGGGACTTCCAAAGAAGTCAGTGTTCAAAGAGACGGGCTTAGCTATGGTTTTGATGAATTGGATTTAGCTGCAGATGAGTAGTCGGCGCTGTTTGGTTTACACAATTAGAGGGAAATACTTAGGGCTTCTTTCTACACCAAATAATCGAGAAAAAGCTTGCTATATCAGTGCTTTAGAGTGATATATGTACATACCAAAACAAAGGAGGTTTTGTACATGGTCATTAAATATAACCTAACAGGAGCAGACCGAAAAAGGCTAATTACAGCACTGAGCAAGATTACAGGTGTAAAAGCAAAGTATCTAGGAATGCCTAGCATGGCTTATGAGGTGGGAGATTTTATCATCGACAAGGATGGAACACTTGAACTGACTGGCAAGGCAGATAGCGAAGAAATCGAAAGTGTGGCCGAGCATTTATTAAGTGAGGGCTTTACCCCAATGGAAGAAACTAAGGGCACAGAGGCCGCACAAACGGCGGACAGCGGAATGTTTGGTCTTTGTATCTCCATGCCAAGAAACAGCTTTACTGATACAGCATTAGAAAACGTAAAAGCAATCATTCAGGTAAAAGGCGAACTGATTCGTCATGCTTTGCGGCTAGACGATTTACCGATTAAGATTTCAAAAGAGGAAGTCTCATTTCCTTGGTTTGAAGAAATGCCTTCACCAGAAGAGGTACAAGCGTATACCCACTTTATTTCAGCTCTTTGTGAGATGGCAAGGAATCAAAAACGCATCATGGCAAAAGAAAAGGAAACTCCGAATGAGAAATATACATTCCGATGCTTTTTACTGCGCCTTGGCTTTATCGGAAAAGAATATAAGGAAGAACGGAAAATACTGCTTAGAAACCTAACAGGTTCATCGGCATTTAAAGGAGGAGCTAAAAATGATGATAATCAGTAAGGAAAGACTACATCATCTTCGTGAAACGTATCCTGTTGGATGCCGTGTAGAACTTTTAAGGATGGATGACATTCAAGCACCAGTTATTGGAACAAAAGGAACAGTAATAGGCGTAGATGATATCGGTTCAATCATGGTGTCTTGGGACACAGGGTCTAGTTTATCCGTTGTTTATGAAGAAGACCTTTGCAGGAGGATTGATGATGACAGATAAGATAAAGGAGCAGATTCTTGCCATTCGAGATACCGGTGAAACCAATATGTTTGATGTGCGAAAAGTACAGGAAATCGCTCTGAGGGAAGGATATGACGAGCTACTTGTTTACCTTGCAGATAACGTGGGGGCCTATTCCAGATTCATTCTGACAGGCAAGGAGGAATAAAACCGTGTGGAAAGAAGGTAGCATTAAAGTTCATGACAGCATCATCCATTATTGGGTAAAGTGCTATGAGAAAAGTTCGGAATTTGGCATTGACAAGGGGCGCATCTCAAAGCTGATGCTTAAGCGCAAAGAAGAGATTATTGCAAATTATGACCGAGGCTGGGACATTGAACCTGTGGATGAGGATACAGAAATTGCGCTTGCAATCTTATTATTAGAACACAACTAAATAGCAACAGAGGACAGTGCCAACATTGGCTCTGTTTCTCGTATAGAAAGAGTAATAAGGCTTGCTTGATGCGGGTCTATTTTTATGCTCATTTTGAAGAGGGGTGACCGCAATCAGAAAACTTAAGAAATATAAACCGACTCCTTTTATGGCAAAGGACTCTATTTACGATAAAGATGCTGCAGATTATGCGGTCAACTTTATTGAATGCTTAAGTCACACCAAAGGGAAATGGTCTGGAAAGCCATTTGAACTGATTGATTGGCAAGAACAAATTATCAGAGATCTCTTTGGAACACTGAAACCAGATGGTTATCGGCAGTTTAATACAGCCTATATTGAGATTCCTAAGAAAATGGGGAAATCTGAATTAGCGGCAGCTGTCGCATTACTGCTTACTTGTGGTGATGGCGAAGAAAGAGCCGAGGTTTATGGATGCGCTGCAGACAGGCAACAGGCATCCATTGTTTTTGAGGTGGCTGCTGATATGGTACGTATGAGTCCGGCTCTAAGTAAACGAGTCAAAATCTTATCGGCAACAAAACGAATCGTTTTTCAACCGACTAATAGTTTTTATCAAGTGCTTTCAGCAGAGGCCTATTCAAAGCATGGCTTTAATATTCATGGTGTTGTTTTTGATGAGTTGCATACGCAGCCCAACAGAAAACTCTTTGATGTCATGACCAAAGGTTCTGGTGATGCCAGAACACAGCCCCTATATTTTCTTATCACCACGGCAGGATCTGATACAAAATCAATCTGCTATGAAACCCATCAGAAAGCCAAAGACCTCATGGAGAAAAGAAAAATTGACCCTACTTTTTATCCGGTTATTTATGGAGCAGATGAGTCCGATGATTGGACAGATCCGAAGGTGTGGAAAAAAGCTAATCCAAGCCTTGGCATAACGGTAGGGATTGATAAGGTAAAAGCCGCTTGTGAATCAGCCAAGCAAAACCCTGCAGAAGAGAATGCCTTTAGACAGTTACGACTTAATCAGTGGGTCAAACAGGCGGTTCGCTGGATGCCGATGGACAGGTGGGATAAATGTGCCTTTGCCGTAAATGAAGAGGATTTACTTGGAAGGGTATGCTATGGCGGACTAGACCTTTCTAGCTCCATTGATATTACTGCCTTTGTATTGGTGTTTCCTCCCCTAGATGAGGATGATAAATACATCATTCTTCCCTACTTTTGGCTGCCAGAAGAAACTCTAAGTGCCAGGGTCAACCGTGACCATGTTCCCTATGATGTCTGGGAAAAGCAGGATCACCTTAAAACAACCGAAGGAAATGTAGTTCATTACGGTTTTATTGAGAAGTTTATTGAAGAACTTGGCGAAAAGTACAATATTCGTGAGATTGCCTTTGACCGTTGGGGAGCCGTACAAATGGTTCAAAACCTAGAAGGCATGGGTTTTACTGTTGTCCCCTTTGGTCAAGGATTTAAGGATATGAGTCCACCGACTAAGGAACTGATGAAACTAACGCTAGAAGAAAAGGTTGCTCATGGTGGGCATCCTGTACTTCGTTGGATGATGGATAACATTTTTGTTCGAACAGACCCGGCAGGCAACATCAAGCCGGACAAGGAAAAATCATCAGAAAAGATTGATGGTGCAGTGGCAACGATTATGGCTCTTGATCGAGCGATTCGTTGTGGCAATGATACGAGTGCTTCGGTTTATGACAACCGAGGCATTCTCTTTATATGAGGGAGGTGATTGGTTTTGGGATTTTTATCATCCATTTTTAAGGCGAGAGATAAGCCTACTGATAGAGCGGTGAGTTCCAACTATACCTTTTTAATGGGTTCAAGCACAGCAGGTAAAACAGTGACCGAGCGGTCGGCACTTCAAATGACGGCCGTATACTCTTGTGTTCGAATATTAGCTGAAGCAGTAGCAGGGCTTCCTCTGCATCTTTATTGTTATACAGAAGATGGTGGCAAGGAAAAAGCAATTGACCATTCCTTGTATCGACTTTTGCATGATGAACCGAATCCTGAGATGAGTTCTTTTGTGTTTAGAGAAACACTGATGACTCATCTTTTATTATGGGGGAATTGTTATGCGCAGATTATTCGCAATGGCAAAGGTGAAGTTGTAGGACTCTACCCCTTGATGCCAAATCGGATGTCAGTTCATCGAGATGAGAGTGGGCAGCTCTATTACTTATATACCAGAGGTGCAGATGATGTGAACAGTACGAAGGGTATGACAGTAAAACTTAGTACCTCCGATGTACTTCATATTCCCGGACTCGGGTTTGATGGACTGGTTGGCTACTCCCCGATTGCGATGGCTAAAAATGCGATTGGTCTAGCCATTGCAACAGAGGAATATGGAGCCAAGTTCTTTGCTAACGGTGCTGCTCCAAGTGGTGTGTTGGAGCATCCGGGAACGATTAAAGAACCTGGGAAAGTCAGAGAGGCTTGGCAGTCACAATTTGGTGGCAGTGCCAATTCCAATAAAATAGCCGTGCTTGAAGAAGGAATGAAATATACACCGATTTCCATTTCACCAGAACAAGCACAATTCCTTGAAACAAGGAAGTTTCAAATCAATGAAATTGCTCGGATTTTTAGAGTCCCTCCTCACATGGTAGGCGACCTTGAGAAGTCGAGCTTTTCTAATATTGAGCAACAATCCCTTGAGTTTGTGAAATACACCTTAGACCCGTGGGTAGTGCGTTGGGAGCAAACCCTAGCCCGCACCCTTTTTACACCGGAAGAAAAGAAAAAATACTTCTTTAGATTCAATGTAGAAGGTCTGCTTAGAGGGGATTATGTTAGTCGCATGAGCGGGTATGCCACAGCAAGGCAGAACGGTTGGATGAGTGCAAATGATATTAGGGAACTTGAAAACCTAGACCGTATCCCTTCAGAGGATGGCGGTGACATGTACCTTGTCAACGGCAATATGCTCCCTCTTACAAAGGCAGGTGCATTCGCAAATACAAACGAGGATGGAAAGGAGGAAGACTTGGATGAAGAATAAGATATTTTGGCGATGGAAGAACCAAGCAAGCGAACAAGAAGAACGAGTTCTTGAGCTTTATGGAACAATCGCTGAAGAAAGCTGGTTTGATGACGATGTGACCCCGCAGATGTTTAGAAATGAACTCTTTAGCGGAAAAGGACCCATCACCTTATGGATTAACTCACCGGGTGGAGATTGCATTGCCGCAAGTCAGATTTATACCATGTTGATGGATTACCCAGATGAGGTAACCGTCAAGATTGATGGGATAGCAGCATCTGCCGCCTCTGTCATTGCCATGGCAGGAACAAAGGTACTAATGGCTCCGACAGCACTCATGATGATTCATAACCCAGCAACCATCACGATGGGTGATCATGAAGACATGAAACGAGCGATTGAGATGTTAGATGAGGTGAAAGAAAGCATTATTAATGCCTATGAGATTAAGACTGGAGTATCTCGCATCAAACTATCTCATCTGATGGATGCTGAAACCTGGATGAATGCCAACAAAGCCATAGAACTTGGCTTTGCAGACGATGTGCTAAAGGATGAGAAACAATCCGAACCCACTTTTTCTGCCTATGCGTTTTCTAGAAAAGCAGTGGCTACGAATCTGCTAAATAAAATTGCAGAAAAGACAATACCAATCAAGGCAGAGGAATCTGCCAAACCCCAAGGGCGCTCAATTGATGAACTCAAGGAGCGTCTTTTAATTATCAAAAAATATATGTAAATGGAGGAATTTTACTATGACGATTACAGAAATGCGTAACAAGCGCAAAAAGCTTATTGAAACGATGGACGGGTTTTTGGACACTCATAAAACCAAGAATGGCACATTGTCCGGAGAAGATGATAAAACCTACAAAACCATGGAAGATGAGATCACTGAACTCACGAATGAAATCCATCGCATGGAAAGACGTGAAGCAATCGAGGCTGAACTTGAAAAACCTGTCAGCAAGCCAATCATTGAAAATCCGATGAATGGTCGAATGGATAACAGTGAAATTAAAACTGGCCGAGCAGCTGATTCTTATAAGACAGCAATGCTTTCAGCTCTTCGTTCAAACTTCCGTAATGTATCCAATGTCCTGCAAGAAGGTGTTGATGCTGATGGTGGATATCTGGTTCCAGAAGAGTATGACACGAGACTGATTGATGGGCTGAAAGACGAAAATATCATCCGTAAGTTAGGACATACCATTACGACATCTGGTGAGCGAAAAATCAATATAGCGGCCACAAAACCTGCGGCTGCATGGATTGATGAGGGTGAGGCACTGACCTTTAGCGATGCAACCTTCTCTCAAATTAATCTGGATGCTCACAAACTTCATGTAGCTGTAAAGGTTACCGAGGAACTGCTCTATGACAATGCCTTCCAACTGGAGAACTACATCATTGAGGAGTTTTATAAGGCACTGGCCAATGCCGAAGAAGATGCCTTTATTAATGGTAATGGTACAGGAAAACCACTGGGTATTCTGGCTGCAAGTGGTGGAGCTGAAGTCGGTGTGACTGCAGCATCCGCGACGGCTATTACTGCTGACGAAGTGATTAACCTTGTGTATTCCTTGAAGCGTCCTTATCGTAAAAATGCCGTGTTCATTTTAAATGACCAGACCATAGCGGCACTTAGAAAACTAAAGGACGGTAACGGAGCCTATATGTGGCAAGCAGCTCTTGTTGCAGGTGAACCAGATAAACTACTTGGCTATCCTGTTTATACATCTGCTTATATGCCTACCATTGAGGCAGGTGCTAAGACCATTATCTTTGGCGATTTGTCTTACTACAACATTGGAGATCGTGGTTCTCGTTCCTTTGCAGAACTTCGTGAGCTGTTTGCAGGTAATGGCATGGTCGGTTTTGTAGCTAAAGAACGTGTGGATGGCAAGTTAGTACTACCTGAAGCAATCAAGGTTCTTCAGCAGAAAGCCTAACGGAGGTGCGATATGGATTACAACACAAAAAACTACACCGAACAAGGCGGAGATAAAACCGTCATCGCAGGAACGTTAGAGATTAAGGAGGGAGCAACCGTGACAGGTCTCCCTTCTTCTTTTACTCCTGCAGAAAACCAAGCACCTAGTGTGGCAGAAGATATTACGAGTTTAGTTGCTGATTTTAATGCATTGCTTTCAAAGCTAAAAACAGCCGGACTCATAGAAGCTGATTAAAAAGAGAAAGGATGGTAGCGGTATGACACTGATTCAAAAGGTAAAGGCAAATTTGATTTTGGAGCATGAAGCTGATGACGAACTCTTAGAGATGTTCATCGCCGCTGCTGTCAGTTATGCCGAGAGTTATCAGCATGTACCAGAAAAGTACTACACCGATCACCCCATGCCACCGACTACTGAGCAAGCCATTATTGTGCTTTCTTCTCATTTTTATGAAAGCAGAGATGGCAGTACAGGTGGCTTTTTTGCAGATAATGTGCAAGCCGGTCAGCAGGTGTGGAATATGGTCAACCTGCTATTAAGGCTTGATCGGGATTGGAAGGTGTAAAAATTGAAGGCGAGGTACTGGTTGTGAGTTTCGGAAAAATGAATGGATTTGCTGACATTAAGGAAATCACAAAAACAAAAGACAGTGAAGGATTTGCGACAACATCAGAAACCGTGATTGCTTCGATTCGAGTCTACCGGGAAGGGCGTCATGGTAGTGAGCGCTGGGCTAACCTGGCTACTTTTTCAGAGGCTACCGATTTATTCAGGTTTCGTGCCATTCCAGAAGTTGAGGTTACGACAGAACACTTTATTGAATGTGATGGAGAACGTTTTGATATTACCTCGGTAGAAAACGTAAAAGGTCGAGGTATGTATACAGAAGTTTTGGCAAAGAAGGTGGTGAGTAGTATTGGCAAAAGTTGATATTAAGATGCCCGATGATTTTTTGCTCAAGATTTCAAAGCTTGGATCTGACTTTGACCCTGTTGCCAAAAAGGTGCTAAAAGCAGGTGGCGAAGTCGTTTTCAAACGAACGAAGAGTAATCTTTCTGCTGTAATCGGTAAAGGTACAAAGCATGAATCACGATCAACGGGTGAATTAGAAAAGGCACTCGGTGTCACTTCAGTCAGGCTAGATAGGAACGGAAACCACAATATAAAAATTGGATTTTCTGAACCAAGGCCTGATGGTGAGAGTAACGCAAAAATAGCAAACATCCTTGAGTATGGCAAACACGGTCAACCTGCAAAGCCTTTTTTGAAACCCGCTAAAAGTGCATCAAAGTCTGAGTGTATCTCAGTAATGAAAAGCACTTTTGAAGAGGAGGTCAAAAAGATATGAGCATTCTAGCAGACTTACAAGTCGCTTTAGAATCACTGGATGTTCCAATAGAAACAGGCGTGTTCTCGGATGCTGCGCCGTCAAAGTACATGGTGATTGTTCCGATGAGCGATAGCTTTGACCTTCATTCGGATAATCTACCATGCATCGATGTTCAAGAGGCACGGATTTCAATTTATAGCAAAGGCAGTTATACAGCGTTAAAAAATCAAGTGGTGCAGTTATTGTTGGATTCCAGTTTCACCATAACCGCACGGAGCTACATCGGCTTTGAAGATGATACGGGCTATTACCACTACAACGTGGATGTAGCCAAACATTATGAAATAGGAGGTAATTAAAAATGGCAACAATTGGTCTGGATAAACTTTATTATGCGACCATCACAGATGATGAAAATGGCGAAGAAATCTATGGCACACCCACTCAGCTGGCAAAAGCAATCTCAGCAGAGTTATCTGTTGAACTGGCAGAGGCAACTCTCTATGCAGATGATGGTGCGGCAGAAATCGTTAAAGAATTTAAAAATGGCACTATCTCTCTTGGAGTGGATGATATTGGCTCGACTACTGCAGCCGCCTTAACCGGAGTCACGGTTGATAAGAACAACGTTGTGGTTTCTAACAGTGAAGATGGCGGGGATCCCGTGGCTGTTGGTTTTAGAGCAAAGAAATCCAATGGCAAGTATAAATACTACTGGCTCTACCGAGTGAAATTCGGTATTCCTGCGACAAACCTTGCTACAAAGGGTGACAGTATTACATTTTCAACACCAACAATTGAAGGTACGGTTCTCCGAAGAAACAAGCCGGATACAAGCGGTAAACATCCGTGGAAAGCGGAAGTGACCGAAGGCGATAAGGATGTACCGGCATCGGTTATCAGCAGTTGGTATGCAGAAGTCTATGAACCGGATTACACAGTATAAGGAGGGATAATTCATGGATAACGAACGAACAGCAAGCATTAGTATTGGTGGCGATGAATATGTGCTACTACTTACTACAAAGGCAACAAAGGAAATTGCAGGACGATATGGTGGTCTTGAAAACTTAGGCGATAAGCTAATGAAGTCTGAGAATGTCGAGATGGCACTTTCGGAGATTGTGTGGCTGATTACCTTACTGGCCAATCAAAGTACCCTAGTCTATAACATCAAGCACAAGGATGCACCGAAGGAATTACTGACAGAAGATGAGGTAGAAATTCTCACAAGCCCGATTGATTTGGCAGAGTACAAAGAGGCAATTATGAATGCCCTTTACAAGGGTGCAAAAAGAAATGTACTCAGTGAGGAAAGCCAAAAAAACGCAGTAGCCCCGTAAGTGACGAAGAGTTATTTACGAGGCTTTTATATTACGGCATCAGCGCATTACATCTGACCATGGATGAATTTTGGCTGATGCCGTTTGGTTTGCTACTAGACTTGTGGGAGTGTCACAAACAGTATCAGGGGCTGGCAAAACCAAAAAGAGAGATATTTATTGATGACATCATCCCTGATGGAATCTGACAAAGGAGGTGGAAAGCATGGCAGATAATTTTGGTTTGAAGATTGGTCTTGAAGGCGAGAAAGAATTTAAGAAGGCATTAACAGATATCAATCGCTCCTTTAAAGTACTTGGCTCTGAAATGAAACTGGTAGCTTCAGAATTTGATAAAAACGATAAGTCTGTCCAGGCTCTTTCCGCCAGAAATTCAGTCCTCAATAAAGAGATTGAAACCCAAAAAAGCAAAATTGATACCTTGAGGTCGGCTCTTGAAAATGCAGCTACTTCCTTTGGAGAAACCGATAGAAGAACGCAAAATTGGCAGATTCAGCTAAATAACGCAGAGGCTGCACTCAACAATATGGAGCGAGAGTTAAGTAGCAATAATGCTGCTCTTGAAGAAGCTAACTCCAATTATGATGATGCTGAAGATGCTCTCGATGACATGAACCGTGAAATGAACGATGTCACCGACAGTGCAGATGATATGGGAAAAGAGATTGATGAGGCGGCTGACTCTGCTGAAAAGTCTGAATCTAAGTTCAAAGGCTTAGGTACAACTCTAAAATCTATCGGCATTGCGATGGGAGCAGTTGCTGTTGCAGCAGGTGCGGCGGCTGTCAAACTTGGTAAAGAAGTCATTTCCGCTTATGCAGATTACGAACAATTAGTCGGTGGTGTGGATACGCTTTTTAAAGAAAACTCTCAGCAGTTACAAGACTATGCATCGAATGCCTATAAGACGGCAGGTCTTTCTGCCAATGACTACATGGAAACGGTCACTTCGTTTTCTGCAAGCCTTATTTCTTCTCTTGGAGGAGATACTGAAAAAGCCGTTAAATATGCGGATATGGCGATTACTGATATGTCTGATAATGCCAACAAAATGGGTACAGACATGGAGTCCATTCAAAATGCCTATCAGGGTTTTGCCAAGCAAAATTACACCATGCTAGACAACCTAAAACTTGGATATGGTGGTACAAAAAGTGAAATGGAGCGACTCCTTGCTGATGCCGAGGCCATCTCTGGTATTGAGTATGATGTTTCTTCTTATGCCGATGTAGTTTCTGCCATCCATGTCATTCAAGAAAGCATGGGCATTGCTGGTACGACTGCTCTTGAGGCAGAGGAGACTATTTCAGGGTCCTTGAATGCTTTTGAATCTGCTTTACAGAATCTTTTAGTTGGTTTTGGAAATGCCGATGCAGATATGGAACAACTCAGTAAAAACATGGTGGATGCCTTTCAGTCGGTGGTAAAAAACATTACTCCAGTGATTGAAAATATCGTAAAGGCCCTGCCCATAGCAATTGAAGCATTATTGGATGCGGTTTCCGATTTGTTACCGACATTGCTTGTTACGGTGACCGATTTGTTTACTCAGGTACTAAACGCACTGATGAACCTACTACCTACCTTAATACCGGTAGCAGTTGATTCCATTCTCACGATTGTGAATGCGTTGATTGAAAACTTACCACTGCTAGTGGATGCGGCCGTTCAGTTAATTGCAGCTTTAGTGGATGGTCTTGGGCAGGCTCTCCCAGAACTTATTCCTGCGGCAGTTAATGCAATTACTACGATTGTGCAAGGTTTGGTGGATAATCTACCCATGCTGCTCGACGCAGCACTGCAGTTAATACTTGGTTTGGCTCAGGGGCTTCTCGAGGCGATCCCGCAACTAATTGAGGCTCTCCCTACGATTATTTTGGCAATCGTTGATTTTATTATAAGCGCAATTCCTCAGATTATAGATGCAGGTATTCAGCTATTAACATCGCTGGTTACAGCCTTGCCTGAAATTATTACGGCTATTGTAGAGGCGATTCCACAGATTATTGATGGAATATTAAATGGGATTTTAAATTCGATTCCACAACTCATACAAGCGGGTGTCGACTTACTTGTTGCACTGATTCAAAATCTACCGACCATTATTACCACCATTGTGGCGGCAATCCCTCAAATCATTTCAAGTATCGTAAATGCCTTAATTGGAAACATCGACAAGATCATTATGGCAGGGGTTCAGCTATTTGTAGCACTCATTCAGAATTTACCAACCATTGTGGTAGAGATCGTAAAAGCAGTGCCTCAGATTATTGGCGGCATCGTCAGAGCATTTACAAACTCCATGGGTTCCATCGTGACGGTGGGTGGCAACATTGTAAAAGGGTTATGGCAGGGTATTCAATCTCTTGCTTCTTGGTTATGGAATAAAGTCAGTGGTTGGATTAGTGGCATTTGGACTGGCATCAAGGATTTCTTCGGTATCAAATCACCATCGAAACAGATGGGGTGGGTTGGTGAAATGCTTGTAAAAGGTCTTGCAGGTTCTATCCAAGATAACGGTGATGAAGCTGTGAAAGCGGCTGAAATGATGAGCGAGGATATCAACGATGTGATGACCAGTCTTGCCAGCGATATGAGTACATCCTTGCCTACAGACTTTTCAGTGGATACTTCTGTAGGCGGCGTGATTTCAAATGCAGCGACCTCTTCCCTAGGTGGTGTCAGTGGGTCGCTAGTTACTGTACAGCAGATGATTGTACGAAGTGAAGATGATATCAGAAGGGTATCTCAGGAACTTTATAACTTAATTCAGACAGGCTCTCGTGCTCAGGGCCGGTTTTCTACAACATAAGGAGGTGTGCCGATGGGTTTTTCATATGACGATATTTCTTCAAAAAGCATGGGACTAAAAGCCAGGCTCACTTCCTGGCAGGTTTGTGGAGGAATGCGTAATTTTACCACCACCGTACCTGGAAAGTATGGTGTGACAGACTTTGGGGCTGATTTTGATTACCGAGAAATCAATTTAGCTTGTAATATCTATCCTAAGCATAGCTTTTCTGCACTGGTGACTACCCTTGATAATATTTCTACTTGGCTTGATCCAATGCAAGGGTTGAGACAGCTTGTTTTTGATGATGTACCCGACAGGTATTTCATGGCAAGGCTGAATGAAAAAGTGGATTGTGAACGACTCATTCGTTTTGCAGGAAGTTTTAACTTAAAATTTTTCTGTCCTGACCCTTTTGCTTATGCCATTACGGATGAAAATTATTTAATAGAAAGCGAAGGAAGTCACACGATTTTAAGACAGACCGGTAATGTTGAATCCAATCCTATGTATCGCTTGAAGGGAATCATCACATCGGGTGTGAACAATTCTATTTCTGTTACAACCAATGGCTTGGAAATGAAAATAGTGAATGCTGTACTTTTGGCAGAAGAAACACTTGTCATTAATACAGATAAGATGACGGCTTATGTGGAAGACGAAAACGGGATAATCTTAAGAAACGCTTTGCCTTACCTAGAGGAGATTGATTTTCCAAGTCTTCATGTGGGCACGAATACCCTAGCAATAACAACGAATAATGCTGTGTTTACAGCACTTGAAATAAAGGCTCGCAGTAGATGGAGGTGATCCAGTGGCACTAAAAACAATATTAAATAAACAGACAGATTTTACGGGAGAGTTCCCAGTCGAATATGCAAAATCTGGACTGTGGCGATTTAATGATGTATCAGTTGATGAATATGGCTATCTTGCAGACTCTTCTGGGCTAGATAGAAAAATAGAGCTTGTCAATTATCTAGGAACAACTGCGAGCCTTCTAAGTGGCCAAAAAGGGAGACAGATCCGAATCAACATCAACAATCCCGCTACAGAAAAAACCTACCTTAAAGTGGCCAATGATGGTACTTTCTTTTCGGAGATGGGAGAGCGAATCCTTGTTGGCGGTTGGATGATACCGACTACTTATTCGGTGGGAAATACCTATTGCCCCGTATTAAATACGCGCTATGGTCCTGGTCAGCCTATCTTTTACCTGTCGCTCTTTGCAGGCAGACCTAGAATCATGCTTTATAACGCTAGTGGTTCTCTTATACTCGACCAAACAACCACACCGCCTTTTTCACTCATCAATGGTGGTGTGTATTTTATTTGCACGGTCATAGAACCAAACAATAAAAATGCATGGATTGTACTGGGAGATAAGACGAGCGGAACAAGCTGGGTGTCACCGACTTATTCCTTTACAGGCACACTAAATCCTTCTTGCACGGCCGACATCATTATGGGCATGCATGCAGATGCCTATTGGTATGCAGGAAGATTTGATGACTGGTTTTTTGATATGGATTCAAGTCTTTCAACGGATGATTTGATTGATTATTTCAATGGGTCTCTTTTGACTAACGGTGGTGATATGGGCGGTGCTGTTGATGCCCTTAGCGTACCGGGAGTCGTGAGTTTAAGGGAAACAGAAGGTGTCTATCCAACGGAAGGAACACTATATACGGCTCCGGCAACGTGCAATCTATCTGGTACAGGTCGGGTCTCCGTTACCAGTGAATATATTTCTGGGGTAACTGCAGTTGAGCCGATAGAAACCTCAACAAGCGATGACCTTGTTCATTGGAGTGATTGGGCAGCCATAGCACTTGATGGAAAACTGGTATCTCCGAATAAGGCATACATTCGTTTTAGGGTCACACTTACTACTGTAGATACGAGTAAGACCCCTCGAATCATTGATATCAGACTTTACGACATTCCAAAGTCACCTTATGAGAGGATTGGTTTCGCAAGACCTGTCGTATTGGATTCAAATGGAGCCTGGGAGGCTGTGTTAGAAAATGCTTATAACATTGTAGTAACCAGTGAAATCAATGGCGAGGATACGCTCTCCTTTATGATCCCCTACCGTGATAACAAGAGGGGATTTATTGATAGTGAAAAGAAAATCCAGATTGTTAATGACATCTATAAAGTAAGGACTTTGACGGATACAAAAGATAGCGAAGGAAATCTAGCGACTGAAGTGTATGCTGAAGCAGAGTTTTACGACCTGACTTTTTCAGTGCGAAAAGAAGAACATAAATTTGATGCAGAAACTGCTGAAGTGTCCATGGCATATGCGTTAGAAGGAACAGAGTGGAGTGTAGGCACAGTCAATGTTCGAACCAAAAGAACCTGGACGAGTACAGAAAAGAATGCACTATCCATCCTTCGCACGGTTGCGGACTTACATGGTGGAGACCTTGTCTTTGATTGCCCCAATCGGCTGGTCCATCTCTTAACGGTCTATGGTACGGATAGCGGTGCATTGTTTGCTTATAAGAAAAATATGAAGAGCATTAAAAGAGTCGTTGATACCAGAAGTCTTGTGACAAGGCTCTATGCCATTGGTAGCGAGGGTCTTACTTTTGCAGACATCAATGGAGGAAAGGCATATGTGGAGGACTATACGTATTCGTCTGATATTCGAATATCAACGCTTGATTGTTCTTCCTTTACCAATCCCTATCAGATGAAAGAATATACCGAGATGAGGCTTGCTCAGTATTCAAAACCAAACATCTCTTATGTTTTAAACGCAATGGATTTATCGGTGTTAACGGGTTATGAGCATGAAGCATGGTCGCTTGGCGATTATGTTCATGTAGAAGATAAAGATTTAGGACTGTCGGTGACAACTCGTGTTATACGAAGAGAATACAACTTACAAGAACCATGGAATACAGTATTAGAACTATCTACTACCCTTAAAAATCTGGGTAGTTCTGCAAGCCAGTGGGACAATGTAGCAGATTCTCTTGAAGGCACAAGTATGGTTACAAATAATGATATTCGTGAAATGGTGCCATTTAATTTGCTGCGAAATTCTCGTGCTGATGATGGGATGGCTTACTGGGTTAATTCAGGCTTTGAAGTAGATGGCGATAACGGTGTAAGTGGTACGACATCATTTAAGGCAATGGGTGTAGCCAATATGACAAAGAGCATGGCTCAGACCATCTATCCAGCGAATCGTTCTAGCTACACACTCTCGGCACAAATCGCATCTGAAAACCTTGAAAAGCTGAGTAGCGACTCACAGGTTGGTATTGAAGTGGTTATTGAATACGAAGATGGAACGACAGAAACAAGATTTATTGATTTGTATTAAGGAGGTGGATTGGTGGCTTATTTTTCAAGAACATCAGAAAAGATACCCCCAGAAAGCTACTCTTCAAAAGTAAAATCCATTACCATCCGTGTCTGTGTCACAAATTGCACAGGCACTTTATATATTACGGATCTCTTTTTACAAGCAGGGTCAGTGGTCACGGGATGGGTAGGTCATCCCTGTGAAATAAGGTGGACGTTAGATGGCTAAGGTTAAATTTATAAGGTTAGCAGAAGTCATAAATAAAAAACAAGATAAGCGTGTCATGAGTGTAAGCATAAAACCTACCCTCTATGATTGCACTGGCATGATTTGGTTTACGGACATCCAGTTACAAGAAGGACCTGTTCTAAATGGTTATGCTCCTCATACAGAAAGTAGGTTAGAAAAACTAAAGGAAGATGGCAGTATCAAGAATCCTGTTTGGTTTAACGGTGTGGTCCGTTCAGAGGAAACCATTATTTTATTTAATGTTGGTGAAACCTCTGCAGGACTTGATATTCATATCTATCCAAAGCTTTCTATGTCTGCTGGAACAGTGAAACTAAGCCAAGGTATAGGAGGGCAACAGGTCTCCTTCCCTAGAGAAATTGAAAAAGATGATGATTTGGCACTCTTAGCATCCACGCGAACTTGTACCAAAAACGGAGTCAGCGAACCCAAAGAGGGGTTCTATCAATACAGTGCTGCCTGGGACTCAAAGCACAAAGTGATCCTTGAAAAAGGAAAATCTGCAAGGGTTCTGTTTACCATGCAGGAAATGCAAGACGGAGGTGAACCATTCTAATGGAACGACTAAAAGGCAAGAAAATCATGGTGTGGACTTTTATGGGAAATGCACGGATGTATGAAGCTTTAGAGAAATATGGAGACCGGATTGATACCATCGGTCTTTTTTCTTTTAAGGTACGAGCTACGGGTGAAATTGTTGAGAGTGGTGTCACCATCAGTAGTATGCTCCCCTACATTAACCGTTATCGTCACATCAAATGGTTACTTACCATTGCCAATGATGGAGCAAATAGTATTTTTAGAGCATTGAGAGATAACACGAATGGCGCTCAGGAACTGTTTCTATCCGAGCTGATTCGTATTATGAAAAAATATCCTTGGTGCGATGGTATTGATATTGACCTAGAAAGAGGCGATGACTATTCCACTCATGCTGAGTCAACGACCATGTTTAAAAATATTTACAACACCATCAAAGCCTATGATTCAAGTAAACTGATGAACATTTGCCTTCCAGGTATGACTAGTGTCAATGGCTCTGTAGGTGGTGAGAATTGGTGCGTTTATGGTGACCTAGACCCTTATTGCGATACCGCATCAATTATGAGTTATGGTATGGCTTGGTCAGGTTCTGCACCGGGACCTGTATCTCCAAGGAGCTGGCTTGAAGGGATTTATGATTATGCCGTTACAGTGATGAATCCCGATAAGATTTTCTTTGGGATGCCTGCTTATGGATGGAACTGGCAAATCTATGACACACCAGAAAACCTAGGTAAAGCCTATAGGGGAACGTCTCATACCTACTATGCGGCAAAATACTGGATGACAGGAGTCTATAATTTCACAGACGATGCGCCTCCTCAACCGTTTATTCCCATCGTGGCTTATTGGGATGATGATAATAAAGTGCCCTGGGCATTGCCGCATGTCTACGATTATATGGAAGGAAGAGATGCCACTCGCTATAGCTATCCACTCTTATCTGCAAGCTACAATGGAAGACAGTATCTGACGGCCTATGGCAAACAACAAAAGTCAGCCTTTGGAACTGTTTATGTGGATCATGATGCCATGCCGGATAGTTATTCTGGTGTTGTTTCTGTTTCTAATAGCGTCACAACACTGGGGGATGAAGGTGCAGCAACCTATCATTTTACGCTTGCTCAGGCAGGTACTTATGATGTAGCAGTAAAGCTAGGCTTTCCATTTTGGGATAAGAATAGTATTCATATCTCCCTTGATGGAAATGAAGTAGATTTTTTTGAAAACAGACTGTGGTGGCCTTATTGGAGAACGACTTTCTGGGCGGTGCTTAAAAAAGGAGTGAGCCTTTCTGCAGGAACACACACCATCACCATTTCGCTTGGGGCAAAGGGTGTACAGTTTTATGGATTTAGAGTCTGTTCTTCATTTTCTGAGGAGCCAACAGTTGGTGAAGCAGAATATACCCTAGCTCCTAGACATTTCAAAGATGTAAATGGTGACATGGTAGGACCTGCCACAGGCTTCAAGCTGACACTGGAGATGCTTAGAAGAAAAGCAGATTCTGCCCTTGTGTGGTATGAGGATTTTAGAGATGATAACCCTCTCCCCCAAAGCTACTGGAAAACATTATCAGGCGAATGGAGTGTTTGGCAAGATACAAGCAATTCGATGAATAGACCCTATTCCCAACTGGAGGGTAAGGGGCAGTTAGCATGGAACTACAACAATTTTTCAGATATCCACTTAAGAGCGCAGATTATTTTTCCTGAGACCTTTAGTGGCAAGGCAGGTGTTTTTATTGAAACGATTTATTGTTGCTTTAATTATGATAACCAGCGTATTGAACTGTATGAAGGTTCTACTTTAAAAGGTAGTTATGCCACTAGCTTTTCAAAAACATCGGCCGCAAACATTCGATCGAATCCAAGCTTTTACACTCTAGAAATTCGAAAGCGTGGCAATCAAGTGCGGGTCTATTCCTCTGCATCTAATACACTGCGCTTTACAGCCACTTGCTCGGATGTGACAGGGTATGCAGGTATTCGTTCGGATAATAAAGTCCATTGCCAGTTGCTTCGCTTAGGCGATGCTTGGACCTATGAGCCTTATGAACGCTTTGACGTGCTTATGCCAGATGGGGCATTTAAAACATATGGTCGGCTATCAAGAAGTAACTGTTCTTGGGATGATGAGTTTCAAGTGTTTACTTTAACAGCAGACCTTGAAGAATCAGCCACAAGAAGTGAAAGCATCTCCCTAGATTATGATTTTTTTCATTCAGATATGATGCCATCCATTCAGTGTGGAAATGACTACAGTGTCACCATCATTCTAAGGGATATTAACATCTGGATATCTCGTATTTTCTTAGGTGATGGTGACGGATTTTCCATTCTTTATTATCAGGATGTGGATAGCCTTGTGTACTGGGCAAATGAAGCAGCTTATCGGTGGAAACTTCGAGGCATGTGTATGTGGTCACTAGGGCAGGAGGATTTAAGACTCTGGGAGTGGCTACCAAAACAAATAGAGTAATCAAAGGAACATCTGCAAAAGTAGGTGTTCTTTTTATTTCATCAAAAGGAGGAATTTAAAATGAAAGAAATATGGAACTGGATCCAAGTTGTGATAACAGCAATCGGTGGATTCTTCGGATGGTTTTTAGGAGGAGCAGACGGATTTTTATATGCGCTACTAGTCTTTGTAGTCATCGACTATCTAACAGGTGTCTTATGTGCAATCGCTGATAAGACCCTATCAAGTGAAGTGGGATTTATCGGAATCAGCCGTAAAGTGCTGATTTTTGTTTTAGTGGGTGTGGCTAATATTTTAGATGTCTATGTGATTGGTGATGGGAGCGTACTAAGAACAGCGATTGTTTTCTTCTATCTATCAAATGAGGGAATTTCGCTGTTAGAAAATTCAGCTCACCTTGGACTACCTATCCCAGAAAAACTAAAAGATGTATTAGAACAGCTTCATAACAAGAGCGACGAGGAGGAATAATCATGAAAACTAAAGGAATCGATATCAGCACGTGGCAAAAACCAAGTCAGATAAACTATGACCATCTTGCAAAAGAGGTTGATTTTGTCATTCTACGTGCAGGATACACCGGTCACGGTACAGGAGTGAGTTTACACAAAGATGATGCCTTTGAAAAACACTACAAATCCTTTCACGAGAGAGGTATTCCTATCGGTGTTTACTGGTACAGCTGTGCCAATACCAAAACCAAGGGTATAGCAGAAGCGAAGAAATGCCTAGAAATTATCAAAGGCAAGTCCATCTCTTATCCCGTATTTATTGATACAGAGGATAATTATCACCAACGACCAAGTGGCAAGAAAGCCATTACCGATGCTTTGGTAGGCTTTTGCGAGACAGTAGAAAATGCTGGCTATTATGCCGGTATCTATGCGTCTAGTTCTTGGTTTCAAGAATTGACAGAACTGGATCGTCTAGCACCTTATGATTTCTGGGTCGCTCAGTGGTCGAGTAAAGAACCGACACTTCGTCACGGTATCTGGCAGTACACAAGCAAAGGCAAATTGAATGGTTATTCAGGCAATTTGGATATGAACTATGCCTATAAGGATTACAAAATGATTATCCAAAGTGCAGGGCTTAATCATCTTGGCAAAGAAGAAAATACACCTGCTCCTACAGAAAAGAAATCGGTTGAGACGCTGGCCAAGGAAGTCATTCAAGGGTTGTGGGGTAATGGTGAAGAACGAAAGAAACGCTTACCGGATGCAGGCTATGATTATGTGGCAGTGCAATCAAAGGTCAATGAAATGCTATCTAGTAAAAAGTCTGTTGATGCCATCGCAAAGGAAGTCATTCGTGGCGATTGGGGTAATGGACAAGATCGAAAAAACAAACTCACAAATGCCGGTTATGACTACATTTCGGTACAAAAAAGGGTCAATGAACTCTTGAAATAAGAACTAGTAAGAATGCCTATCAAGGAGTATTTCTCTTTGGTAGGCATTCTTTTTTTCTAAACCGTCAGATTCTATTACCTCCCGTGGCTACTAGGTAGAGGGCAACAAATAAATCGCCCTTTGGAAAGAGGTGATGGATATGAAACACAATCTCAAAATTAGTGTTTCTAAGAAACCACAGACAGGCGGACTAGTTACCTACCGTAATGTGTCCGTAAGGGAACGAATTCTTCGCTTTCTTTTAGGGAGTAAACAGCGTGTAACGATTGTGATCCCTGGAGATAGCATCGAGGAACTATCTATCTGTGAAATGACGAAAGGAGGAACTGGCCTTGAGCAAAATAAAGCTACTGCTTGAAGTGGTCAATGATATGCGAAGTCTTGCTGACAGCATACAGGCAGTTTGCGATGCGATGACAGAAGGAGATCCTGCTCCAAGTGCAAAAGCTGCCACTGAACAAGAACTAGTAAAAGAGCCGGATATCCCACTGGAAAAAGTACGTATGGTACTTGCTGAAAAGAGCCAACTTGGATTTACCGCCGAAGTGCGAGGACTCATTCAGAAGTATGGTGCAGACAAGTTAAGTGCTGTTGATAAGACTTATTATGCTGACATCTTGAAAGATGCGGAGGAGCTTGGGAATGGGTAATCATGCAATATTATCTGCATCTTCATCCCACAGGTGGCTCAACTGCCTACCCTCTGCAAGACTTGAACTGGAGTTTGAAGACCAAAGTGGTGAGGCAGCAAAAGAAGGTACAGCGGCTCATGACCTGTGTGAACACAAACTTAAAAAGGCACTCCATATAAGGAGTAAGCGCCCTATATCAAAATATGACTCAGATGAGATGGAGGAATGTACAGATGCTTACGTTGACTTCGTTATGGAACAGGTGGAACTTGCAAGAAAGTCTTGCACAGATCCTATCGTTCTTATTGAACAGCATCTTGATTTTTCATGCTATGTGCCAGACGGCTTTGGAACAGGAGACTGTGTAATCATTTCAGATGACAGACTTCATATCGTGGATTTTAAATATGGACTGGGTGTGCTAGTCGATGCAGTGGACAATCCACAGATGAAACTCTATGCCCTCGGAGCACTTGGAATCTATGATCACCTGTACGACATTAAAGAAGTGTCCATGACGATCTTTCAGCCAAGGCGAGAGAATGTCAGCACCTGGACAATACCGGTGGAAGAACTAAAAGATTGGGCGGAAGAGGAGCTAAAACCAAGGGCGGTCAAGGCCTTTAACGGTGAGGGCGAATACATCCCCGGTCCATGGTGTACTTTCTGTAAAGCGGCAAATAGGTGTCGGGCTAGAGCCGAAGTAAAACTGAAACTTGCAGAGAAAGAATTCAAGATGCCACCTCTGCTGACGGATGCTGAGATAGAAGAAATCTTACTTTTTCTTCCCGACCTTACCAAGTGGGCGAATGAAATAACAGCCTATGCCACTGATGCAGCAGTCAATCACGGTAAAGAGTGGAACGGTTTTAAAGTTGTGGAAGGCCGCTCGGTTCGCAAGTACAAAGATGAAGGAGCCATTGCAGAAAAAGCCGTGGCAGGTGGATATAAGGACATTTACAGAAAGAGCCTTATTCCACTGACAGAGATGCAAAAACTGATGGGTAAATCCAAATTTGAGGAACTCCTCGGTGACCTCATTTACAAACCACCGGGTAAGCCGACTCTTGTTCCAAACTCAGATAAAAGACCGGCTATGAACGTAGCAGATGCTAAAAACGAATTTAACGAAATTATGGAGGATTAAATATTATGGCAAATATACAAAACAAAACAAAAGTTATCACAGGTGTAAACTCAAGATTTTCTTACTTCCACGGCTGGGAGCCAGTATCCATCAATGGTGGTGCAGAAAAATACAGCGTATCCGTACTTATTCCAAAGGATGATAAGGAAACCATTAATGCTATCCATGCAGCAGTTGATGCTGCCATAGAGGAAGGTATCGCAAAGTTTGGTGGTAAGAAACCAAATAAGGCAGCCATTAAACTACCGCTGCGTGATGGTGATGTAGAGCGTGATGATGAGGCTTATAAAGGCCATTACTTCATCAATGCGAATAGCAAGACAGCGCCACAGATTGTAGACAAAAGTGTTAAGCCGATTATGGATCGCAGTGAGGTATACAGCGGTTGTTATGGCAGGGTTTCTCTTAACTTCTATGCTTTCAACTCAAATGGTAATAAAGGTGTAGCTTGTGGTCTTGGTAATATTCAAAAAATTAGAGACGGAGAACCTCTAGGCGGTAAGACTTCTGCAGTAGATGATTTTACGACTCTTGTCGATGATGACTTCCTTGCCTAATAGAAACAATAAACTTGACGGTGGTGGAGGTCTTCCCTCTGCCACCTTTTTTCATTTAGGAAAGGTGGTAGCTATGAAAAACTTAGAAATTGATATAGAAACCTATTCATCTACCAATTTACAAAAGAGTGGTGTTTATCGTTACGTAGAAGCAGATGATTTTGAGGTGATGCTGTTTGGTTATGCGGTTGACGGTGATGAAGTTAAGGTCATCGATTTGATGAATGGAGAAAAGATTCCAAAAGAAATCCTAGATGCCTTAACCGATGAAACCATCACGAAGTGGGCATTTAATGCTCAGTTTGAGCGAGTCTGTCTTTCACGTTATTTGGGCTACCCCACTGGAACTTATCTAAATCCTTCCTCATGGAAATGTTCCATGGTTTGGTCTGCCTATATGGGACTTCCTCTTTCTTTAGAAGGTGTAGGTGCAGTGCTAGGACTTGAGAAGCAAAAGCTGACGGAGGGTAAAGACCTGATACGATACTTTTGTGTTCCATGTACTCCGACTAAAACAAATGGTGGTAGGACCCGTAACCTACCCACTGATGAAATCGATAAGTGGCAAAAGTTCAAAGCATATAACAAGCGTGATGTGGAGGCAGAAATCCAGATACAACAAAGATTGATCAAGTTTCCAGTGCCAGAGGACATCTGGGATGAGTATCATCTCGACCAAGAAATTAACGATCGAGGCATAAAGGTTGATATGGATTTTGTTAAGCAGGCCATCGCCATGGATGACATCTCTCATGAAAAACTACTAACCGCCATGCAGCAGATAACACATCTCGAAAACCCAAACTCCGTACAACAGATGAAAGGCTGGCTTTCAGATAACGGTCTAGAGATGGAGACACTCGGGAAAAAGGCTGTCGCTGAGAAACTTGAGGAAACAGATGGTGAACTAAATGAAGTTCTTTCACTTCGTCAGCAACTGGCAAAATCCTCGGTAAAGAAATATACAGCAATGGAAAATGCGGTTTGTAGTGATTCAAGAGCCAGGGGAATGTTTCAGTTTTATGGAGCTAACAGAACCGGTCGCTTTGCCGGTAGGCTTGTGCAGTTGCAAAATCTCCCTCAGAACCATATGCCAGATTTAAAAGAGGCGCGAAATATTGTCAGAAATGGTGATGTTGAAACACTGGAGCTGCTCTATGAAGATATACCAGATACCCTCTCACAACTGATTCGTACAGCCTTTGTACCAAGAGTTGGTCATAAGTTTATTGTGGCTGACTTCTCAGCCATTGAGGCTCGTGTGCTTTCATGGCTCGCAGGTGAGACATGGCGAACAGAGGTATTTGCTAGTGGTGGTGATATCTACTGCGCATCTGCCTCCCAGATGTTTGGTGTTCCCGTTGAAAAGCATGGTGTGAACGGTCACTTGAGACAGAAGGGTAAAATCGCTGAATTGGCACTTGGATATGGTGGTTCTGTTGGTGCGCTAAAAGCCATGGGTGCATTAGAGATGGGGCTTGAAGAGGAAGAATTAAAACCGCTTGTGAATGCCTGGAGAATGTCTAATCCCAACATCACCCAGTTCTGGTGGGATGTAGATCGGGCGTCTAAACAATGCGTGAAGGAAAACAAATCACAAGAAACCCATGGCATCGAGTTTCATTGTTTTAGTGGCATGCTTTTTATCGTTATTCCCTCCGGCAGAAGGCTTGCCTATGTAAAACCTCGAATTGGTGAGAATCAGTTTGGTGGTGAGTCTGTTACCTATGAAGGAGTAGGTGGAACAAAGAAATGGGAGCGTCTTGAAAGTTACGGTCCTAAGTTTGTAGAGAATATTGTTCAAGCCATCTCCCGTGATATTTTGATGTATTCAATGAAGATGCTTAGTACTTATCGTATTGTGGCTCATGTCCATGATGAAGTCATTATTGAAGCCAATCCTCAAATATCTGTTACTGAAGTATGTAAGCAGATGAGTCAAGTGCCACCTTGGGCAAAAGGGCTGCTCCTTGATGCCGATGGCTATGAATGTGAATTTTATCAAAAAGATTAAAGAAATCATCAGATTTCACCTCCTGCCGTGGCTACTAGGTAGGAGGTGTTTTTCTATGAACATTTATGAAGTAAAAGACGGCTGTCCTTTAAAGGGCAAGACCGAGCAGATGACAGAGGAAGAATTACAAAAGGAATATGACTTTCATATAGCAGAGAGCATTGTCGCAAACCTATATAAAGAAGGCAAAATCACAGTGGATGAATTACACAAAATATCAGCCTTGAACAGGCAGAAATTCTCTCCCCGTTTAGCCGAGATTATGTTCTAAAAAGCTTGCTATTAATAGCTTTTAGAGTGATGTATGTAATGGGCGAAAGCGAGGTGAGATGATGAAAAAGATAACAAAAATAGATGAACTGCCCCAGGGACAACTACCTAATACGAAACTTAGGGTTGCCGCCTATGCCAGGGTCTCAACCGATAGTGATGAACAGCTTGAAAGCCTTAAAGCACAGCGTGAACACTATGAGCGCTATATTAAGTCTAATCCAGAATGGGTATTTGCTGGTCTTTATTATGACGAAGGGATCTCCGGCACCAAGATGGAGAAACGGACTGAACTGCTCCGTATGATACGAGATTGTAAGCAAGGTCGGATTGATTTTATTATCACCAAATCAATCAGCCGCTTTGCTCGTAATACAGTAGATTGCCTAGAGTTAGTAAGAAAGCTGATTGATATCGGTATTTACATTTATTTTGAAAAAGAGAATCTAAATACGGGTGATATGGAAAGTGAGCTGATGCTTTCTATCCTTTCTGGATTTGCTGCAGAAGAGTCTGCATCTATTTCACAAAACTCAACATGGTCCATTCAAAAGAGATTTCAAAATGGCAGTTATGTTGGTACTCCACCCTACGGCTACACCAATATAGATGGTGAAATGGTAATCGTCCCAGAAGAAGCAGAAATCATCAAACGTATTTTTGCAGAGTGCCTTTCAGGAAAAGGTGGAGGTACTATAGCAAGAGGTTTGAACAAAGACAAAATCCCTGCAAGACGAGGTAATCACTGGAGTGCAGGCACGGTGATAGACATGCTCCGAAACGAAAAATACATGGGAGATGTTTTGTTACAAAAGACCTACACAGATAGTAACTACAATCGCCATCCAAATACAGGCGAAAAAGACCAGTATTACTACAAGGATAATCATGAACCTATTATAAGTAGAGAAGACTTTGCTAAGGCACAAGATCTCATTGATGAAAGAGCCAAGATGAAGTGTAAGGGCGTGAAAAAGAACGTTTATCTTAATCGATATGCTTTAAGTGGCAAGATGGTCTGTGGAGAGTGTGGTCGCAATTTTAGGAGAAAGACAAACTACTCAGCTGGTAGGAGTTACATTGCTTGGAGTTGCATCGGTCATATCGAAGACAAAGAGAGTTGCTCCATGTTGTTCTTGCGAGATGGGGAAATCAAAGCCACATTTACAACCATGATGAATAAGCTTGCTTTCAGTAACAAGCTAATCCTAGAGCCACTTTTCAAATCAATTAGCCAAATCGATGAAGAAAGCGACCGTGAAAGAATGGATGCTATTGATAAGCGAATGGAGCAACTCATGGAAGAACGCAACACCCTTATTACACTGATGGCCAAAGGTTTCCTTGAGCCAGCTCTTTTTAATCAGGAACGAAATGTTTTAGATAGTGAGATGAAAAATCTTTCAACTGAAAAAACAAACCTTGTATCAAATTCCACAAGTGGGGTTTTGCGAGCAAACGAGATAAAGGACCTCATTGATTACGTGTCAGCAGATAATTTTAATGGTGACTACACGGAAGAACTATTTGAAGAATTTGTAGAGAACATCATTGTAAATTCCAGGGATGAGCTGACATTCAATTTGAAATGCGGTCTCTCCCTGAAAGAAAAGGTGGTGAGATAAATGGCATATATTCCATATGGATACAAAATTCAAGATGGAGTGGTTACTGTCGATGAAAAGGCAGCAGGTCAAGTAAAGGTATTCTTTGAGAAATACATATCAGGACTATCCCTTACAGTGGCTGGCGAACAGGCAGGTATTGATAAGACACATTCTGTGATGGGTCGCATTTTGAAAAACGTCAACTACCTTGGAAATGATACGTATCCAGCAATTATTGATAAAGAGATATTTGATAAAGCTGAAGAAGTTAGAGATAAGCGTGCAAAGGATTTAGGACGAGTGGTAGAGCTTGCCGCTTTCACCTCTCCCCCTCCCAAAGAACGATTCAAAATGAAAAAGGCAGATAATAAGATGCCAGTTGATCCTTTTGAACGAGCAGAATACTTATATAGTCTGATAGAAAGCGAGGAATAAAGTGACAGAGAAAAATATAATGGTTATTCCTGCTCGTAAAAGAGTAGGAAGTACAGCCGCAAAAGAAAAGATAAAGAAACTTCGTGTTGCTGCCTATTGCCGTGTTTCTACAGAAACAGAAGAACAAAATTCTAGCTATGAGGTTCAGGTCGCACACTATACAGAGTTTATAAAGAAGAATACTAAGTGGGAGTTTGCTGGCATCTTTGCAGATGATGGTATCTCCGGTACAAACACAAAAAAGCGTGACGAATTTAATCGTATGATTGCAGAGTGCATGGACGGTAACATCGATATGGTTATTACAAAATCCATAAGCCGATTTGCACGTAACACCCTAGACTGCCTTCAATATATTAGACAGCTCAAGGATAAGAACATATCTGTCTATTTTGAAAAAGAGAACATAAACACAATGGATGCAAAAGGTGAGGTTTTGCTGACGATTATGGCATCTTTGGCACAACAGGAAAGCCAGAGCCTTTCACAAAACGTTAAGCTTGGGCTACAGTACCGATACCAACAAGGAAAGGTGCAGGTCAACCATAAGCGATTTATGGGCTACACCAAAGATGAAGATGGAAATTTAATCATTGTTCCCGAAGAAGCTGAGATTATCAAACGCATCTACCGAGAATACCTTGAAGGTCAGAGTCTAGTGGGTATTGGTCGAGGTCTTGAAAAGGATGGTATTTTAACAGCAGCGGGAAAACCAAGATGGCGACCAGAATCAGTTAAGAAGATACTTCAAAACGAAAAATACATCGGAGATGCCCTTCTGCAAAAGACTGTCACAGTAGATTTTCTAACCAAGAAACGAGTTAAGAATGAAGGTCATCTTCCCCAGTATTATGTTGAAAATAGCCATGAGGCGATTATTCCTAAAGAGTTATTTTTGCAGGTGCAAGAAGAAATTCATCGAAGAAGCAATATCTACACAGGAGAAGGCAAGAACAAACGAATTTATAGTAGTAAGTACGCATTAAGTGCCATCACCTTCTGTGGAGATTGTGGCGATATTTATAGACGGGTCTATTGGAATATCCACGGAAGAAAAGAATTTGTCTGGCGATGCGTGACTAGAATTGAGCAGGGTCCTGAGGTATGTAAGAACCGAACCGTAAAAGAAGATGAACTTTATGGTGCAGTAATGACTGCGATTAATAAGCTACTTGCAGGTGGGAACAATATGATAAAGACACTGGAAGAGAATATTCATGCTGTGATTGGCGAAACGACAGAATACCAAATTTCAGAGATTAACAACTCACTAGAGGAAAAACAAAAAGAACTCATCAAGCTGGCTAATAAGGGGCAAGACTATGAACATCTAGCAGATGAGATTGATGAGCTGAGAGACAAGCGACAGACCCTTTTAGTAGAAGATGCCTCCCTCAATAGCGAGAACGAGCGAATCGATGAACTGATTGAGTTTATCCGCAAGAACAAATTCCGCACTCTAGAATATGATGATAAGCTTGTAAGGAAGATAATCCAGAACGTTACAGTCTATGAAGACCACTTCGTCATATCCTTTAAATCAGGCATCGAAATGGAAATATGTAAATGTTGTGATATATGAAGATAAACTCACGTTAAATTCAAATCAAAAGTCAGAATTGATATAGAGTTGTAATCTTTAGAAAGAAAGCAGAAAAATTATATTGGATTTTCGAAGATAATATGATACAATAAAATTACTTGGAGGTGGAAGAATGTATAACTTTTCTTGCTAACTATATGATGCATAATAAGATATTTAAAGAAACGGCTATAGAACCGTTTGTTTTGTTATGCAAATTGCAAGAAAGTTAAGTATTCGACACTCAATAATACATTACAGTAACCTTATGTTTAACAAAAGGTAATAATAGTATTTGTTTTTGAGCCGTAAGAATTTACTTTCTTGCGGCTTTTAATATTTGTAAAAGAAAGGAAGATAAACGTGATAGACAATGATACTATGTCATTCATGACAAAATCCTTGCAGAGTTGGATAACATTATAGAGTAATTAATGCCGAAAACCGACTTTGCTTATAAAATTTTTATAATGTAAAGGAGGAAGAAATATATGTCCTTAATAAATGTTTCAAATCTAACTTTTTCATATGAAGGAAGTTATGACAATATTTTTGAAAATGTAAGTTTTCAGATAGATACAGATTGGAAACTCGGTTTTATTGGAAGAAACGGACGCGGTAAAACTACTTTCTTAAATTTACTGCTTGGCAAATATGCGTATTCCGGCAATATAAGTTCTACAGTTAAGTTTGAGTATTTTCCTTATGATGTGGAAGATAAGAGTCTATATACAATTGAAGTAATGAAGAGTATTTGTACGGAATGTATGGATTGGGAGATTTTTCGTGAAATATCATTGCTTGATGTTCAAGAAGATGCTTTATATCGTCCGTTTAATACATTGTCAAATGGTGAGCAAACAAAGGTCCTTCTTGCAGCTTTATTCCTTACAGCGAGTTGTTTCCTGCTTATTGATGAACCTACAAACCATCTTGACATCGATGCACGTAATGTAGTGCAAAACTATTTGAAACGCAAGAAGGGGTTTATTTTGGTATCTCATGATAGAAGCTTACTTGATCAATGTGTTGACCATATACTATCTATCAATAAAACGAATATCGAAATCCAAAAGGGAAATTTTACTTCTTGGTGGGAGAACAAAACGTTACAAGATAATTTTGAACTGGCAGAAAACAAGAAACTCCTTAAAGAAATAGGAAGGTTGTCTTATGCAGCAAAACGTAGTTCAAACTGGTCAAATAAAGTAGAAAAAAGTAAATATGGAACAACAAATTCTGGTTCAAAACTGGATAAGGGTTATGTTGGACATAAGGCTGCAAAAGCGATGAAACGTGCCAAAAATATTGAGTCAAGACATCAGGAAGCCGTTTTACAAAAATCAGAACTGCTCCACAACATTGAACAATATGATGACTTAAAAATTTCACCACTTGAATTTCACAAAGAGTGCTTAATAGAAGCGAATGATTTATCATTGTCTTATGGAGATAAAGAAGTATGCAGTAATCTTAATTTCAGAGTCAATATTGGTGATAGAGTTGCCATTATCGGAAAAAATGGGAGTGGTAAGTCTAGTATCCTAAAATTGATTAATGGAGATGATATTAAATTTACCGGAAATTTTATGCTAGCAAGTGGACTAAAAATTTCTTATATTTCGCAAGATACTTCATATTTAAAAGGTAATCTATCTGAATTTGCCTATAATAATAAGATCGATGAAACTCTATTTAAAACGATTCTTCGTAAACTGGATTTTAATAGAGAGCAGTTTGATAAGAACATGGTGGATTTTAGTGCTGGTCAGAAAAAGAAAGTACTAATTGCTAAAAGCCTTTGTGAAAGTGCACATTTGTATATATGGGATGAGCCATTGAACTATATTGATATTTTTTCACGTATCCAAATTGAAAAAATGATTTTGGAATATTGTCCTACACTATTGTTTGTGGAGCATGATGATGCTTTTTGCAATAACATTTGTACGAAAAATATTAATTTAGGTTTGTAGAGATTTTGAGTTGCCACAATAACTAAAAGATATTTACATGAAAGGGTGAAGAAATGTTAAAACAAAAAGAATTAATTGCAAACGTTAAGAATCTTACTGAGTCAGATGAACGAATTACAGCTTGTATGATGTATGGATCGTTTACCAAAGGAGAAGGTGACCAATACTCTGATATAGAGTTCTATATATTTTTGAAAGATAGTATAACCTCGAACTTTGATTCATCCAACTGGTTGTTTGACGTAGCTCCGTACTTGATGCTTTATAAAAATGAGTACGGAACAGAGGTAGTTATTTTTGATAATCTTATACGTGGGGAATTTCATTTCCTTTCTGAAAAAGATATGAACATAATCCCCTCGTTTAAAGATTCAGGTTATATTCCTGATACGAAGGCTATGCTTATTTACGATGAAACAGGGCAATTAGAAAATTATTTATCAGAGATAAGTGGTGCAAGACCAAATAGACTTACTGAAGAAAATGCTAATTTTTTGTTGTGTAATTTCTCTAATCTATGGTTGATGGGAATCAACGTTCTAAAAAGAGGAGAATATGCTCGTTCATTAGAACTCTTATCACAACTTCAAAAAAATACACTACAACTTATACGTATGGCAGAAAAAAATGCTGATAATTGGCTAAACATGAGTAAAAACCTTGAAAAAGAAATTAGCCTTGAAAATTATAAAAAATTTGCAAAGACCACTGCTCGATTAGATAAGGTAGAATTATTTGAAGCCTATAAAAATTCTTTGCTATTAGTTATGGATTTGCAAAGTCACCTTATTGAACAATACAACTTAAAAGTTACACATGACATTTTAGAAAGATTGTTGAATTACATTAGTGAATAGGAGAGTAACGTTATTTCCAGTATTGGCTACTAAGAATTAACAGTATACCTCAGTTTTCAAAAAACAGCGAAGTCTATGGATATGTTCCCACATACGCAAGCACTCAGTGGATATGTTCCCTCAAAGAGGACTTCAATTAAAAATATTTAGCTTTCTAATTTTTGACAGCTATCCCCTCATCTCAAAGCACGTAGAGATTGTGGTGGGACTACATCAAAAAGATACTTAAAATCTTTAACTATACGCATGTTTTTGCTATTTCTTAAATATAGAAAACTCATTTTGACAAAAAAGCAGTTCTTGGAAAAACTATAGGACATTGTTGAAAAAAGAAAAGCATGCCATGCAAAATCATATACCAAAATCAATGCATAATAACTTTGGAGACATACCAAAAGAAGTGCAGGGATCTTGGTATGTTTTGTTTAAAGTAACATAAGATTAGCCAGCGGCCAGAATAAATGGATTGCATGCAGGAAAAACCAAGATAAGCCAGAGGACAAAAACTTTTGTGCTTCTGCTTCAAGGTATGAATCAATGCTATAAAAACGGAGAGGGGATTAGGAAAAAAGAAAATCTTGCGAACTCAAATTATCTATGATACAATCAACAAACAGATATCTCTATAAAGAACATTCTGTTCTGAATATCTGAATCATTCGGAGGTCACATCGACCAATAAACCCAATGAGAAGACAACTGAACCTTATCAAGTAAGTAGCGAGGCAGATTGCGAAGACCTGCTTTGACCAAAAGACAAAATGTATGGGATGCGTCTGTCTGCAGAATGGTGTTCCATGATGCAGCAAATGAGAGCGAAGAATCGTAGCATATCATAAGTGCCCTCAACTTAGCCGGCTTCGGTGCTTTTGATGCGCTTAACGCACCTGCTGCTTTCAATGCGCCCGGTTCATTTTGTCCGAAAGGAGAAAATCTATGGAGCATGAAACACAAAAAAAGAAGAGGACGCCGGACCCAGCCGGCGCAAAAGAAAGAAATCGTGTACTGGAGCAAAAAGAGCAGGAAAAAACAGTACCCGATCCGCTGGAAGACGCTGCGCTAAAGGATGCCATGGTCTACTTCGGGGAGCTGCTGCTCCCACAGTTCGGAATCAAAGAGAAAGTCACAGCGATGCTGCCTACAGAAGAAATTATTCTGGAACTTCAGCGGCTTTACGAGGACTTTAATTATGTTACTGAAAATGAAACGATACTTCATTTTGAATTTCAAAGTACGAATGAAGGGGTGGCAGGATTAAAACGGTTCCGCGTCTACGAAGCAGCCACGAGTAGGAAACACAAAAAACCGGTCATCACCTACGTGCTGTATTCCGGGAAGATCAAAAATCCAATGACAGAATTTCAGGAGGGCGTCAATACCTACCGGATCATACCGATTATCATGAGCAATAAGAATGC
>NZ_FQZY01000024.1 GCF_900142165.1 Hespellia stercorisuis DSM 15480
ATCTTCAGGGCTACTGGAAAGTTTTCGAGGACTGACAGTAACGAATGAAGATGTATCCTACATTTTTAAGTACACAACAATGTACTTGGAATAACAATGTTATTTTAGCACAGGTGGTGGTTAAATGAAAGACGAAATAACTGAATAATCCACATTTTTTTAGGATTGGCTTCGTGGACCTATACGAAGTGCATAACAAAAGGCGTTAACAAGGAAAATGTGGATAAAGTGCTAAAAAGCATAAACAGTAGATGAGGGATAGACATAATTAAATTTATTCCTCAACGCTGCTCCTGTTCAGATTTACTTGTCTATCCGGAAAAAAAGAGATAAAATAAAACCAGCATTCAACAGGAGGTAGCTACAATGAACAGAATAAAATCCATTAAAAAACAGACTGAAAACCGTTTCCTGAATTTATATGAGCTTGAAGCGGAGCGCCGGGACGGAAGAGTTGCACCATATTTTTTATCCTCCCGTGCGGAGACGGTGGATGATCTTAAGATAAAGACAAGAAAAAACACACCGGATGGTGTCGTGATATACGGCGTATACGGAGAAGCGCATGACAAAGTCGCGCTGGTAAAACAGTTCCGTTACCCGATTGATGATTATATCTATGAGTTTCCGGCCGGACTGGTCGAAAAAGGCGAGAATATCACGGAGGCTGCTGTCCGCGAGATGTATGAAGAGACCGGCCTTACGATGCAGCCGCTGGAGGTGGAGCCGTGGTATCAGAAGCCATTGTTTACCACGATTGGCATGACGGATGAAGCCTGCGGCACTGTATTTGGGTATCTGAGCGGGAAACCGACGAATATACACCAGGAGGCCTCGGAGGATATTCAGGTGGTGTTGGCAGACCGTGCGGAATGCAGGAGAATACTGCAGGAAGAGAATGTGGCGATCATGTGTGCCTATATGTTGATGCACTTTATCAACAGCAATGAGGATCCATTTTGTTTCCTTAAATAAAAGACGGGAAGACAGGGCTGGCTGATAGATGATTGCCCGGATATCAGCACCGTTTTATTTACATATGAAGTTTTGTCGGTATGGGTGGCGGACTCGATTGATGTACAACGTACCAGCTCATAACATATTCTGTAAAAAAGGATATTTTTATGAAGCAGGTAAAAGAGACAATTAGTTATGACTGCAGAGAGATTGTGGAAGAAAAACATCTTGGCAGAGGAGTGCGTGTCGCGGTGATGGACACCGGAATCTGTGAGCACCCGGATCTGACGGGGCAGATATTCCTGTTTGGTGATTTTATCAACCGGCGCAAGGTTCTCTATGATGACAATGGACACGGAACGCATGTGGCCGGGATACTGGCAGGCGATGGCCGGCTGTCAGGGGGGAGATTTGCGGGAATTGCGCCGGAGGCAGAACTTCTTATATTAAAAGTACTGGATTCCGAGGGGAACGGTTCTATCCGAAATTTGATTATGGGGATTCAGTGGCTGCTGGAAAATTATAAGAAATACGATATTCGCATTGTAAATATCTCAGTGGGGTCCAGAAAAGATATAAATAAGAGCGGTGCGGATATTCTGGTGAAGGCGGTAGAGCGCCTCTGGGATGCCGGACTGGTGGTGGTTGCATCAGCGGGGAATTACGGCCCGGAAAAGGGCAGTATTGCGGTTCCGGGGGTGAGCAAGAAGATCATTACCGTCGGATCGGTAGAAGAAATCTGGTCGGCGGATTACTCTGGCCGGGGACCTACAGAGGAGTGTGTGGTAAAGCCCGATGTGCTTGCACCGGGAACACATATCATCTCCTGCAGCGGTCGCTTCGACAGAAGTGGAAAGCGTCCCTATATCGCAAAAAGTGGCACCTCCATGGCAACGCCAATCGTGTCGGGCGCGGTCGCATGTCTGCTGTCCAAGTACCCGGATATGAGCAATGTGGAGGTAAAGATGAGACTTCGGGAGACAATCGGAAAAGAAAAACTCCTGAATGTCGCAAAATTTATGAGTGCATGATCGGGACGATTCTGTGAAAATAGAGAATGTCCATAAAGGAGAGTATATGAAAAACATAAGAAAGATATTGAAAACAACAGGAATTGTATTAGGTGCGGGACTGGTGACCTGTGCGGTTGCATCCAATGCATTTTATAATATCGGGCTGAAGAGACAACGACCCAAAAAGAATGGAAAGAGCAAAAAACAACAGGAGCCGGATGCTTATGAAGAAATCATCGAGCAGTCCAGGGAATGGTTCGGCGATCAGAATCCGGAAGTGGTGAGCATTGAAAGCTTTGATGGTCTTGATTTGGCAGGTTATTATCTGGCATGTGAGGACGCAAAGCGGACGGTGATCTGTGTTCATGGATATCGTGGAAGCGGCATCCGCGATTTTGCGTATATTGCCAGATTTTATCACGAGCATCAGTGCAATGTGCTGCTCATCGATCAGCGGGGGCATGGTGCCAGTGAGGGGGAATATGTAGATCTTGGAGTAAAAGCTCGTTTTGACTGTGTAAAATGGGCAGAGTATGTTGTGGAACTCACGGGTCCCGGACTGCCGATTTACCTGGACGGAGTATCCATGGGTGCGGCTACCGTGCTCATGGCTGGAGGACTCGAACTGCCGGAATCCGTCAGGGGCATCATTGCCGACTGTGGATATACGTCGCCATGGGACGAAGCAAAGCACGCCTGCAAAACACATTTTCATCTTCCGGCTTATCCTACTGTGTTCCTGCTGAATCTGCAGTGCAGACTTCGCGCCGGATACAGCCTGCGCGAGGCATCCCCGATCGAGGCCATGGAGAAATGTAAGATCCCGATTCTGTTTGTTCACGGGGAGGACGACGATTTCGTGCCTCCGGAGATGAGCAGACTGAATTATGAGGCATACGCAGGGGAAAAACAAATCGAGATTGTCCCCCATGCGAAGCATGCGGTCAGTTATATGGTGGATACAGAACGGTGCAATCAGGTTCTGCTGGAATTCTTTGAAAAACATGATCAGTAAATCTACAGAAGACAGTGCATCGAAAAAAGTGGCAGTGAAAAGCCGGATGTCAGGGAAAAGAAAAAAGTAAGAAGTCAGAAAAAAAACAGGGTGTCAAGAAAAAAGACTTGACACCCTGCGATGTTTGTTGTAATATAACACAGGTGAGAAAAATGAATAAATTAATAAGTCCGCCGACAGAGCGGGAAAATCAGGCATTATTATATGACTTTTACGGTGAGCTTCTCACCAGGCATCAGAAAGAAATATATGAACAGTTTGTCCTGGAGGATTTGTCCCTGAGTGAGATTGCCGTGGATGCGGGAATCAGCAGACAGGGAGTACACGACCTGGTAAAACGGTGCGACAAGGCGTTGAGCGAATACGAACACAAGCTGCATCTGGTCGAAAAATTTCTTCTGATCAAGAAGAACATACAGGACATCAACAGACTTCTGGATGACTACGAGGGCAGTCGTGCGGAGGATATGATAGAAGAAATCAGACACATATCACAGGTGATAGTCGAGGAATTATAGGAGAGTGAATATGGCATTTGACAGCTTATCAGCTAAACTTCAGAATGTTTTTAAAAATCTGAGGAGCAAAGGGCGTCTGACAGAGGATGATGTAAAGGCTGCGTTGAGAGAAGTCAAGATGGCTCTCTTGGAGGCAGATGTTAACTTTAAAGTTGTAAAAGGATTCGTGAAGGATGTTCAGGAGCGGGCTGTGGGACAGGACGTGATGAACGGTCTGAATCCGGGACAGATGGTAATTAAGATTGTAAATGAAGAGCTGGTCAGACTGATGGGTTCCGATACAACCGAGATTGAGCTGCAGCCGGGAAGTGCTATTACGGTCATTATGATGGCTGGTCTTCAGGGTGCAGGTAAGACCACAACCACAGCAAAGCTTGCGGGCAAGTTTAAGCTGAAGGGTAAAAAACCACTTCTCGTAGCATGTGACGTGTATCGTCCGGCAGCAATCAAGCAGCTGCAGATTAACGGAGAGAAGCAGGGCGTGGAAGTGTTCTCCATGGGAGAGAACCACAAGCCTGCGAACATCGCCAGAGCGGCAATGGAGCATGCGCAGAAGAATGGCAACAATGTTGTGATTCTGGATACGGCCGGGCGTCTTCATATTGATGAAGATATGATGGCGGAACTTCAGGAGATAAAAGAAACTGTGACGGTGCATCAGACCATTCTTGTGGTAGATGCGATGACCGGTCAGGACGCCGTGAATGTGGCCAGCAGTTTTAACGAAAAAATCGGGATAGACGGTGTAATCGTCACAAAGCTGGACGGTGATACCAGAGGCGGAGCAGCACTCTCCATCAAAGCAGTGACTGGCCGGCCGATTTTATATGTAGGTATGGGAGAAAAACTTTCCGATCTGGAACAGTTTTATCCGGATAGAATGGCCTCCCGTATTCTCGGTATGGGAGACGTACTCACCCTGATTGAAAAAGCCGGGGTTGAGATGGATGAAGAAAAAGCCAGACAGATGACGGAGAAGATGAAAAAAGCCGGCTTCGATTTTGAGGATTATCTGGAAAGTATGAAGCAGATGGAGAACATGGGTGGTCTTTCAAGCGTCATGGGCATGATGCCCGGTCTCGGAGGAATGGGCGGCGGCAAGATGCCGGAGATCGATTCCGAGGCAGGAGAGAAACAGATGGCTCGCATGGAGGCTATGATTCATTCCATGACCGTAGAGGAACGTCAGAATCCGGACAAGCTGAACCCCTCGAGAAAGCACCGTATTGCCAAGGGCGCCGGTGTGGATATCTCCGAGGTGAACCGCATGGTGAAGCAGTTCAATGAATCCAGAAAGATGATGAAGAAACTTCCTGGCATGATGGGTGGCATGGGTGGTAAAAAAGGCAGATTCAAACTTCCTTTTTAACACATAGATAACAAAATTAACAATATTAAGAAAAATGAGGTGAAAGAAATGGCAGTAAAAATCAGATTAAAGAGAATGGGACAGAAGAAGGCTCCTTTCTATAGAATCGTTGTAGCAGATGCAAGAGCTCCAAGAGATGGTAAGTTTATCGAAGAAATCGGTACTTATGATCCAAATCAGGACCCAAGCGTATTCAAAGTAGACGAAGATGCAGCTAAGAAATGGTTGAACAACGGTGCACAGCCTACAGAAGTGGTTGGAAAGATCTTTAAAGCAGCCGGAATCGAGAAATAATTCCGCATGTGCTTATCGTCTCCCACTGAATCGGCAGGAGACAGTACGGAGGTACACATATGAAAGAATTAGTGGAAGTAATTGTGAAAGCATTAGTTGACGATCCCGACGGCGTCTCTGTAATAGAGAAGGCAGAAGGAAAAAGTACGATTCTCGAGGTTCACGTCGCAGATGGTGACATGGGCAAGGTGATTGGAAAACAAGGTCGTATTGCAAAAGCAATTCGTTCTGTGGTGAAAGCTGCAGCGGCGAAGGAAGACAAAAAAGTAGTTGTTGATATCGTTCAGTAAGGCGAGAGCAGCCACGAAGAATATAACCGCCATGTTTGTTTACATGTGCGGTTATATTCTTCTGTAACTTGTGCCGGGAAATCCCGGTTTAGGGGCGGATACTCCGGTATCTGCGCAGCGCCGATCCGAAACGGGTTTGTATGATGCGGGCGCTGCTTTATTGAAAACAGGAGAATTTATGGAGCAGTTATTGCAGGTAGGAGCGATTTCATCCACACATGGAATCCGGGGAGAGGTAAAGGTCTTTCCGATGACGGATGATCCCAAACGCTATCAGACATTAAAAGAAGTAATTTTGGATACAGGAAAAGAACAATTGACTTTGGAGATTGAAGGTGTCAAATTTTTTAAACAGTTTGTTATCGTCAAATTCAAAGGGATTGACAATATAAATGATATTGAAAAATACAAAGGATGCAGCCTTTATGTGCATCGCAAGGATGCCGTGAAATTGAAAAAGGACGAGTATTTTATTGCGGATCTGATCGGCATGAAGGTCGTGACAGATGAGGAGGAAGCGTTCGGCGAGCTGACGGACGTGCTCGAGACAGGTGCCAACGAGGTCTATGTCATCCAGACTGAAAAGTATGGAGAGGTTCTCGTCCCGGCAATCAGACAGTGCATTCTGGATGTGGATATGGAGACAAATATCATGCGGATTCATCTGTTGGATGGATTGCTGTAATTAAGAGGAGTATAGGATGAACTTTCATATTATGACATTGTTTCCGGAGATGGTGATGAATGGATTGAACACCAGCATCATCGGCCGGGCTATTGATAAAGGGCTTTTGACGGTGGAGGCGGTGAATATCCGCGATTACGCCTTCAACAAGCATCAGAGTGTGGATGATTATCCATATGGAGGCGGTGCCGGAATGCTGATGCAGGCAGAACCAATCTATCAGACTTATCAGGCATTGACCGGGAAGATGAATCTCCCGGAGGGCAGGAAACCACGTGTGGTTTATCTGTCTCCGCAGGGACAGACCTTTTCTCAGGGGATGGCCGAGGAGCTGGCGCTGGAGGAAGAACTGGTGCTGTTATGCGGGCATTATGAGGGAATCGACGAGCGCGTGCTTGAGGAGATCGTAACCGATTATGTATCCATCGGCGATTATGTGCTGACGGGCGGTGAACTTCCGGCTATGGTAATGGTGGATGCCATCTCGCGTCTGGTACCCGGAGTGCTGCATAACGACGTGTCTGCCGAGTTTGAGAGCTTTCAGGATAATCTGCTGGAGTATCCGCAGTATTCCAGACCGGAAGAATGGCACGGCAGAAAGGTTCCGGAGATTCTGTTATCCGGCCATCACGCCAACGTCGAGAAATGGCGGAGAGAGCAGGCGATTATCCGGACGGCGCAGCGGAGACCGGATCTGTTGGAGAAGGCGGAACTTTCAGAAAAAGAACAAAAAATGCTTGCAAGCATAGATGAAATATGATAAACTTAAGAACGTTGTGAAAGAAAGAGATGGTCCTCTGTTACCGGAGTGGTATTAAGAACGTCCAAATTATAAGGAGGTCACACAAAATGAACGATATTATCAGAGAAATTGAAGCAGAGCAGTTAAAAGAGAATGTCCCAGAATTTAACACAGGTGATACTGTAAAAGTATACGCTAAGATCAAAGAGGGAAACCGTGAGAGAATCCAGATTTTCGAGGGTACAGTTCTTAAAAAACAGGGTGGCAGCACAAGAGCTACATTTACTGTAAGAAAGAACTCTAACGGAATCGGAGTGGAGAAAACATGGCCGTTACATTCACCACATGTTGAAAAAGTAGAAGTTATCCGTAGAGGTAAAGCAAGAAGAGCAAAACTCAACTACTTAAGAGGACGTGTTGGTAAGAGAGCAAAAGTAAAAGAATTAGTAAAATAGTAACTATGAGAGGGACAAGTACATATTGTATTGTCCCTTTTCTTTTTAGGAGATAGAATGGGCAGAAAAGATATCGGATTTAGCAAATCGAGAGGTAAGAGCAAGATTACTTCAATGCCGAAGCCAAAGGGTGAACTTCGCTTCAGCAAAGAGAAGACAAAGATTCAGATTGAAAATGGCCAGAATATCTTTAATTGGGTTGTACAGATCCTTATCGTGATCATTATTGCGTTTGTCGCAGTGTGGTATATGGGACAGCGCATCAATATCGTGGACGATTCCATGAAACCGGTGCTGACCAACGGTGATGTGGTTCTGGCCAACCGAATCATTTACAATGCAAGCAAACCAAAGCGCAATGATATCATCGTTTTTAAGCCGAACGGCAATTCCAACGCGAATTACAGCGTAAAGCGCATCATCGGACTGCCTGGGGAAGAGATTGAGATCAGGGATGGCGTGGTCTATGTGAACGGGAAGAAATTAAAGGAATCCATTAAAACTACCGAGATTACTGATGCAGGCGTGGCGGGAGAAACCGTGAAACTTGACGGAGATGAGTACTTTGTGCTGGGGGACAACCGCAGCGGAAGCGAGGACAGCCGTATGGCAGATGTCGGGAACGTTAAGCGGAAGGACATCTACGGAAAAGCCTGGTTCATCGTTTCGGGCGCCGATTTTGGGTTTGTGAAGCATTAGGAGGTAACGTATGCATTTTCAATGGTATCCGGGTCATATGACGAAAGCAAAGCGTATGATGCAGGAGAATATAAAACTGATTGACCTGGTGATCGAACTGGTGGACGCGCGCGTTCCCATGAGCAGCCGGAATCCAGAGATCGATGAGCTGGGAAAGAATAAAGCGCGACTGATTCTTTTGAATAAGTCAGATCTCGCAGAAGACAGATGGAACGATGCCTGGGCGGAGTATTTTAAAGCAAAAGGATTCTCCGTGGTGAAGGTAAACTCCAAAAAAGGCGGAGGAATCAAGTCCATTCAGGGTGTGATTCAGGAGGCCTGCAAGGAAAAGATAGAGCGGGACAGAAAACGGGGAATCTTAAACCGTCCGGTTCGCGCTATGGTGGTGGGAATCCCGAATGTGGGGAAATCTACATTTATCAATGCCCTCGCGGGAAAGGCCTGTACCAAGACTGGTAACAAGCCTGGCGTGACCAAAGGGAAACAGTGGATCCGCCTGAATAAAAATGTGGAGCTTCTGGATACCCCGGGAATATTGTGGCCAAAGTTTGAGGATCAGACAGTGGGACTTCGTCTCGCTTTCATAGGTTCTATCAAGGATGAAATCCTGCAGAAGGAAGAACTTGCGCTGGATATGATTGGATTCCTGCAGAAGAATTATGCTGGCGTGCTGGCTGAAAAATACGGAATCGATGAGTCGGGAGACGCGTTTACCTGTCTGAAGAACATTGCAGAGAGCAGGCATTGTCTGGTTCGCGGAAATGAACTGGACACCGATAAGGCGGCTATGCTTTTTATCGATGACTTTAGAAATGGGAGATTGGGGAAATTAACGCTTGAATTTCCACAGGATTATGACTAATATAGAAGGCAGGAGAATTTAGTTAAGAAAGGGTTTATAAAATGAGTCAGGAAAAGGAAGACAGAAGTATCTTGCGTGAACTTGGAGGCTGGATCGTTTATATTGCGATCATTCTTGGACTTACGTATCTGATTATCACATTTGTGGGACAGCGGACCAGAGTGGAAGGTCATTCCATGGAGACCACACTTTCTGACGGTGACAATTTGATCGTCGATAAGATCTCGTTTCGGTTCCGCGATCCAAAGCGGTTTGAAATCATTGTGTTTCCGTACCAGTATGAGGAAGACACATACTATATCAAGAGAATCATCGGGCTGCCGGGGGAGACAGTGCAGGTGAAGGACGGGTATGTTTATATCAACGGGGAGAAGCTGGATGAACATTACGGCAACGAACCGATGGAGGAGGCCAACATGGCGGCGGAACCGATCACACTCGGTGACGACGAATATTTCGTTCTCGGTGACAACCGCAATCACAGCTCAGACAGCCGTGATCCGAGTGTTGGAGTACTGAAAAGAGATGATCTGATAGGCCGGGCATGGATCCGTATCTATCCATTCAATAAATTCGGAGTAATCAAGCATGAGCAATAGCATCAAAGAAATTAAGACATTATTTGAACAAGCTGACAAGGAAAAGTTACCCTTATTGTATGCGGAGTATGCAGATGATAATCGAGCCGGAGTTGTCAGCTTGATTTCTAAATACAAAAAACAGGAAGAAAAATTAAATCAAGAGCGGGAACGGCTGGAGATTATGCGCAGATTTGAGCGGAAATATGCAGACTGCGGGTATATCTGCGGAATCGACGAGGTGGGGAGAGGCCCCCTTGCCGGTCCGGTGGTCGCAGGAGCGGTAATCCTTCCTGCGGACTGTGAGATTCTCTATTTGAATGACTCCAAGCAGCTCTCAGAGAAGCGCAGAGAGGCGTTGTTTGACGAGATTATGGAAAAGGCGGTCGCCACAGGGATCGGCATGGTCGGACCGGCAAGGATTGACGAGATCAACATTCTTCAGGCAACCTACGAGGCCATGCGTCAGGCAATTTCAAACCTGTCTGTGGCGCCGGATATTCTGCTGAACGATGCGGTGACAATCCCTCAGGTGCCAATCCGGCAGATCCCAATCATCAAGGGGGATGCAAAGAGTGTATCAATTGCAGCGGCGAGTGTGATTGCGAAAGTGACGAGAGACAGGCTGATGGTGGAGTACGAGCAGGTGCTGCCTGGATATGCATTCGCCAGCAACAAAGGTTATGGGTCTGCGGTGCATATCGAAGCACTGAAAACACTGGGAGCAACACCGATACACAGACGCACCTTTATAAAAAATTTCTTGTAGAATAGAGCAGAGAATAAAAAAGAAGATCAAAGTGGAAAACAGGAACAGAGATTAGATAAATGATGAAAGAAAATGAAAAAGGATTCATGCAGAAAAACAAACGAAGCGTCGGCACAGCGTACGAACAGATTGCAGGGCGTGTTCTGGAGCAGCAGGGATATGAGATCCTGGAATACAATTACCGCTGTAAGACGGGCGAGATTGATCTGATCGCCAGAGATGGGGAGTATCTGGTGTTCTGTGAGGTGAAATACCGCAGGACAGAAGATACGGGGAACCCACTGGAGGCTGTGGGAATCAGAAAGCAGAGAGTGATTGCCAAATGTGCGATGTACTATCTCATGGATCATCCGGATCTGGATGACATACCGTGCCGGTTTGACGTGGTGGGAATCCTTGGAGATAAAGTAAAGGTTGTCAAAAATGCTTTTGAATGCCCTTAGACAGTCCTGTGTTTTCGCACATGGAAGGGATATGACCGGAAAGCTGGAAGAGAAGTCTGAGGGCGTATATAGGCGTATTCGGAACGTGGAGCAGCAGAATAACAGACTTGCAACGGGGAAACCGTTTGTCAGAAAGAACAGCAGGAGAAAAACAATGAGTATAGGATTAAGATATAAAGACGATAAGCAGGTATTCCATGAGGAGGAAGGGGCAGTTCCGTACCTAACCTATCCTCTTTTTACGGAGACGGGCGTTGTGAACCATGGATTTTCCACCAGACTTGGCGGAGTCAGTGAGGGATGCTGGTCGTCCATGAATCTCAGCTTTACAAGAGGAGACAAGGAGGAGAACGTGCGGGAAAATTTCCGGCGGATGGCACATGCCATCGGTGTGTCGGACTCTGATATGGTGCTCTCAAGACAGACCCATACTACGAATGTGCGGGTTGTGACGGAGGCGGACCGCGGGATGGGAATCATCAGACCGCTGGAGTACACGGACGTTGACGGGCTTGTGACGGATGTGCCGGGGATCTGCCTTGCTACATTCTATGCGGACTGTGTGCCGCTGTTTTTTGTAGATCCGGTGAAACGGGTGATCGGGCTGTCCCACTCTGGATGGCGTGGAACGGTCGGGAAGATTGGAAAAGTGACGGTGGAGACGATGGAGGCGCAGTACGGAAGTAACCCGAAGGACATTCTGGCGGCAGTCGGACCATCCATCTGCCAGGACTGTTACGAGGTGAGCGCGGAAGTCATCGATGCGTTTAAGGAAAATTATGCTGAGAGATGCTGGAAGGATCTTTTCTATGAGAAGACGAACGGCAAATTTCAGCTGAATCTGTGGAAGGCCAATGAATTTGTATTTCTGGAGAGTGGAATCCGTCCGGAGCATATTGCCGTGACCAATGTGTGCACGCACTGCAACAGTGACCTGTTGTTCTCGCACCGGGCGACCGGAGAAAAGAGAGGAAATCTGGGGGCGTTTCTTGCGCTGAAGGACTGAAAACCGGAAACAGATGACAGAACAGAAGAAAGAATAGACTTCTGAATCACCAGGAAATCCTGCAGGGAAAAGAAAACCGACAAGATCAGAAATAAAAGGAGTTAAGCATGAACTTATTAGGAACAATTCTTCTGGCGGAGACGACGCTGCCAGGAGCGACAGAGGTCGTGGAGGATGCGGCGGACAGCATGAATGAATTTCAGATTTATGTAAGGGACAGCATACCAGCCCTGCTTGCATTCGGGGTGAAGGTGGTTCTGGCGATCGTATTTTTCCTGATTGGAAAGCAGATTATCAAATGGATCCGCAAGGTGACAAGAAAGTCCATGGAATTTCACAATGCCGATACGGGGGTGAAGCAATTTGTAGATTCGCTGTTGAAGTTCGGCTTATATCTGCTGCTGATAATGATCATTGCAACCATGCTCGGAGTGGAATCGACGTCCGCGGCCGCCCTGCTTGCATCCGGAGGTGTAGCCATTGGCCTTGCTCTGCAGGGAAGTCTCTCCAATCTGGCAGGAGGTGTGCTGATATTGCTTTTGAAGCCCTTTGTGGTCGGAGATTACATCATCGAGGATACCAACAAAAATGAGGGCGTGGTAAAAGAAATTCAGATCTTTTACACGAAGCTTACGACGGTGGATAACAAGACCATTGTTATTCCAAACGGAACGCTGGCCAACAACAGTCTGATTAATTTGACTGCGAAGGAAGAGCGCAAGATCGATCTGAAGGTTGGAATTTCTTATGATGCGGATTTGAAAAAAGCAAAAGCACTGATTGAGGAGATGCTGCAGGTTGACGAGGAAGTCATTAAAAATGAGGAACAACTCGTTTTCGTGGACTCGCTTAGTGACAGCGCGGTTATCATCGGAATCAGAGCATGGGTGAAGACCGAAAATTATTGGAAAGTGAGATGGGGACTGCTGGAGAAAATCAAGCTGTCATTTGATGAGAACCACATTGAGATCCCATACAAACAGCTGACCGTGCACATGGCGCCGGGGGAAAGCCGGGAATAAAAAAACAGGGTGAGTTATCCGGTGGAATTTAGTTTAGAAAACAGGGGCGGAAAATAACTGATAAATTTTGTTGCAAAAAATACTTGAAATTTTTTGCGGAAAATGGTAAACTATCATAGTTGCAGCATATAAGGCAGCAAGCTGAACTAGCTCAGTTGGTAGAGCACTTCACTCGTAATGAAGGGGTCGTCGGTTCAAATCCGATGTTCAGCTTTTGAAATTTTTATTGACAGAATCAGCAAAATAATGTACGATATCTTCAAGCGAAGAAGCCAAGAATTTGGTTTCTTCGCTTTTTTATTTTGAGAAAGAGGTGAGTTGTTATGAACGAACTGGTCAAACACACAGAAAGTATCAACCGATTATTAGCGAGATACGGGGTGAAATTCGGTATCTACAAGAACAATGAGTTTCATGAACAGCTTTTTCCATTCGATGCAATCCCCCGTGTGATAGAGCATGAGGATTTTTTACTTTTGGAGAAAGGACTGATTCAGAGAGTGAATGCCCTGAATATGTTTCTAAAAGACATATACGGCGAGAAACAGATCATCAAAGATGGGGTAATTCCAGAAGAGTTTGTATTTTCGTCCCCGGGGTATCTGCCGGAATGTGAAGGCATCTGTCCACCCAAGGGAGTGTACAGTCATGTATCTGGAATTGACCTGGTGCAGGCGAAGGACAAAACGTGGTATATCCTGGAGGATAATCTGCGGATTCCGTCCGGGGCATCCTATCCGCTGATTGCGAGGGATCTGTGCAGAAGAGCGGTGCCGCGGACGTTTAAGAACACATCCATTGTCGATAACCGTAATTACGGGAAGATGCTGGGCAGGATGCTCGACAGCGTTAATGTTGGAGGAATCAAGGTGATCATGACACCTGGACGCTATAACGCAGCGTACTTTGAACATTCTTATCTGGCAGAGAAAAGTGGATCGGAGCTGGCAGTAAATACAGATCTTTTTGTGGAAAAAAATTACCTGTATCATAAAGATTACCTTGGAAATAAACAGAAAGTGGGTGTGCTGTACCGAAGAATCTCAGACGAATACCTCGATCCCATGACCTTCGAGCAGGATTCCCTGATTGGAATCCCCAATCTGATGGATGTGTACAGAGCGGGAAATGTGGCACTCGTCAACGCACCAGGAAATGGCGTGGCAGATGATAAAGGAATCTATTACTTCGTGCCGAAGATGATCGAGTATTATCTGGATGAAAAGCCAATTTTGAAAAATGCACCGACCTATCTTCCGTTTTATGAGGAAGACCGCAAGTATGTACTGGATAATCTACATAAGCTTGTCGTCAAGGATGTGGCAGAGGCTGGCGGATACGGTGTGATTTTCGGAAGTGATCTGTCGGAGGAAAAGTTGGAGGAACTGCGGCAGCTGATCATCCGGGAGTCCAGAAGATTCATTGCACAGGAGGTCATTGATTTTCTGGATCTGGATATTCTCGAGGATGGTGAGGCCGTGCCGAGAAAGGCAGATCTCCGTGCCTTTGTACTCTCAAGCGGGGACAAGACGGAAGTCTGGCCAAGCGGACTGACCAGATTCTCGAGAAATCCAGATTCATTTGTAGTCAATTCATCACAAGGAGGAGGTTTTAAGGACACATGGGTATTATCTCAATAGCAAAATTAGACAATTTATACTGGCTGGGGCGGTACACGGAGCGCGTGTACACGACCGTCAGAAGATTTTATGGTATTTTTGATGATCTGATCGAGGAGGAAGAGGGCGCATATCACGTCTACTGCGAACGCCTGAATATTCCGAACATCTATACCTCGAACGAAGATTTCGTGGAAAAGTACACCTTCGGAAAAGACAATCCGGACTCTCTGTACTCGAATATGAGCCGCGCATATGACAATGCGGTCGTTCTGCGGGAAGAATTGAGCAGCCGGGTGCTCTGCTATATTCAGCTTGCTTTGGATGTGTTTGAATCCCACAAAGCAGGAGATTCGCCGTTGCTGAAACTCCAGTCGGTCCTGGATGACATTCTGGCTTTTTGGGGAGGAGTGGACGATTACGTGATCAGCGAGGACTGCCGCAATATTATGAAATGCGGAAAATACGTGGAAAGGCTGGATCTTTACATTCGCCTCAGTTACCATACGCGGGACATTGAAAAAGAGTTCAGCAAGCTGACCAACCGAATCAACAAGACACATATGTACTACAACATTGAGGCGTTGGATAAGCTTTCAGATATGATCAATAAAAAAGAAAACTGGAAAGAGGACTACAAAGAGGCTTTGGGATACTTAAGCCAGGTGATCGAGGTGAGATGACATGAAAAAACTGCAGTTTACATACGAGATGACGCTTCGATTCGATGAACCGGTGCGGGATCATTACTTCGCACTGCGCTGTGTACCGATGTCCAATGCGGCGCAGCAGATCCAGATAGAGAACCGATATGTGTATCCAACGGACTGCTTGAACGAGGTGGTGGATGGATTCGGCAATCATAAGTATGTGGGCCATTATTTTGATAATCATAAGCAGTTTACGTATGAAATATCAGGTACTGCGGTCGTGGAGGGCATGAGAGTAATCCAGGAGCCACTCCACAGCATGTACAAATTCCCGTCCAGACTTACGCGGCCGGGGACAGAATTAAAGGCGTTTCTTGAGAAACTTCAGTCGGAGGAGAATTTTTCTTCAAAAAGCAATCTGGAAAAAGCAATCACAATTATGAATGCAGTGTACGATGTGATGGAGTATAAGGCAGATGTGACGGATATTCATACCACTGCGGAGGAGGCTCTGGAGGGGAAAATCGGCGTGTGTCAGGACTATGCCCACATCTGCATCGCGTCCTGCCGTCTAGCAGGGATTCCGGCGCGTTATGTGAACGGTCTAATGATCGGTGAGGGTGCGACACACGCGTGGCTTGAAATCTACACGGGAAAGGGGTGGTATGGACTGGATCCGACCAACAATCTTCATGTGGATGATTATTACATCAAGCTGGCACACGGGAGAGATTATGGGGACTGTGTGCTCGACAAAGGAAGATTTCTGGGAAGTGTCAATCAGACACAACAAATAAAGGTATGTGTGGAGGAGATTTAAATGATAGAGACAGTGGCATCAATGCGTCTTCCGGTGGATGAGACGCTGATGATCAACAAGAACAGAATAGAACCGGTGGACGCAACCGGGGAGAAAAAACGGATATCCATTGTTACAGGTACTCACGGTGATGAGCTGGAAGGACAGTTTGTGTGCTACGAGCTGCAGAGAAGGCTGCAGGAGGGACGGGAACACCTGAAAGGGATTGTGGATATCTATCCGGCCATGAATCCGCTGGGCATCGATTCGATCACAAGAGGAATCCCGCAGTTTGATCTGGACATGAACAGGGTGTTCCCGGGAGATGAGGAAGGGCCCATGATCGAGGCTCTGACGAAGCAGATCACGGACGATCTGGCGGGATCGGACTTCTGCGTGGATATTCACGCCAGCAACATTTTCCTGAAAGAGATTCCACAGGTGCGGATTAATGAACTGACTGCGGATACACTGGTTCCGTTGGCGAAACAGATCAATGTGGATTTTGTCTGGGTGCATGCATCGGCCACAGTATTGGAATCAACGCTGGCCTACAGCCTAAATTCCATCGGAGTACCAACGCTTGTTGTAGAGATGGGCGTGGGCATGCGCATTACCAACGATTACTGCTATCAGCTGGTGGAGGGGATTCTGAATCTGATGAAAGAGAATGGGCTGTGGGATGGTCCGGTTGGTCCGGTTAAGGAGCCGGTTATCTCCTCGGATCACGCCGTGGGATTTGTGAATGCCAATGAATCCGGAATCTATCTGCCGCTGAAGAACATTGGGGATGAGATCTGTGCAGGAGACATACTTGGCCGTGTCATGGATCCGCTCTCCGGCAAGGTGGTGGAGGAGGCAAAATCCCCCATCGACGGGATGGTGTTCACCAGGCGGGAATATCCGGTTGTCTACAGCGGCTCGCTGCTTGGCCGTGTGCTGGGAGGTGACATGTAATGCTGAAGGAAAATATATTTTCTTTGAAATCACCTTACCGGGAAGACCTCAGAGTGACGGGATACCGCTTCGGAGGCGGAGAAAAATCAGCCTGCATTGTGGGGGCTGTCCGCGGAAACGAGGTACAGCAGCTCTACATATGTTCTCAGCTGATCCGCAGGCTCACTGAACTGGAAGAGCGGGGGGCCATCGCGACCAACCACGAGATTCTTGTGATCCCATCGGTGGGGCACCACTCCATGAACATTGGAAAACGCTTCTGGGCGGTGGATAATACGGATATCAACCGAATGTTTCCGGGGTATGCCCAGGGAGAGACAACGCAGAGAATCGCTGACGGAGTCTTTCGCCATGTCAAGGATTATGAGTATGGAATCCAGTTCGCAAGCTTTTACATGCCGGGCGACTTCGTGCCCCATGTCAGAATGATGGAGACAGGGGTTCAGAGCACCAGTCTGGCCAATTTATTCGGCCTGCCCTACGTTGTAGTGCGCAAGGCGAGACCCATCGATACGACAACCCTGAATTACAACTGGCAGATGTGGGATACCAATGCATTTTCCGTTTATACCAATAAGACAGATACGGTGGATGAGGTCTCGGCAGGGCAGGCCGTCTCGGCGGTGCTCCGGTTTCTGACCCGCATGGGGATTCTGCGGTACAACAGTCACAGTGGCTACATCGCGACAATTATCAGCGAGAGGGATCTGGCGCTGGTTCACACCAAGAATGCCGGAATCTACAGACGTCTGAAGTTTCCGGGGGAGGAAGTCCGCTTCGGGGAACCACTGGCGGAAATTACACATCCGTTTGAGGGAACCGTACTCTCGACGATTCTATCGCCGACCGACGGAGTCATCTTTTTCTCCCATGACAGACCTGTGGTTACAGAGCATGAGATCGTATATAAAATTATTCGAAGACTGCATGAGTAAACAGCAAAGCGGATTCCGAATGTCCGCTTTACTGAAAGCGGCAGCCCGTAGCGGGTCTTATCGTGTCAAAAAACGTAATAGGAAGTGCCCCGCAACAGATCAGCAATGAACTGCTGCAGGGCAACTTTTATTATATCTGAGAATCTCCACTCGGAAATGGTCGTTATCATCCGGAATACGAGACATGATATCCTTCACATTGCACAGCGGGATATTACAGAGATTATCCAGTGTGTTGACTGGGATATGTGGGAAGAAAGAAGAAAATATCGGAAGAATTAGTAATTCGATGTTCAGGATGTAGATTACAGTGAAAAAGAGTGATATAATACTAAAAAGTACGCTCCGTTTTTGGAGGAATTAATTCAGAAAAATCTGAATATACAGGATATAAAGGCACAGGAGAAATGATGAGGAAAAACTGTGACGGAAATGCAAAATCCGTGCACTGTGCCGCTTAGGAGAAACAGACCGGTTTTTCAACGGTTCGAGAAAAAGAAGAAAAGGAGGGGAAGTTTACTATGTCAGACAATAAAACCACTCATCAGATAAAGGATGAAATCCTAGCAAAATTATATAGTGCTTCCGATACAGACACAGCCGTCAACGGCGCACTCGAACTGGTAGGAAATCATTTCAATGTGAGCCGCGTTTATATTTTTGAAAACTCGGAGGATGATCCGGGTATCAGCAATACCTTTGAATGGTGCAATGAAGGCATCCTGCCCGAAAAAGAAAATCTTCAGCATATCCGCTATCTGGAGGATACCGGAGAAAACTGGTATGACAATTATAATGAGAATGGTCTGTTTGTCTGCCAGGACGTCAGAATGCTTCCGGTAAAACAGCGGGAAATCCTGGAACCCCAGGGAATCTGTGGGATGCTCCGGTGTGCAATTCAGGAGAATGGCATCTATAAGGGATTTATTGGATTCGATAACTGCAACCATCAGCCCCGGAATTGGGCACTGGATGCGGAAACGGTGGAGGCACTGGTGTTTATCTCCCGTCTCCTGGCAATGTTTCTGCTGAAACAGCGCAGCGAAAACAGGCTGAATCAGGCTTTGAGCAAGGTCAGGGAGGCAAACAATGCCAAGAACGAATTTTTCTCACGGATGAGTCATGACATGAGAACTCCGATGAACGGGATTCTCGGTCTGGCTGATCTGTCGGAGGGAGAAGAGGATGCGGCGGTTCTAAAAGAAAATATTGCGAAGATTAAGACTTCTGGAGAATATCTTCTGGGCCTCATAAACGATACACTGGCTTTCCAGAAAATTGAGAGTGGAAAGATGAAAATTCTCCCGCAGGTGGTGGAATGCAGCTCCTGTATTCGGGATATGCTGGAGATGGTGAAGGTATTGGCAGAGGAGAAGCATATAGATTTCCGGGAGGAAGTGAACTATCAGGAGATACAGGGGTATGTTCGCGTGGATCCGATTCGCATGAAACAGATTTTTTTGAATCTGCTATCCAATGCGATCAAGTTCACTCCAGAGTATGGAACCGTTTGTTTTCAGCTTGACTGTAACAAAACGGATGAAAAGACGTGGCATGCCGTTGCGAGGGTGAAAGACACCGGAATCGGCATGAGTGAGGATTTCCTCCGACACAAATTATTCCAGCCTTTTACACAGGAGTACAATCAGCTTTCTGCGCAGTATGCCGGCAGCGGACTGGGATTGTCCATTGTAAAGAGGTTGACAGATATGATGGGCGGAACCATTCATGTAGACAGCAAATTGGGGGAGGGAACCGTATTTACCCTCAGCATGGATGTAGAAAAGGTGCCCGGGAAAATGGTCCAGACGCAGGAGGCAGACAAGGCCCGGCAAAAGAATACTGCATATGATATGCTGCACGGAAAGCGGATTCTTCTGGTGGAAGACCATGCCCTGAACGCGGAAATTGCGAAGCGCCTGCTTCAAAAGGCAGGGTGCGAGGTTACATGGGCAGAAAACGGTCAGATTGCCATCGAGAAGTTTCAGGAGTCGGAGATTGCATACTATGACGCCGTGTTGATGGACATCCGGATGCCGGTCATGGATGGGCTCATGGCGGCCCGTTCTATTCGCAATCTGCCGCGCAGGGATGCCGATACGATTCCAATTCTTGCAATGACCGCCAACGCCTATGACGAAGATATGAGAAAGTCAAAAGCGGCGGGGATGAACGACCATTTATTGAAACCGATTGAACCGCAGAGACTGTATGAGGCTCTGGAAACTTATATCGGAAAGATTTCAAGGCAGTCCAGCGCCACGAAGAGGGAGACAATCAGACTAGAGACTCTGAAAAATATGGTCAGCCATGTATGGAAAGAGGATGGGGCATTTTCCGTTGCGTACGGATCCTTCAACAGCATCTATCAGTTCATGGAGCGGAATTTGTCGAGAACGAACCAGAATGTACAAATTCTACTGTTTACGGCCCGGAATCAATGGGGGAATGTTCCGGCAGAGGTGGAACTGAAACCGATTATGGAAACACTGAATCAGTCCGTCCGGTTCTCTCTCAGGGAAGGAGACCTGATGATGGAATTTAATACCAACCAGATTGCAATTCTTCTGGTAAACTGTGACAACAAAAATGGTGGTATGGTAGCGGAGCGGATTTTGGAATCCTATCGAAAGAAGAGCAGTGAGAGCAAAATACGTATTCATTACGAAATCAGCAATATTCAGGGAAAAGACGACAATTCACGCACCAGGAAGACACACAGAGAACCTGCGCCCCTATTTTGATCATCCATCCTGCTGTCTGTATAAAAGTGAAAGAGAAATCAAAAAACTCTTTCACTTTTATCATGTTTCAGAGCAGATTGTGATATAATATACACGATAGCAATGAGCAGTGCCGGCAGGTCAAGTCGAGTATTTACATCGTGCTTGTGCATAAGTAAATGCTTGTCGCAAAAGCCCATGAGTGAGATGAAACAAAGCGGAATCGAGCAGCACTGCACATGAACGACATAAAATCAAAGGAATGGTGACAAATGAGGAACAGATTATACAGAATCGCATGCGCGTGCATGGCACTGTTCCTGATATCACAATGCTTTGTGGGACAGGTGAAAGCATGGGACAGCGATACACTATATTATACAGCTCTCGGTGACAGCATAGCAAAGGGATATTCGGCGGACGGACAGGAAATTATAAATTATTCAGAAGAGGTGGGTACCCGCCTGGAGGAAGAGACCGGGATTCCGGTAGTCTGTGATAATTATGCGAAAAACGGGCTTGACACGGAAGGCCTGTATGAGCGGATTCAATCCAAACCTGAGATACGCGATTCGCTGGGCAGGGCAGATATCATCACCGTGACCATCGGAGCCAACGATCTGCTCAATGAATTTAAAAAAGAGGCGCAGGAAATCCTGAACACGGATCGGAAGTTTCGAAGTGCCGACGACGCGCTTGGGGCACTGGAGGACGGCATCTCCCAGAATCCCCTTGTCATTGTCAAAATAGTTGGCGCTCTGGGAAACTGGGATTACACATCTTTCGAGGAAGACTGGATTCGGGTTATGGATGAGATTCAGAGCGAAAAGAAAGACTCCGCCCAGATGGTGGTCACCAACATCTACAATCCCGTTGGAGCTATGGAACTGCCGGGAACAATGAATGTGGTGGTTGAGAGCGTAATAAAGCATATGAACAAGATCATGGAAGACCATGCGAAAGAGTATAATTACCAGATTATGGATCTGTTCGCATCGGATGTCTGCGACAAGACCCAGTCTGACGGACTTCACCCGGACCAGACCGGACAGGATCTGATTGCAACTATGGTGTATACACAGGTAGAGGAGAACGAGAATGCGCGGATAGAGGCCGTTCAACAGGAAAAAGAGGAAACGGCTGCGAGAGAGAAAGCTGCAAAGGAGAAAGCAGAAAAAGAGAAGGCTGCAAAGCAGAAAGCAAAACAGAAGCAGACGAAACAGCGGCAGATCCGGATTGTGCTGGTGTCACTCGCCACCATGCTTGTGCTGTTGGTGCTTCGGGCAGCGCGAAAGAAATCAGTGCACCATTCCACTGAGTATCCGCGGAAGAAATAGCCGGGAGAATATAGAACCTGATAATATCCGAGAACGGGCTTAACATACGATAAGTCTGATCTCGGATATTTTTTAACGCTGATAACGCCTTTCAAACAATCCAATCACAGCGTACAATCCAATCGCCATAATGCAGAGCAGGACGATGGACATCAAAAGCCAATCCATCTTATAGACCTGACTGGAGTAGATGATCAGGTATCCGAGTCCACGCTTTGCCGCCAAAAATTCTCCGATAATTACGCCCACAAGGCAGAGCCCAATGTTGACTTTCATGGTGCTGATGATGGTGGGAACACTGCTTGGAAGAACCACTTTTCTTAAAGCTTGCCCCTTAGTGCCGCGGAGGGTGTAGATGAGCTTGATATCCTCGGTGTCTACCGTGGTAAAGCCGGTGTAGATACTGAGAATACTGCCAAAGACAGCGACGGACATTCCGGTCACGATGATGGTGGTGGGCGTGGCTCCGAGCCAGACAATCAGCAGCGGGGCAAGTGCAGATTTGGGGAGACTGTTGAGCACGACCAGGTAGGGATCGATGATCTCTGCTATTTTCGAACTGCACCACAAGATCACGGCACTGATCATACTGACGAGAATCACGAGGACAAAACTGAGAATTGTCTCATACAGTGTGACACCGATGTGGACCAGCAGGGTGCCGTCAAGGAGCATCTGAGAGCAGGACAAGGCGACTTTGGAGGGACTGCTGAATATAAAAGAATCGATCAGACCGACATTTGCAGAGAACTCCCACAAGAATAAAAAACTGAGAAAGATAGCAAAACGGCTGATCTGTACAATCTGCCTGTGTTTTTTTCTCCTGTTCAGATATAACTGCTGCCCGTCAGATATTTCATGCGTCATGATTAAGCGCCTCCCAGATTTGATTAAAATAAGTTTTAAATTCAGGTGCATTTCTCCGATGCATCGGAGTATCATCTGCAAGTGCAAAGGAAACAGGAACGACAGACTGGATGGTAGCCGGACGTTTGGTCAGTACAATGATCCGGTCGGCGAGGCTGATGGCTTCAGAGAGGTCGTGAGTTACAAGGATTGCGCTCTTTTTCTCTTTGCGGAGGATTTGGCCGATGTCATCCCCGACCGACAGGCGGGTCTGGTAATCCAGTGAAGAAAAGGGTTCGTCGAGAAGGAGCAGCTCCGGGTCCAGGACCAGTGTACGGATCAGAGCAGCGCGCTGACGCATGCCGCCGGATAATTCGGAGGGGCGTGCATTTTTGAAGGCTTTCAGTCCGTAGCATTCCAGAAGTTCTTCGGCGTGCGCTTTCGTGCGGTTGCAGAGCGTGTGCTGGATTTCAAGTCCGAGGGTCACATTCTGAAAGATAGTCCGCCATTCAAAAAGGTGGTCGTGCTGCAGCATGTAGCCTATATTTGAAGAACTGTCGCTGTGCAGGTAGCGGCCATTCAGCATAATCAACCCTTTTTCCGGGTTGAGCAGTCCGCATATAATAGAAAGCAGCGTAGATTTTCCACAGCCTGATGGGCCCACAACAGCGAGAAATTCTCCCGGATATAAGGCGAAGGATAAATTCGCGATCGCGGGAGTTTCCAGAGTTGGTGTATGATAAGAATAGCAGATGTTTTTTAATTCCAGAAGAGGCTGCATGGGAGGCTCCTTCACGAAGAATACTGGTTTCTATCAGAATATGGCGAAAAGAAAAAAGTGTGCTTGCCACTGGAAGATCCAGACAGTATAATTGTTGTGTTATAAGGTGGAAAGCCAAAGCGGCTGCGTGCGATCCGCTTCGCCGTCTGATGGTCTGTTTTCCGAGACTGCAGGCGGAGGATTGCCGACAACAACAGGATGAAAAATGACGAGGTAATATGAAAACAAATATATTAAAAACAAATATATCAAAAACAAATACATCAAAAACGAACACATTTAACGCAGATAAGCAGGAAATATATTTATCAAAAAGCAGCACACAAAAAATCAATTATCAGAAACGTATGGACGAATGTATTCAGCAGCTTCAGAGTGAGAACCGGATCCCAAGGCTCCTGCTTCACAGTTGCTGTGCACCCTGCAGCAGCTATGTGCTGGAGTATCTGTCGGAGTATTTTGAGATTACTGTTTTTTATTACAATCCCAATATTTTCCCGGAAAGCGAATACAACAAGCGGATTCTGGAACAGCAGACACTGATTGGGGCGATGTCATTTAAAAATCCTGTATCTTTCCTTGCAGGCAATTACGAAAAAGAAAAATTTCAGGAGCTGTCCCGTGGACTGGAGTACATCCCGGAGGGGGGAGAGCGGTGCTTTCAGTGCTATGAACTCCGCCTCTCCCAGGCGGCGAAGGCCGCAGCGGAGAACGGATTCGACTATTTCACGACCACACTCAGCATCAGCCCGATGAAAAATGCCCAGAAGCTCAACGAGATCGGACTGGAATGTGAGCGGCAGTTTGGAGTGAAATATCTGCAGTCCGATTTCAAAAAGAAAAACGGATATAAGCGCTCAATTGAACTCTCAAAAGAGTACGGACTTTATCGGCAGGACTACTGCGGCTGCGTGTATTCCTTCAGGGAACGCCAGAATGCGCAGGATCAAAAGGAAAAATCACCAGAAAAAAGGCCGGGTACGGTTAAATAAATAACTATAGAATTTGATATAGACAAGTAACGCTTTATTGTGGTAAACTAGTCAGCAAAGCATTTTACAAGGTGGAGACCATCTGGAACGAAGTTTCATATATTCCATGTTTCCGCCGGTCTGCCGCTGAGCGAAAGCGAGGGGCATGACATATCATATAAGAGAAAAGAGGTTACAAAATGGCTCAGTTATGGGGCGGCCGTTTCACAAAAGAGACGGACAAGCTGGTATATAATTTTAATGCATCAATTTCATTTGACCAGAAATTCTATGAACAGGATATCCGGGGCAGCATTGCACACGTGACGATGCTGGCGAAACAGGGGATCCTGACAGACGGTGAAAAAGAGGAGATTATTGCAGGTCTGGAAGGAATCCGACGTGACGTGGAAAACGGGACGCTGGAGATCACGGACAAATACGAAGACATCCACAGCTTTGTGGAGGCGAATCTGATTGACCGCATCGGGAATGCCGGGAAGAAACTGCATACCGGACGAAGCAGAAATGATCAGGTCGCACTGGATATGAAGCTTTACACGCGGGACGAGATCACCCAGCTTGACAAACTGGTCAAGGATCTGTTGGAGGTGCTTCTGACCACCATGAAAGCGCACACAGAGACCTACATGCCGGGCTTCACACATCTGCAGAAGGCGCAGCCGATTACGCTGGCACATCATATGGGAGCTTACTTCGAGATGTTTAAGAGGGACCGTCAGAGACTACAGGACATCTACAGACGGATGAACACCTGTCCGCTGGGATCCGGAGCTTTAGCCGGAACCACCTATCCGCTGGACCGGGAATATACTGCCAGCCTGCTTGGGTTTGACGGGCCGACGCTGAACAGTATCGACGGAGTCTCTGACCGGGATTATCTGATCGAGCTTCTGTCAGCCATGTCCACGATTATGATGCATCTGAGCCGTTTTAGTGAGGAGGTCATTATCTGGAACTCCAACGAGTATCAGTTTGTGGATATTGACGATGCATACAGCACCGGTAGCAGCATTATGCCGCAGAAAAAAAATCCTGATATCGCGGAGCTTGTCCGTGGAAAGACCGGGCGTGTGTACGGAGCACAGATGTCACTTCTTACCACCATGAAGGGAATCCCGCTGGCTTACAACAAAGACATGCAGGAGGACAAGGAGCTTGTATTTGATGCCATGGATACGACGAAGGGGTGTCTTGCACTGTTTACCGGTATGCTCCGCACCATGAAGTATAACGAGGAGAATATGGCGGCAAGCGCCAAGAACGGCTTCACCAACGCGACGGACGCGGCAGATTATCTGGTGAATCACGGGGTGCCGTTCCGGGACGCACATGGAATCGTTGGACAGCTTGTTCTCCACTGCATCGAGAAGAACATTGCGCTGGATGATATGAGTCTGGAAGAATACAAGGCAATCTCACCGGTGTTTGAGCAGGACATCTACGATGCAATCAGCATGAAGACCTGTGTGGACACCAGAAAAACCATCGGCGCACCGAGTAAAGAGGCGATGGATCAGGTGATTGCAATTCACGAAAAGTATTTACAGGAATGTTAAGCAGAAGCTGACATTCTCATCTGTGGAACATAGAAAAAGAAATGGGAGGACAAAAAGATGGAACAGAAATTAAAGGTTGGTATTTTAGGTGCGACAGGTATGGTTGGACAGAGATTTATCTCTCTGCTGGAGAACCATCCATGGTTTGAGGTTGTCACTCTGGCGGCAAGCCCAAGATCTGCAGGGAAGACCTACGAAGAGGCAGTCGGTGACAGATGGAAGATGTCGACACCAATGCCGGAGGCCGTTAAAAAATTAGTGGTTTTCAATGTGAATGAGGTGGAGAAGGTCGCAGCTACCGTTGATTTTGTATTCAGTGCTGTAGACATGACAAAAGACGAGATCAAAGCGATCGAGGAGGCGTATGCCAAAACAGAGACACCGGTAGTGTCCAATAACAGTGCACACCGCTGGACACCGGATGTGCCGATGGTAGTTCCGGAGATCAACCCACAGCATTTTGATATCATCGAGTCCCAGAAGAAGCGTCTCGGAACAACCCGCGGATTCATTGCAGTAAAACCAAACTGTTCGATCCAGAGCTACACACCTTGTCTTGCGGCATGGAAAGAGTTTGAGCCGGTCGAAGTCATCGCGACGACATATCAGGCAATCTCAGGAGCAGGAAAGACATTTAAAGAGTGGCCGGAGATGGTAGAGAACATCATTCCTTACATCGGTGGCGAGGAAGAAAAGAGCGAGATGGAGCCGCTCAAGGTACTCGGACAGATTGAAGGAGACCACATTGAGAAGGCATCTCTTCCGAAGATCTCCTGCCAGTGCATCCGTGTTCCGGTTCTGAATGGCCATACAGCTGCTGTATTTATTCGTTTTGCAAAGAAGCCGACGAAAGAACAGCTGATTGAAAAACTGGCTGCATTCAAAGGATTCCCACAGGATGAGAAGCTGCCGAGTGCACCGAAGCAGTTTATCCGTTATATGGAAGAAGACAACAGACCACAGGTAAGAGAAGATGTGGACTACGAGAATGGCATGGGTGTATCCATTGGTCGTTTGAGAGAGGACACCATCTATGATTACAAGTTCGTGGGTTTGTCACACAACACCGTCCGCGGTGCAGCCGGCGGGGCAGTACTCTGCGCGGAGGCACTGACAGCAAAAGGATACATTGCAGCAAAGTGCTAAACAATATCCGGGGATATAAGAAGATACGTTTCAGAGAGAAAAATACGTAAGTAATGGCAGAGATATCGGAGGAGGATTTCCTTAGATATCTCTGTTTTGCACTTTCTATCCATTCAAGTTTGAGGCGTTCATTTTGAACCAGGAAATTCTTTTATTAAATGATAGTTCGTGTTACAATATAATGTGAAAATCTTCGACTGGAAAAATGGGGGTTCAATAGAATGAATAAAGAAAAATTAGTCTATACACAAAACAGAGAACTGTCATGGCTTCGTTTTAACCAGCGTGTTCTGGAGGAGGCGCAGGACGTGACGGTTCCGCTTCTGGAGCGCATGAAATTTGTTGCGATTTTTACGAGCAATCTGGATGAGTTCTTTATGATTCGTGTGGGAAGTCTCTATGATATGTCTCTTGCAGATGATAAAAAAATAGACAGAAAATCAGGCTGGACCGCAACGGAGCAGCTGACGAAGATCTATGATGCAGTTCGTCCTATGTACAAAGAACGGGACAAGACGTATGCAGAGATCAAAAAACAGTTAAATCCTTACGGCGTGTGCGGGCTGGATTTCAAGGAACTGGAAACACAGGAAAAGAAGTATGTGAAAAAGTATTTTAAGGATCAGATCCTGCCGATTCTGTCACCGCAGATCGTGGATGTGAATCATCCGTTTCCGCATCTTCTGAACAAAGAAATCTATGTGGTTGCCAATCTGAAGATGAACAATAACAGCATGCTGGGAATCGTTCCGGTGCCTCAGTTCGTCTCCGATATCCTGTATCTGCCGGGCAGCGATATCCGCTACATCCGCATGGAAAAGGTGATCATGGAATACATGGAACTCGTCTTTGAACAGTATGAGGTGTTTGATAAAAACTACATCTGTGTGACCCGCAACGCCGATATTTCACCGGATGATGAAGCATTTGCCGACAATGATGATTTCAGATATATCATGAAAAAGACACTGAACCAGAGGAGACGAATGGCAGTGGTCCGCTTAGAGGCCGCGTCTCCGTTCAGCAAGGAGATGGAGAAATATTTCTGTGACAGGTTTGAAATCAAACCAAATCAGATTTTCAGGACGAAGGTTCCCATGAAGCTGGCGTATATGTTTGCCATCGCGGACAAGGTGCCGGTTTCTATGAGAAAATCTCTGAATTATGAATCCTTCAGCCCGCAAAATTCACCGATGGTGAGTGATGGCAGTGTGATGGCGCAGGTAAAACAAAAGGATATCATTTTATCGTACCCTTATGAGAGCATGGATCCATTTTTGAAGCTGATCAAAGAGGCGTCTGTGGACCCCAATGTAATGACAATCAAAATTACGATCTACCGGCTTGCCAAGAAAACGAGGCTGGTGGAATATCTCTGTGCGGCTGCAGAAAACGGCAAGGAGGTCACTGTACTGATTGAACTGAGGGCACGGTTTGATGAGCAGAATAACATTGACTGGTCCGAGCGGATGGAGGATGCCGGGTGTCGTGTGATCTACGGATTCGAGGGCTACAAAGTGCACTCAAAGATTTGTCTGATCACCTACCGGAACCGGAACGACATTCAGTATATCACACAGATCGGAACCGGAAATTATAACGAGAAGACGGCGGCGATGTATACCGATTATTCTCTGATGACGGCAAATCAGTCTATCGGACGCGATGCGGCAGATTTTTTCAAGAATATGTCCATCAGCAATCTGGACGGTGTTTACCAGAATCTGATCGTGTCACCATCCAGCCTTAAACAGAATGTGCTGCGGTGTATTGACGGTGAGATTGCAAAGGGGAAAAATGGAAGGATCATCATGAAGATGAACTCCGTGACGGATATGGATTTTATGCAGAAGATCGCTGAGGCTTCGCAGGCAGGGGTGGAGATTGATCTGATTGTCCGTGGAATCTGCTGTATTCTGCCGGGAGTCCCCGGTTTTACGGAAAATCTGACTGTTTCCAACGTGGTGGGCCGCTTCTTAGAGCACCCCAGAATTTTCTGCTTTGGAACGGGAAGTGCGCAGAAGATATACATTGGATCGGCAGACATGATGACCCGCAACACAGAAAACCGTGTTGAGGTTGCCTGCCCGATTTATGATGAAGCAATCAAAGAAAGACTGAATGCGGAGATCAAAATTATGCTTTCGGACAATGTAAAGGGGAGATTTTTACAGAAGGACGGGACATATATCAAAAAGCCGGCCGGAGGTGTTCCGGTTGATTCACAGCAGGTGTTTATGGAGAGAGCACTGCGTGCGACGAAGCCGAAGGCTCCAGTCAGAAAAAGTTTTTGGAAAAGATTTTTACGGTTTTTGAAAAGATAAAACGATGATACAAAAAAGAGAGTTTAGAAAAAAGCGAAAAGGGGAATTTTACTCTTAGTAAAAGATGGAGGCGGAAGTATGAAAGAATTGGTGATAACAGATTTCGGGAAGACGTCGGATGGAAAAAGAGCATCCTTATTCACGCTGACCAACAATAATATGATGTACGTGGCGGTGAGTGATTATGGAGCATCACTGGTGAGGATGGTGGTTCCGGATGTCGATCAGATGCCGGTGGATGTTGTACTGGGATATGATAAGGCATCTGGTTACGAGGCGGGCGACCTTTTTTTTGGAGGCACGATCGGGCGCTGCGCCAATCGGGTCGGAGGAGCAGTCTTTGCGATAAACGGAACCCAGTATCAGCTGGATAAAAATGACAATGAAAACAATCTTCACAGTGGCATGGATTATTATAATAAACGTCTCTGGGAGGTGCGCAACAAAAACAACCACCGGGTGACGTTCACGCTTCACAGTGCGGATGGTGATCAGGGATTTCCCGGCACCATAGATGTGGAGGTGACCTACGAGCTGACGGAGGATAATGAACTGAAAATCAGCTATTTTGCAACGCCTAATGTTGATACGATCATTAACATGACGAATCACAGCTATTTTAATCTGAACGGACATGCGTCGGGAGACGTTCTGAAGCATCAGGTCGCAATTGATGCGGATTATTATACCGAAACGGACAAGGATGCGATTCCGACAGGGAGGGTTGTGCCGGTGGCAGGCACGCCTATGAATTTCAAAAAGAGAAAAGAAATCGGCCGTGACATCGGGGATCGTTATGAGGCACTTGTGTACGGTCATGGATATGATCATAATTATGTGCTGAAGAACGAAAAAAAGATGGCGAAAGTCGCGGTGGCTGTCGGCGACCGGACTGCAATCAAGATGGAGGTCTATACAGACCTGCCGGGAATGCAGTTCTACACAGCCAATTATGTGGATGGCGAACATGGAAAAGAGGGAGCGGTTTATCAGAAACGTTCTGCGTTCTGCTTTGAGACGCAGTTTTTCCCGGACGCTATCCATCACATCGATTTCGATGGACCAATTTGCAGAGCAGGAGAGAACTATACCACGTCTACCGTGTATAAGTTTGTGATAGATTAACATATGGGAAAATCAGTATATATAGCAGAAAAACCGAGTGTGGCGCAGGAATTTGCGAAGGCACTCAAATTAAATACAAGCAGAAGAGATGGATATCTGGAGTCCTCCGAAGCGATTGTGACCTGGTGTGTAGGACACCTGGTCACGATGAGCTATCCGGAGGTCTATGATCCGAGCCTGAAAAAATGGAGTCTGAGTACCCTTCCCTTTATTCCGGATGAGTTTAAGTATGAGGTAATTCCGGCGGTGTCAAAGCAGTTTCAGATCGTGAAGGGCCTGCTGACAAGGGAGGATGTGGATACGATCTACGTCTGCACTGACTCCGGGCGCGAGGGAGAATACATCTATCGCCTGGTAGAGCAGGAGGCGCATGTGACAGGCAAGGAACGGAAACGTGTGTGGATCGATTCCCAGACGGAGGAGGAGATCCTGCGCGGAATCCGGGAGGCGAAGGACCTGTCCGAGTACGATAATCTCAGTGCGGCGGCATATCTGCGCGCCAAGGAGGATTATCTGATGGGAATCAATTTTTCACGCCTTCTGACCCTGAAATACGGCAACAGTATTTCCAATTATCTGCGCACGAATTACGCAGTACTGTCTGTGGGGCGTGTCATGACCTGTGTCCTTGGAATGGTAGTGCGGCGGGAGCGGGAGATCCGGGACTTTGTGAAGACCCCGTTCTACAGAGTGTTGAGTACCATCGATCTGCAGGGGCGTACATTCGAGGGAGAATGGCGGGCCGTCAAGGGTTCCCGCTATTTTGAGTCGCTGGATCTATATAAAGAGAACGGTTTTAAAAAACGCGAAAAGGCAGAGGAGCTTATCGCATATCTGAAGGAAGAGGAACCACTGGTCTGTCAGATAGAGAAAATAGAAAAGAAAAAAGAAAATAAAAATGCTCCGCTTCTGTTCAACCTGGCGGAGCTGCAGAACGAGTGCTCCAAACGCTTTAAGATCAGTCCGGATGAGACGCTGCGTATCGTACAGGAGCTGTATGAGAAGAAGCTGGTCACGTATCCGAGAACGGATGCCCGCGTGCTGTCCACTGCGGTGGCGAAGGAGATACATAAGAATCTGAACGGTCTGTCCAAATATCCGATGGCGGCCCCGTTCCTGAAGGATATCGTGGGATTTGGCAGTCATAAGGGGCTGGAGAAGACACGGTATGTCAATGACAAACAGATTACGGATCATTATGCAATCATTCCGACCGGTCAGGGACTGAGCGCGCTGAATGCGGTGGCACAGACGGCAAAGCAGGTGTATGATATCATTGTGCGGAGATTTTTAAGCATCTTTTACCCGCCGGCAGTCTACCAGAAGATCAGTCTGACGACCAAAGTGCGGGAGGAGCGTTTCTTCTCCAGCTTCAAGGTGCTGGCGCAGGAGGGATACCTGAAGGTGACCGGGGTTCCGGGTGCGAAAAAGGCGGACACAGACAATGGCGACGGTACGAATCCGGAGGAAACCGGACAGGATAACAACATGGATGTTCAATTTTTTGATGTGATCAAAACCCTGAAAAAGGGAGATACGCTCCCTGTAAAATCACTGGATATCAAAGAGGGGGAGACTTCTCCTCCGAAGCGCTACAACTCGGGGTCTATCATTCTGGCAATGGAGAACGCCGGACAGCTGATCGAGGATGAGGAGCTCCGTGCACAGATCAAGGGAAGTGGAATCGGAACGAGTGCAACCCGCGCAGAGATACTGAAAAAACTGATCAATATCAAGTATCTTGAATTGAACAAAAAGACGCAGATCATTACCCCGGCACTGCAGGGAGAGATGGTGTTTGATGTGGTGAACAATTCCATAAAATCCCTGCTGAATCCCGAACTGACGGCAAGCTGGGAGAAGGGACTCAACTATGTTGCGGAAGGCGATATCACGCCGGATGAATACATGAAGAAGCTGGATGACTTCATTGTCAGCAGGACAAACGGAGTTCTGCGGCTGAACAACCAGTTCCAGCTGAGGGGATGCTATGATCAGGCGGCCCGCTTCTATAAGCTCCCGGCAGCCGCGAAGAACACAAAACGCAAGAAATAAAATAACAAGACTGAGAGGACACACAATGAAAGAAATGACAGTAAAAGAGATGTATACGTTAGATGAAACCATCGCAAAAGAGCTTTTTACAGGTGCAACGTATCCGTGGGAGGTGCTCCCGAAAATCCACGATTTTATTCTGGAACTGGGCAGGACACTGGATCCGGAAGAATATGACAAAACAGGTGACGATGTATGGATCGCGAAATCTGCGAATGTATTTCCGAGTGCCTACATTCATGGACCGGCGATTATCGGTAAGAATGCGGAAGTCAGACACTGTGCGTTTATCCGCGGGAATGCAATCGTTGGCGAAGGTGCGGTCGTGGGCAACTCTACCGAACTGAAGAACGTGGTACTGTTCAACAAAGTACAGGTACCTCATTACAACTATGTGGGAGATTCCATTCTCGGCTACAAATCCCATATGGGTGCAGGTTCCATTACATCAAATGTAAAATCCGACAAAAAACTGGTGGTCGTGAAGACCTCGGAGGAGAATTTTGAGACCGGTATGAAAAAATTCGGAGCCATGCTGGGAGACTGCGTGGAGGTCGGATGCGGAACAGTTCTGAATCCGGGCAGTGTAGTCGGACCACATACAGATATCTATCCGCTTTCCATGGTGAGAGGATATGTTCCGGGCCATTCGATTTATAAAAAACAGGGTGAGGTAGCGGAGAAAGCAGAACGTTAAATCCAGGTGAAAATACTGGGCTTTTCCGACAGATTATAGTATGATAATTAAAGATGCGTGGAGGTCCACTTTACTGAAAGGAAAATGGTGGTGTAGATGTTAGAAGAAAATTATATTGATTTTGAGATACCTGCAACCAAACACATTGCACTGGTCGCACACGATGGAAAGAAAAAAGAGCTGGTCGAGTGGTGTGAAAAAAACAAAGAAATTCTGAAAAGCCATTTTTTGTGCGGAACAGGAACAACTTCGCGGCTGATCGCCGAGAAGACCGGACTGCCTGTCAAAGGGTATAACAGCGGACCGCTTGGCGGAGATCAGCAGATTGGAGCTAAAATTGCAGAGGGACAGATTGACTTTATGATTTTCCTCTGGGATCCGTTGGAGGCACAGCCTCACGATCCAGATGTAAAGGCACTGCTCCGCATTGCGGTTGTGTATGATATTCCCATTGCAAACAATCTTGCGACGGCCGATTTTATGCTGTTCTCAAAATTTATGGAGGAGCCTTACAACCGTAAGGTCGAGAACTTTGACAGGGTTGTGCAGAACAGAGTAGAAGAGATGAAGTAGATCGCAGCAGTTCCCCCTTTTTCTTGACAATACAGCGGTGGTATGTTAGGATACAAAAGAGCAAACTTTAACGCTTTAAAGCGCAACGAGTTAAAGCGTAATAAACGAGAGTGGGGGAACAAAAATGATAATAAAAATAATTCTTTTGATTGTCTTTTTTGCAATGATGGTAGGCGTAGGGTTTTATTCCAGAAAACACACCAGGAGTGTGGATGGCTTCGTGCTGGGAGGGCGTTCGGTGGGGCCGTGGCTCACGGCGTTCGCGTATGGAACGTCCTATTTTTCGGCGGTTGTTTTCGTGGGGTATGCGGGACAGTTTGGCTGGAAATACGGGATCGCATCCACCTGGATCGGCATCGGGAATGCTTTGATCGGCAGTCTGCTGGCCTGGGTGGTTCTTGGAAGGCGGACAAGGGTTATGAGTCAGCATCTGAAGGCGAAAACGATGCCGGACTTTTTCGGACAGCGGTATCAGAGTAAATCGCTGAAGATCGTGGCATCTATGATCGTGTTCGTTTTTTTGATTCCATATACGGCATCTGTCTACAACGGCTTATCAAGACTGTTTGGTATGGCCTTTGACATTCCGTATACGGTATGCGTGGTGGCCATGGCAGTCTTTACGGCACTTTATGTTATCATGGGCGGATATATGGCTACTGCAATCAATGATTTTATTCAGGGAATTATTATGCTGTTTGGTATCGTTGCGGTTATTGCGGCGGTTTTGAACGGACAGGGCGGATTCCTTGCGGCAATTCAGAAGATGGCGGAGATCCCGAGTGATATTCCCCTTACACAGGGGCAGCCGGGAGCATTCACCTCATTTTTTGGACCAGATCCATTGAATCTTCTGGGGGTGGTAATTCTGACCTCACTGGGAACCTGGGGACTGCCTCAGATGATTGGCAAGTTCTATGCAATCAAGGATGAGAAGGCAATCAACACAGGAACAGTGATTTCGACTTTGTTTGCATGTGTGATTGCGGGCGGATCATATTTCCTCGGCGGTTTTGGCCGGCTTTTTGACAGCGCGAACTTCACCAATCCAGATACGGGAATGATTGCCTACGATGCAATTATTCCGCATATGCTGTCGACCCTTCCGGATATTCTGATTGGAATCGTGGTCGTGCTGGTTCTGTCTGCATCCATGTCGACGCTGTCGTCTCTTGTGCTTACATCCAGTTCAACATTGACGCTGGATCTGCTGAAGGATAATGTGCTGAAAAACATGACAGAGAAAAAACAGGTTGTGACGATGCAGATTATGATTGTATTCTTCATCGTCGTATCTGTGGTGATCGCGCTGGATCCTCCGACCTTTATTGCTCAGCTCATGGGAATCTCATGGGGAGCACTTGCCGGTGCGTTTCTTGCACCGTTCATGTACGGCCTCTATTGGAAGGGCGTAACAAAAGCCGCAGTGTGGGCAAGCTTTGCAGCCGGAGTTGGAATTACCGTATCAAACCTGTTTATTGGCTACATTGCCTCACCGATCAATGCCGGTGCAATTGCCATGATCGCAGGGCTCGTGATTGTTCCGATTGTCAGTTTGATTACGCCGAAATTTGAAAAGAAAGATATGGATAAGGTATTTGAGTGTCTAGATGAGAAAGTGCTCATCGACAAAAAGCATTCTCTGGAAATGTAAGGCCTGTTTTTCGAAATATAAGAGGTGTCTTCGAAAATATAAGAGATGTTTTCTATAATAAAAAACCACCACAGATCAGATGTTACTTTTTGATCTGTGGTGGTTTTTTACATGGTATAATATTACAACTTGATGTTTTTAAATAAATCACCTAAGCTTGTTCCGATATTCTCAGCCTTCGGAATATCTACTTTTTCGTAAACTTCCTCGCCTGCATCAGACGGATTCTGAAGAGCCTTGATGCTGAGACTGATTTTTCCTTCTTTGATACCGATTACTTTTACAGAAACTGTATCACCGACTGTCAGAACGTCTGCCGGGGATTTGATTCTCTTCTGAGCAATCTGGGAAATGTGAACGAGTCCGGATAATCCATCCTCTAATCTCACGAACGCGCCGTAAGTCTGCAGGCTCTCAACAGTTCCTTCCATAACGGAGCCGACTTTTACGTTCGCAATTTTGTCAGCCTGTGCCTGACGTTCTTTGGCTTTCAAAAGCTCTCTTGCGGAAAGCACGAGACGATTGTTTGTCTGATCTACATCAATCACCTGAACCTCGATATCCTGTAAAAGGAATGTTTCCAGATTCTCGATATATGATAAAGATAATTTGGACGCAGGAATAAATCCGCGTAATCCTTCAACTGTAGCGATTGCGCCACCATTTACGATACCTTCTACCTTAACAGGAAGTACGGTTTTTTTCTCCATGTACTCTGTAACACGGTTCCATGGATTAGCATCATCCAAATGTCCTTCGAAATCAGCCATTGTCTCTGTAGTTTCTTCTGTGGTTTCAGTAGTTTCCTCTACCTGTGTCAATTCTTCACTCATTTTTGCACCTCATTTATATTTTCTGGTTAAATCGAGATAAGTATATCACAAGTACACCCTAAAAAACAACCAAACTTCAAAATTGTGTCGACGAAATAAGAAAAAAATGGTAATCTTATCTGTGGAAGCTAAAAATCCATTATGAAATGAAAAGGTTGTGAACTAAATGGTGAATCAAAAAAATAAAAGAAAAGTGTACGTTGTCGGCCACAAGAACCCGGATACAGATTCTATCTGTTCGGCAATTGCGTATGCAGCTTTAAAAACAAAAATGACAGGTATTAAGCATGAGGCGAGAAGAGCCGGTCTGGTGAATGAGGAGACACAGTACGTTTTAAAGCGTTTTGGCGTCAAGGCACCGACGCTGCTGTCGGATCTGCGCACGCAGGTGAAAGACGTGGACATCAGGGAACTGGAGGGGCTGCAGGGAAGTATCTCCATCAAGTCGGCTTGGGAACAGATGAAACAGATTAATCTGAACACACTTCCCATTACACGGAACAATAAACTGGAAGGGCTGATTACGGTAGGTGATATCGCTACCTCTTACATGAATGTGTATGACAGCGCAATTCTCTGTAAGGCAAGAACACAGTACCGCAATATTGCAAGTACGATTGACGGCGAAATCATCAGCGGAAATCCACACGGATATCTGCTGGATGGCAAAGTGGTAATGGCGACATCAAGCCCGGTCGGTATGAAAGAATTTATAAAGGAAAATGATCTGGTGATTCTAGGGAATCGTGAAGAGAGTCATCTCTGTGCGATTGAACTGAATGTGAGCTGTATGGTTATATGCCAGAATACGGAAATATCAGAATTGATCAAAAGGCTTGCAGAGGAACGGCAGATTGTCATCATCAAGACGCCTCACGATTCATTTACCACGTCGAGACTGATCAACCAGAGTATTCCGGTAAAGTATTTTATGACGAAGGAGGGCATCTTCAGCTTCAGCATGAACGACTATGTGGATGATGTAAAAGATGTTATGGCCAAGAAAAAGTTCCGTGATTTCCCGATTCTTGACAGCAAAGGGAATTTTCAGGGGTTCATCTCCAGACGGCGTCTTCTGAATGTCCGGAAGAAACAGGTGATTCTTGTGGATCATAATGAGAAAAATCAGGCGGTTGACGGCATTGATGAAGCGGAGGTTCTTGAAATCATCGACCATCACAGACTGAGCAGCATTGAGACAATCGGTCCTGTGTTTTTTCGGAATCAGCCGGTGGGGTGTACCGCGACAATCATCAGCCAGATATACCATGAAAACGGGATCGAGATAGATGAGACAACGGCGGCGCTGCTGTGTTCGGCGATTGTATCGGACACGCTGATGTTCCGATCGCCAACCTGTACTCCGCTGGATGAGGAGACCGCAAAAGAACTGGCAGCGGCAGCGGGGGTGGATATCGAGGAACTCGCGCTGGAGATGTTCAATGCGGGAAGCAATCTTCGCGGAAAGAGTGCGGAGGAAATCTGTTTCCTGGACTTCAAGCAGTTCAGAGTCGGCGACAAAAATGTGGGAGTGGGGCAGGTGAACTCCATGAATGCCGACGAGTTAAAGGAAATCAAGAAAACGGTGGAGCCGTATCTGGAAAATGCAGCCAGATCCCACAGTCTGGAGATGATCTTCTTTATGCTCACAAATATCATCACAGAGTCAACGGAACTGCTCTGCTTTGGACCAAGTGCAAAAGAAGAGATGCTGCTCGCCTATGACCTGCCGCTGGATTCAGAAGAGGTGGTGCTCAAGGGTGTGGTATCGCGTAAGAAACAGCTTGTACCGACGCTGGTGGTTGCGCTGCAGCAGTAAGCGGCGGAGGGAGAACGACATGGGAAAACAATTATGGAAACCGGGCAATATGGTCTATCCGCTTCCGGCGGCGATGGTCAGTGCAGGAGATGACAAGGGCAGTACCAATATCCTGACAGTCGCATGGACGGGAACGGTGTGCACCAATCCGCCGATGCTTTATATTTCGGTCAGGCCGGAGCGGTATTCTTATCATATGATCAAAGAATCCGGTGAATTTGTGGTGAATCTTACCACGGAGAAGCTCGCGTATGCGACAGATTACTGCGGCGTGCGATCCGGGCGGGATGTTGATAAATGGAAAGAGATGAATCTGACGAGAGGGAAGGCGGCACACCTTAAGTACGCACCGATTATCGAGGAGAGCCCTGTTAATATCGAGTGCAGAGTCACCGAAATCAAAGAGCTGGGATCGCATCATATGTTTTTGGCGGAGGTGGCCGGGGTGCAGGTCAGCGACGAATATATGAATGAGACCAATAAATTCGAACTCAATTCTACGGGCTTGCTGGCGTATTCCCACGGGGAATATCTGAGCCTGGGAGAACCGTTGGGAACATTCGGATACAGTGTGAAAAAGAAAAGAACAACACGATAGAGCAGATGCCGGCGGGGATTCCCCGCTGGCATCTGTGCTGTCGTGCGTGTTATCATGTGTGCTGTTATTTGTGCTACCGTGCGCGTTATCGTGGGTGCTGTCATGTGCACTGTTGCGCGAGTTGCCTTGCGTGCTGTTATGTGTGTTATTGTGCATGCTGCCGTACGTGTGTTGCGGGAACAGGTTCAGCATAACTTACAGACTCGGCACAGGAAATAGAAATAATATGTTGCTTTTTTTAATGGGAGAACCTATAATAAAAGCACGGATAATCTAAAAAAGCAATTCAGCTTATTATCTCAGACCGAATCGGTCACAATTTCAGAAACAGATTTGAATGAATGAAGAGAATGAAAATATAGAAGAGAGGCGATGTGTATGATTGAATGAGAAATGGAATCATAGGGAAGAGGTGAAGCAGATTTCAAGATTTTAATTCACCGATGTACTGTTTATAGTGCATGTAAAAATGCATAATAGAATTTGAAAAAAGTTGTTGACATTTAACAACGTATATAATACTATATTAATCAAGAGGCGAACAACTGTTCGGAAACCGAGAAGGAGAATACAATTATGGCAAGTGATGATAAGCAGAAAGCATTGGACGCAGCGATTTCAAAGCTGGAGAAGGATTTTGGTAAAGGTACGGTCATGAAACTGGGGGATTCCAGGGTGAATATCGGAGTGGAGACGATTCCGACGGGGTGTCTCAGTCTGGACCTGGCACTGGGACTCGGAGGCGTTCCCAAGGGGCGTGTGATCGAGGTATACGGACCGGAGTCAAGTGGTAAGACAACGGTAGCACTGCACATGATTGCGGAGGCACAGAAGAGAGGCGGCATCGCAGGATTCATCGATGCAGAGCATGCGCTGGATCCTGTTTACGCGAAGAATATCGGGGTGGATACAGACGAACTGTATATTTCCCAGCCGGACAGTGGAGATCAGGCACTGGAGATTGCTGAGACGATGGTTCGTTCCGGCGCGATTGATATCATTGTCATCGACTCTGTGGCAGCACTGGTTCCACGGCAGGAGATTGAGGGCGACATGGGAGACAGCCATGTGGGTCTGCAGGCTCGTCTAATGTCGCAGGCGCTTCGTAAGCTGACACCAGTCATCAGCAAGTCCAACTGTGTGGTGATCTTTATCAATCAGCTGAGAGAGAAAGTCGGAATCATGTTTGGTAATCCAGAGACTACGACCGGTGGGCGTGCACTCAAGTTTTATGCGTCTATCCGTCTCGATGTCAGAAGGATTGAGACACTGAAGCAGAGCGGTGAGATGGTCGGCAACAGAACAAGAATCAAAGTGGTTAAGAATAAGATTGCACCGCCGTTTAAGGAGGCTGAGTTTGATATCATGTTCGGAAAAGGGATCTCAAAAGAAGGAGATATCCTGGATCTGGCAGCGAGTCTGGATCTGATCAACAAGAGTGGTGCGTGGTATGCATACAATGGTGATAAGATCGGCCAGGGACGTGAGAATGCCAAGTCCTACCTTGGGGAGCATCCGGAGGTGATGGATGAACTGGAGGCTGCCATCCGCAGGCATTTCGGCCTGGACGGAGGCGAAGCGGAGCCGGTACAGGCAGAAAAACCGGCACGCAAAACCACAGCAAAGAGCGCGAAAGAGGCGGCAAAATCACCGGTGGCATTAAAAGCGGACGCAGCAAAGGCTGATGACACAAAGGCAGGCGCAGCAAAGACAGATGCCGGGGAAGAAGGAAAATAAGATGCAGGTCACAAAGATTGAACCGGTGACAAAATCAAAATATAAAGTATTTGTGGATGAACAGTTCGCTTTTGTATTATACAAGGGCGAACTTTCTCGCTATCATATCCGGGCAGAGGAGGAACTGGAAGAATCCCTTTTTTATAAAATAAAAAACGAAGTCATTTTAAAAAGGGCAAAGCTTCGGGCGATGCATCTGCTGAATGACATGGACCGGACAGAGTCGGCACTTCGGACGAAATTGAAACTGGGTCTCTACACGGAGGACATCATCGACCAGGCTGTGCAGTATGTAAAGTCATTTGGATATATTGATGACTACCGCTACGCGGTTCATTTTATTGACATAAAAAAAGACAGCAAGAGCAGGAGAGAAATTTACGCAGCTCTTGTGCAGAAGGGTGTGGCCTCGGAATCTATCGACCTGGCGTTCGAGGAAACTTACGATACAGGCGGTGAACAGCAGGCAATCCGGGAGATTATCAGGAAACGAAGAGTGGATTTATCCGCTGCAGATGAGGGCGAAATCAGAAAATTATATGGATATCTGGCCAGAAAGGGCTTTAAATACGACGACATTCGTCAAGTGGTACAATATTATAATGAGAATGCTTGACATAATTGTTAAAACAGTATAAAATTTAAGTGTTGTATTTGGGCGGTTTGCCAAGAAGATGTACAATGAAAATTTAATAAGGAGGTGCTCCTGTGCCAATAATGATTAGTATTGTTATTGCTGTAGCCCTCGCGTTGATAGTCGGTGTTATCACTCACTTTTTAACGGTTTCCAGTCTGAAGAGTAATGCAGAATCTAAAATCGGAAATGCCGAGACAAAAGCAAGAGAGATTATCGACGACGCAGTGAAGACTGCTGAGACGACGAAAAAAGAAGGACTGTTAACCGTTCAGGAAGAGTCCATCAAAGCCAAGAGCGAGCTCGAAAAAGAAACAAAAGAAAGAAGAGCTGAGGTATCACGCTATGAAAAGCGCGTGCTGTCAAAAGAAGAGTCCTTGGACAAGAAGTCGGAAGCAATCGAACAACGCGAAGCAAAATTTGCTCAGAAGGAAGATCAACTGAAGCAAAAAGAGGCTAGAGTAGAAGAATTAAGTCAAAAAAGAGTGCAGGAACTTGAACGAATCTCAGGACTAACCTCCGAACAGGCAAAAGAATATTTGTTGAAAACTGTTGAAGAAGATGTAAAACATGACACTGCAAAGATGATCAAGACATTGGAGATGCAGGCGAAGGAAGATGCGGACAAAAAGGCAAAAGAATATGTTGTCACCGCAATTCAGCGCTGTGCTGCTGATCATGTGGCTGAGACTACAATCTCAGTTGTGCAGTTGCCAAGTGATGAAATGAAAGGAAGAATCATCGGCAGAGAGGGTAGAAATATCCGTACTCTGGAGACGATGACCGGGGTGGAACTCATTATTGATGACACACCGGAGGCTGTCGTTTTATCAGGCTTTGACCCGATCAGAAGAGAAGTGGCAAGAATTGCACTTGAGCGATTGATCGTAGATGGACGTATCCATCCTGCGAGAATCGAGGAGATGGTCGAGAAAGCACAAAAAGAAGTTGAAACCATGATCCGTGAAGAAGGAGAGGCTGCGGCACTTGAAGTTGGTGTTCCGGGAATCCATCCGGAGTTAATTCGACTTTTAGGTCGTATGAAGTTCAGAACAAGTTATGGTCAGAATGCATTGAAGCATTCCATCGAGGTTGCTCAGTTGTCAGGACTTCTGGCTGCTGAGATAGGGCTGGATGTCAGAATGGCGAAGAGAGCCGGTCTGTTACACGACATCGGTAAGTCAATTGACCATGATGTAGAAGGCTCACATATTCAGATTGGTGTCGACCTTTGTAGAAAATACAAAGAGTCAGCAACCGTTATCAACGCGGTTGAATCGCATCACGGCGACGTAGAACCTCAGACATTGATTGCGTGCGTGGTTCAGGCTGCGGACACAATTTCAGCTGCACGACCAGGTGCGAGAAGAGAAACATTAGAAACATACACAAACAGATTAAAACAATTAGAAGATATTGCCAACCAGTTTAAAGGGGTTGATAAGTCTTTTGCTATTCAGGCAGGTAGAGAGATTCGAGTTATGGTAGTTCCAGAGCAAGTATCAGATGCAGATATGGTTATTATGGCCAGAGATATTTCAAAACAGATTGAATTTGAATTGGAATATCCGGGACAGATTAAGGTCAATGTAATCCGTGAATCGCGGGTTTCAGACTACGCAAAATAATCAGGCAGGATACGAAAATGAAAGTTATGCCCTTGTCTTATGACAAGGGCTTTTCTTTATATCAAAAAACGGAAGGAAGAGAGCAAATGGAAGAACGGGCAAAAAGAATAGATCGTAAGTTAAAATGCAAAGGTAACATTGTGAACCTATATGATGACACTATCCAACTGCCAACAGGGGAGATCGTTCATTATGATTTTTTAAATCACAACGGAGCGACAGCAGTTGTTCCGGTCATGGACGACGGAAGGATCCTGATGGTGCGACAGTTTCGAAATGCAATTGACAGGGAGACGCTGGAGATTCCGGCAGGAAAACTGGATGATATAGAGGAATCTGGGATGGATTGTGCAAAGCGGGAGTTGGAGGAGGAGACCGGTTACAAAAGTGACCACCTGGAGCTGCTGATTACATTGCGGACATGGCTTGCGTTCTGCAATGAGAAGATTGAGGTGTTTGTGGCAACAAATCTGATCGTGTCCCATCAGAATCTTGACGAGGATGAGTTTATAGATGTCTGTGCATATACGATGGAGGAATTAGAAAAAAAGATATTTGATGGTGAGATCGAAGATGCAAAAACAATCGCCGCACTGATGGCTTACAAATCCAAATATCGATAAGCATGCAGTAAAATGCCGGGGCATATACTTGTAATATCATGGAAGAGTGATTGGAGGATTACTATGAATGTATTACGGGCAAGATGGCATTTTCTGCTTTATTTTATTCTGGGATTTCTGGTGGGGATTATTTATCTGAATATGTTTGCGAGTCAGTATCTGAATCAGTCCACACTGTTTTCACCGTATTATATCGAGCAGTATCAGAATCTGAAGATGGATCAGCAGGAATATCTGCTTCATATATTACAGCTGAGAATACTGCCGTTTCTGTTTCTTGTGGTAGCGGGGTACACCAGGTTCGGAAAGATTGCGGCGGCAGTGGAGCTAGTGTGGTGTGGCTTTTCCTTTGGCTTCGTGGTGTCGAGCGTGATTATGAGCATGGGGATCAGAGGAATACCATTTATTCTGATTGCGCTGTTCCCACAGTTTCTGTTTTATATTGCCGCATATCTGCTCCTGCTTTTTAATATTTATTACACAAAAGCTTTTCAGTGGAACTATTCAAAAATTACGGTAACAGCGCTGCTGCTTGGTTTGGGAGTATTGTCAGAGGGGTATCTGAATCCCCTCTTTATGGGGATATTATGACATAATACGTTTTGTCACGGTGGCGGAGAGCATACAGATGACAAACTGGCTGATCAGTAGTCCAATCAGATAACCATGGATTCCACAGATAGGGATGAGCAGAAAGATGCTGATGATCCGGATTATGATTCCAGCCATATTAATCAGAAAAGTGAGTGTAGTCTTTCCGAAACCGTTGATGACACTAATCAATGTTGTATTAAGATAAAGGAAGGGACAGATCCAGGCGAGCGTGAGGATGAAATCACCCGCCAGAGCGCTGTGAAAAAGCAAGGTCCCCAGAAACTTCCCGAATATCAAAAAAAGAAGTCCGCAGAGGACACCAAGACCAAAGCAGCAGAACAAAATCTTTTTGACGAAGTTCTGCTGCTTTTTTTGCACCGGTTCTACGGACATTTCTGCAACGGTGGGTGTCATCAGAAGAGATACTGCGTTGGTGACCGCGGAGGGAAAGAGGACACAGGGCAGTGCCATTCCGGTGAGAACCCCATAGATGCTCAGTGCCTGGGCGGCATCACAGCCGGCAGCCCGGAGCTGGAGCGGGATGGAGAACGCCTCAATGCTCTGCAGTACGTTGAGCAGAACCCGGTTGGCCGTCAGTGGCGAAGCAATTTGCAATAATTCTGAGGTGCGCGATTTCACAATGGAAAATGAAAATGCGGAGCTGGATAGAATCCCCCAATCCTTTTTCAGATAGGCGATGGCACTGGCTGATGCAACCATTTCCCCGAGAATGATGCCGAAAACGGCTACGGATATGTTTAATCGAATGCCCTCTGCGGTTGCCAGAAGATAGATAAAAAGTACGGATACAATGCGCATGATCTGTTCCAGGAGCTGGGAAAAGGCAGGAAATCTTGTCTGCTTTAGCCCGAACGCATAGCCGCAGATACAGCTGTGTACGGCCGAGAAGGGGATGGCATACGCAAGCAGAATCAGAAGATCCTGACATCGCGGATCTCCGAGAAATCTTGTGGAGAGAAACGCTGCATTGGTCTTGATCAGAAACAGTGCAAGGAGAGAGAGAAGCAGCGAGATAAAGAGTCCGCACAATGTAATCTCCACAGAATCCTTTTTTCTTCCAGTGGAGGTCTTATATGCAACGAGCTGGGAGAGTGCAGTCTGGATTCCGGCTGAGGAAAACGAGATGCCCAGCACGAAAACCGGGAATGTCAGCTGATAAAGGCCGATCATTTCTTCACCGAAGACGCGACTTAAAAATATCCGGTAAAAAAAGCCCATAAAGCGGGTAGCAAAATTAACGAAAGTAAGCAGGAGCGTCCCTTTGAAAAAAGCACTTTTTTGATTCATGGCAATCCCCTGAAATAGTTTATTGTATTATATTCAATACACGGGGTTGACAGAACATAGGCGGAATGATATTCTAACAGTGTGTTGAAACCCTAGTAATTTTATAGGGTATGGAATGATAGGGTATGAAACAATAGGATATAAAATAGCAGGGTATGGATTCATGAGATACAGTTGAACAGGATATGAATGGTATCCACAGGATAGAAAGACAGGAGTGTGAAGAATTGAAATTATCAACAAAAGGAAGATACGGGCTTCGCGCACTGGTGGACCTGGCTCAGTACAGCGAGCAGGAACCGGTTTCAATCACGAGTATCGCTGCAAGGCAGGGCATTTCAGAACGGTATCTGGAGCAGCTCATGTGCCTGCTGAAAAAAGCGGGCCTGGTTCGAAGCATCCGCGGTGCAGGCGGGGGATATGTGCTCGATAAAGAGGCGGCAGATATCTCTGTAGGCGATGTTCTTAGAGCACTGGAGGGAAGTCTGGATCCGGTTGAGTGTTCCGGCCTCCACCCCAGTGAGGGGTGCAGGTCATCGGATGTGTGTGTCACAAAGTATGTCTGGCAGAAGATCAATGACAGCATCAATCACACAGTGGATGAAATCAAGCTGGATCAACTGGTTGCCGAGAGCAGGGAGCTCTGTGCCGGCACGAAGGATCAAACCATAATCTGTGAGAAGAAGACAAAATAAGTAGATGGAATAATCGACAAAAAAGCCGACAGCATCAACTTGCCGGGGGAATAACAACCGAAATAACCGGAGGCGGCAAATCACAGAGCATGCAGGGGGAAGAAACAGCAGTACAAATAGAAGGAGAAAACAAATGAGCAGATTGATATATCTTGACAATGCAGCAACAACAAAGACAGCACCGGAAGTGGTGGATGCAATGCTTCCATATTTTACGGAACATTTTGGAAATCCGTCCAGCATCTATAGCTTCGCAGCAGCGAACAAAGAGGTGATCGCGAAACAGCGTGAAACAATTGCGGATGCGCTCGGTGCGAAAGCAAATGAAATCTATTTTACAGCCGGTGGTTCCGAGTCGGACAACTGGGCACTGAAGGCGACAGCAGAAGCTTATGCTGCAAAAGGAAACCATATTATTACAAGCAAGATCGAACATCATGCGATCCTTCACACCTGTCAGTATTTAGAGACACGTGGATTTGAGGTGACGTACCTCGATGTGGACGAGGACGGTGTGGTGAAGCTGGAAGATCTTAAGGCAGCTATCCGGCCGACTACGATTCTGATCTCCATCATGTATGCCAACAATGAGATCGGAACGATTCAGCCAATCCGGGAGATCGGAGAAATCGCGAAAGAGCATGGAATTCTCTTTCATACAGATGCGGTGCAGGCCTTTGGACAGGTGCCGATTGATGTGGATGCATGTCATATCGACATGCTCAGTGCGAGCGGTCACAAGCTGAATGGACCGAAGGGAATTGGATTTTTGTATATCAGAACCGGCGTCAAGATCCGCTCCTTTGTCCATGGCGGTGCGCAGGAGCGCAAGCGCCGTGCCGGCACGGAAAATGTACCGGGAATTGTCGGACTGGGGACTGCGGTGGACCGCGCGGTGAGAACGATGAAAGAACGTACAGTCAAAGAGAGAGAATTGAGAGATTATCTGATCAAACGAATCTCGGAAGAAATTCCGTACTGCAGACTCAACGGGCATCCGACGGACAGACTTCCGAATAATGTGAACTTCAGTTTTCGGTTCGTGGAGGGAGAATCCATGCTGATCCGTCTGGATCTGCTCGGAATCTGTGCATCGAGTGGTTCCGCGTGTACATCCGGATCGCTGGATCCGTCTCATGTACTTCTGGCAATCGGTCTTCCGCACGAGATTGCACACGGCTCACTCAGGATGACCTTAAACGAAGAGATCACAAAAGAAGATATTGATTACGTGACAGACAATTTGAAAGAAATTGTAGCATTGATTCGAAGTATGTCACCATTATATGAAGATTTCATGAAAAAACAGGCGAAATAACAGGAGGATAAAATCATGTATACAGAAAAAGTAATGGATCATTTTCAGCATCCGAGAAATGTGGGAGAGATTGAGAATGCGAGTGGTGTAGGTACAGTTGGAAACGCAAAGTGCGGTGATATCATGAGAATATATCTGGATATCGACGAGAACCAGATTATCCGGGACTGCAAGTTCAAGACCTTTGGCTGCGGGGCCGCAATCGCTACCAGCAGCATGGCAACGGAACTGGTAAAAGGGAAGAACATCCGGGAGGCCATGGAAGTGACGAATAAAGCTGTAATGGAAGCACTTGACGGACTGCCGCCGGTCAAGGTACACTGTTCCTTGTTGGCAGAAGAAGCGATTCACGCTGCTCTCTGGGATTATGCGGAGAAGCATGACATCAAGATAGAAGGTCTGGTGAGACCGAAAAATGATATCCATGAGGGCGAGGAAGGCGAGGAAGAGGACTATTAGATGAAAACAGTAGTGGTGGGAATGTCAGGTGGAGTTGACTCCTCCGTTGCGGCGTATTTGCTGAAAAAACAAGGATTTCAGGTGATTGGTGTCACCATGCAGATCTGGCAGGATGAAGACCAGGTGACGCAGGAGGAGAACGGCGGGTGCTGCGGACTGAGCGCGGTGGATGATGCCAGAAGAGTGGCATCAGATCTGCAGATTCCATATTATGTCATGAATTTTAAAGAAGAATTTAAGACCAATGTGATCGATTATTTTGTGGAGGAATATCTGAATGGCAGAACCCCCAATCCGTGCATTGCGTGCAACCGCTATGTGAAGTGGGAGGCTCTGCTGCAGCGAAGTCTTGCCATCGGGGCGGACTATATCGCGACAGGCCATTACGCCCGGATCGAGAAGCTTCCAAATGGAAGATACACCATTGCCTGTTCCAAAACCTCGGCAAAGGACCAGACCTATGCGCTGTACAACCTGACACAGGAGCAATTGTCACGCACACTTATGCCGGTCGGAGAATACACCAAAGAAGAGATCCGTGAGATCGCGAAGGAGATTCATCTGCAGGTTGCAGGGAAACCGGACAGCCAGGATATCTGCTTCGTGCCGGATGGGGATTACGCGGCGTTTATCGAGGAATACAGTGACCGGAACATACCGGAGGGAAACTTCGTGCTGTCAGACGGTACTGTGCTGGGCCGGCATAAGGGCATCACTCATTACACGGTAGGACAGAGAAGAGGACTGGGACTGGCCCTTGGCTATCATGCATTTGTGTTGGAAATCCGTCCGGAGACCAATGAGGTTGTCCTGGGAACGAACGAAGAGCAGATGACCGATACCGTGCGAGCAAACCATCTGAATTTCATGGCGATGGGAGATTTAACAGAACCTTTACGTGTTTTTACAAAAATACGCTATAACCACCGTGGAGCATGGTGTACAATCGAAAAGTCCGGTGAAGATGAGGTCCTGTGCACGTTTGAACAGCCACAGCGCGCAGTGACTCCGGGACAGGCAGTCGTTTTTTATGCGGCAGAGGAACGGCCGAAGACGGAAGGCTCATCGGAGATGTACACAAGAGCAGAATATGTGATAGGCGGAGGAATTATTTTATGATAACAGCAGATTTTCATATGCATACCTCGTTTTCTTTAGACAGCGAGGCGGATCCACGGGATATGGTCGAGCGGGCGATCAGCCTCGGACTCAAAACCATATGCTTTACGGATCACAATGACAAGGATTATCCCATCCATGAAGGCGAGACCGGATTTGATCTTGATATTGACCGTTATATGAAGACGATGAGTGCACTGCAGGAGGAATACAAAGACAAGATCAGGATTCTGATCGGCGTTGAGATCGGACTTCAGGAACATCTGGCGCAGTATCATCATCAGTTTGTGATGGACCACCCGTTTGATTTTGTGATCGGATCCATGCATGTAGTCCATGGAATGGATCCATATTACGGAGAAATTTTCAAGACAAAAACAGATGAGGAAGTATACCGGGAAACGTTTCTTGCCACAATAGACAATATCCGTGATTTTATGGATTATGATGTGCTGGGACATATTGATTATGTCGTGCGCTACGGCAAAAATCAGGCGGCCGATTATTCATACCGGAAGTACGCAGATGAGATCGATGAGATTCTGAGAATCGTCATTGCAAACGGAAAAGGGATTGAATTGAATACAGCAGGATTGAAATACGGACTGGACTTCTGCCACCCGCATCCTGATGTACTGAAACGGTATCGGGAACTGGGCGGAGAAATCATCACAGTCGGCGCAGACGGGCATGCACCGGAGCATATCGCCTATGATTTTAACAAGGTGAGCGATATCCTGAAAGAGTGCGGATTTAAATATTACACAGAATTTTCTGCACGAAAGCCGTATTTTAAGCAACTTCCATAAAATATCAAAATAGACTTGAATTTTTGTTCTTGGTTTAGTACAATCATACGTAGTTGATGAATCTTTAACAAAGTTAAAGAAATATCAATAGGACTGTGTAACCAGTTAATATTATTTAAACTTTAGGAGGAATTTAACATGGCAGTAAAAGTAGCGATTAATGGATTTGGACGTATTGGACGTCTTGCATTCAGACAGATGTTTGGAGCAGAGGGTTATGAAGTAGTAGCAATCAACGATTTAACATCTCCAAAAATGTTAGCTCACTTATTAAAATATGACTCATCTCAGGGAAGATATGCCCTTTGCGATAAAGTTACAGCAGGTGATGACTCTATCACTGTTGATGGACAGACCATCAAAATCTACGCTGAAGCAGACGCAGCAAACCTTCCATGGGGAGACTTGAAAGTAGACGTTGTTCTTGAGTGTACAGGTTTCTATACATCCAAAGCAAAAGCAGAAGCTCATATCAAAGCAGGCGCTAGAAAAGTTGTTATCTCTGCACCAGCTGGAAACGATCTTCCTACAATCGTATTCAACACAAACCATGATATCTTAAAACCAGAAGATACTGTTATTTCAGCAGCATCCTGCACAACAAACTGCCTTGCACCAATGGCAGACGCTCTGAACAAATTAGCTCCAATCCAGTCTGGTATCATGAACACAATTCATGCATACACAGGAGATCAGATGACTCTTGACGGACCACAGAGAAAAGGTGATTTAAGAAGATCCCGCGCAGCTGCAGTAAATATCGTGCCTAACTCAACAGGTGCTGCAAAAGCAATCGGCCTTGTTATTCCTGAACTGAACGGTAAGTTAATCGGAGCTGCTCAGCGTGTTCCAACCCCTACAGGATCTACAACAATCTTAGTTGCAGTTGTTAAGGGTATTGTTACAGTTGAACAGATCAACGCAGCAATGAAAGCAGCAGCAAACGATTCTTACGGATATACAGAAGAAGAATTAGTATCAAGCGATATCGTTGGTATGAAATTCGGTTCTTTATTCGATGCAACACAGACAATGGCATCTCCAATGGAAGATGGCAATACACAGGTACAGGTAGTATCTTGGTATGACAATGAGAATTCTTACACAAGCCAGATGGTAAGAACAATCAAATATTTCTCTGAGTTAGCTTAGAACATTGGCGGGGCAGTTTCCGGGATTTGTGCTCGGATGCATCCTCATTAAAATTTTATGGCTTTAATGACTCACCAGGGGTCCGGTCTTTTTGGACCGGATCCCTTTTATTACCCAAATATCTTAAGGAGGCAATACTATGCTTAACAAAAAATCAGTAGATGATATTAATGTAAAAGGGAAAAAGGTTCTCTGCAGATGTGACTTCAACGTGCCGTTGATCGATGGAAAAATCACAGATGAGAATCGTCTTGTTGCAGCACTCCCTACAATCCAGAAATTAGTTGCAGACGGCGGAAAAGTAATTCTGTGCTCACACCTTGGAAAACCGAAGGGACAGCCATTACCAGAGCTTTCTCTCGCACCGGTTGCAGTCAGACTGTCAGAACTGCTTGGACAGGAAGTAAAATTTGCAGCGGATGATAATGTAGTAGGACCAAACGCAAAGGCTGCTGTTGAGGCAATGCAGGATGGAGACATCGTTCTTCTTGAAAACACACGCTACAGAGCAGAAGAGACAAAAAATGGCGAAGAGTTCAGCAAAGATCTCGCTTCTCTCTGCGATGTATTCGTTAATGATGCATTCGGAACCGCACATAGAGCACACTGCTCGAACGTAGGTGTAACACAGTTTGTTGACACTGCAGTTGTTGGATACCTGATGCAGAAAGAAATCGATTTCCTCGGAAATGCTGTAGACAATCCGGAGAGACCGTTCGTAGCAATTCTCGGTGGAGCAAAAGTTTCAAGTAAGATCTCCGTTATCGAGAACCTTCTTGAAAAAGTTGATACACTGATCATCGGTGGAGGTATGTCTTATACTTTCAGCAAAGCACTTGGCGGTGGCGTTGGTAACTCACTTCTCGAGGAAGACTTCTGCGATTATGCACTGAAGATGTTGGATAAGGCCAAAGAAAAAGGCGTTAAATTATTACTTCCAGTCGACAATATCGTTGCAGATGATTTCTCAAACGATGCACATACACAGATTGTGGGCCGCGGAGATATTCCGGATGGCTGGGAGGGTCTTGACATCGGACCTGAGACTGCAAAATTATATGCAGACGCAGTAAAGACAGCAAAGACCGTTGTATGGAACGGACCGATGGGATGCTTTGAGATGCCGAATTTCGCAGCAGGTACAGAGGCGGTAGCAAAAGCACTCTCTGAGACAGATGCAGTGACAATCATCGGTGGAGGTGATTCTGCAGCAGCAGTAAATCAGCTTGGATACGGTGACAAGATGACACATATCTCTACAGGCGGTGGAGCTTCCCTTGAATTTTTAGAGGGAAAAGAGCTTCCGGGTGTAGCGGCAGCAAACGATAAATAAACAGCATGAATTTTAGTTGTCAGGAAAATTCGTGAATCAGGTCTTATGTATTCGGACCACATAATATAAGAAAAGAGGATTTCGTAAATGGCTAGAAGAAAAATAGTTGCAGGTAACTGGAAGATGAACAAAACTCCAAGCGAGGCAGTTGCCCTGATTAATGAATTAAAACCATTGGTTGCCAATGATGATGTAGACGTAGTATTCTGCGTACCGGCTATCGATATCATTCCTGCAGTAGAAGCTGCTGAGGGAAGCAACATCTGCATCGGTGCAGAGAATATGCATTTTGAGGAGAGCGGAGCTTACACAGGAGAAATCTCTCCGGCTATGCTCACGGATGCAGGCGTAAAATACGTGGTACTTGGCCATTCAGAGAGAAGAGAATACTTTGCTGAGACAAGTGAGAGTGTTAACAAAAAAATGCTGAAAGCATTTGAGCATGGTTTGATTCCAATCATGTGCTGTGGAGAGACTCTTGAGCAGAGAGAGCAGGGCGTGACCATGGACTTTGTGCGTCAGCAGGTTAAGGTTGGTTTCCTTGGACTTACAGCAGAGCAGGCACAGACAGCAGTAATCGCTTATGAGCCAATCTGGGCTATCGGAACAGGAGAAGTTGCAACAACAGAGCAGGCTGAGGAAGTATGCTCAGGAATCCGTGCATGCATCGCTGAAATCTATGATGAAGCAACAGCAGAAGCTATCCGCATTCAGTACGGCGGATCTGTATCTGGCGAAAGTGCTCCTGAATTATTTGCACAGCCTGACATCGACGGTGGTCTTGTCGGCGGAGCTTCTTTAAAACCAGACTTTGGTAAGATCGTAAATTGCAAATAACAGGCTTACTAAAATGTGGAGGAGAAGCATCCTCCACATTTTTTAACCTTATCAGGGATAGAGTGCGGCGGATTACAAATATCCGCTTTGAATAAAAGGAGATAATAAAAAATGGCAAAAAAACCAACCGTATTAATGATACTTGATGGCTATGGTCTGAATCCAGAAACAAAGGGTAATGCTGTAGCTGAGGCAAACACACCGGTCATGGACAAACTGATGGCAGAGTGCCCGTTTGTACAGGGACAGGCAAGCGGACTTGCAGTCGGACTTCCAGAAGGACAGATGGGAAATTCTGAGGTAGGGCATCTCAACATGGGTGCCGGTCGTATTGTTTATCAGGACCTGACCAAGATTACAAAATCAATTCAGGATGGAGATTTCTTTGAGAATGAGGCATTGTTGGCAGCATGTAAAAATGTGAAGGAGAACGATTCTGCGCTGCATATGTTCGGTCTTGTTTCCGACGGTGGTGTGCACAGCCATATAGAGCACATTTACGGACTGTTGGAGCTTGCAAAACGTCAGGACATCAAAAAAGTATATCTACACTGCTTCCTGGACGGTCGTGACACACCACCGTCATCAGGTAAGGGATATGTTGAGCAGCTGACAGCAAAGATGAAAGAAATCGGCGTAGGCGAAGTTGCAAGCGTGATGGGGCGTTACTATGCAATGGACAGAGATAACCGCTGGGATCGTGTAGAATTAGCTTACAAGGCGATTGTCAAGGGGGAAGGCGAGAAGGCTGCAGATGGCCCGAGCGGCATCCAGGCATCTTACGATCAGGGCAAAACTGATGAGTTTGTTCTTCCGACCGTAATCGAAAAAGACGGTGCTCCGGTTGCAACAATTAAAGAGAATGATTCCGTGATTTTCTTTAACTTCAGACCTGACCGTGCAAGAGAAATCACCAGAACATTCTGTGATGATTCTTTTGAAGGATTTGACAGAGGCGACAGAGTAAAAACTACATTTGTCTGCTTTACAGATTATGATGTGACGATCCAGAATAAACAGGTTGCATTCTACAAGACAGAGATCAAGAACACATTTGGGGAATTTCTTGCAAACAACAATCTGACGCAGGCAAGAATCGCAGAGACAGAGAAATATGCACATGTTACCTTTTTCTTCAACGGCGGAGTGGAAGAGCCGAACAAAGGAGAGGACCGTATTCTTGTAAAATCACCGAAGGTTGCGACCTATGACCTGCAGCCGGAGATGAGTGCATACGAAGTGGATGACAAGCTGGTAGAGGCGATCAAATCCGACAAATACGATGTGATCATCATCAACTTTGCTAATCCAGATATGGTTGGACATACCGGAATTGAGACGGCTGCTATCGCTGCAGTGGAAGCGGTCGACAAGTGTGTGGAGAAGGCTGTAAACGCAATCAAAGAGGTGGACGGCCAGATGTTCATCTGTGCAGATCACGGCAATGCTGAGCAGCTGATCGACCCGGAGACAGGTGCTCCGTTTACCGCACATACCACAAATCCGGTTCCGTTTATTCTGGTGAATGCAGATCCATCCTGCAAACTGCGTGAGGGTGGCTGCCTTGCAGATATCGCACCGACACTGATCGAGATGATGGGTATGGAACAGCCGGAAGAGATGACAGGTAAATCTTTAATCATCAAATAAGATAAATTCCAGGTTTATCTTTTATGAACTAAATAAGAGTGAAGCAGCTGTTTCCAGTCGCTTCACTCTTATTTTTATGCCTGTTCTTCTAAATGTTTATTCGCAGTGGACAGCATCAGTTTGATACGGTTCAGCTGGTTTACTTCACTGGCACCCGGATCAAAATCGATTGCAACGATATTGGATTCCGGATGACGTCTTCTTAATTCTTTGATGACCCCCTTGCCCACAACATGGTTTGGCAGGCAGGCAAAAGGCTGGGTGCAGACGATGTTCGGCGCACCGGTATGGATCAGCTCCAACATCTCACCGGTCAAAAACCATCCTTCACCGGTCTGATTTCCAAGCGAAACAATGTCGGAGGCCATATCTGCAAGATTTTCAATGCGGGCCGGCGGATCAAAATGTCTGCTCGCCGCGAAGGCCTGGGTTGCCGGCTTACGCAGCCACTCGAGGGCTTTGATGCCGAGATTGCCGATGACAGCTGATGATCGCTTCATTCCGAGATGAGAGGCTTTAAAATTCTGGTTGTAGAAGCAGTACTGTAAAAAGTCCAGTAAGTCCGGAACCACGGCCTCAGCGCCTTCCTGCTCCAGCAGTTCGGCCAGATGATTGTTCGCCGCAGGGAGGAATTTGACAAGGATTTCGCCTACGATTCCAACACGTGGCTTCTTGATATCCAGCGTTTCCAGATTATCAAATTCTTCAATAATCTGTCTGCACATCTTGTTAAATGTACGCCTGGACGGATATCCGTCGGTGAGGAACACGATACATTTCTTTTTCCATTTTTCATGCAGCGCATTGGTGGATCCCGGAACAGCTTCGTACGGGCGCATGCGATACACACATTTCATGAAAATATCTCCAAACACGGCACCATAGACGCCGCGTACCGCGAGCATTGGCGTGAGCTTGAATCCCGGATTCTCTTCCAGACCACTCAGGTTGAGGGAGATTACAGGAATGTGTTCGTACCCGGCTTTTTTCAAGGCGCGGCGAATGAATCCAATATAGTTGGAAGCACGGCATCCACCGCCGGTCTGGCTCATGATGACCGCAGTTTTGTTCAGATCATACTTACCTGACAGGAGTGCGTCCATAATCTGTCCGACTACCATAAGAGATGGGTAGCAGGCATCATTGTTTACATATTTTAGGCCTACGTCCACCGCAGACTTGTTGTCATTTGGCAGCACCTCGAGATGATATCCGCTGGCGTTGAAGGCCGGCTCAATGAGTTCGAAATGAATCGGTGACATCTGCGGGCAGAGAATCGTGTAAGTCTCACGCATCTCCTTGGTAAATACAACCTTCTCGATGCTGGATGGGTGAATCACGCGCTCAGTTTTGCGGTCTTCACGGACACGGATCGCCGCGAGAAGAGAACGGACACGGATTCTGGCTGCTCCCAGGTTGTTGACCTCATCAATCTTGAGTGAGGTGTATATCTTATCAGAATTTGTGAGGATATCGGCCACACTGTCGGTTGTGACAGCGTCCAGGCCACATCCAAAGGAGTTTAACTGAATCAGATCCAGATTGTCCTTGGTCTTCACGTAATTCGCCGCGGCGTACAGCCGGGAATGGTACATCCACTGGTCCATGACAATCAGCGGCCGTTCCACCGGATGGAGATGTGAGACAGAATCCTCGGTCAGCACAGCGATGTTGTAGGAGTTAATCAGTTCCGGGATACCATGGTGCACTTCCGGATCGATGTGGTACGGACGGCCGGCGAGAACAATCCCGCGGTTTCCGGTTTCATCAAGAAAACGGATAGCCTCCTCACCTTTTGTGCGGATATCCTGACGGCAGGCTGCAAGTTCAGTCCAGGCAGTATTCACCGCCGATTTGATCTCGGAAGCCGGGATCTGGAACTTGGCGGACAGCTCCTGGATCAGACGGACAGACAACGTTTCTTCATCCTTAAAGGATAAAAACGGATTCATAAAATCAACGTTGCCGTCCACGATCGCATCCATATTATTCTTGATGTTTTCCGGGTAGGATGTCACAATCGGGCAGTTATAATGGTTGTTGGCATCCTCAAATTCCTGACGCTCATAAGGAATACAGGGATAAAAGATAAAGTTGATACCTTGCTTGATCAGCCATTCCACATGTCCGTGGGCAAGCTTGGCCGGATAGCATTCCGACTCGCTGGGAATGGACTCGATTCCCATCTCATAGATTTTTCTTGTTGAGGCAGGGGAGAGCACTACTTTGTAGCCGAGTTGGTTGAAAAATGTGAACCAGAACGGATAGTTCTCATACATATTCAGCACGCGTGGGATTCCAACGGTGCCGCGGTAAGCATCTTCATCACGGAGAGGTTCATAATCAAAATAACGATGCAGCTTATATTCAAACAGGTTCGGCAGTTTGTTTGTCGCTTTCTCTTTGCCGAGGCCACGCTCACAGCGGTTTCCGGAAACGTAGCGGCGGCCATCGCTGAATTTATTGACAGTCAGGCGGCAGGTGTTTGTGCAGCCTTTACATTTGGACATGGATGTAGAGTAGGTAAAGGCCTCAATATCCTCGATGGAGAGCATCGTTGTGCCCTCACAGTCGACGTAGCGCTCGCGGGCGATCAGTGCGGCACCGAAGGCACCCATGATTCCGGCGATATCCGGGCGGATAGCCTGACAGCCTGCAATGGTCTCAAAGCTGCGGAGGACCGCGTTGTTGTAGAAAGTACCACCCTGAACGACGATGTGCTCGCCGAGCTCAGAGGCATCAGATACCTTGATCACTTTGAACAGCGCATTTTTGATGACAGAGTAAGCGAGACCGGCAGAGATATCGGCAACCTCCGCGCCCTCTTTCTGCGCCTGCTTTACCTTGGAATTCATGAATACCGTACACCGTGTGCCGAGATCAATTGGATTCTTTGCGTACAAAGCTTCGTGCGCAAAATCCTCCACGCTGTAATTCAAAGATTTGGCAAAGGTTTCAATAAAGGAACCACACCCGGAAGAGCAGGCTTCGTTAAGCTGAACGCTGTCCACGGTCTGGTTTTTGATTTTGATGCATTTCATGTCCTGTCCGCCGATGTCGAGGATGCAGTCTACATCCGGTTCAAAGAAAGAGGCGGCATAGTAGTGTGACACGGTCTCAACCTCTCCCTCGTCAAGCAGGAGTGCAGCCTTAATCAGAGCCTCCCCGTAACCGGTTGAGCAGGAGTGCACGATTTCAACGTCCTCCGGGAGCTGGCTGTAGATGTCCTTGATTGCAGTGATTGTTGTCCCCAGCGGATCTCCGTCATTGCTGTGATAGAAAGAATAGAGCAGGGTTCCGTCCTCGCCGACCAGAGCTGCTTTTGTTGTCGTGGAACCGGCGTCAATTCCGAGAAAGGCTTTGCCCTTATACGTGGAAAGATCCTTTACCGGAACCTGATGCTTGTCGTGGCGCTCCTTGAACTCCCGGAAGTCTGCCTCGGTGGCAAACAACGGATCCATACGCTCTACCTCGAACTCCATCTTGATTTTCCCGGCCAGACGGTTCTGCATATCCTGAATCGGAACATTCAGATCCTTTTTTGAGTTTAAGGCAGATCCGATTGCTGCAAAAAGATGAGAGTGATAAGGAGCGATAATATGCTCGTCATCCAATTTTAATGTGCGGATAAAAGATTCCCGCAGCTCTGATAAAAAGTGAAGTGGTCCGCCGAGGAACGCAACGTGTCCTCGGATTGGCTTACCACAGGCAAGTCCGCTGATTGTCTGGTTCACAACCGCCTGGAAAATGGATGCCGCCAGATCTTCGCGGGTCGCCCCCTCGTTGATCAGCGGTTGAATATCAGATTTGGCAAATACACCACATCTTGCAGCGATGGAGTAGAGTGCCTTATAATTTTTCGCGTAGTCATTCAGACCGGAAGCATCCGTCTGGAGAAGCGAAGCCATCTGGTCGATAAAAGAGCCTGTTCCGCCGGCACAGACACCGTTCATCCGCTGCTCCACATTTCCACCTTCAAAATAGATGATCTTGGCATCCTCGCCGCCGAGTTCAATCGCAACATCCGTCTGCGGTGCATAATCCTGCAGTGCGGTGGAAACCGCGATGACCTCCTGCACGAAAGGAACCTCAAGATGCTTGGCGAGTGTGAGACCGCCGGATCCGGTGATCATCGGGGACACACGGATTGGACCGAGCTTATAGATTGCCCGGCCGAGCAGGTCAGATAACGTTTCCTGAATGTTGGCGAAATGCCGCTCATAATCTGAAAAAAGAATTTCATTCTCGTTATTTAAAATCGCAATCTTCACTGTGGTGGAGCCAATATCAATTCCCAGTGTATGTAATTCGTTTAAACTCATAGATATCTCCTTAATAAAATAAAGCCTGTTATGCCTTCATGAGGCCTCGGGCTTATAATCTGGTTGTGTTATATATATTTATAAACGGAGTGATTTCTTATTATAAAGAAAACTCGACACTGCATTACATTATACGACAAGAATGAAAAAAAGACAATAATCAAAAATGGTTAGATTTTTGTTAGATTCTTGTATGTTTTTGTGAAAATATAGTAAAGTATTTCGATTGAATTGACAAACCCAATCGGTGACGTTACAATGGTTGCATGTGTGGTGCAGATTATCACAGAACAAAATTTAAGGAGAAAATGTGTGAACTGGATTAGCAAGTTGGAAAAAAAGTTTGGAAGATATGCCATTCCGAATCTGATGTGGTATGTCATAATTTTATACGGGGTTGGTTTTGTGATCAATCTTGTCATGCCGGGTTTTTATATCCGCTATCTCTGTCTGAATGCGCAGGCGATTCTGCACGGGCAGATCTGGAGAATCGTAACGTTTCTGATTCAGCCACCGAGTGGAAGTATTATATTTATTGTATTCGTTCTTTACCTGTATTATATGATTGGTACGAGTCTGGAGCGGGCCTGGGGAGCTTTCCGGTTTAATCTGTATTTCTTTACCGGTGTTATTTTTCATGTGCTGGCTGCATTGGCCATTTATCTGATTACAGGAGAGGTAATGCTTCTCGGAACAGAATATCTGAATCTTTCGCTTTATTTTGCATTTGCAGTGCTCTATCCGGATGTGGAATTTTTATTATTTATGATTCTTCCGGTCAAGGTAAAGTATCTTGCGTGGGCAAGTGCAGCGTTGTTTGGTTTCGAGATCCTGCAGGGATTTCTGCCGACGTATGGCGATAAAGCAGGTTCTGTCGCAGCATTTGTCTCCATTTTAAATTTTCTGCTCTTTTATTTCTCATCCCGCAATTTCAAGGCACATTCGCCGAAAGAAATTCATCGGAGGAATGAGTATAAAAGATCAATTAAGATGGCAAAACGTTCCAATGTAAATGCACCGAACGGTGCAAAGCATTGTTGTGCCGTATGTGGGAGGACCGAGCTGGACGATCCGTCATTGGAATTTCGTTTCTGCTCGAAGTGCAGCGGCAACTATGAGTATTGTCAGGATCATTTGTTTACACACACACATGTGAAATAGATTGGCTATATGGTATTATCAGAAGGAGAGATGAATGAAAAAAACAAAGATTGTATGTACGATGGGACCTGGATGTGACGATAAAGCAATCATGAAAAAACTGGTTGAAAGCGGAATGGATATTGCAAGATTTAATTTTTCGCACGGAACATATGAAGAGCAGAAGGGCAGAATGGATCAGTTAAAGGCAATCCGTGAAGAAGCGAAGAAACCAATCGCAATCCTGCTCGACACAAAAGGACCTGAGATCCGTACAGGAGTATTGAAGGATGGAAAGAAGATTACTCTGACGGAGGGCAGCACATTTGCATTGACGACAACCGAGATGGAGGGAACTGAGGAAAAAGTTTCCATTACATATGACGGGCTTGTCAATGATGTAGAAGCCGGAAAACGTATTCTTATAGATGACGGACTGATTGAACTTGTTGTTGAGAGTAAGACAGAGACAGATATTGTCTGCAAGGTCAAGAATGGTGGAGAACTTGGAGAGCGTAAGGGAGTGAATGTGCCGAATGTTCCGGTCAGACTTCCGGCAATCACCGAGAAAGATAAAGAAGATATCAAGTTCGGTGCCGAGCAGGATGTCGATTTTATCGCAGCCTCTTTTGTTCGTAATGCAGAGTGTATTCTGGAAATCAAAGCGTTCCTGAGAGAGTGCAATGCACCGCTTATTCCGATTATTGCGAAGATCGAGAATGCAGAAGGAATTGAGAACATTGATGAGATTATTCGTGCGGCTGATGGAATCATGGTTGCCCGTGGAGATCTGGGGGTAGAGATTCCGCCAGAGGAGGTTCCGTACCTTCAGAAAATGATCATCAAAAAGTGTAATGATAACTTTAAACCGGTTATCACCGCGACACAGATGCTGGATTCCATGATCCGCAACCCGCGTCCGACAAGAGCCGAGGTGGGTGACGTTGCGAACGCAGTATATGACGGAACGGATGCTGTGATGCTGTCCGGCGAGACTGCTTCCGGCAAGTATCCGACAGAGGCACTCCGCATGATGGTTCACATTGTAAAAGATACCGAATCACATCTTGACTATGATATGCTCCTTGAGCAGGCTGGCAGCCACAAAACAAACAGCATCTCCAGCGCAATCGGATATTCATCCGTGGCGGCGGCAGATAACCTGAATGCAAAGTGTATTATCACACCTTCCGTGTCCGGAGCGACAGCGAGAGTTGTATCAAAATTTAAGCCGAGAGCTACGCTGATCGGTGTTTCCCCAAACGAGAGAACACTTCGCAGAATGCAGATATTCTGGGGTGTGATTCCGTTGAAATCGATTGAATTTGATACGACTGAGGACATCTGCAGCGCAGCGGTGGAGCTGGTCAGCGTCAAGCAGTATGCCGAAATCGGAGATATTGTTGTACTGACAGCTGGTATCCCTTCTCCAAATGTAAAGAAGGCAAAACAGGGTGTTAGCAATATGATGAGAATTGCGGTTGTTGAAGAAGAATAATCCGAGTGGCATGCGGTGATGCGCAGAGCGCGCTGCCGTGGTTTTCCGAGTTGGGTTAAGAAAAAAACAATGGTATGCTATTAAAAAACAGGATCAGTGATATGGGATGAGAGTCACCTATCATTGATCTTTTGTAACTGTTCAGAACTCCATTAGTTAAAGATGATATCGGAATTCCCTAAAAGGGCTTCTCTGATTGCTGTAAAAGCATTTATTCCATGCTTATGAGCAGTCCCAATATAGCTCATGATTGTAAGATATTCCTGTGCGCCTTCCTCACTGCGAAAACATCCTGAGACCTTGGTTTTAACCTTAATCATGCGCAAATCACGTTCCGCAAGGTTATTATCAAACGGAACACAGAGATTCTTTATAAATAAGCAGACTGATGCCTTGTAATTCACAAGTCTGTCAATTAGATTTAGTACCTTGGTCTTTT
>NZ_FQZY01000027.1 GCF_900142165.1 Hespellia stercorisuis DSM 15480
ATTCAGACCACCTTCTTCCTTGTGTTTTATGTCTCCATTGTACTAAAAACTCAGGAAAAAAGCGAATTCACATAGATTCACCTATGGTGAAAATGACTGTGGATAAGTAATGTTTTTCAATGTTCAGTTGTTGTTAAATATATTCAAAAGCCATAGAATTTGGCTTTGAATCAGAGTTATTTGAAAGATTGAAAGAGTAATCCACAATGAATTAAATTATTCAATCACAAACAATTGGTTATCCACCAATTACCGAAATAATATCGCAAAACAGGTTTTAAAAATTCTCTGTTTTGTACAAAAATTAATTAGTTCCCCAAGGGGGTTCTGAACAGTTACAAAAAGTCATTGAATAAATCATCTGTAAAGTTGTCTTCAAAAATACTTGGTACTAACATACGTCATTCCTCCTTAATAGAATGTGTTTTTATTATTTATGTTAAAAAGGAAATCTCTTTCCTTTGTTATATATGTTATAGCACAGATTATTAGCACTGTCAATAGGTGAGTGCTAAATAAATTCTATTTTTACATGTTTTGTTATATTTTCCCCTCCCAGTTTTTTGCCAACAGTTTTTCCATGCGTCCAATGTTGAGATCTGAGTGCTCAATTTCCCGTGAATACCGGTAGACAATCTCCACCACATCCTCCAAATCCAACGCTTTCTCGTTGCGTACAAAACGTGCCTTCAGCAGTTCCTCCAGCAGAATCACGCTCGCCGCCGCCAGCTGCACTTTTCCATAGACCCGCCCGTCATACACCGCACCGCAGAAATATGTGGAGATAAAGTAGACCATCAGCTGCTCCTTCTGGATCTCCCACGGGATGTCACTCTCCTGCATCCACGCTGTAAACTCCCGCGACATCCGCGCCCATTTTCCACAGGATTTTTCCCCGTAAAGACGCTGCTGCGCCTCTCTGCGCAGCACGTACCAGTCCTCCCGCAGCAGTTCCATGTGCTCAAGCACAAAAAACAGTCTTCTGGCAAATGCGAACCGCGCGCTCACAGCTGTGGTGGCAAGATCCTTCTCCACGAATCTGACCGCTGACTCTGTCTGATATTTTCCCAACACATCCTGACACGCAAACAGTTCTCTGGCATCTATCCGGTTCTGCATGTCATGCGCAATTCCGAGGACCAGCTTCACCCTCACTGCCACCGCGAGCTCCCGGTTCTGCAAAATCCGCAGCATCACATCCCGGGCATCCAAAAGCTGAGAGTACAGGAAGGGATCAAACTCCTCATACTCCTCCTCTCCCCCGCGCTCCACCGACAAAAACTGCACCGGCTCTTTTCGGCGAAGAAGAATTCCTGCCACCTCCGGGCAGGAAACCGACAGGGTGATCTCGCGCACACCCTCAAATTCTTCTATATGTCTCGGGTACAGCCTGCACGTTCTGCACAGGCTGCCACGTCCCAGATTCGCGTACATATCACAAAGATTATCCGCATTTAAAAATCCACAGCGCAGGTTCTTATCCTGCCGGAAGGTGGCGTTCTGCCAGTTGACCACTCGGTCCAGTTTTCTTCGGTACGGCCCGCTCTCATTCTTATACTGCTCCATGGACTTTTTATCCACCGCAATCTGCCAGCCTGCACAGCAGGTATCTTCGCACGCATCTGCCGTGCATTGAAACTCTTTATAGTAATCCGGTATTGTATATCGCATTTTTCCTCCTCATTCAACACTCCCATGTTTTCTGCCACAGCGTAAAATCCGACGTAAAAAATAGTCTTGTACCACATCTCTGTAATACAAAACTATCCTCTTTTCCGCGGCCCCAGAGAGAAGACACACTCCTCTTTTCATCCCTCTGCCCCGCCGGTCAGTCTATTGAACACTCACTTCTCCGGCCAGCACACGCTTATAATCTTCATAATTCTTCTGAAGGAGCGCCGGCGTATCCAGACCGTATGGACATTTGGCCTTACACTGATTACAGTGCACACAGTCCTCGATCTTCTTCATCTTCGCCTGCCCTTCCTCCGACAGCTGGCTGGCCGCCGGTGAACGCCGGAGCAGCAATGACATTCTTGCACAGTTGTTGATCTCAATTCCCGCCGGACATGGCATACAGTAGCCGCACCCTCTGCAGAAATCTCCCTGCAGCTCCCCTTTTTCCTTTTCAATATATGCTTTGATTTCTTCCGTCATGACCGGAGGATTCTCCACATAAGATAAAAATTCATCCAGTTCCTTTTCCTTCTGCACGCCCCAGATTGGAAGAACATTGTCAAACTGTCCCAGATAGGCATATGCCGCAGCCGAGTCTGTAATCAGTCCTCCCGACAGTGCCTTCATGGCAATAAATCCCATATCCGCGTTCTTACATCCATTTACCAGATCCAGTTCCTGCTGTCCTGACAGATAGCAGAACGGGAACTGCAGAGAATCATACAATCCGCTCTCAATCGCCTCATGTGCAACGTTCAGCCTGTGGTTTGTAATCCCGATATGACGAATATATCCTTTTTTCTTAGCCTCCAGTGCCGCATCGTAAATACCGCTCTCATCTCCCGGTTTCGGACAGAATGCCGGATTATGGAACTGATACAGGTCAATGTAATCCATCTTTAATTTTGACAGAGATGTCTCCAGATCCTTCCAGAATGCGTCCGCTGTCTGTGCCGCTGTCTTGGTCGCGAGAACGATCTGGCTGCGCATGCCGCCAAACGCCTCGCCCACCTTTTCCTCACTGTCCGTGTAGGCTCTGGCTGTATCGAAAAAGTTTATGCCGCCATCCTTTGCCTTATGCAGAAGATACACTGCATCCTGTTTGCTGATTCTCTGGATTGGCAGCGCACCGAATCCATTCTTGTTGACTGTGAGATCTGTCTTCCCTAACCGTACCTGTTCCATAACGCTACTCCTCTCTGTTCTCTGTGCCATTTTCCGTGACGTTTTCTATTCTGTGATTTTGTTGTGCTTTTGGGGACTACTCTACGTTTCCCTCCGGTGTCGTATTCTCACCGGAAGTAGCATCTGATCCGGTTCCCGCATCGGTCTGTGGTGTATCGGAGACCGTGTCATCCGCACCTGCATCGGCCCCCTGAGAAGTATCTTCTCCCACACCGCTGCCCTGCTCTGTACCCGCCGTACCGCCGGTATCCTTATTTGTACCACTGTCCGAGCCGTTCTCCGTATTCGTATTATCCTTCGAGCTGTCCTTCGTATTGTCTTTCACTTTTTCGATCCTGTAGTTATCTCTCAGATACTTCAGATAATTCGCCGCATCCTGCCCATAATTTTTGTATCCCCAGTAGCCGGCTATGGCAAGTGCTGCAAGCAGCACCAGTATGATGATCCACTTGATCAGCCCGCCCAGCATGCCTCTTCCGTCCCGGTCTCTGCCACCGCTTCTTCTGCCGCCGCTCTTTTTGCTGTTCCTGTGGCCGCCAAACAGACTGCTCCTGCTCTTTTTTTTCTTCAGCGGATTTTTCAGCCCTGCACCTTTTTTCTTCGTCTTGTATTTTGTTTTTGTCTTTGTTCTGGTTCCTCCGCCATTGCCGCTGTCCGCATACCTGCTGCGCCCATCATCGTTTTTTCTCTGACTGCCGCTGCCCTGACTGCGTTTCTGGCCGCTGCCCTGCCTGTCGTTCTGTCTGCCGTCCTGCCTGCCATTCTGGCCGCCGCTCTGGCTGCGTCTCTGGCCGCTGCCCTGCCTGTCGTTCTGTCTGCCGTCCTGTCTGCCGTTTTGTCTGCTGTTTCGCTGTGCCGAACCGCTCTCCGCATACTTTCCGGAATCTCCCCAGTCCGCATCATCATCGTATCCTTCCTCGACATCCTCCAGACCGAGATAATACTCGTCCATGTCGAATCCGCAGAACGGACACATTTCCTCATTAATATCGATTTTCTTTCCACAATGTGGACAATTGATTGGTGTCATATCTATACCCCCTGTTTACCGTTTATTTTCGTTATCCGCCTACATCTGCGCAAGGCACCAGGGGGGGCTCCCGTTTTCGGTCGATTTCTCCCTGATACCCGTTGTGCAGCAGATGTGTTGGAATGTTTGGAAGGGAATACTGTATCACACATTTGTGAATTTTGTTTGTTCTCCATCCTGCCCGGAGCCTGACGCCAGGGCAGGGGGAAACCGTTTAAGAGCACATCTCCCCGACAACCGTTTCCGGGAGCTGCGTTTTTTCCGCCACGTCCCTCACGCTCATCCCACTCCGCAAAAACCGCCTGGCAACGTAATCCATAGCCTCTCCGACCTCGATTACATGAAGATCAGGATCAAAGAAGCGAACGACTCTCTGCCCCCAGTCATGTTCCATACATGGATTCACATATGTGATCTCCCACGGACAATTCTTAAGTTTTTCTAAAAAGCTGTCCATGTCATTCTCTTCAAAATAAAGCTCTGCGTCATTGCCGCCCTTCACAACAGCTTTTTCGGTAAATGACTCCCAGAGCTTCTCCTCCTGCAGGACCAATCCCTCCGTCAGGATCACATTTTCCCCAAAATCCATGATTACCTGCAGACCGAACAGTTCCCTGTAAAATGCTTTCGATTTCTCAATATCCTTCACCACGATCAGCATATTTTTCAGCTTCACACTTTCACCTCCTGTAAGAGTACACACCGCATAAAATACCATAATACTGCCGTCCCCCCAGATTCCGGGCATCACAGAACGATCAGATCCCGTACAACTTCCCCGGCGATGATCAGTCCGACTACCGACGGCACGAATGCATTACTTCCCGGCAGCTGCCTTCGCTGCGACTCCTCGCCGGTCTCCCCGATGGGTGTCAGCGGCTTTTCCTGAGAATACACCACTTTTAATTTCCGAATGCCGCGTTTCTTCAATTCTCTGCGCATCACCTTTGCCAGTGGACACACCGAGGTCTGGTAAATGTCCGCCACACGGAACGCCGTCGGATCCATCTTATTTCCTGCTCCCATAGAACTGATGACAGGGGTTCCTGCCTCCTGTGCCTGCTCCGCCAGCTGCAGCTTTCCGGTCACCGTGTCGATGGCATCCACCACATAATCGTAGGCGCGGAAATCAAACTCCCCCGCGGTCTCTGGAAGATAAAACGTCTTGTGCACGTGGACTACCGCGTTCGGATTGATATCCAGAATCCGCTCTCTTGCCACGTCCACCTTGTCCCGGCCTATCGTTTTGGTCGTCGCAATGATCTGTCGGTTGAGATTTGTCAGGCACACGTCATCATTGTCGATCAGATCCAGTGTCCCGATCCCTGTCCGTGCCAGTGCTTCTACCGTGTATCCGCCCACGCCTCCAATGCCGAACACCGCGACTCTCGCCCGGTGCAGCCGCTCCATATTCTCGCTGCCGATCAACAGCTCTGTTCTGGAAAATTGATTCACCATATCCAGCCTCCCTTCTGCAATTGCCTCTTTCCAGCGTCGGCTATATCAGCCCGAGCTGCTGCATCGCATGAAAAATCCCGTCATCCTCTACCCGCTCCGCCACCAGTTCCACGTAGGGATCCAGCACCGGGTCATGCGCGCCCATTGCAACCGCATGCTCCACGCACTGCAGCATGGTCAGGTCATTGCTGCTGTCACCAAATCCATAGGACTGGCTTCGATCCATATGCAGCCGCTCCAGGATACAGTCGATCGCGGTCGCCTTGGAGTAGCCCTTCATCACACATTCGTACGCATGGTTTCCCCTGTCTATAATATCCATGAAAGAACGAATATACGCAAAAAATTTCTCTGTGTCCGTCCGATCATCCACATAGACGAATATCTTGTCAAACGCACAGGCGTCACGTCCCACATGGCATTCCAGTCCGAGCCCTCTCTTGTTCATGTAGCGCTTCGTGCTCTCAAGCCGCTCATAGCGGGATGGATAGTCGCGGAAAAACACATCCTTTTCGCCCTCATAAATACACTCCACACTACACTTTACCGCCATATTCTCGATTCCCTCTCTCTCCGCATCCGAGAGATGTGTCTCAAATACCACCTCACCGTGATGGCTGAGATGGATCCCACATCCGCACAGAAATCCGTCGAACGGAATCCGCAGAATCTCCTGCGGAATACTGCAGCAGGTCCGCCCAGTATTGACAAATACCTGATGTCCTGCTTCTTTTGCAGCGCGCAGTGCCTTCAGCGCACTGTCCGGAACCTTCCTCGTCACTTCACTCAACAGCGTGCCGTCAATATCAAAAAATAATGCTGCCATTTACTTCACCTCATCCAACGGTGTCTCGAACACCTGGCGAATACTGTCATAATGTAAAAAGATTCCCTGCTCGGCGAATGCCCGGATCTCATCCACCGTAGCCAGCATGAATCCATCTGTCTCCGCCTCCTGAGGCTTCACGTCAGACTCATCAAATTCCTTGACGAAACGGTACACGTCGACAAAGTAATTGTCTCCCTCACCCGGATTCTCCCGGTGATATGTAAACAGATAGCCACCTGCACAGCCACGCACATCCAGACCGGTCTCCTCCTTCACCTCGCGGACAACCGCATCCTGTGAGTCCTCTCCGGCCATACACGCGCCACCGGATACCTCCCACCAGCCCGGAGCCCAGTGTTTTGTCATAACACGCTTCGTGATCAGAAATTTCCCATCCGGTCTTGCCACCACGCCAAGCACGGTCAGGTGGTACTCGTCATCCTTCAGAATCCAGTCATTGCGCTTCATGGTGCGCCCGGTTCTCTGTTTGTTCTTATCATAAATATCCCAAAATTCCATATCTTCTGCCTTTCTTTGTACTGAGCATATTTTCAGTAACTCTGTTCTATTATACTTATAAAACCCCGATTCCATCAAGTAAAATCTTTAATCCGATCAAAATCAGGATCACACCGCCGCAAAATTCTGCTTTTGATTTGTAGCGGACACCGAAGATACTGCCAATCTTCACACCGGCAGCCGAACAGACAAAAGTGACCACGCCGATGAACGAAACTGCCGGCACAATTGCCACCTTTAGAAAAGCGAAGGTCACTCCCACCGCAAGTGCGTCAATGCTGGTCGCCACCGCGAGCACAAACATGGATTTTGCCGTCATGGAGCAGTCCACGCACTCCTCATCACCGAATGATTCCTTGATCATATTTCCACCGATCAGAGCCAGCAGGATAAAGGCGATCCAGTGATCGTACTTTGTGATCTTGTCCGCGAAAAAACTGCCTCCCAGATATCCGATCAGTGGCATCAGCGCCTGAAATCCGCCAAACCATGCCCCCGCAGCTGCCATGTGTTTCCAATTGATTTTTCCGAGGGACAGTCCCTTACAGACAGACACCGCAAAAGCGTCCATGGACAGCCCTACCGCCAGAATAAATAATTCAAGTATTCCCATCTTGTCTTCCTTTCTTTTTACACATCCACCCAAAACAAAGACTCATGGACAGCCGTTAGCTGTCCATGAGTCTCATCATTTAAAATAATACCGGGTGCAAGTGCACCATTATGTCGATAGTATCACATGTTTCCATGCCGATTACTCCCTCACAGAGTGATCTGTTCAATTATATCGCAGCACTTGGCTGACTAATACTGATTATATCCTGTTGATCAATTTTTTTCAAGTAAGAATCTTCGATTTTTCTCTGATTTTCGACCTGATTCTTTGAAACGCTGTCTTTTTTGCAGCTCCTTCATTTATTTTTTCGTCTTCAAATACTTATCATAATCCCGGTTAACGGACCATACCGTACCGCTTAGAGCTAACAATGCAATCAAGTTTGGAATAACCATTAATCCATTAAATAAATCAGCAAGATTCCATACGAGTTCTACTTTCATTGCTGAAAACAGGATAATAACTGCACACACTATAATTGCATATACCTTTGACGCTTTAACGCCGAACAGATATTTCACATTCTGCTCTGCAAAGAAGTACCAGCCTACAATTGTGGAAAAAGCGAAGAAGAACAGGCACACTGCTACAAATACGTTACCGAATCCTCCAAGCGTTTTAGCAAATGCTCCAGCGGAAAGATCGATTCCTGTAAGGGAGCCGTCCTGCCGAATTAATCCACTTGTAATAACTACTAATGCTGTCAGTGTCAATATAACAAATGTATCGATAAATACACTTACTACTGCTACGCTCCCCTGATCTGCGGGATGATCTACCTTTGCCACTGCATGAGCATGAGGGGTAGAACCCATTCCGGCTTCGTTTGAAAAGAGGCCTCTTGCAACTCCGTAACGCATCGCTTTTTGTATCGTTACACCAAGAACTCCACCGGTAATCGCCTGAGGACTGAATGCGCCTACAAATATATCATGAAATGCCTTTGGAATCATGCCTGCATTCATAATCAGTACAACCACTGTACCGGCTATATATATAATTGCCATAAATGGAACTAATTTTTCAGTTACACTTGCAATTCTTCCGATACCACCTGCAAATACCAGGTATGCCAGAACTGCCAGGATAATACCAGTAACGATTGGAGCAATTCCAAAAGCAGATTTAAATGCACCACTGATGGAATTTGCCTGTACGCCACTGCCTGTAAATCCAAGTGCTAAAATAATAAGTACTGCAAATGTTGCGGCCAGAAACTTTCCTAATGTTCCTTTAAAAGCTGCCCGGATATAATATACGGGACCGCCGGTAACCTGACCTTCTATCGTCGTCTTATATTTCTGTGCCATCATAGCCTCAGCGTAAATGGTTGCCATACCAAAGAAGGCTGCAACCCACATCCAGAAGATAGCTCCAGGACCACCTGCTGCAAGTGCTGTCGCTGCACCAACGATATTTCCTGTTCCAACCTGCGCTGCAATAGCAGTTGCAACGGCCTGGAACGAAGACATTCCGTCTTCTTTTGTGGCTTTCTCACTCTTCTTGAAAATTCCCCCGAATATTTTGTTCCAGCCGATTTTAAATCTACGTATCTGGACAAATTTCATGGTAAATGTAAACCAGATCCCCGTTCCACAAAGTAGTACCAATAAAATAGTATTCCATAATATATCACTTGTATTTGCTACAAAATCAGAAAATCCCTGCATAACAAAACCACCTTTCCTTATTCAGTTTTCAACTAGGTTAAAAAGTGACAGAAAGGGATTTCTTTTTTCCATCTGAATGATGGAGATATGTAATTATTTTTCTATAATCTGAATAAATTCCACTAATATTAAGATCGAACATCATAAGAAATGACATAGATAATAAAGTGAGAATACCAAAGATCTCACAAATTGCAAAAATTCTGGATTTCATTTCGTCCTTTGCCAGACGCACACCGCCAAACCGCAGCGGGAACGAACAAAATCTGGCAGAAACATCAGACATCGTACGCTCTATCTGCCCATCCAAATGTTGAACTGCAGAAATACGGCTCAGCAAATCTGATTCCTGCTGCCGGGTTGACGTATATAGATGCAAAGGTTCCAAAGTCTGGCTAAGGCCAGTAATAAGCATCATCACAAAAAGTATCATCACAATACATCTTTTACCGCAACGCTTCATCCCCTTTGCACCCCCTTCCCCAATTCCTATCTAATTAGAAGTATATCACACAATACCTCAATACGCCAATGTAAAATCACAATTTTACACAGAATATGATTTCATTTGACACACTGCAAAACCTGATTCAGGGGCAGCCGCACAAAACTGGTGCGGCTGCCCCTTCCTCTGTTACCGACTGCCATATATGGTTCCTTTACTTCGCGTCCCCAAATGGTACGAAAAGCTTTCGTCGGTATTCCATATTCTATTTTATTCTGCGGAACTCTTCGACGCTTTCACCGGCACCTTCGTCCCCATTTTAGTTCTGATATCATAGATGATCATGAACGCTACCAGCACAAATCCCAGGTATCCATTCAGACCATATAATACATTTACCAGCCCCTTATAAGGAAGGAAGCACGCGACCACACACCCCACTATTCCGGCTACTACTGTCACTACTTTGTATTGCGTCGTGCCTTCTTTTACTGCACGACCTACTCCAGTCCACAACAGTGGTACCGAAGTCGTATAGATTCCGCAGAATACGATCACCGCAAATATCTGTCCAAGTATTGGGTGAATCGAGTTGGCAAGAACCAATGCCGGAATGTCTGCTGTTGCCGTATCCGCGATATTCGAGATCAGCGCGATACAGCAGATTGCCGCTGCCCCGAAGATAAAGAGGCAGGATAAGAGCATACCGGTGTTTACTTCTTTGAGTTTATTCTTGGCTCCAATTTCAGCCAAAAACGCTGCGAACCACAGGATAACAAACCCTCCGTAGGACGCCCCAGAAGCAAATGGATTGCCGCCTCCGACCTGGGTCAGCTCATACTTCCCACTGTCGATAGCCTCAATTCCTGCACCGAAATCACCGATATGTGATACTCCCGTTATAATGGAAATAATCAGGATCATAATGATGATGATCGGTCCAAGCTTGCTGAGGGCCTTCAGGATTCCGTCCAGTCCGAATACTGCTGTCGCAATAACCGCTATAGTCAGAACCACCGCGCCCACTCCGTTTGGCAGTCCCCACTGCTGTGTGGCGGTGGAGTTCGCTCCACCGCACATCACGATAAAACACATGTAACAGAAAATCGCAGAAAAGTAATCATAAAATGTGCCAACGTATTTTCCGCAGTAATGTCCGTAGATATCACCGCCGCGCTGTAATTTCAAACGATTTCCGTTTGTCGCAAAGGAAATATTCGTATAAATATAAATCACTGCCGCTACTGCAATAACCACCATGAACAACGACCCATACGACGCCTCATACTGCATAACCTCCTGCATAGTCGCAAATCCCGCTCCTATATAGAACGCAATACACGCACCGCAGAAACCAATGACTGCTCCAATACTGATTTTTCCTTTTTCCATATGCGCTCCTTAAATGTCTTCTTCGAATACAGTCTGTTCTTCTACCGGAACAGTAAGTGCCTTGAGACCTCTCATTACGAGATTCTCACGAATTTCATAACTCTTCTTCTCACCCAGCGTCGGATCGCCCAATGGATACGGGATACCTACTGCCGGTACGATACGGTTTGCGCCGATTGTCAATGAGATCGGAACTACTGTACAAATGTGAGTTACAGGGATTCCTGCACGGTCAATTTCTTTCACCATAGATGCACCGCATCTAGTACAGGTACCTCAGGTGCTGACGAGAAGAACTGCATCCACGCCGTCCTCCTTGAGCATCGGGACATATTCTTCAGCGAACCGTTTTGCATTGTTCGTTGCAGTTCCGGTTCCTGTCGTTGTGATAAAGTAATCCATCAGCTTGCCGATTTTTCCTTCTTTTTCCAGCTTGCGCAATGCATCGATCGGGATACAGAGATCTGGATCCTCGGTGATGAACGCACGGTCATATCCACCATGAACGGTCATGAAATCAGCCTTGTCAGCATGATCCATTCCAGCGATAGAGTATTTGCCCCACTTGGTAGCGGATGAAGACTCGATATGATCCGGATTTCCCTGCGGAACCACTCCGCCGGACGTAATCAGTGCAATCTTTGCGGTTGACAGATCCTTGAGAGGAGGTGCCGGAGCTACACGATCCACAATCGGCATCGGATAATCGGTGTATACTTCCTCACCCTTAATCTTCTTCACGATCAACTCTACCGCACGCTCAGAGCCACGGCGCTCATGGAAGTAATTCACACGGATTCCGCGCTCCATATAGCCTTCCTCAGCTGGTCCAAACACTTCCTGTCCTTCGATCTGTTTCTTCAGGAGTGCTGCCATCTTCGGCACACTGTTTCTCATGTCTGCGGAAGAATCTTTCGTCTCGATGGTGTAAACGTCCTTCTTGAACATATCTGCACCTGGATTTTCTACGTACATACCTGTGACAACCGGGATTCCCAGTTCATTCTGCACTGCCTTTGCGATAGTTCCACACGCCACGCCATAACGACCTGCATTGAACGCCGGTCCAGCGATAAATCCGTCGGGCTCATACTTTTTGATCATTTCCAGGAGTTCTCCCACAACACCCTTCTCGATGTTGGAGCCAAAATAGTTATCTCCGCATATCACGGTTGCAACGATCTCATAATCCTCCCCGAACTCTTTCTGAAATGCGAGTCCCGGACCGATTACTTTCTCCTGAATCTCCGGTGCAGTATCCGCCTTTTCCTCGCCGCCGATTCCTGCAAAAAACTGATTTATATAATGGACAATCTTTTTAGACATTGAACATACCTTCCTTTCTGTTTTCGATCTATATTATTCATGCTGCTGTGCATCTTAGTAACCGCGTGCAGTTAATTTATTGAATCCATTTGCAATTGTGGATGCGATGATAATCTGAATCTCCGCGTCGAAGCTTCCGTCATCATACTTACAGCCAACCCATCCGCCGATCTGCATCTCTACATAATCCTGCATACCGATCACATGATCCATAGCCGGGAAATGAATTACAATGTTTCCATTTCCGCAGGAGATCATCGTATCTGCCTCATCACACAAATCTGCCAGAGAGTAAGATTTACCGTCACGTCCTGGGAACTCATCGGTGATAATTACTACTTTTGTTCCGCGTTTTGTTACCTTTTTACAGTTCATCATAAGGTCTGTATCCGGATTTCCATAGCCCTCCTCTGTCAGAAGCGCACCATCAAGTCCGATATACTCGCAAAGTTTTGCGGTCATGTCAGAATGACGTTCTTTGTCCATCAGGAATACATTCTCGTTCGTCAGAATGACGCCCATAAAGTTCAATGTCTTGCCGTGCTGTGCGAACAGATCCTCGATAACCGGATTGTGCTCGTGATGATATGTTGTCACCTTGTCACACGGAGCTACACAGTTTCCAGACACGATTGCACCGTCGAAGATTTCTGTCGGATACATCAGTGTCGGCACAATCTGTTTTGCATCTACACCATAATAGTAGGTATCATGGAGAAGTCCCTGACTCTGCAGCATATGGATATATCCTACCTTCGGGAGATCTGGGTACTGAGCCACCTGCTCAAGGAGCGGTTTTGTCTCATATGTAACGGTCTCATCCGGTGTCTGGTCTGCCAGTGCTTTTGCAAGATAAGTTGCAGCCTTGAGGCCTGCCATTCTTCCTGCGCTCTCATATACATGAGTTTCCAGACCATCCTTCGGTTCAATTACCACACACACATTCTGTGTCTGTGAGAACGGGCAGTACTCTGCTGCCGGACCGGTCATATCAATAACGCCTTCCTGGAATCCAACGATCTTGCCGACGGTTACCACACATGCACCGTCCATACAGTACGTAACACCGCTTCCAACCTCAGCAACCTTTCCCATCACACCTGGGAAAACACATCCTTGACCTTCTATCTTCAGACGAGGTTCAATCACATCTTTTACCGGAGTGATTCGAACAGATTCTCCTGGTCTCGCCAATTCGATATGGCAGCCGATCAATCTGTCATCACTAAGCACCTCTGCTTCTAACTCTTTCGCATTGACGTAGAGGACACCATTCTCAATCTTAGTGCAATCCCCAAACTGTACGTCCTTCACATGAACTTTTCCTAATTCCAATTTCATTTAAAGCACACCTCCTGTTTTGACTTCTTCCTGTTACATGTTACTTAACATCATTTGCCGCATCAGAGAACTGTTGACTGCCGATTCCACGACTGACAGGTCCACTGTCTGAAAATCGTCCAGTGCTTTCTCGTTCCAGCACGGTGGAATCATTCCCTTTGTGAATTTGTGATATGCCGAAATACTGCTCTCGATCAACTCCACATCACGCACAAAGTCCTCTGCTGCTCTTCCCTTGGAAATCAGAATCGTCTTATAAGGGCATTGATTCGGTTTCAGGTTACTGGCCTGTGGATGGCTCATAAGGTGCCATCCCGTATAGATTCTGTCCCGGGTTTGAATCAATACATCCAGATAATCTTGTTCCTCTAAAAATTCAACGCCGATATAAGCGTGATTCTCATACTTTAAAAATGCTTTTCTGTTGTTTGTAACGAGTTTGTACATCTTTGTCATACTGGTACCTCCACTGATAAATTCTAAGTTTCTAATGGGTTCCATGTTTCCGATTGTTTTGCTGAATGAGTTATTCGTTTTTATTTGTCTTTTCTATAACAATCATTCTACCTTATATTGTTCATTTTGTTTAGCTTCAAATCCTCATAGTGGATGTGATAGTTTTTCACAACTTTTAGCCTGTTTTTTTCTTTTCGTTATGCACTTTGCACAATTTAGTGATCTCTTTTTGTGAACATTTCTTTTTCTCCCCTGCTTCTTTCCTGGATTCTGCCGACAGCTTCGTCCCGTAAAATCGTTTATCGAATGCTTCTATTTGCTTTAAAAGTTATCTGATTTTTCTATACCTGTGTTCCCTCCACATTGCTTTCGTGTCCCTTAAAACGACTGTTTTCGCCATTGTATAAACCTCATTGGAAAACTGTATTATTTTTTTCAAAACAAAAGAAACACATCCCGATGTCCAATACATCAGATATGTGTTTCTTTCACATTCATTATGACAACTCTTCACAGATAACTGTTTTTGTGCAGAAAAAATCTCTGATTCTGCTATTCCATCAAGATACGTTTTGCATACTCCACAAATTTCACGACCGCCGGTATACGGCGGTTTTCAAGCGGTACTGCAATTCCCAGTGTAATATATCTGGGCGGGTCAAATGGAAGAAGCTTCAGATTGTTCGTTCTGCCCTTTGTGATGAGCTGGTTCGTGATCAGCAGCCCCATCTCTTTTTCTACCATTCCCAGTGCCGAGTAATTCTGCAAAGTAGAGAACTGGTACTCTACTTTAATGTTCTCTTCCTTCAGAACATTGACGACATCGATGTCCGATCCGAATGCCGGCATGATCAGAGGCTCCTTCTCAATATCGGAGATCCGTACCGCCTCCTGTTGAGCCAGTGGATGATTTTTAGGCACCGCCACCACCATCTCATCCTCTCGGAGCGGAATCCAGTGATGCCGGATCATGGGCTGGTAACTGTAGAATCCGATATCTGCTTTTTGCTCCTCGAGGTTGTTCTCGACCTCCTGCCAAACGCCGTCCAGCAGATTGACTGAGATGTTCGGATAGTCCTTATGAAATTCGCGGATCACCGTGGGCAGCCAGTGGGTGGCGATACTGGAGTACGCAGCAATATTGAGATTACCGGACACCATTCCCCGGATCTCCGAGGCTGTCTGCATGAAACGCTCGTCCCACTGGCACTCCGCCCGAATAATTGGAATCAGCTTCTGGGCGTTTTCCGTTGGCAGCACTCCGTTCTTCGTCCGTGTCAGAAGCGGAAAGCCCACATCTTTCTCAAAGGCTGACATCATATGACTGATTCCGGATGGTGTGTAATCAAACTTGGTGGCAGCCTTCGTCAGACTGCCGGAGTCAATTGCGTACAAAAAAATTTTTGCTTTTAGTAAATCCATTGCAAACCTCCTTCTGATACTCTAACACGCCTCAGGGTGTTTTGCTCCTGCCAAATCAAGCAGGCAGCAAAGCAGACCGGAAAGAAGAATACTGCGCACTTTCGTTTCCTCCTGAGCACTCAGCAACTCCACTTCCAATACACTATGCACCGGAAGTGGAGTACTGTTTACATGTTTTCATATCATTAGTATAGGAGACACTCAGCATAAAAGTCAAACAATTAATCAAATTTTGGCAATATCGACAGCATTTACTGTCTGTCTTTTGTTCCAAAGTATGGATTACTCTACGGAGCTCACCTTATAATCCTGAGCCTCCACAGCTTTTTTCAGTTCCTCATCCGCAATCTCTCCGCTCAGTGTCAGAACTGCCGTGCCTGCGGTATGACTTACTACAGCTGTCTCTACCTGGGGCAGTGCCTCCAGACACTTCTTTACTCTTGCTTCACAGTGCTCGCACATCATACCCTCGATCTTCATTGTTTTTTCCATGGTCTTTTCCTCTGCTTTCTCTGTTTTCTTTTCTTTCTCTTCTTTATTCTGTTTCGTTTCCTCACTTATGTCATTGTTTATCGGAACACTTTCGTCCGTATCGTGCGGAGTACTCTGCTCTTGTGAAACATTGTCCCCTTGTGAAACGTTCTCCTCATCTTTTCTGTTTTTCCTGTCCCGGCTCGCATCATGAATGTTGAACAGATTCAGACGCAGTGCATTCGTCACCACACAGAAGCTGGACAAACTCATTGCCGCCGCCCCGAACATCGGATTCAGTTCCCATCCAAACAGTGGGAACCACACACCTGCTGCCAACGGAATCCCAATGATATTATAGAAGAATGCCCAGAACAGGTTCTCATGAATGTTCTTCAATGTCGCCCTGCTCAGCCGGATTGCCGCCGGAACATCACTCAGCTTGCTCTTCATCAGAACCACGTCCGCCGCGTCGATGGCGATATCAGTTCCTGCCCCGATTGCAATTCCAATATCCGCTCTGGTCAATGCTGGAGCGTCGTTGATACCGTCTCCAACCATCGCAACCCTGCCCTGTTCCTTCAAACTGCGGATAACGCTCTCTTTTCCATCCGGGAGAACTCCCGCAATAACTTCATCCACTCCGGCCTGCTCTCCGATTGCTTTGGCTGTGCGCTCGTTGTCCCCCGTCAGCATCACAACACGGATTCCCATGTCGCGCAGTTCCTTCACTGCCTGCGGGCTGTCCTCCTTGATGACATCCGCCACAGCAATGATTCCGAGCAGTTTTCTTTCTTTTGCAAAAAACAAAGGTGTCTTACCCGACTCAGCCAGAAGCTCTGCTTTTATCTTGACAACTTCCGGGATTCTTACCTTCTCACTGACAAAACTGTAATTTCCACCGATCAGCTTCTCGTGGCTCAGCACGGCAGACAATCCATTTCCCGGCAGAGCCATAAAATCTCTCACGACCGGAGTCTCCACCTTCTTTTTCCGTGCGTACTCGATCACAGCTCCGGCCAGGGGATGCTCACTCCGCTGTTCCAGAGCATTGGCGTAGTATAGCAGCGTGTCCTGGCGGATCCCATCTGCCGGTATGATATCTGTCACCTTCGGCTCCCCGCTGGTGATCGTTCCGGTCTTGTCAAGTGCCACGATCTCCACCTTGCCTGCCGCTTCCAGAGAAACTGCTGTCTTGAACATAATGCCGTTTTTTGCACCCATACCGTTTCCGACCATAATTGCCACGGGTGTTGCAAGTCCCAGCGCACACGGGCAGCTGATCACCAGCACAGAAATGGCGCGCGCAACGGCAAATCCCAATGTCTGTCCGGCTATCATCCACGCGATAAATGTAATCACCGCAACAGCAATCACCGCCGGAACAAACACACCGGATACCTTATCCGCGATTTTTGCAATGGGGGCCTTCGTTGACGCCGCATCACTCACCATCTGGATGATCTGTGAAAGTGTCGTATCCTCCCCGACCCTGGTTGCCTCGCAGCGGAGAAATCCGGACTGATTCAGCGTCGCCGCGGAGACCGTATCCCCTTCCCCCTTGTCCACCGGGATACTTTCTCCGGTCAGTGCCGATTCATTTACCGCACTGCTGCCTTCTACGATCACTCCGTCCACCGGAATATTCTCCCCTGGCCGCACTACAAAAATATCGCCCTTGTGTACCTGTGCGATATCCACCTCAACCTCTGTGTCCGCAAGAATCACAGTCGCGGTCTTCGGTGCCAGCTTCATCAGACTTTTCAGCGCGTCCGTCGTCTTTCCCTTGGAGCGCGCCTCAAGCATCTTTCCAATGGTGATCAGTGTCAAGATCATAGCCGCCGATTCAAAATAAAAATCATGCATATAGTCCATGACCGCATTCATATCACCGCGTACCTGCGCACCGGTCATGGCAAACAGCGCATACGTACTGTATGCAAATGCTGCCGTGGAACCCAGTGCCACCAGCGTGTCCATATTCGGAGCCCTGTGAAGAAGGCTCTTATAACCACCGATAAAAAACTTCTGATTGATAACCATCACGACAATGGTCAGCAGCATCTGCAGCAGTCCCATGGCCACATGATTATCTACAAAAAATGCCGGAATCGGCCAGTCCCACATCATATGTCCCATTGAGAAATACATCAGCACCAGCAAAAAGCCCAGAGAAGCGAAAAGCCGCTGCTTCAGCACCGGTGTCTCCCTGTCCTTCAGAGCATCTTCCTCCATTCCGGACGACGCCGTCGTTTTTTCCGTTCCATGTGCCCTTTTCGCCGCTGCGCCGTACCCGGCCTCCTCCACCGCACGGATAATTTCCGCCGTCGGGGCTGTCCCCTCGACTCCCATGGTGTTGGTCAGCAGACTGACGGAGCAGGACTTGACTCCCGCCACCTTCGATACTGCTTTTTCCACTCTTGTACTGCAGGCTGCACAACTCATGCCTGTCACTGTATATTGTTCCATTTATACCTCCTTTTTAGCAATGCCTGTCACTTTAAAATCTATGCTCTCCACTGCACGTTTCAATTCCTCATCCGAAATCTCTCTGTCCATAGAGACAATCGCAATGTTTTTCTTGAGATCGACCCTGGCAGCCGCACCCTCGATCCGGTTAATCTGCCTCTCCACACTGTTCCTGCAATTCTCACAGTGCATGCCTTCGATATGGATAATTTTCTCAACCGTCTTCTCCCCCGCAAGCTCTTTCTTCTCCGGTCTTGACTCTGCGCAGCCTCCGCAGCACCCGCCTTCTCCTTTAAAATGCCTTACACTGCCGCGGACTGCCAAAAATACAACGACCGCCAATATGATTATGATAATAACATTTCCCATTTTTATTCCTCTCTTTCAATGTCATTATATACCCCATATAGGTATATTTCAATGTTTTATTGAGAGTTTAATAATTTCTTTATGATTGATAACTATGGTGTTGGAGGCAAACCGTATTTTGCCTGTTTCATAACCTCAATCCTGTCAGCGAATCGAAAATGAGGACTCCCTCTCCAGCGAAATCTCCTTTTCATCGATGTGCTCGATTGAAATAAAGTGTCCCTTCCCGGTCTGCAGCTTCTGAATAAACAGGTCAATCTGTTCTTCTCTTCCCTGCACCTCGGCAGACACGGTTCCATCATATTCATTTCTGACCCATCCGGTCAGTTCCAGCGATCGTGCAAGGTACGTTGCGGTATAGCGGAATCCGACTCCCTGTACGCGGCCGTGAAACACAAAATGTTTTCTTATCTCTGTCATCTCTTGTCCTCGCTTTCCTGAAACTTTTTTATCTGCTCAATCTCGGTCTTGTCATATGACAGGCGCAAAGTTCGCCTCAATTGTGGCAGATCCTGTCTATTCCATCTCGGTCTTATCATATGCATCCAGAAAATGGTGCTTCTGTCCATCCTGTTTGTATGCGATCACCGTGTTCAGGTTCACATTCTCCACGCTGCGGAAAATATTCTTTTCAATGACCGGATTCGCTGCTGCCAGCGTCCGGATCAGTTCCTTGATCTCCGCCCGCTTCGAGCCCTTTTCCGTACCGCCGCAGGTCGCACAGTGTTCCGTGAACCGGCACGCACACTGTATAAAATGCAGCTGATTGTAATTCATCCAATGGATAATGTCATCCTCCCGGACCAGATACAGCGGCCGGATCAGCTCCATCCCCTCAAAGTTCGTGCTGTGGAGCTTCGGCATCATGGTCTGCATCTGCCCGCCATACAGCATTCCCATCAGAATTGTCTCGATCACATCGTCAAAATGATGCCCCAGTGCAATCTTGTTGCACCCCAGTTCCTTTGCCCTGCTGTAAAGATGTCCGCGGCGCATTCTGGCACAGAGATAACAGGGGGAATCTCCCTCATCTGCTACAATATCAAAAATCTCTGATTTGAACACCGTGATCGGCACATTCATCAGTTTGGCATTGTCGCAGATGGTCTGATAGTTGATCTCATTGTATCCCGGATTCATCACCAGGAATACCACCTCAAAATTCTTTTTCCCATGGCGTTCCAGCTCCTGAAAAAGCTTTGCCATCAACATGGAATCCTTGCCTCCCGAGATACAGACTGCAATTTTATCTCCATCCTGAATCAGTTCATACTCGTTGATTGCCTTTGTGAATTGCCGCCAGATCGGCTTGCGGAACTTCTTCACGATGCTGCGCTCAATGTCCTGGCAGCGCTGTCTGCTCTCATCCTCCTGCTGCATCAGCCGCTGAATCTTCACTCGCAGATAAGAGCGGTATCCGCCATCGATGCTGTAGAGGTCGTACCCGTCTGCATTCAGCTCCTCCGCGAGCTCGTCACTGCGTTCTCCTGAATAGCAGATCAGATATACCGGTCTGTCCTTCGGCACTTCATCCAGGTGGGTGTCAAACTCCTCCCAGTAGATATTCTTCGCACCGGGATAAGTCTCCTTCTCGTAGTCCTCCGGTTTCCTGACATCGATGACCAGTTTTTCCCTCTGATCCTGTTCCAGTTCTTCTATTGATTTTCTATACATGAAATGTAAACTCCTTTTTTCTCTGGTGTCCTTATATTATCCTTATATTCTTTGCATATACAGCTCAGATTACTCCGTGATCTAATGTGATACAGCTGCACAGAGTTCGTTTTGACTCTATACTGTAGCTAGTACAGCGTACCGCAAATAACTAGACGAATTACGCAGAATATTTTTTCGAGTGTACATATCAAAAAACGCAGGCGTAGCGGGCTACGCTGAGGCTTTTTGATATGTGCAATCGGGAAAATAGGCAAGTTATTCGGTCTAGTTATTTCGAGGACGCTGTACTAGTATAAGTGACATTATATAACCTTACGTTTCACTTGCCTGTTTCCATAATAGCACATACCCCAAAGTCCCGGCGTAGCCCGCTACGCCTGCGTTTTTTTGATATGCACTCTTGTGAAAACAGGCAAGTGAAACAGAAAGGCATTTAATGTCACTTATACTAGCAATATTATCACTAATCTTATAAAATTGCATCAAAAAAATCGCTGCAGTTCGTCTGGTGTAACAACAAACTGTAGCGCTCACAGTAAAACAGGGCATAAACTGTCACTCTCCAAGGCGAAGGAATGAGGCGTAGTGGTGGCTACGTCGATTGACGACAACGCAGCCGCTGGAAATTTAGGCAAGTGAAACGTAAGGTTATTTAATGTCGCTTACACTAGATAAAATACTCTACCGTACTCTCCTGCGTCAGCTTTGTGTTCTCATTGAACAAGATCACCGCTTCCCGCATCTCCACCGGTCCAAATGCATAAATTCCAGTCTGCTCCGAATTGAAATAATATTCCGGTATCAGACGGTTGTACTTTTCCGGTTGGTTGGAGACGATCTGGATACCTTCCTCTTGAAAAGGCTCTTTTATATAGTAGGGATCAAAGGCCTGCACCTGTCCGTTCGCTGCACCGGTCAAAAGCACATAATGCGGTTCCTCGAGAAACAATCTGACCACCACAGCTCCTTTGCAGTAAAGCGCCTCGTTCACAGCACTTCTCTCCCCGAGAAATACCTCCTCCCCGGACAGATACTGGCTGGATACCGGCAGCTGGCCTGTTCGCCCATATCCATTCAGCCAGTTGTTCAAAAACATCATCGCCGCCTCCGATGTTCCTGCTTTTCCAGCGATGCCGTCCGTATTGAAGCTGTCCAGACAGTAGATCATGATGTTGCGCAAAATCTCCGGCGGTATCTCCTCCCGCTCAAACAGAAAACTGATCGCATTGAGCATGGAGGTTGGTCCACAGTCGTATTCAGATAATTGGTAGTGCAGTGGATTCTTCATGGTCGTTCTTTCCTTTCAAAATCTGGACTGTTTATAAATGCATCTATGAACACAATTTACGTGCGATCGCCTCTGCCAGTTCTCTGTGCCCATACGCATCCAGATGCTCCCGGTCCGCCTCACTCGCCTCCGTCACCCGGGCCGCGTCCAGAAATGCATATCCATTTTTTTCGGCCACCCTGGCATATTCTGCCGCCAGTTTTCTGGAAACCTCCTCCGAGCGCACATCAAATTCCATATCAAACCCTTCCGCCCCGACTCCCGGCTTCAGCTGAATGGGAGAGACGATCAGAATCTGCATGTTCTCCGACGCATAACATTTTGCGCGTGCAGCCACTTCCTCCACACCCCGTGCAATCAATTTTGCAGAAGCAGCATATCGGCTCTTACAGTCATTGGTTCCCAGCATGATCACCAGAACGTCCACCGGATTGTGCGATTCCACCGCCACACCGATATGATCCAGCCCTCGTCTTCCAAACCGGATCTCGTCCTGGAACACTGTAGTTCTGCCGCATAGGCCCTCTTCTATAATATGGTACTCCCTTCCAAGCATCTCCTGCAGCAGCCCGGTCCATCTGACACTGCGGGAAAACCGCCCGCTGCCGTCCGGTATGTATCCATATGTGTTTGAATCGCCAAAGCATAATACATTCGTCATGGTGTCTTCCCTCCTGTCATATTTCATACTTATTTGATATGTTTAGTATGTTATACTCGAATTTACCATTTGTCAATACTATTTTTTATTTTGCAGCAATTTCTTTGTCCCCGGATGGAAATTCTCCCCCGCGGACGGCATATTTAATGCTGTATCATTTTACCCTTACATTTTGCTCTTACATTTTCCTCGTTGAAATCTTCGCATTCCGATGTTATACTCGATAATGTTTCAACGGATACCTTACCATACTCGGAACAGACATAGATCCTGGAGAAAAGATGAATACCAATACACTCATAAATAAGTATAATTCCAAAAAACACACACTAAAAAAAGCCTTTATGGCCGCATTTCCACACACCATTCCCATCTTTGCCGGATTCTGGTTCCTCGGACTGACCTACGGCATTTATATGAATGTATCCGGATTCAGTTTCTGGTATCCGATGTGCATGAGCGTGACCATATTTGCCGGCTCCATCGAGTTTATCACGGTCAATATGCTGCTCGGTGCATTTAACCCGGTCCAGGCGCTTGCCATGACGCTGATGATCAACGCAAGGCATCTGTTCTATGGCATTTCCATGCTGGACAAATACAAGGGCACCGGCTGGAAAAAGGGATATCTGATCTTCGGAATGTGCGATGAAAGTTTTTCGATCAACTATACGGCAGATATTCCGGAGGACGTGGACAGAGGATGGTTTATGCTCTTTGTCACACTGCTGAATCAGTTCTACTGGTTCTTCGGCTCCACGCTGGGCGGAATCTTCGGCTCCATCATTCACTTTAACACCGAGGGGCTGGATTTTGTCATGACCGCCATGTTCGTCGTCATTTTTCTGGAACAATGGCTGAAGGACAAAAAGCACACCAGTGCGCTGCTCGGACTCGGGCTTTCACTGATATGCTTATGTGCCTTTGGCTCGGACAATTTTATTATTCCTGCCATGCTCGCAATTCTGGGCGTTCTCACGCTGCTTCGGAAACCGCTGGAAAAGGAGGCTGATTCTCTATGACTATGACATTTACACAACAGATCCTCACCATACTGATGGTGGTTCTCGGAACCATGATCACCCGGTTTCTGCCCTTTCTTATTTTTCCTGCAGATAAGCCCACGCCGAAGTACATTCAGTTTCTGGGCAATTATCTTCCCGCTGCGGTGTTCGGCCTGCTCGTCATTTACTGTCTGAAAAATGTCAGCATTTTCTCCGGCAGCCACGGGATTCCGGAGCTGCTCTCCATTCTGGTCGTCATCGGACTCCACCTGTGGAAACGGCAGATGCTGATTTCTATTGCGGGCGGGACGATCTGCTACATGCTGCTGATTCAGTTCCTGTTTTGATTATCCGACAGCTTTGCATTTCAATCAAAAGGCGATACATTTTCTTCACCGGAAAATGTATCGCCTTTTTTAATTGAAACCGGAATCACATGATCCGTTCTACTCCCCGAATGTGGCAGCCGCCTTCTTCATATTTTCAATGATCAGAACTCCGAACGGACATCTCTTCTCACACGCCCCGCACTGCACGCACTCGGACGCCTTGTGCTCCAGTACCGCATAGTGTTCGCGGACCGTCTCCGGCACCTCTCCCTGGGCGATTGCAAGATTTAGAAACTTTGTCACTGACGCCACGTCGATCCCCTTTGGACATGGGGCGCAGTGACCACAGTACATGCAATGCCCTTCCCAGCTGATTTTCGGCATATCTGCAAAGGCAGATGCATAGTCCCGCTCCGTTTCCGGTGCATCCTCATAGGTGACGCTGACGCGCAGTTCCTCCGGTGTGCGCGCTCCCACCAGCACCGAAGCGACCGCCGGGCGGTCCAGTGCATACTGAATACACTGGAATGCCGTCAGTGCCTTTCCTGCAGGTGACAGCTCCGCACTTAGCAGATCTCCGCCGCCAAATGCCTTCATCACGGTAATTCCGATGCCCAGTCTCTGGCATTCCTCATACAGGTGCTGTCTGTCCGGGTCCATATTAGTCAACGGTTTCTCATAATTTTTCTCATCCCACAGTGACTCTACATCCTCGTCCGCAGGCTGCAGGTCATAACAAGGATTCACGCTGAACATCAGCACATCGACCAAGCCACTGTGCGCTGCTGCCAGTGCGACCTGCGGGTTGTGGCTGGACAGCCCGATGCTTCTGATCACCTGGTCCTTTTTCAGCTGCAGTGCATACTGCATAACCTCCCCGTCCTTTACCACGTTCCAGTCCGCCAGCGAGTCTACATAATGGACCATCCCGATTTCTACATAATCCGTCCCAAGCCGCGTCAGCTGATCCTCGAAACCAGCCTTCACCTCCGCGATATCACGGGTTCTCTTGTACTGTCCGTGTTTCCACACCGCGCAGAGATGGGCCTGCAGTACAAACTTTTCCCTGCGCCCTGCGAGGGCACGCCCCAGATTTGTCCGGAACTCCGGATTCGGCGCATACAGATCGATGCAGCTGACACCGGTCTCCTCCATCTGGTCCACAAACTCCTTCACCTGCTCATAAGGCTTTCCCACAAAGCCCTCGCAGCCCATACCAATCTCACTTACTTTAATTCCTGTTTTCCCCAATTCACGATACTTCATGTTTTCGTCCTTTCATCTGCCTGTTTCCGTTCAACAACATTCCATGCCTGCGGATTGTTACAGTCCGTGCTGCAATCTGTGCTGAAAAACCCGCACAGCCTTTGGCTCCTGGCACCCTTATATATATTACAATATAAATCCCGCTTTACGTCAAGAACTTTTATTGGGGACAGGTCAAAATGGCAATTGGGGACGTAGCAAAGTTGTAACTTTGCTACGTCCCCAATTGCCATTTTGACCTGTCCCCAATTTTTAACTTATCCTTGATTGCATATTTCTTAAAATAGTGTAATATAAACTTACACGTAACTTATTATATTCTCATGAGGTAAAACCGATGAACAATGAACGATATTTTGAAACGGCGATGCTGGCCGGCGAGATCGAGCTGCGAAGTGGCTCCGAGATTTCCCGTGTGGAGGATACCATGGAGCGGATTCTCGCCCTGTCTGAGAACGGACATGCCGAGGTTTATGCGACCACCACAGGAATCATCGCCTCGCTGGCTGTGGAAAACAAGGTCCCGCTCACAGGTGTGAAGCGGATTGCCGCAAGAGTCAATAACCTGAACCATATCTATCAGGTCAACAATATTTCCCGGGCCCTGTGCTCCGGTGAGATTGATGTGGAGGATGCCTACCAAAAGCTGCAGGCCGTCCGCACCGCCAGGGAGCACCCCCGCTGGCTGGTTCACTGCTGTTCGGTGCTGGCCGTCATGGGATGCTCCACCCTCTTTGGCGGAAATCTCTATGATTTCTTCCTGTCAGCGATTCCCGCCGTCTTTATGGTCATCCTTGATCTTCTGATGGTCCGCCGGGTCTATATTGATTTTATGAAGGATTTTCTAAAAGCCATGGGGAGCGCGTTTCTCAGCATGCTGGTCTGCTATCTCTTCCCCGATGCGAACAGCGGGGTCGTGACCATCAGTGCACTGATGCCGCTGGTTCCCGGAATCCCGATCACTAACGCGATCCGCGACACCCTGCAGGGTGATTACATGTCCGGGGTATCCAGGATGCTGGAGGCTCTGGTTATCTCCCTTGGCATCGCGGCCGGTGCAGGTGCCGGACTTGGAGTATTTCATCTGTTGGAAAGGTGGGTGTTCTAATGATCATCAAATGTCTGGGCGCATTTTTAGCTTCAATCGCATTCAGTGTGATCTTTGAGGCGCCAAAAAAATATCTGATTCATGCAGGAATTGCCGGTGCCCTCAGCTGGGGAATTTTCCTGATAATGGAATCCAAAGTGAATGATGTGGTGCTGTCCACCTTCGTGGCGACTGCGATCCTGACCTTCATCTCCCATCTCATGGCACGGGTCTGGAAAGCACCGTCCACCATGTTCCTGATTCCCGCTATCATCCCGCTGGTTCCGGGTTCCGGCATGTACCATGTGGGCTACAGCCTCATCTATGAGAACCGGGCGGCCGCAGTCAATTACGCTTACGAGACGTTGCTGACTGCCGGCGCCATCGCACTGGGAATCTTCGTCATCGACATGCTGTTCCGTAACAAGATGCTGCAGAAGATCCGGCGGTAAAGCAAAAGGGACAGGTTAAAATGGCAATTGGGGACGTAGCAAAGTTGCAACTTTGCTACGTCCCCAATTGCCATTTTAACCTGTCCCTTTTGCTTCTCAGTTGATCTCGTATTCTCCGCGTCCCGTCTCTGAAATCGCGGTCTTATAAAATGCGGCCATCGCCATGATCAGCTGCAGTGTATCCTTCACGCCTCCGGTTTCATAGGGAGAGTGCATAGCAAGCTGAGGCATGCCGATATCCACCGTATTTACAGAAAACTGCTGCCCGGAGAGATTTCCGAGGGTGGAACCGCCCGGAACATCCGAGTGATTGGTGAAAATCTGGCAGGGGATCTCTGCCCGCTCCAGAATCTCCTTAAATACCGCCTCCGAAACTGCGTCCGTCGTATATTTCTGGTTGGCGGCCGACTTGATCAGAACGCCTCCGTTCAGATAAGGCCGATTCGTCGGATCGCCCTTGTCCGGATAGTTGGGATGAATCGCATGCCCATTGTCCGCGGAAACCATAAAGCTGTTGCTCTGCAGAATAAACCGCTCTTCCGCTGTCCGTCCACAAGCATCGTTGATCCGTAACAGTACGTTGCACAGGAAATCCGAGAGTGCGCCCTGCTTCGTTCCACTTCCAACCTCCTCGTTGTCAAATATCGCGCTGACCAGCACACGATGCGGATTCTCTCCCTCCGCAATTGCACGAAGAGACGCATAGGCACACTGCAGATCATCGATCTTCGGAGCAGAGTAAAACTGGCGTTTATCGCCCCAGATGCTTCCTTTCATGCGGTTCACAAGAAACAGGTCCGTTCCCAGGATATCTTTCTCCCCAACCCCAAGTTCTTCCGCAATCATGCGGCTGAGTGTGGCATCCTTTTCGCCGTCACTGAAAATAGGCAGCATATCCTTCTGTATCCGGTAGCCCGCCCCCTCCTTGTTCGCCTGCCGGTTCATATGGATGGCAAGGTTCACGATATTCAGCACATCACGGTCAAAATAGAGAAGCTTCGTGACCACTTTTTTCCCCTCTCGCACCAACACTCTTCCGGCAATCGACAGTGGTCTGTCAAACCAGGGTGCACAGAGCATCCCGCCGTACCCCTCCACATTCAAGGTCGTGTAATGGTTTTCCACCTGAATCTCTGCATGCTCCTTGATTTTAAATGTGGGGGAATCGCTGTGGTTGGAAATGATATTGAACCCGCCATAGTGCTTGTCCGGCACGGAAAATGCGATCAGCGCCGATCCGTTTCGCAGGACAAAATATTTTCCGCCTGCCTCCACCTTCCACTGTTCACTTTCCCGCAGTTCACAAAATCCCGCCCGCTCCAGCATGGATGCTGCGTTCGCCACCGCGTGATAGCAGCTGGGGCTGTTTTCAATAAATGTGCATAAGTCTTCTGTTGCCTTCTCATATTGCATCTGTGTTGTTTCCATAAAGAAATACCTCCCTGTATGTCCTTCTTCTACGCCTTAACCGGCCGTCTGCTCCATACCATAATCACTGCCACAAGCACTGCAACCGCAAGTACCGCCGCCAGCGGACTTCTTGTAAACCCTGCGAACACGAACGCCAGCAGCGCGATTGCGCCGTTCACACAGGCATACGGCAGCTGCGTCTTCACGTGATCAACCAATCCACAGCCCGCTCCCGTCGACGACAAAATCGTAGTGTCCGATATCGGAGAACAATGATCTCCGAAGAGCCCGCCGGACAATACCGCTCCAACAGCCAGCGCGTAAGGAATGGAAAATGCATGTGCCATGGGAATTGCAAGCGGCATCATAATCGCAAAGGTTCCCCAGGAGCTTCCGGTCGAAAAGGACACGAACGCTCCAAATAAAAAGATTGCCGCAGGCACAAGTCCCGCCGAAAACTGCATGGCCTTCATTCCATTTACAATGAAATCGGCTGTACCCAGCGCACTGATCATACTTCCCAGCGACCACGCCAGAATCAGTGTAACTGCCACGTCCGTCATTCCTTTCATTCCATCCACATAGATGCGGAAGGTCTCCTTAAAGACCTGCACCCGGAAAATGCGGGCCAGCACCATCAGCACCAGTGTGCCAAAAAAGTAGCCCATGGTAAGCGCCACGCGGAACTCATTTCCATCTACTTTCTTAAACGGGAATCCCTGCGGAGCCAGCGTGATAAACAAGGTTGCAAACACCACCAAGATTGGAAGTACCACCATCAGCGGGCTCGCATTCTGTTTTGAGTAGCCCTCTTTTTTCTCTGCGTCAGCCGAATCCCCGACCTCCTCCAGAGAATATTCTCTGGTCTGCGCCTCGGTTTCCGCGCGCTTCATCTGTGAGAAATCGCGCTTCGTGAAAGCAATCAGCGGAATCATAATGATAGCGAGTATAGCATAGATCTGAAATGGAATCGCCTGGACAAAGGTCGTGTAATCCGACTGCGTGACGCCCAGATTATCAAATTCCGCCTGAATCAGTCCCATGATATAAACGCCCCAGCCAATAAACGGGATCATAATCGCCACCGGTGAGGAAGTTGAATCCAGAATCCAGGCCAGCTTTTCTCTGGATATCTTCATCTTGTCAAACAATGGACGAAATACCGGCCCCACAAGAAGCGGTGTTCCAAGATCCGAAAAGAAAATCAGGATCCCGCCAAACCAGGCGCACATCTGTGCCTTCAGCTTGGTGTTAACAAACCGGTATACGCTTTTGCTGAACGCCTGCGCTCCGCCGGATTTTTCCATCAGCTTGATAAAACCACCTATAAAAATAACAAGAACGATGACACCCGCATTGTACGAATCTGTGAGCTGTACAAAAAAGTAGTCTCCGATCATAGACTTTACAGCCAGAAACGGATTCCCCATACAAAAAATCAAGGTTCCCACAAACCCGCCGCAAAACAGCGACAAAATTACATTTTTACTCTTAATTGCCATGACTACCGCAACGATCGGCGGCAGCAAACTTAACACCCCGTAACTCATGTTTCAAATCTCCTTTTTCCTTTGTCTCTCCCTGCAAACTTCTTATATCATGAATTAAAGTACAAATTCATGATCGCCGTTCGCCGTTCGCAGTGCCGTTCGATTCCGCTTTGCTCCATCTCACTCGCGGGCTCTCGCCCTATCGGCGGATGACAGCAGGCATTTTCTTATATGCAAGCACAACGTAAACGCCTGCCATCATCTGCCGGCACTGCTCTTTGCTGTCACGTACACTATATCATACCTACCCACCGCCTCTCCGTCAACTTTTTCTTGAAATATTTACTATATTTACAACCAGAGCTGATATTCGCAATCCGCTTCGCTTGCTTGCCTGATAAGGTGAAAAAAAGCTCCGGACAGATACAATGTCTGTCCAGGAGCCGTTTCTTGGTATTCCTTATCTATTCACTTACTTCCAGCTCTTCCTCTTTTGGAAGAAAATATGTAAAATCAAGCTGTCCAAGCGCCGCATCTGCAATGTTTACACAGCTGTTGCTCATACGGTCGATGATATGAAGAATCTTGTTGAACGAAGCAGTCATTTTTGCGGAACATTTTCCTTTTCCTACCCGCTCCACATGCGCCTTCCGGATCTTGATATCCAGATCCAGCACCTTCTCTTTTCTCTTCAGAATCTTCTTCGCATTCTCCTGACTTCCCGTGGCCATCACCTGCATAGTCTCTGAATACATATCCTCGATCATCTTCAGGCTCTTCTCCAGATCATCCATGGCCTCTTTCGAATACTTCTGTTTCTTCTCCTTCTTCTCCTGCATGAAAAGTGTCATATCCCGGCACAGAGATCCCATACGATCCACGTCACTCAGCACATACATCAGTCCCGCGGTCTGGGTCGCCTGCTCCTCCGTCAGCACGCCGGATGCAAACAGATCTGTCAGATAATCGGTAATCTTTCCATGCAGTGCACGGGCGCGCTCTGCCTTCTCTACGATCGCCGTCATCAGATCCTTGTCCTCCCGCTCGATTGCCGTCGTTGTATCCACGAGCAGCTCACCTACGACATCGCCGCAGTGGAGCACCTCCTTTGCCACCAGCTGAAGTGCAGCTGCCGGCTGTCCGACCAGATTGTCATCCAGATACAGAGGCATGGATTCGTCCAGTGCCACACTCTTTCCTTCCGGGATCACCCGCATTACGATCTTGACCATCAGCCAGATCAGCGGAATCCAGAGCAGTGTCATGGTAATATTAAATGTCGTATGTGCATTTGCGATCTGTCTGGAGATCACCTCGATCTCCACCCCCTTCGGGGAAATGTAGCGGATCAGCGCCGCAAAAGGCTTAATGAACCAGATAAACAGCAGACATCCGCTGATGTTGAAAATACAGTGCGCAACGGCCGTTCTCTTTGCATCCTTGGACTGTCCGATAGATGCAAGGATTGCCGTGATCGTCGTACCAATATTGTCTCCGAGGAGAATCGGAATAGCACCGGTCAGTCCCAGCATGCTGGTCACCCCGTCCGGCCCGGCCTGGGATGCAAAGTTCTGCAGTACGGCAATGGTCGCACTGGAGCTCTGTACCACCAGCGTCATCAGCGTACCGACTGCAACGCCAAGCACCGGAATATGTGCAACCTGACCGATCAAATCCGTGAATACAGGACTGGATGCCAGTGGCTTCATAACGTCTCCCATGGTCTCGATTCCAACAAACAGCAGACCAAATGCAAAGATGGTCTGACCAATATTTTTCACACGCTCCGATTTTGCCACAAAACTGACGATAAAACCGATAAACACAATAATATAGATGTAATCGCTGATTTTAAACGCAATGATCTGTGCCGTCATGGTCGTGCCGATGTTGGCACCCAGAATAATAGAAATTGCCTGCGGCAGAGTCATCAGCCCCGCACTGACGAATCCAATCGCCATTACCGTGGTGGCACTGCTGCTCTGTAACACTGCTGTGGTAAGGGCACCTGCAATCACGCCCAGAATCGGGTTCTTTGTGAGCAGCGCAAGCACGCTCTTCATCTTCTCTCCTGCAACCTTCTGCAGACACTCGCTCATCATATTCATTCCGAAAATGAATACAGCCAGTCCCCCCAGCAAACCGAAAATAACCTGTAATGTACTGTTCATCTTTTTCTCCTCTTTCTCATATCCTGCAAATCTGTTTTATTTGAGTCTGCCAGTATCTTATGAATTTAGCTCTTCCCACGCTTTCATGTCACCGGTGTAAATATCTTTCAGATCTTTCAGTGTGATATCCTTCAGCGGATTATCCGTATTGACGATCACTGCGATATCATCCTGGGCAATCGCCTCGTAATCCAGCAGTTCTTTCTCATAATCCTTCAAATCTCTGGACGCCATTCCCAAATTACACTCGCCTGACATCGCCTGATTCATCCCCTTTGTAGAATCTGACTCCGTCACCTGTATTACCGCATTGGGATTGATTTCCATATAAGCTGTCGCCAACTTCTCCATCAGCGGAGCCACCGACGTAGAACCGTCAATTTTGATCACTCCCTCCGCTTTGTTGGACAAAAATGAGCTGCTTTTTGCGACCGGCTCATATGTTTCCGCCACGATTTCCTGCCCCAGACTATGTACATAGGTCATAAAATCCTGTTCCAGATCACTGAGTTCTCCGTTGTAAGCCAGATAAAAAGAACGGCTTAGAGGATATTTTCCGTTGGTATCCTGCACGCTTTTGCCGTCTATGTTGAGAACGTTCACTGTCTGGTCATCCGCCAGTGCCCCCTCCGATACGTAACCCACAGCAGATGCATTTTTCACCACTGCCGCAATCACTTCGTCTGCATTATTCACAATTTCCGCATCCGAACGAGTTTTGTCTGTCGCAGATCCACCTTCCCCATCCGCTTCAAAATCTGCCAGCTGCGCAAATGCACTCCGCGTCCCGGATCCTTCCTCTCGCGAAATCACCTGAATCGCTCCAAGCTTGTCCAGACCGTCCACCTTTGCTGCGCTGTCCGTTCCCTTGCCGTCCGCGCATCCTGCCGCTCCAATCATGATACAAAATGCCAATAGACAGCCGCCTATTCTTCTTTTTCTCATCTGACTTACCTCCTCAATCTTTCGACACTTTACACGCGCAAGACCAAATCCATATCAAACGTATGTTAAATCTTTGTAAAGTTTGAGAATTTTTTTCAGTAGAAAAATTCTTTGACATTTTCTGGATTTCCATGTATAGTTAAAAAAGTAAGAGGGAGTAACCGACGCTTCGGCGTTTACGGTGTCGTCAGTACGGTGCTTATGCGCCCGGTATCGTGAGAAATGGTGAGACTTTTATTGCGGATTATTCTGCAGTAAAAGTCTTTTTTATTTCGAACCGCTATTTCCGATCCACAATACTGTCCAAAATCATGCTCCTCTGCCTGTGAGACAGACTCCACTGTATCTGCTCCATGTATTAAGAAAGCTTGCGCAGTCTATACTCTGAACAGACGAAACCTTACACTTAGAAAGAAAGGGCAAAAATATGAATAATGAAAAAAAAGAAAATCTGATGAATCTGGGACAGCTGACAATCAAAAAGCTGCGGGGGTTGATTGTATTTACACTTCTGATTCTTGTAGGACTCTGGAAATTCGATATGGTGCTGGAGGTCTTGCTTTTCCTGTGGCGAATCTTTTTCCCATTTGTTCTGGGCGGTGCCATCGCGTTCATCATCAACGTGCTGATGAGTTTCCTTGAGAAAAAAATCTTTGGACCAGACCGTGATCTATATGGTCGGCTAAAACTTAAATTTGCCCGTCCAGTAAGCCTGGTTCTAACCATCGCTCTGGTTCTCGGCATCGTTGTACTAGTCATGTTCGTTGTGATTCCACAGCTTGGCCGGACACTGGGATCGCTAGGAGAAAGCCTTGCCGCATTCATTCCCAGACTCCAGAAATGGATTGCCTCCTTTACAAACAACAACCAGGAAATCATGCAGATGGTCAATCAGCTGGACTTTAATCCAGACAAGATGCTGAACTGGAGTATTTCTTTCCTCCGTAATGGAGCGGGTAATATGATGAACTCCACCTTTGCCGCAGCAAAAAGTATTGTTGGCTTTTTTGCTAATTTCTTCATCGCATTTTCGTTTGCATGCTATATTCTTATTCAGAAAGAAAAGCTGCATGTACAGGTGCGAAAAGTAATTTTTGCTTTCTTTCCACGTGGAAAAGCCGAAGCTCTGCTCGAGGTCTGCTCTCTCGCCTACAGCACTTTTGCACATTTCCTGACTGGACAATGCCTGGAGGCAGTAATTCTCGGAAGTATGTTTGTCGTATCCATGTCGATTCTGCGCATGCCATATGCCCTGCTGATTGGTATCCTGATTGCTTTTACCGCTCTGATTCCAATGTTTGGTGCTTTTATCGGCTGTGGCGTAGGTACTTTTCTGATTTTTATGATCAACCCGCAGCAGGCACTGTTTTTTATCATCATGTTCCTTGTGCTTCAGCAGATTGAAGGGAACTTCATCTACCCGCACGTGGTGGGAAACTCCGTTGGTCTTCCTTCTATCTGGGTTCTGGCTGCGGTCAGTGTAGGTGGCAGCCTGCTCGGAATCATTGGAATGCTGATTTTCATTCCAATTGTATCCGTTTTGTATACGCTCTTTAAAGAAATTGTGTATCTGAATTTGAAAAAAAGGAAAATCAAGTCTGTGACAGATGATGAAATAGTGGAATATACGCCGGAAGAGGCAGAGGCTATGAAAATTGCTTTTTTAAAAGAACATATGAATTATTAGAGGAAAACAACATAAACCACAGCATAATAAAAACCTCTCTTTTGCAGCATGTCATGAAACTGCCGCAAAAGAGAGGTTTTTCTATTATTTTTTTTCCTGTTCTTTATCAATGAACATTATCGCAAATGCTATGAGCAGCAACCCTGAACTCACCAGGATCGTTCTCTCATGCAGCACCTTCAACACTTCATTGCCGATCACTGCGCCTGTGATAAAGCAGACAATAAGCCCAAAGTAGAGCCCGCCTTTTTCCAGCCGCTCCTTATCTCTGGTAAACCAGTATTCACACACATTCTGTGTGGCACTGCGCAGATTGCCAATGCACATGGTTGTCGCCGCACCGTTTCCCCGGATCTTGCGGAAACTCTCCACCTGGATGCCACAGGCAAGCGAGGCGAGTGAGTTGGCCCACAGGTTCATGCTCTGCGGCATAAAGCTCACCGCGATCAGGATCAGCGCTTCTGTCAGTGCCGAAACCTGCCTCCAGTGAAGCACACTCATCTTTTTCAATTTGATCCTCACAATATCCGCCATCGCAATCCCGATAGTAAATGCCAGCACCGGGAAGAGATAGCGTACAGCATCCACCCAGTTTTTCTGTGCCAGACTGATACCCAGAAGCAGCATATTCCCGGTCTGCGCATTGGCAAACACCTGATCTCTGCCAATATAGGAATACGCATCCATCAATCCTCCGGATACCGCAAGTATCACTCCAAGTCTGATCGATTCAGACATTTGTTTTGTCCGTTTCAATATACCACTGCCTTTCTAACTCTAACCAAAGGATTATTTTTAATTTCCAACAGTAGTATATAACACTTTTCCGCAAATGTAAAACAAATTGAACGTTCTCTTATTTTGATGGAATATATGGAATAATCGATCCTGCAACATTACAGATCGGCATCGTCTGAATGGTCACTTTTCCCGGACCTGTTATCACCGTGTTAAAGATTCCCTCGCCTCCGAGAAGCATGTTCTTCACACCCGGAACTTTCTTAATATCCATAGAACAGGTTGCGTCCATCATTGCCACATAACCTGTATCCACAACAAGCGACTGCCCTGCCGCCAGATCGTACTCTACCGCGCTGCCGTCAATCTCGACAAATACAAGACCAGATCCTGAAACCTTTTCCATGATAAATCCCTCGCCGCCAAACAGGCCGCTTCCGAATTTTTTCTGGAAGAAAATGGACAGCTGAACACTGGACTCTCCAGCAAGAAATGCTTTTTTCTGCAAGACAACCTCACGTCCCGGCTCAACCTGGACTACACGGATATCCCCTGGAAATGAAGATGCAAATGCGATCATTCCCTCGCCGTCTGTAGCCTCATATGAATTCAAAAAAATGGATTCTCCGGAGAACATTCTTCCAAATGCCTTCCCTATTCCACCGTTTGTATTCGTATCCATCTTCATATTTGGTGACATCCAGCTCATTGCACCTGATTCACATACCAGTTTTTCTCCGGGACTGCATGTGCAGACTACCGCCGGAAAGCTTCCACCTTTTACTTCATATTGCATATTCATTACCTCCTGTGTTTTGTCAACTGTTGCATGCCGGGCGGGCATCTAAAATCCACCCTGCTACTGAGAAAAAGCTGCTGCCCACTGCTCCTGTTCAGAGGTGAGAACATCTTTCGTATATTTATAGTAGCATTTGCAGGATTCTTTGTAAACCACCCTGTCGGGTAGTTTTCTTTATCCCCCCAATGTTCCCGATACGCAATATGGGAGTGAATGGTAACCTGGAATCGTTACCACTCACTCCCAATCCGACAGATCTCACACCCGGTTACTCCTCAATATGCTCGCGCCCCTGGGCAATAATCGTCCGCACATGTCCGTCTGCAAGAGAATAAAATACAGACTTTCCTTCTCTCCGGTTCTTCACCAGCTTGTTCTGCTTCAGGATCTTGAGCTGGTGGGAAATCGCCGACTGTGTCATATTCAGAGCCTGGGCCAGATCACACACACATACCTCCGCCTCGAACAGTACGAACAGGATCCGGATGCGCGTGGAGTCGCCAAACACCTTGAACAGCTCTGCCAGATCATACAGCTCCGTCTCCTCCGGCATGGTCTCATTTACAATTTTCAAGAGATCCTCGTGTACTTCCGTGGTATCACATCTGTCTAATTCTGTTTCTGCCATGTTAACATCCTTTCTGTAATCAGGCTCGAAAGCCTGTTGTTTTATCGTCGTTTTACCAGTTATCCCGCTTCTGCCGTCTCCCGGTCAAAGTGGACAACCGCAGTCCGCTTCGCTGCTTATCAGAAGCCAGAAACCGCTCAGGTATGTTACAAATTCTTTACAAACAGCGCCCGCACCGCATTCAGCACCGCGATCACCATCACACCAACGTCCGCGAAAATAGCCACCCACATGTTGGCGATGCCAAGCGCACCCAGAATCAGGCACAGTACCTTGACTCCGATTGCAAAGTAAATATTCTCATAGACAATCCGGATACATTTCTGGGAAATCTTGATGGCCTTTGCGATTTTCAATGGATCATCATCCATCAATACGATATCCGCTGCCTCGATGGCTGCATCAGATCCCAGCGCACCCATGGCAATACCGATATCCGCTCTGGAGAGGACCGGCGCATCGTTGATGCCGTCTCCCACGAATGCAAGCTTCTCCTTCTCGCCCTTTTCCCCCAACAGTTTCTCTACTTTCTCCACCTTATCTCCCGGGAGCAGTTCGCTGTACACTTCGGAGATGCCAAGCTCTCCCGCCACCTGATCTGCCACCTTTTTCATGTCTCCAGTCAGCATGACCGTCTTCTTGATTCCAGCGCGTTTCAGTGCCTCGATCGACTCTTTTGCATGTGGCTTCAGACGATCTGAGATGAGAATATGTCCAGCATACTGTCCGTCCAGCGCGATGTGCACCACCGTTCCCAGGTGATGGCACACCTTGTACTCCACGCCGATGCTCTCCATCAGCTTTGCATTCCCGACCGCAGTCAGAACACCGTCCACGCGGGCTGTCACACCGTTTCCGCTGATTTCCTGCACGTCGGACACTCTGCCGGTATCGACTTCTTTTCCGTAGGCCTTCTTCAGGCTAACGCTAATCGGATGGGAGGAATAACTCTCCGTGAGTGCCGCATATTCAAGAATCTTTTTTTCCTCTTCCTTGTTATGATGGATACCAATCACCTCAAACACACCCTGTGTCATAGTTCCGGTCTTGTCAAATACCACATATTTCGTCTGGGAAAGTGCCTCCAGATAATTAGATCCCTTTACCAGCACACCTTCCTTGCTGGCACCGCCGATTCCTGCAAAAAAGCTGAGCGGAATGCTGATCACCAGCGCACATGGACAACTGATAACCAGGAATGTCAGGGCTCTGTAAATCCAGTCTCCCCACTCCGGTGCCTGATGCAGCACACCCATCCGCACGAGCGGCGGAATTACGGCCAGTGCCAATGCCCCGTAACAGACTGCCGGTGTATATACCCGCGCAAACCGGGAAATAAAATTCTCAGACCTTGATTTCTTGGAGCTTGCGTTTTCCACCATATCCAGAATCTTTGATACCGTGGACTCCCCAAATTCCTTTGTCGTCTGAATGCGCAGCACCCCGGTCTCGTTGATGCATCCACTGATGACTTCCTCACCGCTCACCACCTTGCGCGGAAGGCTCTCTCCCGTCAGTGCACTCGTATTCAGTGTAGAACCACCCTCGATGACCACACCGTCGATTGGAATTTTCTCACCGGGCTGTACCACGATGATACTGCCGATCTCCACCTCGTCCGGGTCCACCTTCTCCAGCTTGTCGCCTTGCTCTACATTCGCGTAATCCGGGCGGATGTCCATCAGTTCACTGATATTTCTTCTGCTTTTCCCGACCGCATAGCTCTGGAAAAGTTCTCCGATCTGGTAGAACAGCATAACCGCCACACCCTCTTTGTAATCCCCGAGTGCGATCGCACCGACCGTCGCGATTGCCATAAGAAAATTCTCATCGAACACCTGCCTGTTCAGGATTCCCTTCAGGGCCTTTTTTAAAATGTCGTAGCCGATCACCAGATACGGGATCAGGTACAGGACAAACTTCAGGTATCCATCTGCCGGTACAAAGGCCAGCGCTGCAATCAATACGGCTGCAGCAATAATACGAATCAATACTTTTTTCTGTTTTTTATTCAAGTCATCACCTCATCAAATCTCATATGTTCTACAGGAAAATCTCGCAGTCATCCTCTACCTTCTTACAATTTTTCAATACTTCTTTCATTACGGTCTTCGGCTCCTGTCCATCCTCAAACTCCACAGACATCTTCAGCATCATAAAGTTTACAGTTGCGTCCTTCACTCCCGCTGTCTTCCTGGCAGCCTCTTCCATCTTGTTTGCACAGTTTGCACAGTCCACGTCAATTTTGTAAGTTTTTTTCATAGTAGGTTCTCCTTTTTTTCCTGCTTATTGGTTAATCGTCTTTTTTCATATGAACAATCGTTCATATGTTTAACTGTATTGTAGCACGTTTATTTTATATGTCAATATGTTTTATGAATTTGACATTATTTTTTATTTCAAGACTCGCTCGCGAGTCTTGGTGCGAGATTCGGTCAGCTTTGCTGACATCTGATATAATTGATAAGACCCCCGGTCTCCATGGTGTGCCGTGCACACTCACAAAGACCGGGGGTCTGTATCTTTTCTATATCTTTTCTATTCTCTTATATCACCGAATGGGATCTCCCATTTCAGCTTTTATTTCATTTTCCCGCGCACCCACTTCATGATCTGAATGATCGGAAGGTTCGCCAGTGCCAGACCGTACACGATCATCAGCTGTTCAAAGTTCAGCGGAACCACCTTGAAGATACCGTGAAGTGCAGGAATCATAAGCACTGCCGTGATCAGCAGGAATCCAACCAGAAATGCTCCGATCAGATAACTGTTATTGAAAAATCGTTTTGTAAAGACAACCGGTGCATCAGACTTGCAGTTGAAGCCGTGTACCAGACGTGACAGACACAGGGTCCCGAACGCAAACGTGCTGCCCAGTGCTGCACCGCCGCTGTGATACCCGATCAGGAATCCGGCCACCGTCATCACAGCGATCACCAGACCCTCCGTGCCGATCTTTGTCAGAAAAGCTTTCGTCAGAATGGACTCGTTCATCGGGCGCGGTTTCTCGTTCATCACACGTTTCGTATGCGGCTCCAGTCCCAGCGCAATCGCCGGAAGACTGTCTGTCAGCAGATTGATGAACAGCAGATGAACCGGGGCAAAAGGAACCGGGAGTCCCGCTATAGAAGCATACAGCACGGCCAGTATGGCTCCGAAGTTGCCGGAAAGCAGAAATTGAATGGCATTCTTGATGTTCTGGTATACATTTCTTCCGTTTTCCACCGCCTTCACGATAGTCGCAAAGTTGTCGTCCGTCAGGATCATCGCCGAAGCATCCTTGGACACCTCCGTTCCTGTGATTCCCATGGCCACACCGATATCCGCCTGTTTCAGCGCAGGCGCATCGTTGACACCGTCTCCGGTCATGGAGACGATATTGCCCTTTTCCTGCCATGCACGTACGATACGGATCTTATGCTCCGGTGATACTCTGGCGTAAACGGAAATGCCTTCCACGAAGTCCTTCAGCTCCTCATCGCTGAGACTGTCGATTGCTTCACCCTCACAGGCTTCTGAGATATCCTTCAGAATACCGATCCGCTTGGCGATTGCAGCCGCCGTCACCTTATGGTCACCGGTGATCATGATCGGTTTGATGCCCGCGCTGATACACTCTGCAACCGCGGCTTTGGATTCCTCTCTCGGCGGATCCATCATGGAGATCAGGCCCAGGAATGTCAGATCCGTTTCATCTTCCACTCCCGGCGCAAAGCCTTCCGGAATATCCTTGTACGCAAATGCAAGCACGCGCAGACCATTTTCCGAGAAGCTCTGGTTCTGTGCCTTGATTTTGTCCATGTCCTCCGGAGTAATTTCTGTCACACCGGATGCCTTTTGGATATGGGTCATGCAGCCCAGCAGCACATCCACCGCGCCCTTCACGACCATGCGATGTACACCGTCAAGTTCATGGACGGTCGTCATCAGCTTTCTGTCACTGTCAAATGGAATCTCGCATTCCCGCGGATACTGTGCCCGGATTGTCCCGGCTTCCAGTCCCAGAACAGTTGCCAGATTGATCAGGGCCGTCTCCGTCGGATCCCCGATCTCCACACCGTCCTTGTTCGTGGAGTCGTTGCACAGCATACTGTAGAGCAGGAGCTGCTTCTGCGCCGGATTTTCGAGGTTAATGCCATCTACCGCAATATGTCTTTCTTCAACATAATAATCTTCCACTGTCATCTTGTTCTGAGTCAGTGTTCCCGTCTTATCCGAGCAGATGATAGAGACACTGCCCAGACCTTCCACCGCCTGCAGCTTTCGAATGATTGCATGCTCCTTTGCCATCTTCTGCGTCCCGAAGGAAAGCACAATGGTAACAATCGAGCTGAGTGCTTCTGGAATCGCTGCCACGGCGAGAGCCACGGCAAACAGGAATGCATTCCCGATATTCTCACCCCTGAAAATGCTGATACCGAACAGGATTCCACAGAAAATCAGGATGATGATCGACAACTTCTGTCCGAATTGATCCAGATTCACCTGCAGTGGGGTCTTCTTCTCGGATGTAGATTTCAGCAGGGAGGCAATCTTTCCCACCTCTGTCTTCATCCCGATATCCGTCACCACGAAGGAACCACGGCCATAAGTCACAAAGCTTCCAGAATATACCATGTTAAGACGATCGCCCAGCGGTACCTCTCCTGTGATGATCTCCTCATTTTTCTCCACCCCGAGACTCTCGCCGGTCAGTGCACTCTCGTCAATCTTCAGGCTGTAGTTTTCCACAATTCGTCCGTCCGCCGGAACCACATCTCCAGCCTCCAGCATAATAGTGTCGCCAACCGTGATCTCTCTGGTCGGGAGCAGAACCACCGAACCATCCCTCAGGACCTTCGCCTCCGGTCCCGAAAGCTTTTTCAGACTGTTGAGTGACTGCTCCGCCTTCAGTGTCTGTACTGTTCCAAGAATCGCGTTGATCGTGATCACAATGATGATGACCGCCGCGCTCTCCGCATCTCCGAGAAGCCCGGAAACAATCGCTGAGATGATCAGGATGACCACCAGAAAGTCCCGGAACTGCTCAAAAAATATCTGCACCCAGCTCTTCTTTTTGCCCTCTTCCAGTTCATTTGCTCCATACTTTTCTTTGTGGAGTCTTACATCTTCCTCCGACAAGGGGTCTTCGTGTCCGTTCACCGATTTTTTCACTTCGGCCGCAGATAATTGATAATACTCCTTCATGTTCATTTCCTCCTTATTAAATAGTTTAACAAAAAAATCTATTTCTATGAATCCAACATTGCCGTTGTGACACCACATTATCCGTGCCGGTCTTCTCTTTCTGCATATAAAAAGAGACTCCTATTGCAATGCTGAATTGCAATAAAAGTCTCACCACTTCCTCACGATACCGGATGGAATCTTCCATCGTATTGACGACGTCGTAAACGCTTGCGCGCAGGTTACTCCCTCTTATCTATTACCTACTATACTCATTCGGAGCCAAAAAGTCAATCTGAATTTTTATTTTCCGGATTTTTGTAAATTCTAAAAAGTCGATTTTTCTTTATTCAGAGCAATTGCGTCATAAGCCGCCTGATAGAAATACTCCTGAGAATTAACCGGTGATTCCTCTGCCACATTCAGCACATACTTTCCTTCGGAATCCACTTTTCTCGCCTGCTGGTTGTCGCTGAGCATGGTAATAAACATCTCCAGCAACTGTGATTTCAGTTCCTCATCATAGATTGGTGCTGCCACCTCCACACGGCGGACCGTATTTCTGGTCATGAAATCCGCGGATGCAATGTAGAGTTTTTTCCGCTCATCGCATCCGAAGATATAGATTCTTGAATGCTCCAGGAACCTTCCCACGATGCTGTATACATGGATATTTTCTGTCTTCTCCGGAATTTCCGGTACGAGACAACAGATTCCACGAATCACCATATCGATCTGCACACCTGCGCAGGATGCCTCGATCAGCTTGTCGATAATCCTTTTATCTGTGAGGGAATTTAACTTCAGACCAATATATGCCTTCTCCCCTCTCCGCGCATACTCCATCTCCTGCTCGATCATTTCAATCACCTTGTTCTGCAGACATTTTGGTGCAACGAGCAGGTGCGTGCTTTCCTCTACGACCTCGCCCATGGACAAGGCCTGGAATACCTTCGCCGCCTCGATGCCGATGTCCACATTGGAGGTGATCAGAGATAAGTCTGTGTAGAGTCTTGCGGTCTTCTCGTTGTAGTTTCCGGTTCCGATCTGTGTAATATATGTAATCTGTCCCTCTTCTTTTCTGGTGATCAGGCACAGCTTTGAATGTACCTTATATCCATCCAGACCGTAAATCACTCTGCAGCCGGCATCCTCCAGATGTCTGGACCATTCGATGTTATTTTCCTCATCAAAACGCGCGCGCAGCTCTACCAGAACCACGACCTCTTTCCCGTTTTCGGCCGCCTCGATTAGTGCCTCAATGACTTTACTCTGTTTTGCCACACGGTACAGTGTCATCTTGATCGAGACAACATTCGGATCCTCTGCAGCCTCATTTAACAAGTTCAGGAACGGTTTGATACTCTCAAACGGGTAGGACAACAGTTTATCCTTCTCCTGCACCTGCTCGATAATTGACATTCCATCCTCAAACTGTGCTGATTTCTGCGGAACTCTCTTCTTGTAGAACAATTCCGGTTTCTTTCTGAGCTCGTCCTGAATCTGAAATCCAAAGGAAAGGTCCAGAGGCGTGCTGCCCTGGAAAACACGGTCCTTGCCAAGGTCAAGATATTTGCAGAGTGTATCCACTACAGATCCGTCCATCTCTCTGGAAAGCTCCAGACGGACCGGCATCAGTTTTTTACGTTTCTTGATCACCTCTGCCATAAATTCTCTGTAATCCAGATCTTCATCATACAGGGCATCTGCATCAATATCAGCATTTCTCGTAACACGAATCAGCGATTTGGCTTTCACCACATAGCCGTTGAATACACGTGACATATAATGAAGAATCAGTTCCTCAGACAGCATGAACGCTCCCTCGCCCCCCGGCATCTTGATCAGACGCGGCACGGAACTGTTCGTGCATGGAATGATACCCATTTTCTCTTTTCCGGTCTTCGTCTCCAGAACGACCACCGCATAGATCTCCTTATTCCGCAAAAATGGGAACGGCTGTCTCTTACCAACGATTGACGGTGAGATGATCGGTGCGACTTCTCTGTCAAAATACTGAGAGAGAAATTCTTTCTCCTCCTCTTCCATGCTCTGGAAGTTCAGAAGCTTCACTCCCTGCTCCTCCAGATTGTCCATAATTTCTTCATATACGTTATCTTTTCTGCGGTTCAATTTCTTTACCTGCTTCAAGATAGCTTCAATCTGCTCTTTTGCAGTCATATTTGTCTTATTGTCTCTGATATTCTTATTTAATAACAATTGATCCTGAAGTGAACCTACTCTAACCATAAAAAATTCATCCAGGTTGCTCTGAAAAATGGAAGCAAAGGTCAGTCTTTCGCACAGCGGTACATCCTTACGCTCAGCCTCTTCCAAAACTCTTTCGTTAAATTTCACCCATGACAATTCACGATTCATGTACATAGTTTTATCCCTCGCAATAGTTTCTTTCATATATTTTTCCCTGTAAGTTACCTAAACTAGTGTACTATTCACACGTAAAATGTTCACATGGGCTATGTTAAATCTTTGTAAAGTCCAGCGCCAGGCATTGGCAGAAAATGGCAGCAGCTCCACATCGTGGAGCCGCTGCCATTTTTATACATTCTGTTTTTAACCGTGTAAAGCAGACTTCCAGAATCCACTTTGATTGTTGGTACTTATTTTATAAACATCGCATCCCCAAAGGAAAAGAAACGATACCGTTCCTTCACGGCCTCCTCATATGCTGCAAGCACATGCTCTCTTCCAGCCAGTGCCGACACCAGCATGATCAGCGTGGATTCCGGCAGATGGAAGTTGGTGATCAGGCAGTCCAGCGCCTTGAACCGGTACCCCGGATAGATAAAGATCTCCGTCCATCCGCTGCACTCCTTCAGGCGACCGTTCTCGTCCGCCGCAGACTCTATGGTCCGGCAGCTCGTGGTTCCCACACAGATGACCCGGCCGCCGTTTTCTTTCGTCCGGTTGATCTTCTGTGCGGCCTCTTCGTCGATGTGGTAGAACTCCGAATGCATATGGTGCTCCAGAATGTTCTCCACCTTGACCGGACGGAAGGTTCCAAGTCCGACATGAAGCGTCACCCGCGCGATGTCCACACCCTTTTCCTCGATCTCTCTCAGGAGCTCCGGTGTAAAATGCAGTCCGGCTGTCGGTGCCGCCGCGGAACCGGTATGTTTCGCGTATACCGTCTGATAACGGTTCTTGTCCTGCAGCTGGTGGGTAATGTATGGCGGCAGAGGCATCTGGCCAAGCTGATCCAGAATTTCTTCGAAGATTCCGTCATAGGTAAACCGGATCAGACGGTTGCCCTCCTCCACCACATCAATGACTTCTCCAACCAGCAATCCGTCTCCGAAGCTGATCTTCGTACCGACTTTCGCCTTTTTCCCCGGCTTTACCAATGTTTCCCACACCGTATCGGTTCCGGTGGCCTGTCCCGCTTCATCTACTGAGGCCGCCACTTCTTTTCTCTTCAGCAGAAGCACCTCGATCTTTGCGTCCGTTCCAACCTTTGCCCCAATCAGCCTGGCCGGGATTACCTTCGTGTCATTGATGACCAGACAGTCACCCGCATTCAGGTAATCCGTGATCTCACGGAACACATGATGCGACACCTCACCGGTCTCTTTGTCCATCACCAGCAGCCTGGAGCTGGAGCGGTCCTCCAGTGGATCCTGTGCGATCAGCTCCTCCGGAAGATCAAAGAAAAAGTCTTCTTTTTTCATATTCGTCTTATTATTGTCTGAGTTCAATTCCCAATCCCTCTAATCCATTCAGAATTTTCTTCATTGCCCCGCTGACTTCGTCGTCCGTCAGGGTTCTGTCATTTGCACGGAACACGATCTTGTAGGCAACAGATTTGTGGCCCGATTTGATCTGTGCTCCCTCATAGAGATCAAACAGCTCGTAGCTCTCCAGAATTTTCCCACCGCGCTGTGCGATAATCTCTTCGACCTGTCCCACCAGAATCTCTTTTTTCATAACCATACTGATATCACGTGTCGTTGCCGGATACTTTGCAATTCCCTCGTACTTCCGGTCGAATGTAGCTGCCTCCACAATGTATGGCATATCCAGTACCGCAACATAGGCTCTCTCACCGATGCCGTAATTGTCCGCCACTTCCGGGTGAACCTCACCGAGGAAACCGATCACATTGCCGTCATAGATGATATTTGCCTGACGTCCCGGATGAAGGAAAGTTTTTCCTGCATTCGGATCATAGGTCTCTTTTTTTGTCATACCGATCTTCTCTAAAAATTCTTCCACGACACCCTTCATATTAAAGAAATCGCCATCTCCATACATTCCCAGAGTAAACTGCATGCGCTCCTGGGGAAGCTCTGTCAGCGGCAGCTGCTTCGGAAGGTAAATATTTCCCATCTCGTAGAGCTTCACGCCCTTGTTTCGGCGGTTGTAGTTTGTGGCAAGTGAAACCAGCATTCCGTTCAGAGATGTGGTACGCATCACACTAAAATCCTCGCCCAGCGGGTTTCTGATCTGAATCGCATTGCGCGCCGGATCATCCTGCGCCAGCAGAAGCTTGTCAAACACCTTCGGACTCTCGAAGGAGTAGGTCATTCCCTGGCTATATCCACAGAACTCCGCAATATCTCTTGCAATCTGCTCGATGCGGAGTTTGAATGTCAGCTTTCCTGTAGTTGCCTCCCCGTTTGGCAGAGTTGTCGGAATATTGTCATATCCGTAGAATCTCGCCACTTCCTCCGCCAGATCTGCCAGACGGAACAGGTCGTGTCGAAATGTCGGGGCAATCACTTCTTTTGTAGTTTCATCATAACCCAGATCGATCATCTTGAAGTAACCGATCATTTCTTCCTCTGAAACGTTGGTACCGAGCAGTGTGTTGATCTTATCCGCATCAAATGGTACGCGCACAGGTTCTTTTCTTTTGCTGTACACATCAACCATTCCGCCGACCACTTCACCAGCAGCGAACTCTTCCACAAGCTGGCATGCTCTGTTGATGGCCTCCTCGGCATTGTTCGGATCTAACCCCTTCTCGAAAATGTTGGACGCGTCTGTACGCAGTCCCACTCTTTTGCTGGACTTACGGATATTTGTCCCGTTGAAGCAGGCTGCCTCAAACAGCATGGTCTGTACATTGTCTGTGATCATGGAGTTCTCACCGCCCATGATTCCCGCGATACCAACCGGCTTCTCACCGTCGCAGATCATCAGAACTGACTCGTCCATGGTGCGCTCCTCACCGTCCAGAGTCACGAAAGCAGATCCCTTCTCGGCTGTCTTCACCACAATTTCTTTTCCCGCAATCGTTTCCAGATCATAAGCATGCATCGGCTGTCCGTACTCTGCCATCACATAGTTTGTGATGTCGACCAGATTGTTGATCGGGCGGATTCCAACAGATGCCAGTCTTCTCTTCATCCACTCCGGAGAGGGTCCGATTTTAATGTTCTTCACCACTCGCGCACAGTAGCGTGGGCAAAGTTCCGTATTTTCCACAGAAACCTTGATGTAATCATTCACATCCTCATCATTTCCGGTTGCAGTCACAACCGGTGGGTGGAATGGCTTACGGAATGTTGCCGCCGCTTCACGGGCGATTCCGACAACGCTGTAGCAGTCCACGCGGTTGGAAGTGATCTCATATTCATGCACCACATCGTCAAGGCCCAGTGCCTTCACTGCGCTCTCTCCGACCACAGCATCCTCCGGGAAAATGTAGATGCCGTACTCCGGTGCCTCATCATACATCTCTTTGGTAGAACCCAGTTCCTCGATGGAGCACATCATCCCGCAGCTCTCGATACCGCGAAGTTTTCCTTTTTTGATTTTGACACCTCCCGGTGTCCTGGATCCGTCGTGACCTCCGGCAACACGTCCGCCGTCCAGAACGACCGGAACCTTGTCTCCCTCTTTCACATTCGGTGCGCCTGTAACGATCTGCACACTCTCCGTCCCCACATTTACCTGGCAGATGATCAGCTTATCCGCATCCGGGTGCTTCTCGATCTTGTCGATCTGTCCGATGACGATTTTCTCGAGGTCTGCATCCAGAGCCTCGTAGCCTTCCACCTTCGTACCTGTCAGTGTCATTGCGTCCATATATTCCTGTGCAGTCACATCAAGCTCCGGCACATACGCTTTTATCCATGATAATGAAGTATTCATTTTTTCTCCTTCTTTCCATTTATTTTTACAGATTTCTTCCCCGCATATACGTGCACCATGTGCTGCTCACACATGAAATCGCTTCGCGATTTGTATATATGCGATGTGTTAGAACTGTTTCAAAAATCTGATATCATTTTCATACAGCAGTCTCATATCATCTATCTCGTATTTCAACAATGCGATTCGTTCCAGACCGACTCCAAATGCGAAGCCTGTGTATTCTTCCGGATCGATTCCGCACATCTCCAATACGTGTGGATGAACCATACCGCAGCCGAGGATTTCAATCCACCCCTCTCCTTTACAGAAGCGGCATCCTTTTCCTCCGCATTTGAAACAGGAGACATCCATCTCTGCACTTGGCTCTGTGAACGGGAAGTGATGTGGTCTGAATTTTGTCTTTGTGTCCTCACCGAATAACTCTTTTGCAAATATTTCCAATGTTCCCTTTAAGTCTGCAAGTGAAACGTTCTTGTCAATCAAAAGTCCTTCGATCTGGTGGAAGGACGGTGAATGTGTCGCATCTACCTCGTCGGCTCTGAATACGCGTCCCGGTGCGATCATGCGAATCGGGAGTTTGCCCTGTTCCATGACACGAGCCTGGATCGGTGATGTCTGGGTGCGGAGTACGATTTCGTCATTGATATAAAAAGTGTCCTGCTCATCCTTTGCCGGATGATCTGCCGGAATGTTGAGTTTCTCAAAGTTGTACTCATCATACTCAATCTCAGGACCTTCCATCACCTCATAACCCATGCCTACAAAGATGCGCTCTACCTCTTCTAATGCGATCGTATTCGGATGACGATGTCCCACCTTGTTCTTCTTGGAAGGCAGTGTGACGTCGATCACTTCTTCCTTCAATCTCTCCTCACGAAGCTGCGTTTCCATCATTTTCTTTGTCTCATCGAGCATATTCTCGATGACCGCTCTTGTCTCATTGACCAGCTGGCCCACCAGCGGTCTCTCTTCTGCAGCCACATCCTTCATTCCCTTAAGAACAGCTGTCAGCTCTCCTTTTTTTCCAAGGAATTTGACACGTACATCATTCAGCATCTCCGGCACGTCTGCTGCTTCGACCTGCTTTTGCACTTCTGCCTTAATGTTCTCCAATTTTTCTTTCATACTCATATTGAACCCTCTCCTTTTTTTATTGTTTCCACTGTTGTGAATTTCCAGAAAAGAATAACTTCTCTTTTATATCATAGGAAGTCCGAAGAACTTTCCTATTGCATAAAATAAAGCCCCATCCCAATAAAGGGACGAAGCTAATTCGCGATACCACCCTAATTCCCGCACTCCCGGACACCATCAAAATGACTGGCCCTGCTTGCGGACACTTAAGTATGCGTAACGTGCACAGACGTCACAGCTTAATCTGCGAATGCATTTCAGCCGTGCAGCTAACGTGGGAACTTCAATTACTGCCTGAACTCAGAGAAACTTCCAGCCCGTGGTCTCTCCTCTCTGTCAGAAGACAGGTCTCTACTAACACGATCATTGCTTTTGTATATGGACCCTAAATATTTTTAATACTTTTAGAATCTTTTCTAATTGTAGCATAAGAAATGTGAAAGTCAAGATGTTTTCCCGCTTCCGGCCTTAAAATCGGTACGTTTCGCATACCACATCTGGTTGATCTCCCCGCCCAGAAGTACGATGTACATACAGAAATACAGCCACAGCATAATCAGCACAATGGTTGTCAGACTGCCGTACATCGTGGAAAATCCAGTAAATATATCCAGGTAAATGGAAAAGATAAACGATACAAGCACCCAGCCGATTGCGGTAAATACAGCCCCCGGCAGCTGAAGTCTGCTCGTGATCTTGCGGTTCGGTAAAAATTTGTACACCACGATCCAGAACAGCGTCAGAACGATCAGTGACAAAAATGTACGGATCTTCATCAGATATTCCATGAGCTGGCTCAAAAACGGTACATGCACCGCGACAAACGCACTGATACGGTTGCCGAACACCGACATAACCAGTGAAAATACGATGGCCACAATAAATATCACCGTATAAAAAGTTGCCCGCAGTCTGAGATAAAAATAATTTCTTGTCTCTCTACACTCATAAACACAGTTCAATCCGTATGACACAGAAAGAACGCCCTTGCCCGCCGACCACAATGCAACCACAGCCGTAATCGGGATGACGCTTCTCGACTGGTTATATACTTGATTGACAATCGAAACAATCAGGCCGTTAACTGAGGACGGAAATATCTTTACGACCGCAGTCATCACATCCGCCTTTGTGACAGGCGTGTACTGAACCATCATCAGCAAAAGAAGGATGATCGGGATTAAGGACAGCACAAAAAAATATGCAGACTGTGCCGCATAAGCCCCTGCATGGTGTGAACCGACTTTTACCATAAAGTCATTCAGTTCAGTTACCAGATTTTTCATCTTCTTTTTCATGAAATCTCTCCGTTCCAATCTCCATCGTCCACACCCTTGTGAACCAGTTCATTTTAAAAAATTATTTCCATACTGTCCTGAGGCAAAAAACTTGCCTGTGAAATAATAGCATATTCTCCAATTTAATTCAAGCTTAACCACTTTCATGGCTCATTATCTCCACGAAGAGAAAGACAGCTGCTTGACAGCAGCTGTCTTTTATCTTTCGTATTTGCCCAAGATGCCGGTTCCGTATTTTGACTCCTAGCCACAGCTAGGTGGGCAATCGCGTCTGCTTTTCTGTCTTCCACTGCAATCGGAGGCTTGACATATTACAGATATAATGAAATCCCGTTTAAAGTAATTGTAGGTTCAAAATACAAGAGTTATCGAACATCTCAGGTGTTGATTACATTATAACCTTGCAAGCATGATTTTACAATAGTTTTCATAAAATCTACTGCAGGAAATATTTACATCAATTTAACAAAATACTTTGTGTTGATTATGCCTGAGGACCAGCAGCAACTAATGCTTTACCAGCTTCATTTCCTTCATACTTAGCAAAGTTCTTAACAAAACGAGCTGCAAGATCCTGTGCTTTTGTCTCCCACTCAGAAGCGTCAGCATAAGTATCACGAGGGTCAAGGATCTTCGGATCTACGCCTGGAAGCTCTGTAGGTACTTCAAAGTTAAAGTGTGGAATTGCCTTTGTAGATGCTTTTGTAATTGATCCGTCAAGGATTGCATCAATGATACCACGTGTGTCACGAATAGAGATACGTTTTCCTGTACCATTCCATCCAGTGTTAACAAGGTATGCTTTTGCACCGCTCTTTTCCATCTTCTTAACAAGCTCTTCTGCATATTTTGTAGGATGCAGTTCCAGGAAAGCCTGGCCAAAGCAAGCTGAGAATGTAGGCGTAGGCTCTGTGATTCCACGCTCTGTACCAGCAAGTTTTGCTGTAAATCCAGACAGGAAGTAGTACTTTGTCTGCTCTGGTGTCAGGATGGATACTGGAGGTAATACTCCGAAAGCATCTGCTGACAGGAAAATTACGTTCTTAGCCGCCGGAGCTGAAGAAACCGGACGTACGATATTCTCAATATGGTTGATCGGATAAGATACACGAGTATTCTCTGTTACGCTCTTATCATCGAAGTCGATCTTGCCGTCTGCATCCAGTGTAACGTTCTCAAGAAGAGCATCTCTTTTGATTGCGTTATAGATGTCAGGCTCTGATTCTTTATCAAGGTTGATAACCTTTGCGTAGCATCCACCCTCGAAGTTGAATACACCGTTATCATCCCAGCCATGCTCGTCATCTCCGATAAGAAGACGCTTAGGATCTGTAGATAATGTTGTCTTACCTGTTCCTGAAAGACCGAAGAAGATTGCTGTATTCTCACCGTTCAGATCTGTGTTTGCAGAACAGTGCATAGCTGCAAGACCCTTCAGTGGCAGGTAGTAGTTCATCATAGAGAACATACCCTTCTTCATCTCTCCGCCGTACCATGTGTTGATGATAACCTGCTCACGGCTGGAAATGTTAAATACAACTGCTGTCTCAGAATTGAGACCTAACTCTTCATAATTTTCAACTTTTGCTTTTGATGCGTTGTAAACAACGAAATCCGGCTCAAAGTCTTTAAGTTCTTCATCTGTCGGGATGATGAACATATTCTTTACAAAATGTGCCTGCCATGCAACTTCCATGATAAAACGGATTGCCATTCTTGTATCATGGTTTGCTCCGCAGAAAGCATCTACAACGAAAAGTTTCTTGCCGGAAAGTTCTTCCTGTGCAATTTTCTTTACTGCTGCCCATGTCTCTTTGCTGGCTGGGTGATTGTCATTCTTATACTCGTCAGAAGTCCACCATACTGTGTCCTTTGAATTTTCATCCATAACGATAAATTTGTCTTTAGGTGAACGACCTGTGTAGATACCAGTCATAACGTTGACTGCTCCCAGTTCACTTACCTGACCTTTTTCAAAGCCTTCTAATTCCGGTCTTGTCTCTTCTTCGAATAATTCATCAAAAGAAGGATTGTACACGATTTCTGTTGTTCCATTAATTCCATATTTGCTTAAATCAATGTTTGCCATTTTCACTAGACCTCTTTCTTTCTTAATTTTGTGTAATCATTTGTTTAAATGTTACATTTCGATTTAATCGAAACCTTGTTCCATTATTGCACGTTGAATAGATAAAGTCAATAACCAAGAAAAATCTTTGTTAAACATTTCACCGAACACTATAAATTAAAATATTCTTTTTTGCACTTTGTCGTAATTACCACAAAAACTACAAGTACGATCAAAAAAATTATCATTGCTGCCGCATCAATGATTCCCAGTGGTAAAAGAAAATTATTCACAAGATCAATCAATCCATAGATGGTTGTCACCACGCCAAGCAGCAATACCATGGGCATTGTTTTCTTAAGGTATGCCTCCTTGTCCTTACACTTGTATGCCGGGATGTTGTTTCCCAGAAGAAGGGTTCCGTTGATTTCGCCTGTTTTTTTCATGTCAAAATACGCGTAGATACAGTAGATCCCGCACACGGTAACAACCAGACTGATCACCCCAACAAAACTGCTGTCCATCTTTATACCTCAACTTTCAGAATCTCTTTGACTGTCGCTTTCATTGCATCCACATCGCACTCTGTCGTGTGGAGAACCTCTGCGTCCCGAATCTCTTTGATTGCGTTTGGAATCGCCACACCGGAAAGTTTCTCCAGCTCGTCGATCAAAGGAAATTCTTCCAGCTCATCGTACTTTTCATCAATGGAGGTCATTACGCTTCTCGCGAACTTATAAGGGCTTGCGGTAGATGCCACGAGTGTCTTAGCCGTATCTTTACTTTCTGCCTTTACCTTTCGGTTTACATATGCTGCGACCGCCGTATGGGTATCCATGATGTATCCGGTCTCACGGTAAGTATCGCGGATCATCTCCTTTGTTTCTTCCTCTGTCGCATACCCGCCCACGAAGCCTGCCAGTTTTTCTTTCATGTCATCCGTAATGTGGTAAACGCCCTTTGATTTCAAATCTGCCATCAGTTGATTGTTCTTCTGTGCATCAGCTCCTGCGATCATATAGATCAGACGCTCCAGATTGCTGGAGATCAGAATGTCCATAGATGGGGAAGAGGTCAGCACAAACTCTCTGTTTCTATCATAGGTTCCCGTCTGAAAGAAATCAAACAGAACCTTATTCTCATTGGATGCACAGATTAATTTTCCGATTGGAACTCCCATCTGCTTTGCAAAATAAGCCGCCAGTATATTTCCGAAATTACCGGTCGGAACTGTCACGTTGATCAGTTCCCCGTCTGCGATCTGCTCATTCTCTAACAGCTTCGCATACGCATATACGTAGTAGACAACCTGCGGAACGAGACGTCCGATATTAATGGAATTGGCTGAGGAAAACTGATATCCTGCTGCCGCGAGTTCACCCTCCAGTTCTCTGTCCTCAAACAATTTCTTCACACCGGTCTGGGCATCGTCGAAATTCCCATGGATTGCCACAACGGATGTATTCTCACCCTTCTGTGTTACCATCTGCAGCTGCTGTACCTTACTGACCCCGCCCTTTGGATAGAAGACGATAATCTTTGTGCCCGGCACATCTGCAAAACCGGCCAGTGCCGCTTTTCCTGTATCACCGGATGTCGCAGTGAGAATTACAATCTCATTCTTCACATTATTTTTCTTCGCCGCTGTCGTCAGCAGATGTGGCAGGATGGAAAGTGCCATATCCTTAAACGCGATCGTCGCACCGTGGAACAGTTCCAGATGATACGTATCTGCCACCTTTACAAGCGGTGCAATCACCTCTGTATCAAACTTCTCATCATACGCACTGTTGATGCAGTGCTTTAATTCCTCTTCTGTAAAGTCAGTCAGGAATTGCTTCATCACCGCGTACGCAGTCTCCTGGTAGCTCATCTTCGCAAGTTCTGCCATTGTGACATCAAGTTTCGGAATACTGGTCGGAACAAATAGTCCGCCGTCTTCAGCCAGTCCCTTAAGGATTGCCTCCGATGCAGTTACGGTCTTCTCAGCATTTCTTGTGCTTTTGTACAATACATTCATCTCTTCTACCTCTTTAAATTCATTTACTGTTTTTTATTATTTGTATAGTTTACCAATCCGCCTGCAGAAATAATCTTCTGCATAAATTCCGGAAACGCCTGTCCCTGGAACTCTGTTCCTTTTGTCTTATTGTAGATTTTCCCACTGTCGAAATCCACTTCCACTTCGTCGCCCGCTTCAATTCCTCTTGCGGCCTCCGGACATTCAATAATCGGCAGTCCGATATTGATTGCATTTCTATAGAAGATTCTCGCAAATGTTTCTGCGATCACGCAGCTGACTCCCGCCGTCTTCAGGCAGAGCGGCGCATGCTCTCTGGATGATCCGCAGCCAAAGTTTTTGTTGGCAACAATCAGGTCTCCCTGTTGTACCTTATTCACAAATTCCGGATCGATATCTGCCATTGCATGGCTCGCAAGCTCCTGCGCGTCAAACGAATTAAGATATCTTGCAGGAATGATTACGTCTGTATCGACATTGTCTCCATATTTAAAAACGTGTCCTAATGCTTTCATTATCTGTCACCTGCTTTCTCCGGATTTGCGATATAGCCGGCGATTGCCGATGCTGCCGCCACTTCCGGTGATGCTAAATAAATCAGGGAATCCACATGTCCCATTCTTCCGACAAAGTTACGGTTCGTAGTAGAAACGCACTTCTCACCTGCCGCCATGACACCCATGTGCCCGCCCATACAAGGGCCGCAGCTCGGCGTGTTGAACGCGCAGCCCGCATCGATAAATATCTCCACAAGCCCCTCCTGTACACACTGCTTATAAATCTTCTGTGTGGCAGGGATTACCATTACTCTGACGTCCGGATGAACCGTGTGTCCCTTCAGAATTGCTGCTGCCTTTCGCATATCTTCCATACGTCCGTTTGTACAGGAACCGATGACTACCTGATCGATCTTGATCGGCTCCATCGCCTCGATCTCATCAATCGTCTTCGCATTGCCCGGAAGATGCGGGAATGCGACCGTCGGACGTACCTTCGCAAGATCTACTTCGATCACCTCGTCATACTCTGCATCCGCATCAGCCTCGTATACCGCATATTCTTTTGTTGTATGTTCTTTCAGATATGTAAGTGTCTTGTCATCTACCATAAAGATTCCATTTTTCGCACCGGCTTCGATTGCCATGTTGGCCATGGTGAAGCGGTCTTCCATGGAAAGGTTCGCGATGCCGTCACCGACAAATTCCATGGATTTGTAAAGTGCTCCGTCCACTCCGATCATTCCGATGATGTGAATGATGATATCCTTGCCGCTGACGAACGGTCCCGGCTTGCCGGTCAGCACAAATTTGATTGCACTCGGCACCTTAAACCATAATTCGCCTGTCGCCATTCCAGTCGCGATATCGGTAGTTCCCACTCCCGTGGAGAACGCTCCGAGCGCTCCATAAGTACATGTATGTGAGTCTGCCCCGATGATACACTGTCCGGCCACAACAATTCCGCTCTCTGGAAGGATTGCATGCTCCACACCGGATTTGCCCTGCTCAAAATAATTGGTCAGTTCCTGCTGTTTTGCAAATTCCCGGATTGCCTTGGAATTTTCTGCCGACTTAATATCTTTGTTCGGTGTGAAATGATCCGGTACAAATACCACCTTATCCTTATCAAACACCTTATCTGTCATCTGCTTTACGATAGGCAGTGCCATCGGCCCTGTAATATCGTTGGCCATAACCACATCTAATTTTGCTTCGATCAGCTGTCCAGCACTCACACTATCTAACCCTGCATGTGCAGCTAATATCTTCTGCGTCATTGTCATACTCATGAAAACGCCCTCCTTTTTAATCTATGGTAGCTATTTTAGCATAAATGACAGGCAAAGGAAAGATGGTATCTTAACTATTTCGTATGCGCTTGATGCAAAGACCGATAAACAAAACCGATAACATCAGTAACAGGACCGTCCCCCCTACCGTAGTTCTGTCTCCGGTTTTTGGCGCCGGACTGGATGTTTGTGTGGCATTGTTCGGAACGGATTCCGGCTGCTTTTCCAGTACAGTCTCTCTTACATTTTCTTTTTTGGATGCATCCGGTTCCTTCTCTTTCGGCGGTTCTTTCTCTTTTGGCGGCTCCGTTTTCTTTTCGATCGTCACCGTCTGCCCCTCGTCGTGAATATCCGTATGCTCCGCAACCGGCACATTTTTCAAATACAGCTTTTCAAAAACCACCACACTTCTGCCGGCCAGCTTACTGCCATCAAATGCAAAGGTGAGCTCCACGGTTCCGGATGTCTGCTTCGGAACAAATGTCAAATGCGCTTTTACCTGCTTTTTGTTTACCAGAAGCGGCTTTCCGGATACCTGATCCATCAGAATGCCTTCCAGTTTATATTTCGTGCCAATTTTCAGATTCACATAGTCTACCCGGTCAACGATTTTCACGTGCTTATCCGCATCCACCGTATGGATTTTATGCGCTTCATCCGACGCAGTCGTGCCGATCTCCGGAACCGGAACCGTGGTCAGATCATCTGTCACCGTCCCCAGGTCCACCGTAACGCCATCCCGCCGGATCATCACATCAAAACCGATCAGCTGATGTCCCTCATTCCCTGTGCATTCCAGCTCCTGGATCCGGTATGTATCATAAAGAAGCGCTCCTTTCTCATCATTCACTGCGGCGGTGCCGAACCAGATTCCATCCTCGCTCGACTCCCCGCGATTCGTATTCTGACTATGTGGATTCCATGAGCTCGCCGTACTGTAGTAACCGTTTTCGTCCGTCACAAAATCATGCGTTTCCCCGGTGGTCTTGCTTGTAATAGAAAAACGAATATTTGCCATTCGGTTCAGGGTAGAATCCTCCACCTTGATCAGTTCCAGGTCTCCTCGCTTCGGCTGATTCAAGATTGCTTCATCCACTCCGGTCAGATCGACCATCACATGATTCTGCCGGATTTCAAATTTTCTCTCCACATTTCCTTCCGTCAGATACCCGGTCGGCGGCGCCGTTTCCCGAACCAGATAACTTCCGTAAGGCAGTGCATCCTTCTCGGTCTGCGCCATCCCCTTTTCATCCGTTACCATATCGGTCACCACGTCCCCCTTTTTATGGAGCTCACCACTTACCATGACCGGCTGTTCACTGCAGTTCACAATTTCGAAAACTGCACCCTGAAGTGATGCATTCCCCTGTGCTTTATCTTCTGTTGTTTCTGAATCTCTTTTCTGGATTTTCACTCCGCCCCGAATGGGCTGATTTTTTGTAGTATGGTCTCCCCGAAGAGCAACCATCTGTCCGTCTTCTTTTATAGAAAATTTGTAACTGTTCAGAACCCCCTTGGGGAACTAATTAATTTTTGTACAAAACAGAGAATTTTTAAAACCTGTTTTGCGATATTATTTCGGTAATTGGTGGATAACCAATTGTTTGTGATTGAATAATTTAATTCATTGTGGATTACTCTTTCAATCTTTCAAATAACTCTGATTCAAAGCCAAATTCTATGGCTTTTGAATATATTTAACAACAACTGAACATTGAAAAACATTACTTATCCACAGTCATTTTCACCATAGGTGAATCTATGTGAATTCGCTTTTTTCCTGAGTTTTTAGTACAATGGA
>NZ_FQZY01000006.1 GCF_900142165.1 Hespellia stercorisuis DSM 15480
CTTCCTTGTGTTTTATGTCTCCATTGTACTAAAAACTCAGGAAAAAAGCGAATTCACATAGATTCACCTATGGTGAAAATGACTGTGGATAAGTAATGTTTTTCAATGTTCAGTTGTTGTTAAATATATTCAAAAGCCATAGAATTTGGCTTTGAATCAGAGTTATTTGAAAGATTGAAAGAGTAATCCACAATGAATTAAATTATTCAATCACAAACAATTGGTTATCCACCAATTACCGAAATAATATCGCAAAACAGGTTTTAAAAATTCTCTGTTTTGTACAAAAATTAATTAGTTCCCCAAGGGGGTTCTGAACAGTTACAGAAATTCTATGATCAGATGATTCAATTTATCCGTTCACTGTTTGAATCTGCACTGAAGACGAACGAATATCTGGAGTTTGCGGTGATTACAGGGTGTCTCCGGATCAGTAAGGAGTCGATTTTTACCGGACTGAACAATCTGAAAATCATCTCAATATTGAATGAAGAATACGATGAACATTTTGGATTTGTAGAATCAGAAGTTCGGGACTTGCTTTCGTTTTACCAGCGGGAAGCGCAGATGAGTACGATGAAGAAATGGTATGATGGCTATCAGTTTGGCAATACGGAAGTATATAATCCGTGGAGCGTGATCAATTACGTGAGTGCACTGATTCCGAATGCACATGCATTCCCGACAGCGGCATGGAGCAATACCAGCTCGAACAGCATTGTGAAGGATCTGATCTATCGTGCAGATGACACGGTGCGGGATGAGATTGAGTCACTGATGAACGGCGAGACGATTGAGAAGAAGGTGCATGAGGATATCACCTATGAGGATATCTATGCTTCGCCGGATAATCTGTGGAATTTCCTGTTTTTTACCGGATACCTCAAACAGGTTTCCATTCGGATGCAAGGCGTAAACCGTTATGTGACGATGGCAATTCCAAACCATGAGTTGCTGCATATTTATGAGAACACGGTTGAAAACTGGTTTCGGGATGAAATTCAACTGCAGGATTTATCAATTCTGTATGATGCCATGTTGAATGGCAGAACAGATATTTTTCAGCAGGAGCTGGAGAAACAGCTGCAGAGCACCATCAGTTATATGGACAGTAAGGAGGCTTTTTACCAAGGTTTCCTGTTGGGACTGCTGGCGAACTTGAAGAAGTATATTGTGAAGTCGAACCGGGAGGCCGGACTGGGGCGGTATGATATCTGTGTCCGCAGCAATAATGTGCGCATCGCGCCGGTAGTGCTGGAACTAAAGTGGGCGAAGAAGTTCAAGCTGATGGAGGATGCCTGTGATGAGGCGCTGAAGCAGATCGAGGACAAGAACTACACGGAAGGTCTTGAAGAGAATGGATATACCGAAGTGATCTGCTATGGTCTGGGGTTCTTTAACAAGCAGGTGCGGGTGAAGATGGTTCGGAAAGAACTGGAATGCAGCTAAGGTGGGATGCTTGTTTCAGCAGGGGATTAAAAGCCCCTGCTGAAAGGCAGCGTAGCTGCGGTGTTCATAAGCAAGTAGCAGAGCGGATTGCGAATGTCCGCTTTACTAGGAGACCAGTATTTATTTCAGTGAGAAATAGATACTGGTTTTCTGCGTCTCAGGGTATAGACATCGTTAAGTTTTTGTAAATAAGTGAGGTCGATTTTACTGCGAATTTACCGTTTGATTTACTGCTTATATTTACTGCTTAAAATCAAGTATTTGTATTGCAAAAACATTTGGAATATGTTATAGTCCAACTATTATTTCACAAGACAATCGTCTTGAAAGTTTCAATGAATCTAGCTGTATCAGCAAGATATTCAAAAACAAAAAAGTCAAAAAAGAAATGTGGTGAGTGCTTATGGATGTCGCGTCTGTGGTTTTATGCTTTCAATAAAAATATACCATGAGGAGAAAAGGCCTATGAAAAATAAAAAGGAAGATTTGATTCATAACAGCAGTATAGTGGAACAGGATATTCTGCCAGAGGACTATCAATTTAATCTCAGTGATTTTGCACTGTTTTTGTTTGTAATGAAAAGACGAAAAGCTTACGAATGTACACTCAGTATCATATTGGACGAACCGAATATCAAATTAGCAGACGTTAAGGTTGAACAGGTTGTTCTTAACAAATCAGGAAAAAGGGCAATTCGTCTGGACGCTTGGGCAATGTCAACGGATAACCGGCAATTCAACATGGAGATGGAGAATCATAGTAAAAAAGACTTTCTACCAAAACATTCCCGATATTATCAGGGAATGTTGGACAGCCCAATCCTGAAATCGGGTAAGAAGACAAAATACAAGCATCTTCCGTCCACGGTAATTATCTTCATTACGCAGGATGATTTGTTTGGAAAAGATTTGGCAAGATATACATTTACAGAGCAATGCGAAGAAGTGGAGAATCTTCATCTGGATGACGGAACAAAGAAAATATTTTTAAACATGATCAGTAAAAATGGTTCCAAAGAACTCGTAAGTCTGTTACAATATATGAAAGAAACAGATATTGAAAATCCGGAAATTGTAGTGAAGGATGAACGGATTATCGAACTGGATCACATCGTGACAGAGGTAAAAGAGTCAGAAGAATGGGAGGCGGTGAAGATGAACATTCTTGAAGTTGGAATTAAAAAGGGCGAGGCTTTGGGAGAAGCGCGTGGAGAGGCGCGTGGTCTTGAGAGAGGCATTGAAGCTTTTGTATTGGATAACCGTGAGGAAAATGTGCCAGAGGAACGGATTATAGCAAAACTTGCGAAGCGTTTTGAATTGACCGAAGAGAAAGCGAACGAGTATTATAAGCAATATGCAAAATAGACGCATTGATTAAAACTGTTATAGATGTTCTGGTAAAACCATCTATAACAGTTTTTTCGTATAAGGGGAGGTTGCATAATGACGGATACACCATTACCAATAGGGATTGATGATTTTGAAAAGATTATTACGAATAAAATGGCTGGGGAGGAGAAATCTTTACTCTTAAATCTTTCCTCTTGACACCAAATAAAAAAGAGAGTAAAATCACTTTAGTCTATTAAATAGCTAAAAGACAGAAGTGAAATTCTAAAATTCAAATTCACTGAAGGGAACAAGTAAAAACGATATCCATGTCAACAGAGAGCTGCGTATGGTGGAAAGCAGTGGCCAGAACGTTTTGAACATCATCCCCGAGAAGAGAAGCCGAACGTGCACGATGCTACGATTATCAAAGCAAGTAGGTTTCTACGGTCTGACCCCCGTTACAGGAGTCGCGTATGTCGGTACGTTGCAGAATCGTACTTGTTTCAAGGAAGAGACAGGGTGGTTGCGGATACTATATTCCGTCCCTAGTTAGGGGCGGATTTTTTAATGCCGTAAAATCTTCCAGTCATCCATAAAGAAGCAACAGCACAGGGTCCGGGCGGCTGTACTGTGCAAGATTCTGAACATCTGTAAGCATTCCCCCACTTCAAGTGCGTAGAGCACTAAGTGGTGGGTAAGGGGGATGCTTGTTTCAGCAGGGGATTAAAAGCCCCTGCTGAAAGGCAGCGTAGCTGCAGGATGTTCATGAGCAAGTAGCAGAGCGGATTGCGAATGTCCGCTTTACACCGGCGTTGTCTGAAGGAGGAGAGAAAATGAAAATGTACAAAAAAATCATGGATGGAGTGGCGGTGGTAGAGAAAGCCATACTGGTGTCGTCTACACTGCTCATTCTTGTACTGACTGTGGGAAATGTATTTTCCCGTAAGGTCATTCACCGTTCCTGGTCATTTACGGAGGAACTGGTAGTGGCGGTCTTTGTTCTGATCACATTGCTGGCGGCAGCACTTGCGAGCAGAGAAGGAGAACTGGTCAGCCTGTCGTTGTTTACTGACCGGCTGCCGGAAAAAATAAAGAAACCTTCAATGATCCTGATCACTGTGCTCAGTGTTATTTTTACTGCGGTATTGTTCAAATATGGATTTGACAAGGTTCTGATTCAGCTGGCCAACGGCAAGCGCACGTTCGTACTGAACTGGCCGGAGTGGATATTCTGGTCGTTCATCCCGATCGGTGCGGGCTGCATGATTCTGCATCTGATCGAATATTGTATTGATTTCTGCCGAAAAGACAGAGAGATTACGTCAAAAGAAAAGGAGGATAAATAAATGATAAGTGCAGTGCTTTTTCTTTCGTTTTTTGTTTTCCTGATCCTGGGTGTTCCGATCGCAATCTGCCTCGGATTGTCATCGATCTGCGCCATCATCTATTCGGGCACATCGATGATGATCGTTGCGACGAATATGTATTCCGGAATCAGCAAGTTTCTGCTGCTGGCAATCCCGTTTTTTGTATTGTCCGGAAATATTATGGCGAGAGCTGGGATTTCCAAGAGACTGATTAAATTTGTGGATACCTGTGTCGGACACAGAAGAGGCGGTATCGCTATCGTGTGTGTTATCGTGGCATGTTTCTTCGGTGCGATTTCAGGTTCCGGTCCGGCGACGGTCGCGGCTCTGGGAGCGGTTCTTGTTCCGGCTATGGTGGAGCGCGGCGGATTTACACCGCGGTTTTCGACGGCACTGATGGCGACTGCAAGTTCCATTGCCATCGTCATTCCGCCGAGTATAGCATTCGTTGTGTATGCATCGATCACAGGGGTATCCATTGCAGATATGTTTATGGCGGGAATTATTCCCGGAATCCTGATGGGGGGTGCGCTGGTCATCGTGGTTATGTGGGAGGCCAGACGCAAGAATATTCAGCCGGTACAGGAGAAAGCGACGGCGAAAGAACGCTGGGATGCCTTCAAGGATGCATTCTGGGGATTCCTGATGCCAGTGATTATTCTGGGCGGTATCTACGGCGGATTCTTCACACCGACGGAGGCGGCGGCAGTATCGGTTGTCTATGGCCTGTTCGTTGGAATCGTAATCTATCGTGAGATTAAACTGAAAGATTTATTTGATATTATCGTGGAGTCCGGTAAGACGACCGGTGGAATCATGCTGATCGTGGCAAGTGCATCCCTGTTCTCTTTCGTGTGTACCAAATTCGGTATTGCGGATGCGGCTTCAGGGCTGCTAGGCAGCATCGCGCACAACCAGATTGTGTTCCTGCTGATCGTCAACGTGATCTTCCTGATTGCAGGATGCTTTATCGATGCGAACTCGGCAATGTACATTTTTATTCCGATCATGCTGCCGGTATGTAAGGCACTTGGATATGATGTCGTGGCATTTGGCGTCATGGCAACGGTTAACCTTGCAATCGGTCAGGTGACACCTCCGGTTGGGGTGAACCTGTTTGTGGCAATTGGAATCAAGATCAAGAAAGGTATGGAAGTGACATTGCAGCAGATTTCCAGGGCTGTTATGCCGATGATCGCAGCCTGCGTTGCAATCCTGCTGATTGTTACCTACATTCCATCCGTATCTACAGGACTTCCGAAGGTGCTGGCGAAAAATGGTTCGTACACCGGGGATGTCACCACTGCATCTGCGGAGGAGAGCAGCGCGGCGGCAGCCGGATCGGACAAAGACCAGTCTTTCAATGAGATTGGAGATTACAGCGATCTGAACTGGGAGGACACAACATGGAATTTTGCCTGCTCCACAACAGAGAACAGCACTTGGGCAGACGGTGGACGTAAGTTTGGCGAACTGATGGAGAAGGCTACCGGAGGAAAAGTGAAGGTCAACATCTATGCGGCCGATCAGCTGACCAACGGAAACCAGTCCGAGGGAATCCAGGCGCTGATGAATGGGGATCCGGTGCAGATTTCCATGCATTCCAATCTGATCTACTCCGCATTTGACCCGCGATTTAATGTGGTATCCCTTCCATTTATCTATGATTCTGTGGAAGATGCGGATGCAAAATTCGACGGGAAAGCAGGAGACCAGATGAAATCCATTCTCGGAGAATATGGACTGCATTGTATGGGAATCGCAGAAAATGGATTCCGCGAATTGACAAACAGCAAGAATGAAGTGAAATCTGTGGATGATATGAAAAACCTGAAGATCCGTGTGGCAGGCTCCAATCTGCTCATGGAATGTTATAAGAGATGGGGCGCAGATGCCACGAACATGAACTGGTCTGAGACCTACACAGCACTGCAGCAGAATACTGTAGAGGGACAGGAAAACCCGCTGCCGGCAATCGATGCAGCCAGTGTGCAGGAGGTACAGCCGTACTGCTCCATGTGGGATGCAATCTATGACTGTCTGTTCTTCTGTATGAACAACGATATTTACAACGGACTGACGAAAGAGCAGCAGGCGGTTGTGGACGAGGCAGGACAAAAGGCAGTAGAGTATGAGCGTTACATCAACCGTTCCGGTGATGAAGAGATCATGAATCGCTGGGCAGATAAAAATGGTGTGACGATTACGAAAAAAGAAGATATGGACATCGACTCGTTCAAGAAAGCAGTGGACGGAGTGGATGAGTGGTATATGGAAGAACTGAAAAATCAGGGATACGACGATGCAGAGCAGCTGGTGAGTACCTTTACATCAGACAGTGGCGCTGAATCCGATGAGTACGCAGTGGAGGATCACAGTGATCTGAACTGGCCGGAGACGACATGGAATTTCACCTGTTCCACAACGGAGACCAGCACCTGGGCAGAAGGCGGCCGAAAGTTCGGCGAGCTCATGGAGCAGGCAACCGGCGGCAAGGTGAAGGTGAACGTCTACGCGGCCGATCAGCTGACCAACGGAAACCAGTCCGAGGGAATCCAGGCACTGATGAACGGAGACCCGGTACAGATTTCCATGCATTCCAATCTGATCTATTCCGCATTTGACCCGCGATTCAATGTGGTGTCACTTCCATTTCTGTTCAACTCTGTGGAGGATGCGGATGCAAAGCTTGACGGTGAGGCAGGAGAAAAGCTGAAAGAGATTCTTTCAACGTATGATCTGCACTGTATGGGAATTGCGGAAAATGGATTCCGTGAATTGACCAACAGCAAGCATGAAGTGAAATCCGTGGACGATATGAAGAATCTGAAGATACGTGTGGCTGGTTCAAATCTGCTGATGGAGTGCTATAAGAGATGGGGCGCAGATGCCACGAACATGAACTGGTCTGAGACCTACACAGCACTGCAGCAGAACACGGTGGAGGGACAGGAGAATCCACTGCCGGCAATCGATGCGGCCAGCGTGCAGGAGGTACAGCCGTACTGTTCTATGTGGGACAGCATTTATGACTGCCTGTTTTTCTGCATCAATCAGGATGTCTATGACAGTCTGACGAAAGAGCAGCAGGCCGTGGTCGACGAGTGCGGACAGATGGCAGTGAAGTATGAGCGTGATATCAACCGTTCCGGTGATGCAGAAATCATGAGCCGCTGGAGTGAGAAGAATGGTCTGACCATTACAGCGAAAGAGGACATGGACATAGACTCCTTTAAGAAAGCAGTTGACGGTGTGAAGGACTGGTACATCAAAGAGCTCAAGAGCGAAGGATACGACGATGGAGCTGATCTTGTGGAAACATTTACAGCAGATGAGACATCTTCCTTACAGTAATCCGACAATGCGAAGTGCACACCACACCAGGAGCAGTGCCATCACCAGATTCATCAGCTTATAATGGCTGTCATAGGCGTGGCGGAGAATGTTGCCGGCGACGGCCCAGATCAGATTCCCGACGGCACCAAGCACCATCAGATAGACTGCAAAAAGGAAGAGGGCCGGAATCCGGGTCTCATAGGGCAGAATAAAAGAGGAAAACATGGTCAGCCCGTACACAATGATCTTTACATTTAAAAGTTGAAGGATGAGACCCATCAGGTAGGATGGGTCTTTTCCTGTATCTGCATCGGAAGGCGGGCGCCTGCGCAGGGTCGTCCACGCGAGAAACAGGATGTAGACGGCGCCGATGTATTTCATGACAGGCTGGATACCGGGGACGACGCGCGCCAGTGTGCTGCAGAAGATTCCGCTCAGACACATGAGCGTCAGCGAGCCGGTCCAGATGCCCAGGAGCAGATGCAGATTTTTTTTGACACCATACCTGCTTGCGGTCGACAGCAGGAGGATATTATTAGGTCCCGGTGACCACACGGTAATGCACGCGGAGATAGTCATCTCGAGGAAAACGGTAAATGGCATGGTAAGTGAACTCCTTTCAAGTCAGGCAGTGCGGTACTCCTGAATAAGAAACGACATCTGCAGCAGGAACTTTGTGTGGGTATCCTCCAGATCAATCTGGCAGAGCTCCAAAATCCGGTTCATGCGGTAGCTGAGCGAGTTGCGGTGGATAAAGAGGCTGGCCGCGGTGTCTTTGAGACTACAGTTGCATTTTAGATAAGTTTGTAACGTCTGATACAGAGCCGTGTGGTTTTCGGCGTCATATTCTTTCAATGTATATAGGGCAGGATGCACAAAACGCATCAGAGAATCAGGGCTTTGAATCTGTGAGAACAGATCAAAGTCCTGAAAATCTATGTACAGGTAAACATCTTCCCCGGCCCTGTATTTCTTTCCGAGAACAAGCGCCTGGTGAGCCTGCTCATAGTAGGGGACAAAATATTTGATATCGGATAAGGTATTGCTGATCCCGATATGGATCTGTTCCTTTTGCGCAAAGTCCTGGAGTGCGGACAACAATTTGTCACTGATCAGGGTGGTGCGCTTGAGCGGAACAATGGCCACGATTCCGTGCCTGTGAAAAGTCACATACGTTCCGGGGATGTTGCGGATCAACCGGTCCGCCACTTCTTTTTTCTTGTGCCATCCTCTGGGATAAAGGTCAGAGGACAGGAAGAGTACCACATTGTATGGCGGAAAACGAATCTGCGTCAGACGGGGGAGGATTTCCTCGGACGGCGCACCGATCAAAAGATCATAAAGCAGCTGCTGATGGACTGTGATCACCTCAGACAGATCAGGGACATAGTGGGCAATCGTGTAGGCGACGGCGTCGCATACTGTGCGCAGCATATCTCCGAGGGCGGAGGGAGAAGCAATGTGCGCCCCCTCGATCAAAAGAATGAAACCAATCTGAGTGTCGTTTAAGAAGACCTTACAGCTGAGCTTGCGATAAGGGGATCTGGTACAGGTCACCTCCACCGCAGCAGTGGTAGTCTCCACCACATTCTGGACAGAACTGAGTGCTTTCACCTCCTGGATGAAATCATAGTTGCAGTATCCCTGCCGGATGTTTTCAATCCACAGTTCATCCACAATCGGAATGGAGGTGGAGGAAGAGATGATTTTAAATGTAGTGTCACAGAAAATCAGGGACTGTCCGAGCTTGATGGAGGCAAAGTCCAGAACAGAGTCTATGCTGTGCGTCTCGTCGGCCAGCGCCCGAAGCTCTTCAAAAAGTCCGTTGTTGAGAGTGGTCTCAATGAGCGTCCGGCAGGCGTTAAAAACGGAAAAGAGCGCAGAGTCGCTGATAAAAGCCATGTTGCCGATATCATTGGAAAAATCGGCAGAGCTCCCGCCCGGCAGGTGCTGGGCAGATCCCGGTCCGGTGTTCTCGGAATGGGCGAGAATACACTGGGCCGGAATGCTGGAACGGTCCAACAGCTGCTGCTCGTAGCCAAAATAAAGAACGTCCATGGAAAAGGCTGTCTGTCGATCATCAATCAGGGCGAGATCACGGATCGGTATATGGAATTTCTGAGAAAAAATCTCGAAATCATACTCTCTGCTCAGTGAAGTGATTAATTTTGAAAATGTCATACACACCCTCCTGTCGAAGCGTATCCAGGTAGATACCCGGAATCCGCGTTGCTGTTTTCCTGTAACATTTTTTGTAAGGTTATATCTGCGAAATGTATGAAAATATGTCTGTAATCCGCACATACATTTCCGTGATAATTTCACTATAGTGCATGGTGCACAAAAAGTCAATTTTTTCTCTTGCACTGCACACATGGAAGAAAAAGTGCAATTTCCTTATAATGAAATCAAACGTTGAAAAAGGTATAAAACAAGAAAAAATGAACAAAGAAACCGTAAGGAGGGATAGAATGTATCAGAAATTATTTGAATCAGGAACCATCGGAAAGCTGACCGTGAAAAACCGATTGGTGATGTCACCTATGGGATGTGGACTCGCCAATCTGGATGGTACACCGTCGGAGGATATGCTGGCATTTTACGAGGCGAGAGCAATCGGAGGTGCCGGATTGATTATCCCGGAGATCACCCGTGTGAATGACGTGCATGGAGCCGGTCTGATGAGACAGCTGTCCGTGACGAAAGACAGTCATATTGCACCGCTGGCGACACTTGCAGAGAGAGTCCATAAGCATGGAACTAAAATCTTTATCCAGCTGCATCATCCGGGACGCGAGACCATGTCTGTGCTGATAGGCGGACAGCCGGTAGTGTCGGCTTCGGCAATTCCGTGCAAGTTTACGAAGCAGGAGACTCGTGCACTGAGCACAGAGGAGGTAAAGGAGCTGATCGGACAGTTTGTGGCGGGGGCAGGCAGAGTGCAAAAGGCCGGGTGCGATGGCGTGGAGCTGCACTGTGCGCATGGATATCTCCTGCAGCAGTTCCTTTCTCCGTATACAAACAAACGTGAGGATGAGTACGGTGGAAGTTTTGAGAACCGCCTTCGTATAGTGACAGAGATCATTGCAGGAATCAGAAACCTGTGCGGACCGGATTTCCCGATTGGAGTTCGGTTATCCGTGGAAGAATTTCTGGACAAAACCGGGGTGAGTGAGGATTATATCCACATTCAGGATGGCGTGAAAATCGCTATGGCGCTGGAGCAGGCGGGAATTGATTTTGTGGACGTGAGCTGTGGCTTATATGAGACAGGCATGACCTGTGTAGAGCCGGTATCTTATCCGCAGGGATGGAGACGGAATCTGATCAAGGCAGTGAAGGATCATGTACAGATTCCAGTGATCGGTGTGTCGGTAATCCGAGAGCCGGTGGTGGCAGAAAAGTTTCTGGAGGACGGGGTGGAAGATTTCGTGTCCATGGGCCGCACCTGGCTGGCAGATGAAGCCTGGGGAAGAAAAGTACAGGAGGGCAGGGAGAAGGAACTGAGAAAATGTGTATCCTGTCTGCGCTGCTTTGAGAGTCTGAGTGAATACAATGGGGCCGGTCTTCCGTTTGAATGTTCGGTGAATCCAAGACTTGCGAGGGAATATAAGTTCGGAGACCTTGTTCACGATACAAAAGAGCATAAAGTGGTAGTTGTCGGCGGTGGACCTGCGGGAATGTGTGCGGCACAGACGCTTGCAAAACGGGGCGAAAAGGTAGTGCTCATGGACCGCAAGAGTGAGCTTGGCGGAACCGTCAATCTGGCAAAAATGCCGCCTTTAAAAGATCGCATGCAATGGATTGCAGACTACTATGTGGGAGAGTTTGAGCGACTTGGCGTGGACACCCGGCTGGAAACCGAGGCGACGATAGAGTGCGTGATGGCGGAGAAGCCAGATGCGGTCGTTGTTGCGACCGGTTCCGCATCCATCATTCCGGAGAGCATTCCGGGGGTGAAGGCAGATCATGTATATACGGTGGAAGCCGTGCTGACCGGAGAAGCCCCATTGGAGGGCAGGAAGGTCGCTGTGATCGGAGCGGGACTCACCGGTCTTGAGACTGCAGAATATCTTGGTGCAAAGGGCAATCAAGTCACGATCATTGACATGCTCACCGCACCGGCACCGAATGCGAACCAGACGAATGTTGGGGACGTCTGCGGACGTCTGGCAGCACAGAAGGCACAGTACAAATTAGGATATTCCTTAAAAGAAATCAAAGAGAACGGTGTAGTCATAGAGCACATGGAGACAAAGGAAATTGTGACAATCGAGGCGGACGCCGTGGTGCTTTCTCTCGGATTCCGGCCGGATCAGTCATTGGCAGAAGGACTGAAGGAACAGGGCGTTACAGTGAAGGTGATTGGAAGTGCAGTGCAGGATGGCGTCATTGCACCTGCGACCCGCGCCGGGTTCCAGGTGGGCCGGGAATTGTTCCTGGATCAGCCAGGGGCAGCGAGTTTCCGGCTTGAAAAGACAGATCTGGAGAACTTTGGCCGGGTTTCCCTGATGGACAATCAGGAGGGGGTATATCTGGCGTATCTGACAGATCCCGCTGCAATTGCAAGAATCCTGCCGCCGCCGCTTAAACCATTCTCTATGCCGGTTGTGACGCTGTCAGTATGTCACGTCAACAATCCTACATTTGCAGATGATTATTATGAGGCAATTCTCGGGGTCTATGCAACCTATGGACAGAGCCTTGGGCTCTATACGATGGGACTGGTGCTCGGCGGACCGGGAGCAGAGATGGCAGTACAATGTGGCCGTGACAACGGAAGTATCCCGAAAAAACTGGGGGCGGAGTTTGTGATCCGCAGGAATGGAGCAGATGTGACGGTCGGAGTGACGAGAAGAGGTACGCAGTTGATCGACCTTTCCATGAAGCTGGGCGAGTACAACAGTCCACTGACACACATGCTGTATCAGGCACCGGCAGCAGGAAAACAGACATTTGGCGGAGGCTTCTATTTCCATATTGACAGAGAACCGGATGAAAACGGAGTTTCACATTTCCAGAACGGAGCACTGCTGATGAACCAGTGTGAATACAATTACAAATCATGGGAGCCGGGAACCGTGTCATTGAAGCTTCAGTCAAGCATCGATGATCCGTGGGCAGAACTTCCGATTAACACCATCATCGGCGGGGCATACTCAGAGAACAGCCTGCTGGTTCACAAACTGAATCTGGCAGAAGAAGTGGATGCTGATGAGGTGGTTCCGTATCTTCTTGCCGGAAGGTATGACAGAACGGCATTTATGGAAACCGGCCGCCGATAAGGCTGCTTTTAAAGCGCAATGAAGCTGCCGGACGTCCACGAACAAGAAACAGAACGAAGTGTGGTTTCCGATGTATTCGTAAAAGAAGAAGTATTGGAATGATTTTGAATTATGCTGAAAACAGCATTGGAATGAATGAGTGCAATTGAAAAACGTATAAAACGAAAGGAAGGAAAAGAATATGGAAAATGTATTTGATCTGACAGGAAAAGTAGCAGTGGTAACAGGTGCAAGTTCGGGGCTTGGCGCAGATGCGGCCCTTGCCTACGCAGAGGCAGGTGCCGATGTGGCAGTGCTGGCACGCCGCGTGGAAAAGCTGGAGACCGTGAAGGCCGACATCGAGAAGACTGGGCGAAAGGCTATCGCAGTTCCTTGTGACGTCACCGACGAAGAGAGTGTGAAGACGGCAATGCAGACGGTACTCGACACATTTGGACACATTGATATTCTCCTCAACAATGCAGGCGTTGCAGTGCGGGGCGGTGTGGACAGCATGTCCGTGGAAGACTGGGATAAATCCTTTAACACAAATGTAAAGGGAATCTTTCTGGCGAGCAAGTATGTTGTGCCGCAGATGAAAGAGAGAGGCTATGGAAAGATCGTCAACATCGCGTCGGTCAATGCGGTGATCGCCGACAAAGGTGATATGTTTATCAGACATTCCTATAATTCTTCCAAAGCAGCGGTTCTCGGATTGACAAAAGGTATGGCGGCATCTTATGCGCAGTACGGAATCACAGTCAATGCAATTGGACCGGCCCTGTTTGAGACGGAGATGACGGGAGGAACCCTGTTCAAGTCAGAGAAGTTCCTGGCCGGATATAATATGATGAATCCGGCGGGCAGACCGGGGAAAAAAGGGGAGCTGAACGGAACAGTGCTTTATTTCTCAAGTGATGCTTCCAGCTATGTACAGGGGCAGTTTATCATTGTTGATGGCGGCGGATCCATTGTATAGATTTGAAAGAACTAGAAAATATGTTCATGCGCTGTGGGTGGAGACTCACGGGCAAGCAATGAAGCGGATTGCGAGTGTCTGATCTGCGGAGAAGAGAAAAGAACGGATGGGGAAGTGTCCGTTCTTTTTTTGCGTTCCGCAGTGAACCGCACTCAGTAGTTCGGTGAAACGAATAACAATATGGATTTATCGAATAACAATAAAAAAGTATTGAAAAACAGATATGTCTGTGCTATAGTATTTTACAACAAAGGAAGTAAAAGGTGTTCGAAGCTTATGTCAGAGTATCTGTCAGAGCATCTGTCAAAGTATCTGCCAGACAAGAAGTAAAGGAGACAAAATATGAATGAAATTATGACCAAAACAATTAACTGGGGGAAGATTACAAAGATAATTCTGGATATTATGTTTTTTTCCGGGATTATCGTGACAATCACACTTCCGTTCAGTCTGAAATGGGCGGGAAACCATTACGCGCAGTCCATTGAAGAGCATTACATCTCTATGCTCATGATATTTGGCGGATCGGCGTTCATGGGGCTGTTCATTATTGCCGAGCTGAGGAGCATGATGCGGACGGTAGTGCAGCAGGACTGTTTTGTGTATCGGAACGTGAAAAGTCTGGAGCGGATGTGTGGATTCAGCCTGATGATTTTTGTGTTGTTTCTGATAAAGGTATTTATTTTGCCGACTCCGGCGACATTGATCATTGTGCTTGTCTTTTTCATTGCGGCACTTTTCAGCGGAGTGCTGACGCAGGTGTTCGCAGAAGCAGTACGGTACAAGGAAGAGTATGATCTGACAATATAGGAGGTGCCATATGGCAATTATAATTAATCTTGATGTCGTGATGGCACAGCGGAAAACAAGTTTGAAGGACCTCGCGAAAGAGGTGGATATCACGATGGCGAATCTTTCCATTTTAAAAAATAATAAGGCAAAGGCGGTGAGGTTCAGCACACTGGATGCCATATGTAAGGCGCTTCACTGTCAGCCGGGAGATATTCTGGAATATGTGGAAAGCGATGAGGTGCCGGAGGAAGTGTAGCATAATAAACATGCAGTTATGATCAGGGAGAGGAGTTTGAAAATGAAACAATATTATGAACCAGGGGATAACTACGCCCTTTTTGGAGGAATGAGTCTGTTGTACGGTGTGATGTTCACGTTCTGTCTGTACAAAAATCTTGCGGGAATCACATTCCCGCTTTATGTGGCGGCAACAATCGCATTTGCGATATTTATGATCGGACACCTGAAGGCTGGGGCGAGACCTGTATCTGCAGGGAATGAGAATGTGGAACAGGAAGATGATATGCCTGGAGATGTGGGAAGTATCCCGGGAATACACGCGTTTGGAGCATTGAAAAAGAACACAGCAGGATATTTTGCGGGGATGATGATTCTTGGTCTGGCAAATGCCTGCACGACGAATCCATTTTTCATTCTGTTCAATTGGATCGGGATGGCTCTGCTGTTGGTGGTTTCTATGGTGCATCAGTTTTATGATGATAAGACATGGAATTTTACAGAATATTTTTCGAGGCTTGCAGTACTGTTCTTCGGCTGCTGTACATCGATTTTTACGCCGGTCACACATGGCGCTCGTTATCTTGGAGCCAAAGAAAGCGGAAAAAATAAGACGGCGATTTATGTCCTGCTTGGAATATCCATTGCATTTTTACTCCTGTGTGTGCTGTTTCCACTGCTGCTTACTTCAGATATGATTTTCCAGAGTGTATTCAGCCGCCTGCTGGCTCATATCAATGTGATTTCGGTAATTGCAGCAATTGTCTGGGGGCTGGCCGGAATGACAGCATGCTATGCATTTTTCTGCGCACTCTGCAGGAGAAATCTGCAGAGCGTTAAAGTGGGAAAGAAGTTTACGCTGAATCCCATTGTCGGAATTACATTTACCTCAATCATTGCCTGCGTATACACGCTGTACAGCGGAATCCAGGTCGTGTATCTGTTCGCGGGGCTGGAGAATGGACTTCCGGCAGGGGTGACCTACTCACAGTATGCACATACAGGGTTCTGGCAGCTGCTGTTCGTGAGCATCATCAATTTTTTGATGGTTCTGATCTGCAGAAATTTATTTACGGAGAGCAGGGTGCTCAATGCAGTGCTGACCGTGATTTCACTGTGCACGTTTGTGATGATCGCATCGGCGGCATTCCGCATGATTCTCTATGTACAGGAGTACAATCTGACATTTCTGAGACTGCTGGTGCTGTGGTTCCTGCTCGTGTTAGTGCTGATTATGAGCGGAACGGTGTTCAGTATATATAAGAAGAGTTTTCCGCTGTTTCGCTGCTGTATGCTGGTGGTTGCCGTTCTTTATATTGCATTTTCCGTATCGAAACCGGATTATCAGATCGCAAGATACAATATAGCACACGACAGCGATATGACGATTATGGATTTGTCTTATCTGGTGCATCAGCTGTCAGACGATGCGGCTCCGGCAATCGCGGAGATTGACCCGGAACAGATAAGCTATGACAATGAATATGGGAGTGTTTATGGCGGAAGTGAAAACGGATGGGGAGACGATGAGATCACAGTCTCGGCGGAGGAGATGCTGAATGATTATTTTGGAAATGTGTCGCTGAACTATGAGAATCTGGGAATCCGGAGAATGAATATTGCGAAGCTTCAGGCGCGGAGAGCAGCAGCGGATTGGAATCGCGCGGGTATTTTTACGCGATGAACCGCTCCTGCCTATGGCCGAGCCGACCAGTAATCTGGGTGCATCAAGGCTGCCCCTGATATATTTTCTTCCATTTCCCGGTGCGGTATTGCATAAAAGAGATGACCCAGTTTGCAAACCAGCCAACTGGCACGGCATACCATACCACAGCGATTCCATAATGGGGAGCAAATGTCATTGCAATAAAAACACGGATAAACAGATTTACTAAATTTGCAATCGTAAACAGCTTCATATCACCGGCTCCCCGCAGCAGACCGTCAACTGCCATTTTGAATCCGATCAGGCAGAAGAAATGCCCCATAAAGATCAGATAGCTGCGCCCGGTCGATATGGCCACACTGTTGCCGTCGGCACCCAGGAACAGTGCGATGATCGGCTGATTGAACAGCTCTAATATTAGAAAGAGAATGGCGGCGCAGATCAATACCAGCTTATTGGCAACATGATATCCCTCGATCACCCGCTTCTCCTTATGGGCACCAATATTCTGTGCGGTATAGGAGGAAACGGCGTTCCCTATGCCGATCATGGGAACTATGCACAGCGCTTCGATTCGCATTGCCGCTGAAAATCCCGCCAGTGCTTCAGAACCAAAACCATTCACGACAGACTGTACCAGCATCATTCCGATGGAAACGGTGGACTGCTGCAGGATGGACGGAAGAGAAATCCTTGCCATAGGCAGTAACTCTTTTCCGGAAAATATCCTGGAGTGTCCGGCGTCCATTTCTTTGAATTGAAGGATAAGAACAACAAAAGACAGGACGGACGATATACTCTGTGCAATCAAGGTTGCCCATGCTACTCCCGCGACACCCATATGAAACTGTGTCACCAGTATCCAATCCAGAATGATATTAAAAACGGAAGAAAAGATAAGAAAACAGAGCGGTATTTTTGACTTTCCCAGTGCGTTGAACATTGCGGACAGAACGTTGTACATAAAAAGAAACGGCAGGCCGATAAAATAGATATTCAGATATTCGATTGCCACATCAAACACATCGCCCGGTGTGTTCAGGGCGGTCATGATTTCTCTGCTGAAAAGCAGACCGACTCCGCCTAAGAGCACACTCAGGACCAGAAATACGATAAGAGATGTAAAGACAGCCGTTTTCATTCTGACAAAATCTTTTGCACCGAAATACTGGCTGACGATAACAGAGGCACCGATCCCGCCTCCGATCGCGACACAGATAAAAATGTTGGTCAGAGAATAGGACGCCCCGACAGCGGCCAAAGCCTGCTCGCTGACATAGCGTCCTACAATAGCGGAGTCTGCCATGGTATAGGTCTGTTGAAAAAGATTCCCGATGATAATGGGAAGTGAAAATATAATTAGCGCATATAATGGCTTTTTTTGAATCAGATAGTCATTTTCCATAATGATGTTCCCCCAAAAGTTTTGAAGCTATTTAGAATATCCTGTTTTGGATTGCGTGATTTCCAAATCGAGATTTTGTTTAATCATCATAGTGTAAAATCAGAGCGCTGTCAATATGGGGAGATATCCGGATTGCCCGGAGGAGCCATACAACGATTACAATGTCTAACAAATTATAGAGTAAAAAAAATATACTAACAATTTTCTACATTTGAAAAATTCGCCTATCTTGCTGCTGGATGAAGTAACTGCCAGCTTGGATGTGGAGAATGAACTTGCTGTTAAGGACGCTATCGCTAATCTGCTAAAGGACAAGAAAACGGTTGTAATGATCGCTCACACGCTATCCATCGTCCAGAAAGCCGATCAAATCGTTGTCATTTCCGATGGAAAAGCGGTTGAAAGTGGAAACCATGAAGAACTTTTGAAAAGGAGGGGCAAGTATGCTGCCATGTGGAACGCAGAACAGCAGCTTTCAGCATAAAAATGAGTTGGGACATGATTTATAGGCAACCCATGTATAGAATACTTTGAGGGCTTTGCACAAAGATGCAAAGTCCTCTTCCGGGTTTTTGGGGAAGTATGCTTATAGAAAAATCGTCATGTAAATTGGTAGGTAGAGGATATCATCCGCTTGTTTCAGGTCTTTTGTATAGATAATGAAACGCTGTCCGATTTTCTTCCCAAATTTCTTTTTGAACTTATCTAAAGACGTATGGCGGGCATAATTGGAGGATTTGACTTCAATAGGGCAGATGCGTTTCTCTTTGCTGATCAGAAAATCAAGCTCCATGCGATCGGCTTTATTTTCGCGGCTGCTTTTGGAATAGAAGAATAACTTATAGCCATTCGTTTTTAGAGACTGCGCAACGATGTTTTCCATAAGCATACCTTCATTTAAACTGAGCCGGTCAAAAAGTATCATCTTATAAATACCTTCTTCCATAAGTTCCTTATCAGAGAATGCAAGGCTGAGCAGCAACCCGGTATCTGCCATGTAGCATTTTAGAGTCATGCGTTCCGAATTCAGAGACAAACCGACGGTAGGATCAGTGGAGTTAAAGCAGGTGTTAATAATCATTGCCTCATCCAGCCAGATAAAGGAATCTTCATAATCGCGGAAACGGGCTTCCTTGCGGATAGAGGATAAGGTGTATTTTTTTTCGTGTTTTGATAATTGAGATGGTATCCCATCGAAGATGGAAAGGACTTTACTTTCATATCCCTTTGCAAATTTTGTGACATCATTTCGGTACAGCTCCAGAATTCGTCTTTTTACGCGATCTGTTTTCTCAAAATCTTTGGTTTGCGCATAAGTCAGGACGGCTTGCGGCATACCGCCTACGAGCATATACTGACGAAAAAGATTCATGGTCTTTCTGTGGACAGCCTCACCAACGGGGCAGTGTCGGTCAAAGCAGGTCTTTAGATAGGAAATGGTTACCTCATCGCCAAGGGCCCATAAGAATTCCTCAAAGTCCATAGGCTGCATGACAATCTTTTCTTCTTCTGAAGGAATAACGATGTGTTCAATATTTTGTTTCAAAGTAATAAGAGAGCCTGTTTCAATGTAGTCATATCGACCATCAGCAACAAAATGTTTGATCAACTGCCTTGCACGCGGATACATCTGTATTTCATCAAAAATAATTAACGACTTCCTTGTTACAAGGGTGATACCATAAAAAACAGAAAGCTTATTAAAAAAAAGATCCAGATCCATAGAATCATTTTCAAATACATCCAGAATCTGCTTTGTAATATTGGAGAAGTCTATGAGCAGATAAGAATCGTATTGTTCCTTACCGAAACTTTCTGCAATATAACTTTTCCCGACACGTCTTGCACCTTCGATGAGCAATGCACTTTCTCCATTACTTTCTTTCTTCCAATCACACAATTTCTGATATATTTTTCTTCTCATTTATTATCATCCTCCAATCAATCACGAAAACAAGATATGTTTACATGGTTATTATACACGAAAACAAGAAATGTTTGCAATGATATTATGCACGAAAACGAGAAAAGTTTATATGGCTATTATACACAAAAACAAGAAATGTTATACATTTTTGTAAACATCCAGGAAAAAGACTTGACAAATACGTAATGAATAAATACAATATAACTAAGTTATATAACTTGGTTATAGGAGAAAAATTGTATGAATGAAAATAACACATTAGATCGTATTCTGATTTACGGCAAAGACTTTTTTCTGAAATATACCTTTAAAAGTGCGCCATTGCGAAAAATTGTAGAAGCAGCAGGAGTGACTACGGGCGCTTTCTATGGTTACTTTGCGAATAAAGAAGAGCTGTTTTATGCCTTGACGGATGATACGGCAAATGGTTTGATGGCAATATTGAACTCTGTAGCAAATGATATGAACAATTTCCCTCCAAACGAAAAGATATTTAAAATGTGTGATGCGTATATCCATAGAATACCTGAAATTGTGGATTATCTGCTGGAACACCGCGATGAAATGAAGCTGATCATTGCCTGCTCACAAGGAACAAAGTACGAAAATTATTTCAATATGCTTCAAGAGAGAAATCAGGACAACATCTCGCAGAGCGCAGAAAAATCCGAGCAGATCCATTTGCTTTCGCCCGACACCATTGAATTATTGATGAGCGGTTACTTTTCAATGTTGGCAAAGCTTATAACAGAGGAAACTGATCGAGAGAAGATGATTCGCAGTATGACGGAAGTCGCAAGGATTTATCAAGGAGGAATGTTAGCTTTAATGCAAGAGGAGGCGGAATGATATGCATGAATACTACAGAAAAAATGAGGGCCGGTAGCAAACTGGCCGCAACATATTCTTGATTCAAATGACCCATTAAAATAATGCGAATAATTTGGCGGTAGCTTATGCCGCCTTATTATATAAGTGACGGTTAGTGAAAACTAACACTAGAATGAAAGGAGTTCTATTATGAACAAGAAAACCGTATTTGAACAATTAGCACAGCTTAGTTATCTGCCATTGTACGAGAAAGTACTGACGGCATCTCTTGAACTGGATGTCTATTCTCATCTGTGCGAGAAAACGACAGCTGAGATTCTCGCTAAAAAGCTGGGATGGAACGCAGCGAATACCTCTTATTTTCTGGAGGGATTAACAGCTCTTGGTTTTGTGATGAAGGAGGGAAATCTCTTCTATAATAGTGAGGAGGCGGAAAAATATCTCGTCAAAGGGAAGCCGGAGTATCTGGGAGGTTTTATACAGTACTACAGCGCGAACGAAGGTTCCATGCCTTTTGAGGTGGTAAAACTGGTGACTGAGGGACCACAGCCGATGCAGCAACAGACCAATGAACAGTCTATCGACTTTGTTTCAATGGGAGCTATGATGCGTCAGGCGCAGGAAGGTTACCGACAGCAGGAACTTTTAGAAATTGTTCGTTCTCTGCCTGAGAATGATACAATAAAGTCAGTTCTTGATCTTGGATGCGCAACCGGACTTCTTGGGATGTCGGTGGTTAAAGATAATGACGAACGCACAGGTACATTTATCGATCTGATGCCATCAGAAATCGTGATGGAATCCGCCGAACAGATGGGACTTTCTGATAGGGTCAAGGTTATGAATGGGAATTTCCTGACAGGTGACATTGGCGGTGGATATGATTTAATTCTCGCAGTATCAGTGGCACTTTTTGCCAAAGGGAACATGAATGCTTTCCTTAAAAAGTGCTATGACGTTTTGAACCCTGGCGGTGTGATGCTGGTGATTTCCGAGGGTATTGAGACGGATCACACCGGTCCCTGGGACATGGTGATGGGATATCTTCCTTATTACATGCAGGGGATGAACATGGGTGTGCAGAAAAATGAAGTCAGCGATGAAGCAAAGCGCATAGGTTTTGTGAAATGCGAAAAGCGTACGGAGATGCTTTGCTCTGGTGTTCAGGATATTGATATCTTGAGAAAATAATAGAATTCTGCGAAGTCGGACAATTGGGGAAATATCTAATCGTCCGGCTTTTTCTATTGTGAATAGATGCTTATCCTTAAAAATCTGGAAATTACAAGAAAACTTCCAGTGAATCCTTATTTTGCTATAGTTTTGTGTACTGATTTTAGAATATAATGAATGAAAACTAATACAAAGTACAGACTTTTTTGCGAAAAAACATTTACAATCAATATTAGTGCGCTCAGTAAAAATGGTTCCAAAATCAATGAGAATACTAATATCGGCTTTGGAAGGAGGCACAAAATGAACACAAACTATAGCGAAAATATAAAAAAGTTAGAAGAGTATAAGAAATGGCTGTTAGAAGATGAAAAAAGTGAGAATACAATTGAAAAATATGCAAGGGATATACGTATGTTTTTGGATTATCTAAAAGAAGAATATGAGGATGGAGAGGCAGTTACGAAACAGCATTTGATAAAGTTCAAAGAAAAGCTGGAAGGCTCTTATGCGATATCCAGTGCAAATTCTATGCTGGTGGCAGTAAATGTGTTTTTAAAATATCTTGGATTAGAATGTCTTAGGGTAAAACTGTTTAAAGTTCAAAAGCAGGTTTTTTCGGAAGAGAGTAGGGAATTGAGTAAAACGGATTACATGAAACTTATGGAGGCTGCAAAACTACTTCATAAAAACAGGCTCTGTCTCGTAATGGAAACAATCTGCTCAACAGGGATCCGAATCTCAGAACTCGAATACATCACAGTAGGTGCTGCTAAAATAGGACGTGCTGAAATAAGCTGCAAGGGAAAGAAGCGAATTATTTTTATTCCAAAAAAATTATGTAAAAAATTAATTGTATATACAAGAGATAATGAAATTGATACGGGGATAATTTTCAGAACAAAGACTGGGCGGCCGCTGGATCGCTCTAATATATGGCGCGAGATGAAGAAGCTATGTACAGACGCTTGTGTGGAGGCAACAAAAGTGTTTCCTCATAACTTCCGGCATTTGTTTGCCAGAACTTACTATAAAATAAAAAAGAATATCGTTCATTTGGCGGATATTTTGGGTCATAGCAATATAAACACAACAAGAATATATACTGTTTCAAGTGGCACAGAGCATATGAGAGAAATTGAAGAATTAGGATTAATTGTATAATTGACTACATAATAAGAATTATGTGGTCATTAATTATATGGTTTTTAAAATTATTACTTTCTATTTTAAATTCACATATTGCATTATCTGTATTTTATGCTAATAAAATCCCTCTGTTAGCATAGAAACGGTACACAAAAATGCCGGGAGGAGAATTTTCCTCTCCGCTCGGCTTTTTTGTGTAAAATATTATATTTACTAAGCTATGGTTTTCTATTTTTCGACAAAAAACGATTGTTTTTTGAGGGGCATTGTGATAACATAAAGAAAAAATTTTATGTATTACCACATAATTCTTATTATGTAGTGACATATTGTAAAAGCAGTAGAGTGCTACTTTTTTTTACAAGGAACTAATACCATGGCTATCTTAGTTTGATTCTTATGAAAATACAGGGAGGAAATAAACGTGCAATTAACAATCACGACCGATTACGCAATAAGAATTATATGTCTATTGGCTAAAGAAAATCAAATGTGTTCGTCTTCGTACATGGCATCCATGCTTGGCATACCACTTAGTTATATACCTAAAACAACCAAAATATTAAAAGATGCGGGGTTGATTGAGGCAGAAGAAGGGATACGAGGTGGATATCGATTAATAAAAGCACCTCAAGAGATTACATTGCGTGATGTCATTGTACATTCGGAAAGCACAATGAAAATCAATCGCTGCCTGGAACGGGATGGTTATTGCACTGCTAATGCAGCCTCTCAATGCAGGGTCCATAAGATACTGCTTGGATGGCAGGAAGATTTCGACAGCAAATTAGACAGCATTACGATTGCAGAGTTGATAGGAAAAGAAAACAAGAAACACTTTGGAACCTTTTATGTAGTTATGAAAGTTGATACAGAGCTACAAACATATACCCAGATGTATGCACATGACAAACAATATAAAAATAAAATACCGAAAGAGGGACTGTATTCTGAATTTGTATCTACATATCTGGAACATTTTGTTTGTGAGAAGGATGTCCAGAAAGTAAAGGAATTTCTGGATTATAGGAATTTGACGCAGGATTATTTCTATGGACATTTTGAAAAGGACACAAATTACAGGAGAAAAACAGGTGGAAAACCAGGTGATTGTGTCTGGATGGAAATGAAGGCATATTTTGATGAAGATGAAAACAGTGTGATGCTTTCCTTCCATAATTCTAAACTGGCTGATAAAAGAATGACCGCCATGGAAGAGGAATTACAAACGAAAGACCGCAATATTAGAGAGCAATACTGGAAGATGGTGTCTTTACTGATATCAGTATTGGACCATAACCAGATTATGAGTGCGGAACACAAAAACGAGATGAAGTGGCATACAGAATTACTTTATAGAAAGTTGGCTGAACTTAATCCAGACTATGGAATTACTGAGAGCGAGATTGTCGATGTGTCACATCTTGCAGCAATTCATGATATAGGAAAAATCAAAATACCAATTCAAATTCTAAATAAAGGTGGGTCATTGACAGAGGAAGAAATGGAATTGATAAAAATGCATCCATTGGAAGGTGCCGAGATGACGCTACGATTCCCGCAGGATCCATCCACAGAGATCCTGAACAGGTACAGTTATGATATCTGTCGGTCACATCATGAACGATATGATGGTACTGGATACCCAGATGGTTTGAAAGGTGATGAAATACCACTGTGTGCACAGGTGGTCGGTTTAGTAGACGTGTATGATGCACTGGTCAGTGAACGTGCGTACAAAAAGGCATTCAGGCATGAAGAAGCAATACAGACCATATTGGCTGGAAAATGCGGAACTTTTTCTGATAAATTATTGCAGGCGTTTCTAATAGCAGCCATGCAGCCGGAGTGGATGAACAACTAAAACGATAAGTATGCAGGAAACATTACGGGAAGGTGACACGAAGATGAAATGTAAAAAAATCTACAGACAAATAATTGCATACTTGCTAATCATTACAATGCTCATGACACAGGTCAATGTGGCAGTGGCGGCTGAAAATGATTCTGGGAAGAAATCCGTAGAGAACATTACGGATTCAACAGATGAGCTTACAACAGATGAAGAACAGAAAGAATTGGAAAGCCAGACTGATACATCTGATGTCCCATCATCTGATGAAGAGGAAACAGAGCCCGTAGAAGAAGCGGATAGTGATTCAGCAAAGACGCAGGAAGAGAGCGTGGATATTTCCCTGTATTATCAAGACAATAGAATCTGCATTTATAATGAGAAACAGCTGGTTTTAATCGGAAGTGGACAAGCTGTCAAAGAAGGTGATATTCAGGAAGGCTCGGATGGTGGAAAGGAGATTCAGGTAAATGGAACACCATTGCTTTATGGGCTGGATAGTAACTACTATCTTATGAATGATATATCACTAAGTGATGTCCGCTCATGGACACTGCCTGAGAGTTTTACAGGAACTTTTGTGAGTGGGGAGATTACAGAGGAAGATCCTCTTTATGATGAAGAATCGGACACCATCTTTATATATAATCGCTACCAACTTGCATTGATTATGGGAGATACGGCGGAAACAGAACCTGTTATGTCTCAGGATATGATTGCAGAAAATGTTGGGTTAGGTAATTTTATTTATCCTTCAGGTGAGGAGGATGGACAGAATTACCTCACCTATAGCTCCTCGCACCATTATGCGGTATCCCAAAAGTTTACAGAGGCAACACCGGAATTGAAGGCAAATACTTTAGTAACCTCTTTCAGTGATGAAGATGCAAAAGATGGACGAAGTTATGCGGGGCAGGTGGTCTATACCAATGGCGGCAAGGAATACATACTGATTGGAAACAAACAGCAGCTTGAGACAATCGGAAAGCCTGACGCTGACGGCAAGTATTATAAAGTTACGGAGCCGGTGTGGGGGCAGGAACAACACTTTATAGGCCTTACACTTGACCTTGGTGCGTGGACAGACACTCAGGCTGTGCCAACGCTGCTGTATACGGGAGATGCAGACATCACGGCAGATCAGACACTGTATGCAAAAGATACAACATATAAAGCGGTTGGAGGTTCAGACCACTCTGTAGGAATGTATCTTACACAAAAAAGAACGCTGTATATCGGCAGCAAGAAAGTAACCGATTCTAGTTCCGGTGCAATCACTTACACTTATGACCGAACTGCAACCGCTCATAATGTAAACATGGAGACAACAACGGATCTTACCTATTCACCCACAGCCAATTATATTATTTTCCGTGATATCGATCTGACAAACGAAGCATGGACACCGATGATGTTTTCGGGAACGATGATTGGTGCAAAGGCTACAGCGGGGAGCAGTATCTGGGATGATAGTGGAATCACAGCCAGTGAAAGACCGGTCATCTCTAATGTTTCGGTGGAACAGACCGGGGAATTACCAATTGAAAATTATATCGGTATTGGCTTCTTTGGTACCATTACAAATGAAATTAATGTAAATAATGTGGGTGTCAGTGCTGGCACGGTATCGGTCTCTAATATAGCAATCAACAATATAGCTGTTAACAATGCATCCAATACCACGAAAAATACGCAGACTGTTATAAGCGGACTCACCACTATATTAGGCGGCTTATTAGGAGGCGTTGTAGATTTATTAATTGGTGTCATATCTTTTGGAAATGTTAAATTGAATTTAAAGGATACATTAAGTGCGCTGTTAAATGCCCGTGCAGAAGATCCTACCATTTTTGCAACAGGAACATTTGCAGGCCGAGTTGTTGGCGATGTGAACATCACAAACTGTACAGTTTCAGGCAATGTTATGGTATCAAATATCAATGACCGTACCGGTGGATTTGTTGGATACAGTACAGGAATGACAGAGTATGATGGCTTATCTGATTTGCTTGGAATAACGGTCAACGTGTTGTCCTCTCTGCTGAATGCGATTCCTGGTTTGGGGCTGGGTGATTTGATTACCATTTTACTGGACAATGCTCTGCCGGTTGGAAGTCTAATTCCAACGGATTATATCAATCCCGTATTTGCAAACTGTAGTGTGGAAGGACTGACAGGCACACTGGGGCAGAAGGATAAAAATTATTCGGGTGGTTTTGTTGGTCAGCAGGTCGGTACGATTATTACAGACAGCACGATTGCCGACAGTACTTACACGATTCAGGCATCCGGCTACGGCGGCGGATTTTCCGGTCTTGCAAGAGACGCTGAAATCAAAGGATTGCTTTCGGATGTAGGGGTAGAACTGCTGAGGCTGATGCAGCCGCAGAGTATGGTGATTAATAGCAGTATAAATAACAGCAACGTAACAGTGAGTGGCGGCAATTATCTCGGCGGTTTTATTGGAGCGCAGACCAACAGCTATGCCATCAATGATAGTATAACAGGAAGTGTTGATGTATCTGCTGCAGAAAGCTTTGCGGGTGGTTTTTCCGGAATCGCAACAGTGGGCTGGCTTAGCAATCTGGGAAAAGATGAAGTTTCGGATACGAGCCTGCTTAGTACTGTAAAAGAACTTCTAACAGGACTCTTGGGTAGCAACTCATCCAAGGGTGAGATGCTGCTTTCGCTGGTTGGTGTTTCTCCTTCTGCTATTTTAGGATGTCAGATAAATGGTGCGTCCGTTAAGGTAGCAGCGAAAGATTATGCAGGAGGCATGCTTGGGCGAGGAGATGGGGTTTATCTTGCAGCATCCAGTGCAGAATATCTGGAAAAATTATCTTATTGGAAATATGATGCTGACGGTTATACAGATACCGCAGCCATTTCTGAGCGGAACAATATACTAACTGGTTTACAGGCGGTATCAGTAGCTGAAAATTATGCCGGAGGCATTGCCGGCAGTGTTGGAACGGCAAGTGTAGGCGGACTCCTGAACGGCACAATAGGGCTTGGCGGTTTTCTTGGATTTACTGCAAAGAGTGTTACGGTAACGGGTGTGGAAGCAGGATATGAGGTATCAGCAACTGGGAACTATGCCGGAGGCGGCTTTGGAGAAGCTGTTGGTGGAACTATTGCAGACATGAATCTAAGTGCAGTAAAAAGCATTTCTGCGAACAATCGAAGCGGTGGTTTTGCAGGATGTGTTGGACCAGGTGATCTTGCCGGTACTGGAGGACTGAAGTTAAGCCTGCTGGGACTGAATTTGTTGAAAGCCAATGGACTTTTGTCTGTGGCTCAGGGCGTGAACACGACAATTGAAAATATAGAAATATATGGTATTTCTGATGGATTTACGGTTGAAGCAACTGGAACAAATGGCGCAGGGGATACCAATATATTTACTGCATCAGGCTTTATTGCCAAGAGCAACAGTACGCAGGTGACCAATGCGAAGGTAACAAATTTACGTTCTGTAAAAGCGGACGGGACAGACGGTGTTGCCGGCGGGTTTATTGGAACTTCACAAAGCGGTGGACTGGCAGATGTTTCTGATGAAACTTCTCTTACGGATCTGATTCAAGCAGGAAATCTGCTTACAGCAGTGTCTTATTTGATCCCGAAATATACAACCTGTTCGGTTTCTTTTGTAGATGGTGGTTTCGTAGAGGCTGATACAGCTGGTGGATTTGCAGGGGATTTTCAGAGTGGAACCGTAGACAACAGTGCTAAAACAGATGATTATTATGCTGTATATAACATTGATCATGTTACGGGAGGAAGCTATGGCGGCGGCTTCGGTGGAAAGGTCTATTCAGGTGGTCTTGCGGATTCCAACGGTGGACTCAGCATTTTGGGCGGTCTTGCAGGACTCAGCATCAGTTCGGAAAATCTGCTTGGCGTTGTAAATGCTTATGTACCTTTTATAAAATACGCAGGAGTAAAATCAGACAAGGGATTTACTGTGGTGGCAGCTACGTTAGATGACATGGATGCAGTATCTGGAAGTGCTGGTGGATTTATTGGCTATGGAAGCGGCGTACAGATATCAAACAGTGATGTAACCAACTTGAAAAATACAAAGGTGACAGAACCTAAAACATTAGAAGCGGTGAGTGCAGATAGTTATTTTAACAATCAAAGCACATATTCCGTAACAGGCGGAAGGTACGCTGGCGGGTATATCGGATCCATGGATATCGGAAGTGCAGCTTCGGTAGGCGGCGGATTGAAGATTCTCGGAAATACCTTGCAACTTACGAATATTCTGGATGCTCTTTCCGTGGTGGTATCTACAATTGAACATTCAGACGTAACAGGAAATGTAGGCGGATTTTCTGTGCTGGCAACCGAGGCAGATAAAAATGGGGCAATCGGTATGGCAGGCGGATTTGCCGGAAATATATCCGGTGGACATATTCAGGATTCAAATTCCTATAACTTCTCTTATGTAATAGGACAGATTGCTGCCGGCGGCTATGTAGGGAATTACGAACCGGGCAATGTTGCCAATGTGTTAGGTGATGCAAGCATACTCGGCTCCTTAGTGGATACACAAGAAGCCCTCGCTTCTCTTGCGGAAGATTTTGTTCCAACGATTCGCAATAGTAGTACTACCTGCATCCCCTGTGGTGGTGCGGTGCGGGCTCAGGCATCCTCCGATACGTCGATTCAGAGAGGAATGGCCGGTGGCTATGCGGGACATAATGAAGGCGGCAACATCTGGGGGATGAATACAGATGGATGGAAGTCAGAAAACACAGGTGGACTTTCAGGAAGCTATACAGGCACAACAAGAGTTTGTGAAGCAATTCGTATCCGTTCTGTTTATGGAGCAGAATATGCCGGGGGATATACCGGGCTCATGGAAAGTGCAGACACAGCAGATACCGGAAGTCTGAAACTGCTTTGGGGACTTGTAAAAGTAAATAATCTGCTGGGCGCATTGAGTATCGTGTATCCAACAGAAGAAAATACTGCAGTCTATGGTCCTTTAGCAAAAATGGATATGGGTACATGGAACAGCTGGGTAGAACATATTGGTGTGAACGGTGGTTTCGGTGCAGATTTGGCGGAAAATGGAACCGTTACTTCGCAGGGAGAACTGGATGCGATCTTATCGAAATATATCTATGGCTATCATGTAGTGGCAGGACGTGCGGCGTATGAAAGTGGTGCCAATGTTTCTGGAGGCGGATGTGCTGGCGGATATGTGGGAGCAATGCACAGTGGAACCATTACAAATGGACAGGCATACGAGGCAAAGCTTGTTACTGCCATGCGGGCTGCAGGTGGATTTGCGGGAGAGATGTTCGCAAATGGTGCAGCAAAACTTGGAAGCGTGGATATTCTTGGACTCAAGCTGGATGTCGGTTCCCTGCTGAATGTTGTGGATGTATTTGTACCCGTGATCAAAGTTTCTTCGGTAACTGGTTATCAAAGTGGACTGACAGTGAAATCAATCGGAACAGATATAAAGCATAGCTGTGGTTATGCAGGCGGTTATGCAGGCTACCTATCAGGTGGACAAATATGGGGGGATGCAGCAGATGGCTCATCCGCACAAAACTCTGCAGGAGGATGTGACAGTAAGAAGCTATATTCGGTCACAGGAAGCAATAGTGTAGGTGGTTATGTCGGTCTTGCAACAGCAGGCTCCGTATTAGATGCCAATACCAATGCCAGCAGTGGATTGTTACAGGGTATTTTAGATACACTGATCAGTACACCGAACAGCCTGTTATCCGTATTGCAGGCAACGGTTTCCACCATACGAGGTGCAAAGGTAACGGCTGTAGATGACACTTGGGGTTATACCGTAAACGGAAGCTACAAAGAAGGAACAACAACGAAATATGCGAAAAGTGCGGGAGGCTTTGCAGGTTCTCTGGAAGCAGCAGTGCTTGGCGATGCGGATGGAACGAGTAAAGTTACAGTGGAAGGTCTGCGTGGTGTTATTGGCGGTTTGTATGCCGGCGGATTTTTTGGTCTGGCAGATGTAAGCAGTGTGGCATCAGTATCAGGCAATAATACGAGCTCCGGAAAGACAACGATTCTTGGTCTGGTTCAGGCTGGTGAAGTGAGTGTGCTGGATGCCTTTCGGACCTATATCTATTATGGGGGAGTAACCGGTATCAGCGAGGGATTTCAGGTCAAGGCAATGGATGCAGATTCAGAAGGTATCTTAGATTCCACACGATACACCGGAAATGCAGGCGGTTTTGGCGGCGGTTTGCTAAATGGAAGTATCAAGAATTCAAATGTACAGAATCTCAGCAGTGTATTGGGAATGAATTATACGGGTGGTTTTGTAGGACACTTAGGTAAAAATGGGACAGTGGATGTAGACAATGCAACCGTAGCAGATCAATTGAACCTGCTTGGTGCGACTGCAGGGGTACTGGATGTATTTGGCTCCCATGTAGATGATTCTACAGTGACTGGTATCTCGGAAGGCTATACCGTGAAATCATCAGGTGGAACGGAACAGGTTGCCGGTGGATTTGCCGGTTACAGTGATCTTTCAAAATTAGATACTTGTAAAGCCACGAATCTAAAAAAAGTGACCAGCGGACAGATTGCAGGTGGATTTGTTGGTGAGACAAAAATGAACTACGTTGCAAATGTTGAGGTAAGTTCTACGCTGTTAAACGTAATATTAAAAGTCGTCAATGCCCTTGTGAAGCTGCTCTATCTTGATAAGGCAGAAGATTGGGGTGTGATTGATCTAGGTATTGGTAATTTACTGGGATTAAAGGTATTAAGTGATGGACAGCTGCTCTATGTAAATCTTTTGGGATTAAAAATTGGGGTTGCACTGTCAAAAGCGGACACAGAAAACGAACAACTAACAGATGTTGCAATCATTACATTGGGAGACTCTACGGTAAAACTTCCTTGTACCGAGGAGGGAATTGACAGCTCGGGTACCAGCCAGCTTGCTGTTACACTGATCAAGGGAAATCGAAGCAATATTGTTTCCTCTAGGGTAACAGGAATTGCACGTGGCTATGACGTGTATGGTGGCGGAGCAACAGATGATGCGGATGGAACAGCTGAGAATGGTTATAGTGGTGGTTTTATAGGGATTAATAATGAAGGTGTATTTGAAAATAACGTAATGACCTTCTGCGATGTAGTACGTGGTACAAAAGATTTAACCGGACCATTTACAGGAACAACCAACCTTAAGTCCACCTATTATTTCAATACGATAAGATCCATTGAGGGAACGGGCAATCAATACAGTGTCTACCGGGCATTGAATGAGAAATTAAGTAATGCGCTGACAGCGGGAAATAGCCTTATCAGTGAAGCCAAGACCGACGAAACAACGGCAACTGCCTATAACCGTTACGATGTAAAACATCTAAATGTTATTCAAAAATATTCCGATTTGAAAGATGCGGTTATGGCAGAAGATAGTGCTGGTGATCATGCGGTTGCACTTGCTGCATATGAGAGTCCGGCAAAAGCAGTGCTTATGTCGGATACAAAGGTGCTGGATATCAATGATTCATTGACACCGGAACCGGGAGATATGCAGGACCCGTGCGAAGAAAGTATTAATGTGACCATTCAGAAAATATGGAAGGATTGGAATGACTGGGATAAGCTTCGCCCAGATGCTATAACAGTTACCATTTATCAAAACTATACAGATGCAGAGGGTAAGATACAGACGGTCAGATATTCCAATCCCAGTGATCCGAAGTTTGAAAATCCACTGACGCTGACAGCCACAGAAAATGGCTCCAATTGGTCCGCAACCTGGAAAAAGGTAGTGGAAGGACTTCCAGTGGCGTTTAAGGATAAGGATGGCACCATACGATATTATTTTTATACAGTAGAAGAAACTACGGTGGATGGATATATTACGACAATCGAATATGACAACACTGGATATGTGGCAACGATCACCAATCGCCATGACCCAGAACTTCCATTTACGGGAGGCAAAGGGCTTCTATGGCTTATTATATTAGGAGTGGCAATTGGAGGATACGGCATCTATCGCCGGGAAAAAAGAAAAAAAGAGAAACTGAAGGAAAGCATTCCATAGAAAACGGAGGGGAAAATATGAGTCGGAATTCCAGATTGCCACCAGAAAAATTCTATTAGGTAACTATAAATTTAAGATAAAGACAAAAAAGAAAGGCACAAAGAAAAGGTGACGAAGATGAAAAGGTTTAAGAAAATGAAAACCATGCTGGCAGTGCTGCTGGCCATGGTACTGACACTGGGGATGGGCACAAGTGTATTTGCAGCAGCTAACAACAGCATACAGGTAACAGGCAATAAGGAGTTTGCGGGTAAGAAAGTGGACGCTTATCAGATGTTTAGTGCGACAACATCGGGTACTGCAATTGCGTATACGTTAAATCCACAGTATGAGAGTTTTTTCAAGAGCAATGCAGATTATGGATGCACGGACCTCACAGGTACGGCATTATCTGACGCAGCATATCAGTATGTTCAGAAGTTAGGAAGCAATGATGATGCTAAAGTAACAGCATTTGCAAAGGAAGTTTCTGACTATATGAGAAATAATACTACTGAAACATTTACTGTTGCAGGAACTGCAACAGCATCTGAGACGGGCGCAGCAACTATTACTGGTCTTGAGGATGGATATTATCTTGTGCTCCCAGATAGTGGTTCAACCAGTGCTACAAGAAAAACCGCTGCACAGTTAATCAGTGTGACAGGTGGAAGTACAGAAGCAATCAACTTAAAAAGTGAGTATCCAACGGTTGACAAAGAGATTACCGGTGGAACTGCGCCGGGAGCAACAGATGCAAATATTGGAGATACCGTGACCTTTACACTGACATCAAAAGTACCGGATATGACAGATTATGATACCTACACTTTTAAGTTTCTGGATACCCTTTCAAAAGGGCTGACCTTTGGTTCCGTTACAAGCGTAACTGTTGATGGAGTTGCAATTACCCCGGAGACTGACTATACGGTATCATCAGCACCAAATACAACAGATAATACCAAGACAGATGTAACGATAGAGCTGACAGGAATGAAAGATAAGTATGCTGACAAGGCAGGGAAGACGATCGTTGTTACTTATACCGCTACGTTGAATGAAAATGCTGTAAGTGGAACAGTTGGAAATGAAAACTCCGCTAAAATAGAGTATTCAAATGACCCTACTGGAAATGGAACAGGAACATCCACACCAGATGTAGTAAAAACATATACCTTTGACTTTACTCTTGATAAATATACCGGTACATACGGCAATGATGCAACACGTCTTGCGGGAGCAACCTTTGAACTTCGCAAAGGAGCGGATGCAGGTTCTGCAGCAGCAATCAGTCTGATTCAGGTGAAGGCTGGAACCGCTACAGAAGCAGCAGTTTATCGTCCGGCGAAGGCTGGTGAGACTGGAACGGTTACATCTGTAACGACTCCGGAAAGTGGTAAGATTCAGTTTACAGGTCTGGACGCAGGAACCTATTATCTGTTCGAGACAGCGGCACCAGATGGATATAACAAATTAGCAGCACCTATTACAGTTGAAATTAGCGCTGATTATAATAAGACTACAGGAGAATTAGAGACAGTATCTGTTAAGTACAATGGTACAGCTGCTGAAACTGGAAATATTGTTCCGGTCCAGAATAATACAGGTACCACTCTTCCAAGCACTGGTGGACTTGGTACATTACTTCTTACCATCGCAGGTGTGTGTCTTGTGATCTTTGGACTGGTACGTCGTAACAGAAAAATGAAGGTAAATGGTTAAGCCATGAAAAAGAAATGCTTTGATCCCATATCCGTAATCATTATTTTGGCTGGTCTTGTGATTCTTGCCTATCCATTTGTAAGCAATTACTTACTGGAAAAAAATTCCAGTAAAGCAGTGGGGAGTTACGAAGAAGCACTTGCGAATTTAACAGACGAAGAAGCAGAACGGATATTGGAGGAAGCGAGAAACTATAATGAGCAGCTTTTTGCTCGGAATGGAAGCGAGTTGCCAAGCAATGAAAGCACTGGAACTGATAATCTGGAAGAAACCTATTGGAATATTCTAAACATTACAGACAGTGGGATGATGGGATATATTACAATTCCAAGATTAGATGAAACCATGCCAATTTATCACGGAAGTGCAGAAGAGGTACTGCAGGTAGGAGTTGGGCACCTGCAGTATACCTCGTTTCCGGTAGGAGGAGAATCCACTCACGCAGCACTTTCCGGGCATCGAGGTCTGACTTCAGCAAAATTATTTACGGATTTGGATCAGATGAAAACAGGAGACAGATTCTATCTTCATATATTGAAGGAAACCTTTGCCTATGAAGTGAATCAGATCGTGACAGTGGAGCCGAATCAGTTAAACGAACTTTCCATTTCGCCCGGCGAAGATTATGTGACATTAGTAACCTGTACCCCTTATGGGATCAATTCCCATCGATTGTTGGTGCGGGGAACACGAATACCTTACGAAGAAAAAACAGAAGAGGAAGATGTCAAAAATGCAGGCTTTTTCATCTCACGGCAATATTTGTATCCGATCATAGGAGCTGCTGTACTATTCCTGTTTTTCATTCTTCAAAAAATAGTATCAAAAGTCAAAAGAAAGGGGTGACAGTATGATAAATCGAATCCATAGAACAATATATGGATGCGTGCTTTTACTGGTAATGCTCCTAAGCAGTCATTTGGCTGTTTGGGCGCAGGACAGCGGAAGTATTACGGTGGAAGCAAAAACAAGCCGCAATGAACAGACGATTTATTTGTCAGGAGACACATTTGCTGTCACTCAGATTGCTGATGCACAGGTTCTCGAAAATGGAGGCATTGTCTATACGACCAGGGAAAAATTTTCACAGTTTGAAACCTCATGGGATGAAAAAAATGCCTCACAATTAAATACTCTTGCCAGCCAGTTAGAAACCTATATCAACCAAAATCATTTAGAGGAGTTTACACAGGTTACGGCATCTGATGGTACGGCGTTGTTTCAAAACCTGAATACAGGAATTTATCTGGTATTTAGACAGAAGGCAGATGAGGCAAATAAAGGATATACAACAGCTCCTGCCCTTATTAGCATACCAGATACGGACGCAGGAAATTATCTATATCAGGTCAAGGCAGATTTGAAGATAAATTGGGAAGATAAACCAATCCAGGAATCACCGAAAGAACCGGAGGTTGAAAAACCGTCGGGCGGTGTATGGAATCTTTTGAATAGTGTCAAGACAGGAGACAGCACCGTTATTGTAGGCTGGATTCTGTTGGGGATACTTGCTTTATTCATAATTTTAATCTTGATTAGAAAAAGGAAAAATGTTAAGTCCAATATAAAGTAAAGAAAGCAGCGAACTCTATAGGGTTCGCTGCTTTCTGTTTGCACATCATGGGCGCGCTTTAAGAGGGACGAGTCCCCAACATGCCCAGGTAGTGGCAAATGCTGATAAGATCGTTGTTCTGGACGATGGCAAAATCAGTGAAATGGGAACACCTGCTGAATTGATGGAAAAGGGGGGATTATACTCACGCTTGATCAAACTGCAACAGGGAAAAAATAAAGTTTGTTTATGCTCTTGACTTTTCCTTTTGGAGTATGTTACAATTCACACTGGTTAGACAAAACTAACCAATGTGAATAAATCATTTTGGACTCCTTTCTGCATAAAGCAGGCTGACTGCTGAAAACAGCTGCTTCCCTTTGAAAAAAGGGCAGAAAGGTTTTCAGGAAAGAAAAGGTGAAAGAATGGACTACTTAGAAATTGAAAAAGTGTTTGGCAGAGAAATTATCGATTCTCGTGGAAACCCTACGGTTGAGGCTGAGGTCTATCTGGCTGACGGAACAGTTGGAAGAGGTGCAGCACCGAGCGGCGCATCTACTGGAGAGTTTGAAGCACTGGAACTTCGCGATGGAGAGAAGAATCGCTTTGGAGGCAAAGGTGTTCAGAAAGCGGTAGATAACGTGAATACTAAGATTTGTGATGCGCTGACAGGAATGGATGCATCCGACATATATGCAATAGATCAGGCTATGATTCAGGCAGATGGAACAAAGGATAAATCAGTATTGGGAGCAAATGCAATTCTGGCAGTTTCTATTGCGTGCTGCAGAGCGGCAGCAGCTGCACTGGATATTCCGCTATACCGTCTCCTTGGTGGCGTAAATGGAAACAGACTTCCAGTTCCAATGATGAATATTCTAAACGGTGGAGCTCATGCGGCAAATACAGTAGATGTACAGGAATTTATGATTATGCCTGCAGGAGCAGACAGCTTCTGCGAGGGACTCAGATGGTGTACGGAAGTATTTCATGCACTTGGAGCACTTCTGAAAGAAAAAGGCTTAGCGACCGGTGTGGGAGATGAAGGCGGCTATGCACCCGATCTTGGAAGCGATGAAGAAGCGATTGATTTCATTCTTGAGGCGGTGAAGAAAGCTGGATACGAGCCAGGAAAAGATTTTGTAATCGCAATGGACGCAGCTTCCAGTGAGTGGAAGACTGGAAAGACAGGTGAATATCTCCTGCCGAAGACAGGAAAGAAATTTACATCTGCTGAATTAGTAGAACATTGGAGCAACCTGTGCGAGAAATATCCAATCTATTCTATTGAAGATGGTTTGGATGAGGAAGATTGGGAAGGCTGGAAGTATATGACAGAAAAGCTCGGTTCTAAAGTACAGCTTGTGGGAGATGATCTGTTTGTTACGAACACAGAGAGACTTCAGAAAGGAATTGCCAACGGTTGTGCAAATTCCATTTTGATCAAATTAAATCAGATCGGTTCGGTATCCGAGACTCTGGAGGCAATTAAGATGGCACATAACGCTGGATACACAGCAATTTCTTCACATCGCTCAGGCGAGACAGAGGATACGACCATTGCAGATCTTGCAGTTGCGCTGAACACTTGTCAGATTAAGACTGGTGCACCGAGCAGAAGCGAACGTGTTGCAAAATACAACCAGTTGCTTCGCATTGAAGAACAACTCGGCAAAAGTGCGGTATACCCAGGTTTTGATGCATTTCATATAAAAAGAAATAAATAGAAGATAATAAGTAATACAAGTGCTTGGTAAAATGACGAAGCACTTGTATTATTTTTACATATTATGAAAAAAGAAATGGTTCATTGCGGTTCGTAATCGTAGTTGATAATATTTCTCTAAATAATAATAGTAATTGTTATTGACATTTTGAAATAGTTAGGTTACACTAACCACATGGCAATATAAACAAATCATAAATAGAAGGAGAATGAAACTATGAATACAAAATTAGCGGAAATGATGAACCAGTACATTGCAGACACAAGTGTAGAATATGTCAAGCTGCATAACCTTCACTGGAATGTAACCGGAGGACAGTTTAAAGCAGTGCACGAATATATTGAAACACTATATGATGCGCTGGCTGACGTAGTGGATGCAACAGCAGAAGTTTTAAAGATGAACGATCAGATGCCCCTTGGAAGCATGAAGGATTATTTGGCAATTACAAAAATTGAAGAATTAGACAATGTAGAAAAAAGTGTAAAATCAGTTCTTGAAATTGCTCTCCGTGATATGAAATTATTAAAGGAAGAAGCGGAATCCATCCGAAAAGAGGCACAAGAGGATGATTCGTTTGAAGTGTCAAACAAAATGGAATCAGATATTGAAAATTATGCAAAAACAATCTGGTTTGTTTCTTCAATGCTGAAATAAAAGTTATGAAAAATCAGAAGAAGATGCATTATTCAAGACAACGAGAGAAAATACTTGAATACGTACAGAACAGAACTGACCATCCATCCGCTGAACAGATATACTTGTACATGAGAGAAGAAATCCCGAATATTAGTCTTGGAACAGTGTACAGAAACCTCAAAGTACTAGAAGAAATGAAAGAAATACGAAGAGTGCTCACGCCGTTAAATGAAGAGAGATATGATACCAGAATGGATAATCATGCACATTTTATATGCCGGAATTGTGGCAAAGTGATTGATCTAAATACGGTAGATAACTTAAAGACTGAACAGCTGTGTGAAGATCCTTCTCTGGGGGCGATATATACTGTAACTGTTACAATTGAAGGGGAATGTGCAGAGTGTATGGAGATAGAAAAAAGTGGAACTGTAACAAGGATGAAAGCGTAATAAGTGATAAGAATTTAAAATGGCGGAAAAACTAAGCAAAATTAAAACGAATACAAACAGGAGGACATAAAGATGTCAATGATTAACAAAGAAGTAAGTGATTTCGAGGTACAGGCATATCAGAACAATGATTTTAAAACGGTAACAAAGGCGGATATTTTAGGAAAATGGAGTATCTTTTTCTTCTATCCAGCAGATTTTACGTTTGTGTGCCCAACAGAATTAGAAGACTTGGCGAATAAGTATGAGGAATTCAAAAAAATAAACTGCGAAATATATTCAGTTTCATGCGACAGCCATTTTGTACATAAGGCTTGGCATGATGCGTCTAAAACAATCAAGAAAATCAATTATCCAATGCTGGCAGATCCAACCGGAACTCTTGCAAGAGATTTTGATGTGATGATTGAGTCTGATGGCATGGCAGAGAGAGGGAGCTTTATCGTAAATCCAGAAGGAAAAATCGTAGCATACGAAGTAATCGCCGGAAACGTCGGAAGAAATGCTGACGAACTTTTCAGAAGAGTACAGGCTTCTCAGTTTGTAGCAGAACATGGGGATCAGGTGTGCCCTGCCAAGTGGCAGCCGGGAGCTGACACATTAAAACCAAGTCTTGATCTTGTTGGACTGATTTAGAAGGTATCTAAGCGATGGAAAAAAACATGTATGATTTAATTATTGTAGGCGCGGGCCCGGCAGGGCTCTCCGCCGCAATCTATATGGCGAGAGCGAAATACAAGGTACTGGTGCTGGAAAAAGAAAAGACGGGCGGACAGATTACGATTACGTCGGAGGTCGTCAATTATCCAGGTGTTGAACTGGCCAGTGGGAAGAGCTTAACGGACAGTATGAGACGACAGGCAGAATCATTTGGAGCAGCATTTGCAATCGCAGAAGTGAAGGAAATGAATCTGGAGCAGGACATCAAAGAAGTTCATACAAACAAAGGAGATTTTCAATCATTGGGTGTGATCCTTGCGGTCGGTGCGAATCCGAGAAAACTGGGATTTGAAGGCGAGGAGACATTTAAAGGGAGAGGTGTTGCGTACTGTGCAACCTGTGACGGAGAATTCTTCACAGGCATGAATGTTTTTGTGATAGGTGGTGGATTTGCAGCGGTAGAGGAAGGTATTTTCCTCACAAAATATGCAAAACATGTGACGATGATTGTTCGCTCAGAAGATTTCAGCTGTGCTAAGACCGTGTCAGACAAGCTGAGTGGAAATGAGAAGATTACCGTTAGATTCCGTACGGAATTGATAAAAGTAGAAGGCAATAGCACGATGAAAAAAGCAGTATTTCGGGACAGGAACAGTCGCGAAACATGGGAGTACGATGCGGACGAGGATGGCGGATTTGGCGTGTTTGTGTTTGCGGGATATGCACCGAATACCGAGTGGCTTCCAAAAGCACTTCAGCTTAATGAACAGGGCTATATTGTGACAGATGGAAATCAAAAAACAAATCTCGATGGCGTGTATGCCGCCGGTGATGTGTGTGTGAAAAATCTGAGGCAGGTTGTCACTGCAGTTGCGGATGGTGCAATCGCGGCAACTTCACTCGAGCACGTTGTGACGAAGCTTCATAAAAAACTCTCCATACCAGAGTTTACGGTAATAGTGCCTGAACAAAAAAAGGATTCTGATACAGGAAATGCGGAAACAAACGGTAATACGATGAATTCCAATGATACGAACAGTGCTGGCGGTGTATTTCTGGATGACGCAGTCAAAAGTCAACTGGTGCCGCTGTTTGACAAGTTTCAACAGCCTGTATGTGTACGGGCATGGCTTGGCACGGATAAAGTGTCGAAAGAGGTAGAAAGCTTTCTGGAAGAGTTCACACAAATGACAGACAAGGTTTCATGGGAGAGGGCAGAAGAAAACGTACCGGAATATCTTCCTGCTATGGAAGTGATAAATCCGGATGGAAGTGCTTCAGGAATGATTTTTCACGGCGTTCCCGGAGGTCATGAGATTAATTCCTTCGTAATAGCACTTTACAACGCTGCAGGACCTGGAACCGCAATCTCACCTGACAATAAAGAAAAAATCCGGGAGATGAAACAAAACATAAATATGAAAATGCTGGTTTCACTTTCCTGCACGATGTGTCCGGAGCTTGTGATGTCAGCGCAGAAGATTGCATCATTGTCAGATAATGTGACGGCGGAAATGTTTGACCTGACGCATTATCCGGACCTGAAAGACAAGTATCAGGTGATGAGTGTGCCTTGTATGATTATCAATGATGATCAGGTGCTGTTCGGAAAGAAAAACGTGGAAGAACTGCTGGAAGTGTTAGAGCGAACTAACAAAAAATAATCAGGAAAGAGATGACAAATGCTTTGCGATGGCTGTGGATTGGTCCTTTCTTCTTGTAAAACGGTGTGGTTTCAACTATAATATAGAGAATATATTGTGTAAGAGAAGACTCTAGTCGTAAGGAAAAGTGGGGTGTGAAGTTATGGCACTTAAGAATAAGTTAGATATTACGGATTCAAGCGAACTTGCCAGAGAGGAAGAGCGAATCAGCAAAAAGAAAGCATTGCAGATGTTTGAAAATGGATATTTAGATACATTGAATGCGGGAACATTTAAAGCACTCTCCGAGATTCACAAATACCTATTTGAAGACATTTATGAATTTGCAGGACAGATCAGGGATGTGAACATAGCAAAAGGAAATTTTCGTTTTGCACCTGTGATGTATTTGGCAGTCTCAATAGAAAACGTAGAAAAAATGCCACAGAATACATTTGATGAAATTGTTGAAAAATATGTTGAAATGAATATCGCACATCCATTTCGAGAAGGGAATGGCCGAAGCACAAGGATATGGCTTGATCTGATTTTGAAAAAAGAACTGAACAGGGTGGTTGATTGGAGCCTTGTGGATAAAGATGATTATTTACTGGCGATGGAAAGAAGTCCAATCAAGGATGTTGAGATCAAGGTTCTTTTAAAAGCGGCTCTGACGGATAAAATCAATGATAGAGAAGTGTATATGAAGGGAATCGACCATAGTTATTACTATGAAGGATACACACTGTATCAAACAAAAGAACTGTGAAGAATTATAAGAAGAGAGAAAAATAACGCAAAAGGACAGTATTTACAGCGTCAATGGCTGCAACACTGTCCTTTCTGATGCAAAGCTGTCTGAAAAGGAAATTCACATGCTTGAGCAGACAGCGAAAACGAATGCATGCGATGTTTCTAAATGAGAAAATATCTTAATAACACATCTTGATATTGCCACCCTTTTGTAAAGGGTGTATTCTTAAGGCGGTTAGAGTGAACTAACAAAAAAAATCAGGAAAGAGATGACGGTTATGGGAAGATATTATCGCTTCTCAAAGAAGGTAACAGATGAGCAGGTAAAGTTAATAGAAAAGGAAATGAGACAGTTGGAAGATGTGGAATCCGTGGAAGTTACAAAAGATCACACCTTTCTAAAGGTTGTCACCAAGGATGATCAGTTTGCAGAGGTAATGAGTAAGGCTGTGAATATCTGTAACAGGCACGCAAATGGAACGGAGATTTCTTTTGCTCGATTTGCTACAGCCTGACATTGTCAGACAAGACACAAGACAAATATGATTATAATAAAAGGTGTTCATCGTTGAGTTGGTGGACATCTTTTTTCGATATACACGTCATTTGTCAGAATCTATCGAAAATTCAAAACAATAAAAATTGTCAGGAGGAACGAAAATGAGCTTTTTTCAAAATACATGTAAGCCAGAAGGTCTGGCGGGAAAAATGATGGTGAAGATAATGAATAACGGTCACGTGCAGATGGCAGACTGGGGATTTTCGCATTTACTAATCCAGAATGGAGACAATTTATGGCAAAAGAATTTGTAAGCGATCCCTTTGTAGGGGAGATCGGGGGGAATATCCCCAAGAATAAAGAAGAGATGGAAGAGGATCTTCTGGAATTTTTATATCAGCGCTGGCTGGACGGCAAATCAATGAAAGCAGCAGATGTTGCCGTTGATTTCGGCATCAGTAAAGCGGAATTAAACGGGCTGCTGCGAAGAATGGTGAGACACAACTATCTAAAGGAGATTGTTCCGAAAGAGGATCTGATCCTGACAGACTTTGGAAAGGCACAGGGAATGGAGTGCCTGCACAGACACGAGAACCTTACGACTTTTTTACAGCTTGTAAGTGGAATGGAGCTGGAGCAGGCACAGGAAAATGCATGCCGTCTTGAGCATATCATTGACAAACAGGCTGTACAGGGGATTATGGATTTTGTGCGGCATGGCGATGTTTACGAACGAAAGGTGAAATATCTGGATCTCAGAACGATGTATACGGTGGGAGAGTACGGTGCATGCATGATACTCTACCGGGTCGGTGAGCGGTCTCCCAGAATCCTGGCGCGCGAGCAATATTTTCAGGATGAAGGAATCCTGGTTGTGGACGAAGAGAGAAGCTGCTTCTGGTATAAGCTTAGAGAGGAAAAAAAGAGACTGATCGTCTGGTACAGGAAAAATGATCAGTGGGTAAAAGCAGAGAAGTCCGAATACCCAAAGCAAGCAGGACATACAACGCAGCCGGAGTATGGATACATCTTGCCGACTACGTTATTCACGTTTACTACAAGTGCCGCGATGCCGTTTCTGGAGGGGGCGCTGATGGTCGGACTGACAATGTGGGACGAACTGCCGACCGCAGAAAACTGCAGGGAGTTGTTCGTATATCTATTACAAAAATAACCCAACGAAAGGATTTAAGGAAATGGAAAAGAAAGACAATACAAGACGAAGCAGCGCATTGCCGACACTGCTTCAGTTGAGGTTTTTGATCGAACTGGAAAAACTGAAAAGCAGATGGGGGTCAGCAAGCATGATTGCAGAATGCTGTGGTACAACACAGGCAACTGTCAGCCGATATTTCAAGGTCTGCATCAACAATGGTTATCTGAAGGAAGACTTCCAATTCACAGAAACAGGAAAACTCTGGCTGGCAGAATACAAGAGTCTGATCGTGAAGCTGACCAATTATCTTCGGGCGATTGGTATTCCTGAACAGGAACTGGAAAACAATCTGCGTGTCATGATAGGAAATGTGGAAATGCATACATTGAAAAAAATGGTAGATGATAATGCGGGAACACCCGTGCAGCGGGCGATGCGCACCAAGAAAATGGTAAGATTTGCGCAGGAAGAACAAGAAGCTCTGGAAGATTGTCAGGTGTATTTCAAACTGCTGTGTATGGAGAATTATGCTTCGGACATGGAGAAATGCTTTTCTATGGCAAACCTTGGTTTTGAACGTGAGGCTTACCTGCGTCACGACAAAGAGCAGGATAAATGGTATCTGGAATTGACGGCCCGGGATATGGCTGCGCATTCCCGAGTGAGCGGTGAAAATATGATTGGACATGTAGCAACGCTCAAATACGACAGAGAGGGTGTACTGACAGCGGCAGAAATGGAAAACGAGAAAGTGAAAGTTCCATTGGAATACTGTCATTTCCGTCGGGGATCTGGATTGGAGCGAGTCGGATATCTGGCAGCAACGTTCACCTGTAATGTTGGTAATTCACATATGCCGGAGAGTACAGCGTTACTTTTCTTTACTTTTTGAAAACCTTATTCCACAAGAGGTTCTCCAAAATTATACATAGGGTGTATAACTTTCTTCACGTTTTATATTGACGCTTTCTTGTGCATATGATATAAATTATTCGGAGATAGCTGCAACTAACTAATTGGTGCTTTCAAAATAACAGAAGGTGCATTTTTTTTTGACTATAAGGTTAGAAATAACTGATATAAGTTAGCATGGCGTATCTGCGGACGACAATAAATTTCAAGCCGAAAAGGTGGAGAGGAGGGATAACATGAAAAAGTTACTCAAAAAATTAACCGCTGCAGTTCTTACAGCAACAGTGATTATGGCGATGGGGGTTGCGGCTTTTGCAGCGAATGGAGATGTGGCGACACATCAGGCGGCTCTTTATAAAGAAGGCACATATGGCACTGACTCAAAAGTTGAATCAATGGGAAATGGTGCAATAGGAGAGACCAACGCTCAAGAAAACTCGGATGGTACTTTTACCGTAACGGTTGGATTGGTTGAGGATTTTAAGGCGTATGGAATAACTTCAAACATGAGAGAGATTACCGTAAACGGAACTGCGGCAACAATGTTAGATCAAGATGGTAACGGTAAATATGACGCTTTCCAGTTTACAGAAAGCATGGCTTTTCCTCAGAAGTTGACTGTCAGCTTTACAATCAAATCGTCAATTATGCCGATTAGTGCAACTGGAGATTTGGTAATTTACTAAAGCTATATTAGAACTAGCGAAAAAGGATAAGAGGAGGAAATATGAAAAAAGTAAGAAAGGGAATTTTGACCTTATTGCTAATAATGTCAGTTGTATCTGGAAATGTCTATCCGTTTCTATCAAGTTCAATTGCAACCGTCTATGCAAGCGAAACTGAAACAACGTTAGACAAATTGAAAGCATTGCTGGGAGAAGCAAATAAATTAAATGAATCTGATTATACTCCAGAGAGTTGGGCAGATTTTGTAGAGGTGAGGGATAGCATCACAGCACCGGACGAAATACCAGAGAAATACCAGCAGACGGTTTTAGACGGTCTGCAGGAAGCAATGGACAATCTGGTCAAGGTGGAAACGACACTGGACAAATTGAAAGCGTTGCTGGAAGAAGCAAAGAAATTGAACGAATCAGATTACACCCCGGAAAGCTGGGCAGATTTCGTGGATATCAGAGACAGCATCACAGCACCGGACGAAATACCGGAGAAATACCAGCAGGCGATTTTAGACGGTCTGCAGGAAGCAATGGACAATCTGATTAAGGTAGAAACAACGCTGGACAAATTGAAAGCATTGCTGGAAGAAGCAAAGAAATTAAATGAGTCAGATTACACCCCGGAAAGCTGGACAGATTTCGTGGATATCAGAGACAGTATTACAGCACCGGACGAAATACCGGAGAAATACCAGCAGACGATTTTAGATGGACTACAGGAAGCAATGGACAATCTGGTCAAGGTAGAAACAACGCTGGACAAATTGAAAGCACTGCTGGAAGAAGCAAAGAAATTAAATGAGTCAGATTACACCCCGGAAAGCTGGACAGATTTCGTGGATATCAGAGACAGTATTACAGCACCGGACGAAATACCGGAGAAATACCAGCAGACGATTTTAGATGGACTACAGGAAGCAATGGACAATCTGGTCAAGGTAGAAACAACGCTGGACAAATTGAAAGCACTGCTGGAAGAAGCAAAGAAATTAAATGAGTCAGATTACACCCCGGAAAGCTGGGCAGATTTCGTAGATATCAGAGACAGCATCACAGCACCGGACGAAATACCGGAGAAATATCAGCAGGCGATCTTAGACGGTCTGCAGGAAGCAATGGACAATCTGGTGAAGGTAGAAACAACGCTGGACAAATTAAAAGCATTGCTGGAAGAAGCAAAGAAATTAAATGAGTCAGATTACACCCCGGAGAGCTGGGCAGAGTTTGTAGATGTGCGGGACAGTATCACAGAACCGGACGAAATACCGGAGAGATATCAACAGGCGATTCTGAATCAATTACAAAATGCAATTAAGCAGTTAGTGAAAAAACCAGAGACTTCGAACATACTGGAAGATGGCACTTATGCAGTTCAATTCCAAGCCTACGCTGACAGGGAAAAAAGCCTGACGGGAAACTATTTTGTTGAGGGAGGCCGACAGGCACTTGTTGTAGCAAAAGACGGAAAATATGAGGTTACTTTTAGAAAAACAAATAACCTCAAAGATGTACTATATCAGGTTTTAAAACAAAAATATTATAGTGACACAAAAACTCTTTTTGGACAGAAGGCGGGAACAAAAAACTGGATTGAAGGGTATGATTATCAAAATGCAAATTTCAATGCGGCTTTAAAACCTGGATTTGTTGAAGAAAATGATAAATATTGGATCGATACAAACTATGATATTCATAATAATTACACGGATTTCACGGTCGAGTTGGAGGATATTTCAGCGGATATATTATTGTATACAGCAACTGCAGATGGTCAAACAGGGATGTTGTATATAGATTTTGATGAGAATACAGCCCAGAAAATATCAGTGGACGAGTATAAAACAACAGAAGCGGTGACTTATAATATATTTACACAAGCGCCATGGGGAAAGAAAGTACCGGAGGACATGCTTGATAACAAATCAACATTCTGGTCAGTTGCAGACGATACAGCAAGCGCTGGTGTAAATATAAATGAACAATATCAGGAGACATTTAGAGCAGCGCAGCTGAGCCAGTGGTGCAAGGCAGGGGATGGTATTGCCATTGAAAATGGTGCAATAAAACTGTCGTTTAATCTCTCTGATGAGAAAGATATTGCGCTCGGTAAAACGGTGTATTACAAGTATCAACTTGGATATGGCGAAACGTACATTACTCTTTATCCATCTATGCAGGAAACGGAATCTTTTGAAATAGAGGATAATATTGCGTGTGCAAAAATCGCTACAGATACAACGGTTCTTTCAAAAGAGACGAAACTGGTAGCAGATGAAATTGTGGATGATCCAAAGACCACAGATGATGGGTACAGCTTATTCCATACCAATTTAGACGGTGCATCGAAGAATATGTATATGTATTATTGGAACTACGAATTCAAGACAGGCATAAAATCGATCAATACATCTCGAAAAGTAACAATGAAATTCAAAATTCCAGAAGGATGGAAGAATGAAAATGTTCGTTTGGCGTATTGGGGTGGTGACGGAACCGGAGGGATTGACCCGCAGGCGAAAGGTTCAGTCGATATTATAGGTCCTGAAGACGGTTTCTATGTTGTTAAAACAGATCGAATAGGTTATTTCTGCCTGTATGAGCTAAAAGATACAACGGCAACAGGAGAGGATTTAACAGATGGCACTTATCAGGTGCCAATTAACGTATACCATATGCTCATTGATGGACAGTTGTCTATGGCAGATCAGTGTCTTGCAGATATAGGAAAAGTTGTTGTGAAAAATGGAGTCAAGACACTTTATTCAGATTTTACAACTGTGACTAATACTGGTCTTGGATTGACAGGATATATGACAAAGATGTGGCTGTATGGCTCAGATTTAACTATGAATGGCAATTATCCCGCAGGTACATTAAATCCTGTTATCTTTACTTCTTATTATAAGAACGATGATGGAAGTTATCTGACGGATGTATTTAATGAGAACTCATTAAATTATTATCCAAGAGAAGGGTATGTTCAGTTGGTTAGTGATAATGCCAAATGGCCGGCAAGATTTAAGGTCCCTGTCATGGATGCTATCGGCGGAGGAAGTTTTGAACAAAGCGCATGGCTGACATTGGATTGGGCAAATGCTGAGAAGATTTCCGATGAAACCCCAGATGCACCAATCAAGGATGCTTTGGGAGAGGCAATTAATATTGCTAAGACAGCGGTAAAAGAAGAGTACACAGAGGATACTTGGAAGGCATTGGAAGGTTCGTATAATACTGCAGTAGAGGTGTATAAGAATTCTACAGATAACGATAAGCTGACAAAGGCTTACACAGATCTGCAAGCAGCAATTGACGGATTGAAAAAACCCGATGTCGTTTCTTTAGAGGACGGACTATATACAGCAACCGGAACAACGGGAGATACCAACATCGTTACCGGAACTAGAATGCTGATTTCCACAAAGGGCGAAGGGGACGAGGCAGTTACAAGTACACAGATTTATATGGATGTTCAGGGGATCAAAGGACTTGCTTACTATGATCTGGCACAGAAGGCATATGTGGATGCAGTGACAGAGAAAGACGAAGATGGTGCAATTACCAGAGTGAATTTTGCAATAGGCAATGTCAGCAACATGGTTTCTATTCGTTATAAAGACAGTGACGGCAAAGAAGTATCCGCAACGCTGAACTTCTCAGACTTTGTAAAACAGGAAGTGGATAAGAGCAAGCTTACAGAAGCGATTACAAATGCCAATGAAAAACTTGCAGAGGCAGCAAAAGATCCTGACAGGTATGATACCAACAAGATTGCAGCACTGCAGAGTGCAGTTGCAGCAGCGACCAAGGTCAATAACGATGGGGTGGCAATTCAAACAGAAGTTGATGCACAGACGGAAGCGGTAAATGCAGCAGTCAGTGACCTGTCAAAGACAGCCAGTAAAGAAGCACTACAGAATGCAGTGACCGAAGCGGAGAAAATCAATGGTGATGCCTATACACCGAAGAGTTTCCAAACACTGGTTGATGCGATTGCATCTGCTAAAGAGCTGCTGGATACAGAAGGTGTGACAGCGCAGGTATTAGATGCAGCCGTTTTGAAATTAGAAGCAGCCAGGGAAGGTCTTGTGGCTCGCGCAGACAAGACGGAATTACAAAAGGTATATGATGAAGCGGCAGCCATAACTAATCAGGGATATGTTGGCTGGGATATCCTGCAGACTACGCTGGAAAAAGCAAAAAAAGTATTGGATGATGCGAATGCTACAGCAATTCAGGTCAGCGATCAGATGAATGCCATTAAGAATGCGGTCAACAATCTGGACGGAGGTATTGATAAGTCAGTACTGATTGGCTTGATTGAAGAGGCGGAAAAATTGGATGTGTCTGCTTATTCCGATGCCAGTGCTGCTTATTTTAAGGCAGCTATTACATCGGCAAAAGCAACGGTCAATCATGCAGGAGCAACTCAACAGGGCATTGATAAGCAGATTCAGCTGTTACAGGCAGCTTCGGAAGCACTGGTACAGAAAGCCCAGGATAATACCGTATATGATGGAACTTACACCATTGATGGAAGAATGTGGCATGCATCGGCAGATCAGGCTTCCATGGGGAATGCGGCACTGGTGAAGCCAATGCAGATTATCGTAAAGACCGATGAAAATGGAAATACTGTGGCAACACTCCGTATGGAGTATCATGCAATGACGACAAGTCTCGGAACAGGCAAATTCACCGGATATCTGGCAGCACTCAATTATTTCCCGGGTTGGGAAGGCGGAGAGAGTGGCTATCAGATGCCGGTCAATGAGACACCAGTACCTGCAGAAGTAGAATCTTACTATGAAGGAGTATATGACAACTACAATGATCCGACAAATGGAACAGATGCTAATGTAAAAGGAAAATTGTATCCACACTTTATGGTATTGCCGGTAGACTTAAATGATGACGAAATCTGGGTACAGGTCTATGTGCCAGTTATGGAATCTTTAAATACCGGAAGCGGTACACAGTATGCGAAGCTGCAGCTTGACTGGAATACATTAAAGCAGATCAGCGGAGCAGAGACCAACAAAGAGGATCTCAACGCATTGATTGAAAAAGCACAGGCACTCCTTGATGGACTGAAAGATGGCGATACTGGCAATACAGCAGAAAATGTTGAGATGCTAAAGAGTGCCATTGCAACAGCAAATGATGTGAGTGGTAACTTAAACGTAGATCAGACAGCAGTTGATGCAACAGTCAAAGGATTGCAGGCCGCCATGGATGTGTTCAGTGAAGAGATTGTCAAGGTAGACAAGAGTGAATTGAAAAAGGCAATTGACGTTGCAGATACTTACTTAAAGGATCAAGATGTCGTGTACACGGAAGAATCAAAAGCAATCCTCCAGAATGCAAGGGATTATGCACAGAAAGTCTATGAGGATGAGCAGGCAACGCTGACACAGGTTAATTCTGCGGTAACGTCCATTGACAATGCAATTAAGAGTCTGCAGATAGACGGCACGGACAAGCGAGAACTTAAGAAAGCATTGGAGAGTGCGAAGACATATCTGAATGATACGGAAAGCTATTCGGCGGCAGCTATTGAAGCACTACAGGCATTATTTGATCAGGCGAAGAATGTGTATGAAGATGGAAAAGCTACACAAGAAGAGATTGATGCACAGATTCGTATCTTGAATTATGCAGTGGCAAATATGAAGAAAGTGGAGGAAATCACGGTAGATAAGAGTGGACTCCACAGCATGCTGCTTAGCGCTGCAAACATGGCAGGAAGAGAAAACCTTTATACAGCAAAGACAATCAAGAATCTAAAGAGTGTAATCACGGCAGCTGAAAAGGTATATCAGAACAAGAAAGCCACACAGGCACAGGTAAATGAACAGGCTTCGAACCTGTCATTGGCGATGCTGGCATTAGAAGCTAAACCGGCAGAAAATACTGGCGGCAACAATACTGGCGGCAACAATAATGGCAATAGCGATAACAATAATGGCAATAGCGATAACAATAACGGTAATAGCGATAACAATAACAATACCGGCGGACTGGATATTACAAAACTTGCAGATGGCGTATATTCCATCACAGGAAACACGGTAAAGATCGACAAGACGACAGCGTCCATGTCGAATGAGGCCATTAACCATACCATCAAACTGACCGTAAAAAAAGGCAAGTATTACCTTACATTAGATTTTGCAGGACTGAATATCAACGGAAGTTTTGGATACCTTGGAAACTTGAAGTATTTCAAGAGTGGGTATACGTTGGACAAATATGGCGCACCAGCAGGAACACTTGCAGATGTGACGATCGATGATTATCAGTTGAACAGTGATGGAAGCAAGGTGAAAGATAATTTGGGTACAGATTATCCGAACCATGTCACGTTCCCAATGATCAACGAGGCTCTGAAGGATGGTTACGTACCACTTCAGGTATTTGTGCCAATCATGGAAAGTATTTCAGCAGGTACGGGAACACAGCCGGTATTCCTGAAACTGGATTGGAGCACGATTAAGGCTGCAACATCGGATGATAACAAGTTTGAAGATAATAAGAATAACAACACAGGCGGCGACAACAGCGGAACCAGTGACAATGGCGGCAATTCGCTGCTTAATGGAAATAATACCCTGTCCAGCGGAACTACCGGGCAGACCAGCACAGGTTCTACATTGTCAAGTGGCAGCACGGGATTATCAACCGGCAGCTCTTCACTGAAAAGCGGCAGCACCGGACTGAGCAGCGGCTCATCCGCACTGAAATCAGGAACGACTTCACTGAGTTCAGGAAAAGATTCTTTAACGGGATCAACGGGACTTAGCAGCAGCTTATCAAGTGGAACGAAACTGGGAAACAGCACATCAACAGGCAGTAAAGCAAAGACAACAACGAAGGCGGCAGATGATACCAATACTTCCGCAGCAGCAGTACCACTGGTTATGAGCCTGCTGGCAGTAATTGCAGGTGTACTGTACAAGTTAAAGAGCAGAGGCTTACTGAAGTTTTCCAGATAGAAAGGACACCAGATGAAACGACAGATTTACAACATATTACAGAAAAGTCTAGCTGGTTTCATGACAGTTATGCTTGCCCTCCTTTTGGGGGCAGGCATTTCTGCTGTTCCAGTAAAAGCGGCAAGCGGCAGTGTGTACACCTGTACCATTAACCGATGCTATGCCCACCCGGTGACCGGAACAATTGAAGATTCCGGCGGGGAGGCATCTTATACCACCGGTCAGGGCATGGTGGAAGGCTGCGTCTATTCCGGCGGCATGCTGGAGGTTGCAGACGGAGGGCAATACTATCTGACCATTCGCTTAAGCCTGATGGATTATACGACCAATCAGAGTTTTCAGGTTCAGAATGTGGGAGATTCCGGCTGGTCATCTACCGGAACTGCAGTGACGGGAACCGGTTCAGACAGCAATGGAGCAACAGCAGATGTATGCATTCAGGTACCGAGTGAAAATTGTGTGGTGAGAGGTTCGATGTATGTCACCCCGATGGGCAGAGATGTGATTTTCTATCTGTACCCAAGTGATTATTCCGCAGGGAACAGTTCTGGAATGAATGCAACAATGGTAACAGAAAGTTCAGGCGGGACAGACACCAATGGGGACAGTGGAACAGATACTGCGAATAGTGGAACGACCACAACAGATAACAGCGGATCCACAGAAAATGGAACCACAGCGGGAACAGCAAGTGCAGCATCCACAACAGGAACTGGAAGTGCGGCATCCACAACTACGGGAACGACGGGAAGTACCGGAAATACAGAAAGCACAGGAAGTGCCGGGCTGCAGAGCAGCATTACCGAAGCGACAGCGCCGGATTCTTCGGATGCATCCACAGATTCGGAACTAAGTGACGCACAGGGATTAAGCCTTTCCACAAGAGTGGACGGAGAAGATGCTGACAGTGGACGCGGCAATGGCACAGTGAGTCAGGCAATGGTTCTGACTGCGGCGATTACGACCTCTGGTCTGATTATACTGGCTGTGGCAGCGATTGTGGTCTATTACTATAGAAGAAACTGGAAACGATGGGGTGGAGAGGATGATGACGATGAAGACGACGAATAGCAGAGACAGCCGTCTGGCTTTAAATCTACTGAAACGCAAAGGAAAGATGCTTTTGACAGCTGTCTGCATCTGCGCTATCTTAGTCGGTACCACAGGTTGTGTCAATCAGCATCCGGATGGAAAAGGTTCGACAGCGGAGACATTGGCAGAAGATGTGGATACCATGCTTGAGATTACAGACCCGGAGGAGAAGGCGGCGGTGGCAACAGCCAAGGCAAAAGTGGCAGCCATGTCGGAGGAGCCTAAGATCGTAGCGACCTCGCCGGCAACAGCGGATATCTGTGACAAACTGGAACTGGATCTGGTGGGCGTGTGCTCTTCCAGCGTCTCTACGATTCCAGAGCGCTATGACGATGTGGCTACAGTAGGAACCGCCATGAGTCCGGATATGGAGATTGTAGCATCTTTAAGTCCGGACTGGATCTTAAGTCCGGTATCCCTGCAGACGGATCTGGAACCGAAGTATAAGGAAGTGGATACGGACTATGCATTTTTGAATCTGCGGAGTGTCCGGGGGATGTACCGTTCCATTCAGGAGTTGGGAGACATCTTCGACCGCGAGGATCAGGCGAAGGAACTGGTAGATGAATTTACCACATTTTATGATGATTATAAGACAAAGAATGAGGGCAAGGATCATCCCAAGGTACTGATTCTGATGGGACTGCCTGGGAGCTACATCATTGCTACGGAAAATTCCTATGTGGGAAGTCTGGTGGCGATGGCAGGCGGCGAGAATGTTTATGCCGGCAGTGACCAGGAGTTCCTGACGGTCAACACGGAAGATATGAAGACAAAGGAGCCGGATATTATCCTGCGTGCTGCACACGCTTTGCCGGATCAGGTGGTGGAGATGTTCAATGAAGATTTTCAGACCAATGACATCTGGCAGCATTTTGACGCAGTGAAAAACGGAAGAGTCTATGATCTGACGTATGCGTATTTTGGCATGAGTGCGACATTTAAGTATCCGCAGGCACTGGAAGAACTGCAGCCGATTCTCTATCCGGAAAGTGCAGAGGATGAGCAGAAGGCGAAAGAGAACAGTGAGAATGCCCAGAAAGCAGCGGAGGATTCCAATGCCACAGAGAAATCGGAAGCAGCGGGGAGTAAATAGAAGGAAAGGACATCAGATGAACGAAAAGACAATAAGCGAAGACACAGGCTTTCAGGTTCTGCCAAGCGAAGGACAGCTGCAGGACCGGAACAGAAAGCAGAAACGGGTGATGAGAGCGACCATTTCTTTTGTGGTCGTGATCCTGGCTCTGGTAATCCTGTTCTTTGCAGCGATTAATATAGGAAGTCTGCAGGTAAGCTTCGGCGAATTACTGCAGGGATTATTTGTAAAACGAATTGAAAATGTAGCGACAATCTGGGATTTGCGTTTCCCGAGAATTATGATTTCCATGCTGGCAGGGGCAGCTATTGCGGTAAGCGGTGTACTGTTCCAGGCCGTGCTGAAAAATCCACTGGCAGATCCTGGGATCATCGGTATCTCAAGTGGAGCCAGTTTTGCAGCAGTGCTGATCACCGCATTTGCACCGAGTCTGTATTTTTTCACACCTCTGGTTGCGTTCCTGGGCGGTGTGGTCGCATTTTTCTTAGTGTACTGCTTATCATGGAAGGGCGGTTTAAGCCCTCTGCGCATTATCCTGACCGGTGTGGCGGTGAACGCATTATTTACCGGGCTGGCAAGTGCATTTAACTCCATGTCCGGCGGGGATATGACCGGTGTGGCATCTATTGTGGAGGCCAACATTACACAGAAGACATGGGACGATGTGGTGACACTGTTCCCGTACGTGGCAGCAGGGCTTATTCTTGCAGTTCTCTTTATCGGGGAGTGTAATCTGCTGACGCTGGAGGACAAGACGGCAAGAAGTCTTGGCGTAAATGTGAATACAACGAGAATCGTGATCTCTCTGGTTGCAGTGTTGTTGGCAAGTATTGCCACAGCCATTGCGGGAGCAATCAGTTTTCTTGGCTTAATCGTGCCGCATATCGGACGGATACTGGTGGGAAGTGACCACAAGGTGCTGGTTCCATTCTCCGCATTGGCGGGGGCACTGACTTTCCTGCTTGCGGATACACTGGGAAGAACGATTGCAGCGCCTTACGAGGTCAGTGCAGCCGTGATCATGAGTGTCATCGGCGGACCGTTCTTTATTCTGCTGTTAAGGAGGTCAACGAAATATGCAAACTAATATGACGAATACGATGACAGATCAGGCTGTAAGTACCGGACAGTCTGTACAGGCAGAGGGGAATCAGAAGTCGGCAATGGAAGTCAGAGGGCTGTCCTTTGCCTATGGAAATAATAAAGTCCTGCGAAATATTTCGCTGCAGATTGAAAAGGGAAAGATTACGACCATCATGGGGGCCAACGGCTGCGGCAAGTCCACGCTGTTCTCTCTGATGACAAGAAATCTGAATCCTAAAAAAGGAAAGGTGCTTCTACACGGCAAGAACATCCAGAATATGAAACTGATGGATATGGCGAAGAAGGTGTCCATTGTGCACCAGTATAATTCTGCTATGGATGACATTACGGTGGAGAAGCTGGTATCTTATGGGCGCACGCCGTACATGAAGCTGATGGCAACAGAGAGCGAGGAAGATAAGCGGATCATCGACTGGGCACTGGAGGTGACGAACCTGAGTAAGTACCGTGACCGGGAGGTTGGCAAACTGTCCGGCGGACAGCGGCAGCGCGTATGGATCGCAATGGCACTGGCGCAGAATACAAAGATTTTATTTCTGGACGTAAACTGGTGCAGGGGATATAGGGGTGTATAGAGTGTATACAGTTAAATAAAGTGGAAAAACGGAACAGAATACACAAAAGGTGAAGAAATATGTGTATATAGTAAGGAGAGGAAATGGATATCTGGCTTGAGAAAAGTATAGTCTCTGCCAGTTTTTTTATACTCCATTTCTTGTTGTTTTGGGGCAAGAGTTAGTATATAATATAAAGCAGTTATTATGAATCAAATAAAAGTACATAAGGAGCCACTTTATGAAAAACAGGAACACAGCGGTGATTGTAGCATAACCGGGAGGTTTGCGTAAATACAATCCAATGCACAAACCTCCTGAAAGGTTAGCGTTTATTTTTTAGGAGGAAAATTCAAATGAGTCATGTAATAAAAATAAGAAATGAAGCCAAAGCTGATTATAAAAAAGTTGAAGATATTACAAGGAAGGCCTTTTGGAATTTATATGTCCCTGGGTGCGATGAGCATTATCTGGTTCATGTTATGCGATTTCATAAAGATTTTCTATCAGAACTGGATTTTGTCATTGAGGCAGACGGTGAGGTCATCGGGAATATCATGTACACAAAGGCCAAACTAGTCGATGAATCCATGGAAGAGAAAGAAATCCTCACCTTTGGTCCGGTCTGTATTATGCCCGAATATCAAATAATGGGATACGGCAAAATGCTTCTGCAATATTCTTTTGAAAGGGCAGCCAGGCTTGGATACGATACAATTGTTATTTTTGGCAGTCCCAGCAATTATGTAAGCAGTGGTTTTAAAAGCTGCAAAAAATATAATATCTGTCTTGAAAATGGAACTTTCCCAACAGCAATGCTGGTAAAGGAATTAAAGCCCAAAGCAATTGATGGACGCAAATGGTTTTATTTTCAAAGCTCAGTGATGGATATAGATGAAGTAGAAGCGGAACGCTTTAATCAGAATTTGGAATTATTTGAGAAAAATACACAGTCAAGTCAAGAGGAATTTTATATTCTCAGCCATTCCGTTATTGGTGGAACTGGCGTTTGAAAAGGGTTCGTCTTATAGAGGACTCTTTAAGATAAGTTATACGGCGGGGGGGAAATCCCCCCGCCGTACTGTTATCATAGAGAGATTCAGTCGTTATAAATCATCTCTGTTTCTTTCATTACATCCATAGTCAGAAGTAGCCCTAAGGTGAAGGCATAGGAAAAAAGATCGTCTTCTTCGACATTGGAAAGATCCCTGTATAGCTGGGTTAGCTCCTGAAATCGTTGAGAGTCATCCGGCGACAATTTTGCCGTGAAATACCGCTCTCTTTCCTCTATTTTGCTGAGGATTTCATTCTGTTTGTCACTGCCCGGATTATACCGTTCCCACGGGATGATCTTGCCATTGTACAGGTCATGTAAAATATTTTTCATATTGGTGCTCGTCCTTTCGTTATGTTTTACACACTGCCTTGAAAGGACTGAGTGCGCATGTTATATTATTTACGCCGTATCTTCCTTCGGGCATGTGCTGGTGGAGGGAGTGGCGAGATGCTTTGCTAAGTTTGACGCCACTTCCTTCTATTTCTGTTTGGGGTCGCCGTAACTTTATGGACACTTTATCAAGATATACTTTCAGCGAAAGGTCCTTTGGGTTATCTGACGGACAGCCCATCCATTTATTCCCCAATCACCTCACCTCACTTTATCGGGTCGCTAATAAGTTAACGTAGCAATGCAAAAAAGTCAAGGTTCTCTTTTAAAACCTGATTTTAAAGCAGGCTGTATATTCCAAAAGCAGGAATATGCAGCCATTTTGTTGACAGCTGCCTGTTTCACAGTGGGCAGTTTAGGCTATGGTGCCATTAGCAGACCTGTTTTTCTACTACAACCAGCTGATATAATTTTTAAGGATAGAGCAAACCATGAGCTGGGAAAGAATATAATGGACTATTCAAATCGTATGTATGCTGGAACTGGAAGACCAATAACGAAGGGGGTAGAACGATGCATGATATCGAGCAGTTATTTACATTCGCCTGTTCCGGTGATATTTCTGGATTGGAAGAATATTACAAGAACGGTGGCACGAAGAATATTAGGTATCAGAAGTTTGGGACGGAGCATTCCTTGATGATGGGAGCGTTTCGGAACTGCCAATTTGCTACAATGGATTATTTGAAGTCTCAAGGAGAAACCCTGACAGAGGCGGAAGCCGCTGCGCTGCAAAGAGCATTGGGACAAATGGAGCGTGCAAAGCATTTAGCGGATCCTAAAGAGAAAGAGCGGGAAAGTTCCAGATGAATTGGCAGACAGGGAAAACAAGAGGATTCCGGTTGGAACATGAATGAAAAGCAGGGGGATATGTCCGAAGGGTGCATATTTCCCTGCTTTAAAAAAAGGACCTGACCTGCTGGAAAAAAATGTTCCTAGTCCACACACGCCCCTTTAGGGGGCGGGGGTTTTTCAACATTTCCATGTCTGAAATCCCCATAGAAATAGTAAAATTGAAAAGAAGAGAGGATGTGATGCCCTATCATTATAGGAATCGATCATGGCTATTATGCCATCAAAACACCACATGTGTGTTTTTCAACCGGTCTCAGCAAATATGACTACGAGCCGTACACCATGCAAAATGTCTTGCAATATCAGGGGAAATATTATGTCTGCGGCAGCACCCGACAGTCGCTTTTAAAAGACAAGACCATGAACGATACTTATTATCTGCTCACCATGGCAGCCATTGCGAAGGAACTAAAGTATCGGAAAGCGTCAGCCAAAGAGCGGATTGTTCTTGCAGCGGGTCTTCCCCTGGCTGGATTTGGAAGGGAGAAGCAAAGGTTTGGGGACTATCTGCTTCGAAAGGAACAGCCTTTGTGTTTTCGCTATGAGAACAGCGCATATGAAATTTACATCGAAGATGTGAAGCTGTTCCCACAAGGGTATTGTGCACTGGCACTGCATCCGGAGTATCTAAAAGAAGAACCTTCTGTCCTTTTACTGGATATCGGAGGCTGGACGATCGATCTGATGCGGCTTGATAATGCTGTCCCCAATGCCACGACCTGCCGCAGCTTCGAGCTAGGGGTGATCCGTTGTATGGATGAGATCATGGAACAGGTACGGAGGAATACAGGATTGTCAGTTACGGAGATTCAGATTGAACGTGTTCTAAATGGTCAGGCTTGCAGCATGAATCCGGCAGCAAGAGATATTATACTTCAGTATGGAAGTGGATATATTCAGCGGATTCTGTCTGCAGTGACGGAGGCAGGATTTGACTTAAAGGCAATCCCGGCAGTGATCATGGGCGGAGGGGCCTCCATATTGAAACGCCACGTGAGGCCGCAGGATGGGCTGTTTCGCCCGGTTTATCTGGAGGACGTGCATGCGAACGCTTCCGGGTTTGAACGCCTTGCCGGGCAAATGTCGAGCCGATGAACCGCCCGGTGTATTCCTTCCGGCCGGATTTGCAACAAAGGGATCATAGGAGAGCGTGGGAGATACTGAAAGGTGTTCCGAAAGGGCAGAAAAATACCTTTTTAGTGCGTGCGATCCTGCAGACAGATGACAGGGAAACATTAAGAGAACTCATCCGGGAAAGTGTTCAGGAAGTGCTGAGAAATGGAGCTTTGACCTATCAGGAGGCAAAGGAGCCGGATACGGATATCCAAGATCAGATGCTGTCATTTTTAGAAAATCTGTAAGTGTGCGGGAGGTTCGTAAACCAGCAGAAGCACGAACTGTGGGGGAAGCCAGAACACCTTTTGCACGGCCAAGGGAAAGGGGGGATGCTACTGAAAGCAGGATGATCCACATAGGTAACATGCTTCGTTTTCATATAATCTATGCATGCATCTTTGTGTAGTAGTGTGAATGGATATCCATGCATTTTGGGCGTATGTTGTGTGTAGCAAAACGAAAGGGGAATTGTATATGGCAGAGATGAAAAACATATGTGGGAAGATTCCGATAGAACTGCATGAGCAGGTCCGTGCGGAAATCGAACAGACGGAAAGCAGCACACAATTATTTCTACAGAAGATCATTGAAGAGCACTTTATGAAAAAAGGAGCGGTGAGCATGGCAGAGGCAAGGACAATAGCGGTACAGGTAAGCGAGGAACTATTTGGCAGATTTAAGGCGGTGGTGGCAAAAAAGCATTGCAAACAGAAAGAATTTCTGATAGAGATCATCACCCAGGCGATTGCAGCCGAGGAAGCAAAATGGGAAGCATCTGAGCAAGCCGCCAGGTTACAGGAACCTACCGGTGAGTTGCCGGAAGCGGAGCATGATACAGAGGAATAGCAACTAAAAAATGTGAGGAACAGGCGGTGTGGAGCGATCCATACCGTTTTTGTTGTCTTTAAAAGAAGTGAAGGAGGATGATCGATGCAACCATAAGATTTTTTGATTTATTCAGCGGGATCGGCGGATTCCGCGAGGGGCTGACAAGAGCCGGGGGATTTTCCTGTGTCGGGCATTGCGAGGTAGATGCCCATGCAGATAAGAACTACCGCAGGCTGTTCGATACGGAAGGGGAGTGGTTTTGTGATGACGCAAGAGCAATTGAAACTGGAAGAATGCCGGACTTTGATCTTTTATGTGCAGGATTTCCTTGCCAGGCATTCTCAATCGCTGGACGAAGGAGGGGATTTTCCGATGCAAGGGGAACCCTTTTCTTTGAAATTTCCAGATTGGTTAAAGACAAGCGACCTGCGTATTTTCTCCTTGAGAACGTACCCGGACTGCTATCGCATGACAAAGGGAGGACGTTTCATACCATCCTTAGTACGTTTTTGGAACTGGGGTACCATGTGGAATGGAAGGTGCTTAACAGCAAGGATTTTGGAGTCCCACAGGCAAGGAAACGGGTGTATATTGTCGGATATCTTGATGAAAGATGTGCCGGAAAAATATTACCTTTCCCAGAGACAAATGGAACGGCTCTTATACAGCTCCGATCCGGCAGCCAGGGAAAAAGAGTCTACCATCCGCAAGGATTAAGCTGTACGCTGACCTCCGGTGCCGGAGGGATGGGCGGAAAGACCGGCCTTTATGAGTTTGGTGTTCCGATCAAAGAGAATACGAAACAAGGCTATAAAATGGCATATCCCGGTGACAGTATTGACTTAGGGTATGCCAGTATGAATACCAGAAGGGGCAGAGTCGGGCATGGTGTTGCCCATACACTGACAACGGGTGGCCAGCAGGGCACCCTGCAGTTTGCCGCACTGCCCTCCTTGTCTCTGCCCACTGTGTATGCAAGATACCTGCTGGCGGGGCGAAAGGATGGAAGCGGTGACCGCAGGGAAGAGCAGTCAGGCATTCGAACGGAGGACGGACCAAGAGCAGTGCTGACTCTGGCTAAGAGCAGTATAAGGCAAAACGGACGCAGAATGAAAGAGCCGGAGGAGGAAATGTTCACCCTTACGACAGCTGACCGGCATGGTATCTATTATCATGGCAGGATACGCAGGCTGACCCCAAGGGAGTGCTTGAGACTGCAGGGGTATTATGATGTGCAGATCGACTGGATGCTGGAGGGCACTTCGGACAACCAGATTTATAAGCAGGCGGGCAACGGCGTGACAGTTACGGTCATTGAAGCCATAGGAAGCCACCTGCGGGATGCAGATCTTATGCTAAGGCAGATGCCAGAGAAGGGCAGGGATAGCCTATCGACTTAAGGGATCAATACTTTGGAACTGAGATCGAGATGACCGGTATCACCAGAGAAGAGGCCGCCCGCGCAATTGCGCAAATGTTTGGAACAGAAGCGTATTTCATCGGCACCTATTATGAGACATGGGGCGTGCAGGATCCGGAGGGGAAAGAGTGGAAGTTTACCTATGACAGCAGTATCCGGCCAGAGGAACGATCCGGGAGGCGATCTCTGCATGCAGGAAGTGCGTACTGTACGGAAATGGTCAGCCCGAAGCTGGAGTGCGGTGAGATGAAAAAGCTGCAGGCAGTTGCCCGCTGCCTGCGGAGAAGTGGTGCAAAGGTAAATACATCCTGCGGCATGCATGTCCACGTGGATGCCTCCAACCACACGCCCCGGAGCCTGAAAAATGCCCTGACGATCATGTACGCCAAAGAGGATCTTCTGTTCAAGGCCCTGAAGGTACAGACAACCAGAGAAATGGAATACTGCCAGAAGGTCAAACGGACCGTATTGGAAGATATCCGTAAGCTTCCAACCAATAACCTGTCTATGGAACAGGTCAAAAGGAGCTGGTATGAGGGGAGGGACAGAAGCTACAGCCATTATGATTCGACCCGGTATCATGCGCTGAACCTCCATGCGGTGTTCTCTAAGGGAACCTTGGAATGGAGGTGCTTTGAAAGTACCCTCCATGCCGGAAAAGTGCGGGCGAATGTAACACTCGCACTTGCCATTTCCGCTCAGGCTATCAATCAGAAGAAGACACAGATGAAAAAGACCGAGATTTCCGAGAATCCCTGTTTCACCTTCCGCACATTTTTACTGCGGCTGGGGCTGATCGGACCGGAATATAAGAATGTCCGGGATCATCTGCTCTCCAATCTGGAGGGCAGCCGGGCGTGGAGATATGACAAAAGTGTCTATGAAGACCGCAAAAGAAGAGAAGAGTCACGATGAGAGGAGGTGAAAGGTCATAAAGGAGAAATTTTACTTTGCTTATGGCAGCAACATGAACTTAGACCAGATGGACTTCCGGTGCCCGGATGCCCGGGTGATAGAAAATGTCAAGCTGCAGGATTACCGGCTGGCATTTTGCGGCCGGCCATCCGGAGGCGGTGTCGCAACGATACTGCCGGAAAAAGGGAGCATCGTGGAGGGAGTGTTGTGGAAGATCACAGCCCCATGTGAGGCAAGCCTGGATTATTACGAAGGCTATCCCCATCTGTATGGCAAGGAGAGAATCCTTGTACAAAATGAAAAAGGGGTCTTGCAGGAGGCAGCCGTTTATACAATGAATGCCCCCTATAAGGAATGCCCGGCCGTCCCCGCAGATGTCTATTTAAGAGGGATCCTGGAGGGATGCAGACAAAATGAAATCCCGTCTAAGCCAGTCCTAGATGCGGTAAAGCGCGCCATGGTAGAGATAAGGAAGGGTCGGGGGCAGCAAAAGAAAACTGGAAAAGATCTGACACGATAGAAGACCGCAGGAAATGAGATACCTGCGGTCTTTGTATACCAAAGTATGTAAGGAAAGCTGCCAGTGGCAGGTTTTCTGTATGTTGTAGTAGGAAGGAGATCTGAATGAAGATTGGAAAAATAAAACAAAGAATGATTGCATTTGGCCTTGCCCTGCTGATGGGGGCAAGCTCCCTTGGCGGGATCCCGGTATTTGCCGCAGAAGGTGACGGGGAGAGGCCTGCCGTAACAGATACCTTTAGTCAGGAGTCCATACAAGCAGCGGAGGAGGAGGGAACAAAGGTTCTGGCAGAGGATATCGAAAAAGAAGTATCGGACCCGGAGTTTTTCGTGGAGACCTGCATGGAGGGGATCCATTATGATGCAGGGGCGGAGGCTGTGACCCTGACAGAAATCAAAGGGGAGGATGGCGGGGCTTACGATCCAAAGAAAGCCGGGGTCTACGTTGCCAGCTACCTTGTGGTGCCAAAGGACCAGCGGGACAGCTATGTCATCACCCGGAAGATAACCCTGACGGATACAGAGGGTCAGGCACACACGGAACAAGGGGAAAATAAGCTGCAAAAGAAAGATACCGCATCGGAAGAGGATTCGGAAGGTGATACAAACGAGGGACCAGAAGTGAAGGTCACCAGTTCCAATCAAGCGGATACCAGGGAATCCCTGGCAGAATTGGAGGAAGAGATTGCATCCGGGGAGGCACTGGTGCTTTCCGGAGCGGCAAATGATTTTCGTGCCCGGACAACGGTAAACCTGCAAAAAGGGGAAAAGATCTATTATCCAAGTTATATTGGGAATTATTCAACCTGCTGGTTTACGGTGAACGGAAAGATCGCCTATTGCCTGCAGTCACAAAAAGCCTCTCCGCCATCCGGAGCGTATGTGGCGGAGGTACTCGACTCGAACACCAACCTGCAAAAGGTGCTATATTATGGCTATGGCGGTGCCGGAGATATCACGGAGAGCTGTCTGTCCGGAAAAAGTGCCGAGGAAAAATACATCTATACCCACATTGCAGCCAGCTATGCGTATGCCGGAGAGGCCGGCTTCACCGGCTGTGATTATAACGATCTGGTCCGTGCAGGGGTCATCGCCTATATTGACCACCTGTTTGGGATGGAGGGACCTCCCAAGGGAGAGATCACGTTGTCAAAGACCCATGTAGGTGCCGTAAGAGAGGGGGATATCCAGAAGACTCCGGACATAAAGATGGATGGGGATCATCGGAATTATATCACGGTTTCCGTGCCCAGAGAGGTGACCTGTGTGAACAAGACAAAGGGCACTTATGCATCCGCTGGGGAGCTCCGTATTTATGGCGGGGACACCTTCTATCTAAAAGCCCCCTTAAGTGTTGTTGGAAGCTATACCTCCGGAAAGCTTCACGGCTTGGTAGGGGAGACCTGGAGGACGCTGGTGCTTTCCACCGGAACGGCCAGCCAGGATATTGGCGTGTTCGAATCCGAGCATGCACAACCTGTCAGCTTTGGTGTGGACTGGCTGGAAATGACAAGAATCGAATTGCTCAAAAAAGATGCAGATACCAGAAAACCGCTTGCTGGTGCCGTCTATGGCATTTATACTGATCAGAACTGCGAAAATCTCCTTTTGACCATGCCCGTTACCGGGACAGAGGGAAGAGCAGTCAGTGACTACTTTGACGCAGCTCTGAAAACGGTCTATGTGCGGGAGATCACTGCACCGCCTGCTTATGTGCAGTCGTCCACTGTTCATAAAGCTGCGGTGCAGACTGGAACGGCCATAGAGGTGCATGCAACCGATGAGCGGATCACCGGCAGCATCCACATCCGAAAAGTCGATGGGGAGACTGGGGACTTCCTGTCACAGGGGGACAGTGCTCTTACCGGAGCTGTCTATGGCTTGTATGCAAAAGAGGACATCGTACACCCGGACAAAAAGACGGGTGTTCTTTATCAAAAGGACAGCCTGATCGCCCAGGGAACGATCAAGACAGACGGTACGATGGAGTTCTCCAATCTATATCTGGGTGAAATGTATTTAAAAGAGACCACACCGCCAGAGGGCTATACGCTGGATGGCACACGTTATGATGTTTCACTGTCCAGCGAAGGGCAGGGGGAGGCCGTGGTCACGCGTGACCTGACTGTCAAAGAGACCGTCAAGAAGCAGGCATTCCAGCTCATCAAAATCAGTGAGGATGGCGGACAAACCGAAGCCGGTCTGGTAAAGGGGGCCGGATTTAAGGTGTATCTGGTCAGCAGCTTGTCCCAGGTAAAAAGTGGGGTCTTGCAGCCGGCCAATGGAAGCACTTATACCGCAGCGGATTTTATCGGCTATGATTTTGGCAGCGAACCTGTTGCAGTGACTTATGCAGAGGGACAGGCAATTCCAGTGCCGGAACTGATCACAGATGCGAAAGGATATGCCATCAGCCCGGAATTGCCCTATGGCCTGTATGTGGTAGACGAAAGCACGGTTCCGGAGAATCTTAAAAAAGTGGATCCATTTCTGGTAAGCGTTCACGAAGACAGCCGGGAACCGATGCAGTGGCGGATCTTTGATGACAGGCCATTTGAGTTTTTCCTGAAAATCATCAAAAAAGATGCACAGACCGGAAATACGGTATTAAAAGCCGGAGCAGCTTATAAAATATATGACTGCGAAAAAGAGGCGTATGTAGAACAGGTGATTCAGTATCCAAAGAAAGAAAAACTCAGTGTCTTTAAGACCAATGAGGAGGGATATCTGGTAACGCCGAAGGCATTAAAAGCGTCTACGTATCGGATTGAGGAAACAGCGGCGCCGGACACATTTGTAAGGCAGGGCCATGAGATGTCCCTGTATGCAGAGGAAATGCTGCCAGCCCTTGCCCTCACAAGCCATGGGGAATATAAGGAAAATCCAAAAGCAGCGATCACCATCACCGTATCCTCCGATACCGCACATCAGATCGATCCGGACACCGGGGCGGTCATCGCAGCGGTGGAACAGCCAAATGATGAGCAGGTGGGAAGCCTGACCCTTACCAAGACCGGAGAACAGCTGGAGGCGGTAGAAGGTGATTCCTTTGCGGATAAGGCAAAGAAAGTGTGTGCCAATCTGGTCCATACCATGACAGGAAAGGATACGGATACCGGAATCTTTCGGAACTTTCTTTATGAAGAGTCGGGCGTGGAGGGTGCAGTTTTTGAACTCCATGCAAAAGAGACTATCTATTCTCCGGATGGGGCGAAAGACGAGGCGGGGAACCGAATCGTCCGTTATGGGAAAGATGCTCTGGTGGCAGCCCTGACTACGGATAAAGCCGGAAAGGCAGTCCTTCATAACCTGCCCTTAGGCTCCTATTATCTGAAAGAGACCGCTGCAGGGGAGCATTTTGTCCTGAATACGGAACAGAAAGCATTCACGCTGACCGCAGAGGATGACACACAGGCAGTCGTATACAAGGGTGTATCCTATAAAAATGAACGGCAGAAGATCTCCGTATCCATTGAAAAGCAGGATGCGGTATCGAAGGAAGCGCTGGGCGGGGTTGTGTTCGGGCTTTATACAGCAGAGGATATCTTGTCACAACAAGGGGAGCTCCTTGCAGAACAGGACACACTGCTGGAGAAGAAGTCCACCGATGAAAATGGAAAACTGACCTTTGACAGCGATCTGTATCATGGGAAATATTATGTCAAAGAAGAGCTGCAAAGACCGGGGTATCTGCCCAATGAGGAGATCTGGGTATTTGCAGTGGCCTATGAGGATCCGAACGTGGACACCGTCACTTTAAGCAAGGTGATTGAGAATGAGCCCACAGAAAGTCATTTTACAAAGGTGGATGCAACGACGAAAGAGGAGTTAAGCGGCGCCAGGCTGCAGATTACAGATCCGGACGGAAACCTGATCGAAGAATGGATCAGCACCAAAGAGCCGCACATCGTCTATGCGCTTCCGGCGGGGAACTACACCCTTCATGAAGAACTGGCTCCCTATAAAGAGGGCTATGTATCTGCTGCAGATGTGGCATTTGAAATAAAAGAGGACGGCAGCATCACGGAAGTGGAAATGGAAGACGAATATTCCAAAACAGAAATCTCCAAGACAGACAGCACGACCGGGGAGGAGCTAAAAGGAGCAAAGCTTCAGATCTTGGATGCAGAGGGGACGGTACGAGACGAGTGGATAACCAATGGAGAGCCCCACAGAATTGAAAAGCTCCCGGTGCATGAGGAACTGATCCTGCGGGAAATTGCCGCACCGGAGGGGTATGCACTTGCAGAAGATGTAACGTTCACTTTGGAAGATACACTGGAAATCCAGAAGGTAAAGATGCTGGACAGCAGGATACCGGAAATCCCCACTCCCACTGCTCCAAAGACCGGGGACGATCCGTGGAAACCCATGATACTGACAGTCCTTTGCGGAGCGGCACTTGTGTCGTTCGCAGTGGTGACCATCCAAAAAAGGAAACGAAAGGAACAGAAGGATGAATAAGTACCGTTTGATGCAGGGAGCCTTCTTCCTGCTGTTCTGCTTGGCGGCTGGATTCCTATTGCACCATATGGTGTTCGTACCGGAACAGAATCAGAAGAAAATCGAGGCACTCAAAGAGGAATTCCCGGAAGTCACTTCCGGGGCTCCCGCCTCCGAGGAGGACCCGTTCTTACCTGCTGGAAAAGAAGGAGATATCGGGGGCAGGGATCTGCTGGCTATGCAAGCACGTTATCCCGATCTGCAGGCATGGCTCACGATTCCAGGTACAGGAATCGATTACCCTGTCCTGCAAAGCGGGGAAGATGATCCGGAATTTTACTTAAAGCATAATTACAGGAAAGAACAGGATGCTAATGGGAGCCTGTTCTTCGCCTCTGACTGCAACGTAAAGACAAGTGAAAATCTGGTCTTATACGGCCATAACATGAACAGCGGGACGATGTTCGGGAAGCTGGATCTCTTTACGGATGCGGCGTACTGTAAGGAGCATCCGATCATTCAATTACAGACGCCGGAATGTATGGACACGTATGAAATCGTGTCTGTGACCAAGGCAGATACTTCGATGCTGCCGTTTACACAGGTGGATTTTCCGGGGCATGACGGCATCTTAAGCTATGTGGATCAGGCAAAACGGCTGGGGCTGTTTGAAACCGGAGTTTCGGATACCTATTATGAACAGGTACTGACGCTGGTGACCTGCTCCTATGAGTGGAAAGAAGCAAAAACGGTGGTCGTAGCGGTGAAAAAAGCAGCATGATCAATGGAAAAGTGTTCAGAAAAGGGAAATATTGCAACGCTTTGATGACACTTTGATTCGCTTAATATTTGCGCGTAAGCTGGCTATTTTTCAGATTTTGTGCTATACTATAACTACAATATAAAAGCAAAGGAGCTGATTCCAATGTTGGTAAAAGCAGACAAAAAATGGGATTACGCACTTGGTATGATCAAAGTGGATGGTTTGGAGCCTACCCCTGAAATGCAAGAACTAATCAAAAAGGAAAAACGGGGAGAAATTTCCATGGAAGAAGTGAAAAAGGCACTGGACCGTAAGTATAAAATGAAACGGTAGGAAGTGAAAAATGCGTGATCCGTATTTATATCCAAACTCTGAGGTATTGAAAAATTTGGCAGATGTCCAAGAAGAGCAGATATTGAAAGATATGGAAGCAGATTATACTTCATACAGGCTCTCGGAAATTGTAGCCGATGCAAATTGGCTGGAATATGATTTTCATTCCTTGTGTGAGATGCATTACCGTATCTTTCAGGATCTGTATGAATGGGCTGGAAAACCCCGCATCATCAATATTGAAAAGTCTGAGGTGGTCTTAGGAGAATTGTCTATCGAATATTCGGATTGTTTCGACATTGAAAGGGATGCAAAGCAAGTGCTGTTTGACATGAATGCGTTTGATTGGATGGCGGCAGATTTTGATCAGGCAGTGGATATGTTTGCTGCTTGTATGGCAAGGCTTTGGAAAGTGCATCCCTATCGGGAAGGCAACACACGCACAATCGTTACGTTCTGTTCGATGTTTATTGAAACACAGGGAATCTATATTGAAAGCGAGCTGTTCAAAGATCACGCATCCTATATGAGGGATGCACTGGTTGCTGCCAATGCAGTGTTCCATGACATAGGCGATTTGCGCAAACCGGAATATCTACAGCAGATTGTCAGGGATGCATTGGAGCGGGGAAAAGAAATGCGGGAGCATATCGAAGAACAGTTTCGGACAATCCAGCTGACGGTTTCGGAAGAGGATGTGCGTAAAATTGTATTTTGGAATCGCAAAGAGCGGGAAGAACATGCAGCTTGGGAAATCAGGCAATATCTGAGGCATGAAATCAAATAGTGGAAAAATTGATAGAACACTCAGAAGCGTGTTCAAAAAGAGCAATTATGCCACGCTTTGATGACATTGGCTATTTAATAGAAAATAAAACAAACTTAAGATCATAGGATCAGTAAATAACAGGCAGGGTATGTCCTTAAAGCGGGATATGCCCTGCTTTTTTTGTGAAAAAGGAGGTCTACATGAAGCGTTTTTATACAGCAGAAGCAGTGACAGAAGGGCATCCGGACAAGCTCTGTGACCTGATTGCAGACAGTATCCTGGATGCGTGTCTGAGAGAAGACCGTGCATCTAAGGTGGCCTGCGAGGTTCTGGCGACAAAGGGGAACCTGCTTGTAGCCGGGGAAATCACCAGCGGCTATGAACCCTATGTGTTCGAAATAGTAAGACAGGTCCTGGAAGAAGTGGGTTATCCCACGGAGGGGGTGCAGATGGATGCACTGATCCACCAGCAAAGCCCGGATATTGCAGGCGCCGTGGCGTGTTCAAAAGAAAAACGTGCCGGTCTTCCAGCTGCTCAAGATGGATTTGATGCAGGAGCCGGGGATCAGGGAGTCATGATCGGCTATGCCTGCAACGAGACCCCGCAGCTTCTGCCCCTTCCGGTGGTACTGGCGAACCGGATCGTCCGGGAATTATCAGCCTGCAGAAGAAGCGGATACATCGATGGGATATTGCCGGACGGCAAAGCACAGGTCACCGTGGAGTACGAGGAGGGGCACCCAACCCGTTTAGACAGTGTGGTGGTGTCCTGCCAGCATAGGGAGGACAAGACGTGCAAAAAACTGGAGCAGGAAATCCGGGAAAAGGTGTTAAAACCGGCTCTCCGATTCCTGCCGCCCGATGAAGATACCAAGATACTCATCAATCCATCGGGCAGATTTGTCTGTGGAGGCATGGATGCAGATACCGGGCTGACGGGACGCAAGCTGATGGTGGATACGTATGGAAGCATGGTCCCCCATGGCGGCGGGGCATTTTCTGGGAAAGACTGTTCGAAGGTAGATCGTTCCGGTGCTTACATGGCACGGTATATCGCCAAGAACATGGTTGCCGCCGGCCTTGCTAAGCGGTGCCAGATATCACTGGCCTATGCCATTGGTGTGGCGGAGCCTGTGATGGTACAGGTGGATACATTTGGGACCGGAACTGCCTGTGCAGATGACTGTCTGGCAGCGGCAGTCCCGCTGGTGTTCGGCTTGACCCCGGCGCAGATCAGGGAACATCTGCATCTGGACCGCCCCATCTATAAACAGACGGCCGTGTTTGGGCATTTTGGAAGAAAGGAATTTCCCTGGGAGCGGACGGATAAGGTCCGGCAGCTGCGGGATGCTCTCCTCTGATGGCGTGGGTATCGAAAGAGCAGATCGAAGCGGCAAGGGAGATGTCCGCCATAGAATATCTGAGAAGGTATGAAGCAAAACGCCTGAAGAAATCTTCCGCAAGGAATGAATGGGAACTGGCCGATCACGACAGCTTTAAGATCAATGGGATCACCAGTGCGTGGCATTGGAAGTCCAGGGACATCGGGGGCTACAGTGCTTTGAATTTCCTGACCAAGGTAAATGGGATGGACTTTGTGGAGGCGGTGGCGTTCTTAAGCGGACAGAATCCCTCTTATCTGCCGCCCGTGCAGCCAAAGGAACAACAGCCAATCGTGTTTGAACTGCCGCCAAAAGCGCAAACCTGTGACAAAACCCGCCATTATCTGAAGAACCGTGGCATCAGTGACACAGCCATTACCTACTGTGTTCAAAAAGGGATCCTCTATGAGAGCCTTCCCTACCACAATGCAGTGTTTGTGGGATACGATGAAAAGAAGCAACCAAAGTATGCATTCCTTCGTGGGATTTATGATCAGAATGGAAAGTCATTTAAGATGGAGCAGAGGGGCAGCGAGAAAAGCTGTTCCTTTTTGATTCCCCCAAAGAAGGACAGTGCCCGGGTAGCCGTTTATGAAGCTGCCATTGATGCCCTGGCTCATATGACACTGGAAGGGGATCCGATGGATAAATATAGGCTGTCCCTTGGTGGAATCAGTGCCCCGAAGGAGGGAAGTGTACACCGCTCCTATAAGAAACCGTCTGCATTGGAGCGGTTCCTTACAAATCACCCGGAGATTACAGAGATAGAAATCTGCACCGACAATGATTTTGCCGGACGTTGGGCCTGTGAACAATTGAAAAAAGCCTATGCAGCGTACAAAATCATTGAGAATCTGCCACAAGCAGAAGGTGCCGATTATGGGGATCTGGCCGCAGCGGCCGCAAAAACAAATAGAATAAGAGAAAACAGGACAAAGAGAAAGACCCATGAGGGGAGGTGAACGTATCAAAGAGAAAGAACAGCTTATCCCACAGATGAAACTTCTGACGCCGCTTTTTGGTTCCTTTTATCCGGATGATAGGCAAAAGGATGCAGGGCATTATGATGAAAATCGCACACAGGTGGAACTGTTGGAAGGAAAGGACCTGGCCCCCTATGAAGCTGTGATCGCCCAGATGGTGGAAAAGGAAAATGCTTTCGGAGAAGAAGGTGTTTGTAATCTGATGGACTACTTTCATGGAAGGGAATCCATCAAGCAAAAGGTATCGCAGGCGATTGTGTCTGTGAAACAAGTGGATGGGGAACTGTATGGCTGTACGACCCTGACACTTCGTACGAATCTAGAGGGATCAGAGCTTAAGGAACTGTGTGACTATATCAACGGCCAGTACAGCGATGGCTGGGGGGAGGGCTTTGAACAGCGGGACATTGCCATCGATGGAGGTGTCCTAAATGTGCACTTCTGGTCATCCGGCGGTCTGCAGTTTGAAAAGAAACAGATCCTGGAAGAGAAGCGGAAAATGGAACAAAGACCGGAGCATGGGGAAGGAAAGGCGATACGCCCAAAGCTTAAGCTCATTGGTAAGGATGGCAACATTTTTGCCATCTTAGGACGGGCAAAGGCTGTCCTTTGTGATGCCGGGATGAGAGAGGAAGCCTCTGAGATGATCAGCCGGGTAACAGAGGCAGGCAGCTATGAGCAGGCGCTTAGAATCGTCAGTGCATACGTGGAAACAGAGCTAAGCCCTGCAAAGGAGCAGATGCCGGATAAGAAATCAATGAAAAAGAACCAGCCAGAGCGCTGAGAAAAGAAGGGATGATGCCTATTGGGAAAAACTTTAGAATTAGCAGCAATCATGAAAGAAGATGCCGTACGGCCAGAGCATACCGGGGGCAAGAAGTGGGAAATCCTGCATGGAGATACCCTGCGCCTGGTCAATGCCTTTGAGCCGGGAGTCTTCGATGCGGTGATCACAGATCCGCCTTATGCTTCCGGTGGTACGAAACAAAATGAACGGAACCGCATGACAAATCAGAAATACAGCAGCATGAAGCAAGGGAATGCCTTACCGGATTTTGATGGGGATAACAAAGACCAGCGCTCCTGGATGCACTGGATGGCAGAATGGCTGTACGATGTTAGAAAAGCCTGCAAGAGTGGTGCCCCGATCTGCCTGTTCATCGACTGGCGGCAGTATCCGTCCATTACCGATGCCCTCCAGTGGGCAGGGTGGATCTGGAGAGGAACAGCCGTGTGGGACAAAGGGAATTCCCGCCCGCAAAAGGGACGCTTCCGCCAACAGGCAGAATACATTGTATGGGGGAGCAATGGCGCAATGCCGATCAGCCGTCCGGTGTCCTGCCTGCCGGGCGTGTTTCGGTATGGAAACCCACAGAACCGGATCCATGTCACAGAGAAGCCACTGCAGCTAATGAGGGATGTGGTTCAGATTTGCGAATCTGGTGGTTTGATCTTAGATCCCTTTGCCGGAGCAGGTACTACAGTCCTTGCCGCAGTACAGGAGGGATATCAGGCAGTAGGAATTGAAGTGACCGATGCCTATTATAAGCTGGGGACAGACCGCATCCGGTATGCATTAGAGGAAGCCAATCAGGAAAGGGGGGAAGGATAAAGATGGAGAATAAATTAACGTATTCAGAATTTCAAGAGCACTTACTACAGGCGGTGCGACAGGAGCTTAAAACGCAGGGGAGCTATCAATGTGAACTGACACATAATCAAAAAAATAATGTGGAATCAGCGGGGCTTATCATCCGGCAGGAGGACCATGTGATCGCACCTGTTTTCTATTTGGAAAAAGCGTATCAATCGTTTCTTGCGGGGATGCCCCTACAGCAGATCAGCCGGGAGTTGGTGGAAGCTTATCAGGAACAGGTACTCCCGGAGGTTGATCTTCCGGATCTGACGGATTATGAAAAGATAAAGGATAGGCTTCGGGTACGGCTCGTGAACCGGGAAAATAATCAGTCGTATTATAAACAGGGGCCATACAAACTGCATCCAATGGGAGCGGAAGTGCTGTATATAGACCTGGAGAATCAGGGGACAGAACGTATGTCCATACAGGTGAAGACCATTATGGCCGAGCGGTGGGGTAAACCAGAGGCAGAATTATTTGGGACGGCACTTGAGAATACACAGGATCATGAGAAAGTCAGCTTCTGTTCCATGAATGAAGCTCTGCAGGAGCTTCTTGCAGAGGAACCCATGGTGGCACCGCTAGAGGAATCCCCCATGTATGTACTGAGCAATGAAACCAGAAAATTTGGTGCGACAGTCCTCTTGTATCCGGAGGTGGCAAAGCAGATCCGTGATAAGATCGGAAAAGATTACTATATCCTCCCCTCCAGTATCCATGAATGTATCATCTTGCCAAAGGAAAAAGGGATGCTAAGTGTAAAGGAACTGCGGGATATGGTCTGGGAGATCAACCAGAGCCAGGTGCTGCCGGAGGAGGTCTTGGGAAATGAGGTATATGAGTTCCGGGACACTGTGGCTAAAGTGAAAAAATGCAGCAAGGAAGAACGGGAACGTTAGACAGGGCATCCGTATGGATGCTCTGAAATTATTTTAGGAGAACAAGGGCATCCACGTGGATGCCAAAGGAGGGATGTTTTATGGAACAGGCATTGGCTTATGTATGCTGTTCCCCGGAGGAGAGCCGGGCGAACGTGCAGAAATACTGCCGGAAGATCTATGAGATGGGATATGTCCCCTTGTGCCCGCAGTTTGGATTTTCCCCATTTTTAGATGAACGTGAGGCAGAGGACCAGCAGGCATTTGGCCGGATGTCCCATCTGCTCTTACGGAGATGCCGGATGGTGGTAGTCTGCGGACGGGAAGTGACAGCAACCATGAATACAGAAATCAGTATGGCGGACAGGCTGCATATTATCTGCACGACCTTAGAGGGGCTGCTGAAGATCAAAGAAAACGGAGCCTGAACCGCATCAAGGAGTCTGTATGACAGACTTTCTGGTGCGACTGGTTTTGCAAGCATAGCGTTTGGATATCCAAACGCACTTTGGGGCGGACCCCAAACCCCCGGTATCGAATCGGAAAGGAGAAAGAGCCATGTTTTTAGTTGGATTGGCAGTGGGCGTTATAGTAGGAGGGGTCATGGGCATTGTAATCGTGTCTCTGGCAGTGGCAGGAAAAAAGGAAGATGAGCAATTGGCAGCATGGTTTGAGAAGGAGGGAGAGGACAAAAGATGCATCTGCTTTTTAGATGAACAGGAAAAACAGCTATTTTCCATCCCCGATGGGGACTGCATCGGACTGGCGGCTGAAAATGGGGATCAACAGGTGTGCATCTGCCACTATGTGGATGCTGCCCATGTGCAGATCCATGGAGAAGTCTGGGAGCTGCTCCGCTTTGCAAAGGAGATGAAGCAAAGGGGGATTACGTATTATCCGCTGTTAAAATCAGGAACAAAGAAAGAAGGGATATTTTATGAGGAAGAGGAACCATGTGATCCCGGTCCGGTTAAATGCCAGGGAACTGCGCTATCTGGATGAGCAGGTAACAAAAAGCGGGTTTTCCAGAGAAACGTATCTCCGCTCCTTGATCGTGGGCGGGGAGGTACGGGCAAAGCCGTGTGAGCATCATGCGGAGCTTTTGCGAAAGGTCGCCGGGCTGTGCAATAATGCCAATCAGCTTGCGCATGTGGCGAACGCTGCCCAGCGTGCCGATCCGGAGCGGATCCAGGAGATGAGCCGGATATCCAAGGCGGTCTGGCAGCTTGTGAAGGAGGAGTGGTAGGGACGCATGGCCTATACCAGCATCCTTCCCGTCCACCGCCTGGACCATGCGATCGATTATGTGCGTGATCAGGAAAAGACCGTGAAAAAGCCGGAGCAGGCAGACTCCCTGGAAGGAGCCATTGCCTATGCCATGAACCGGGAAAAAACAGAAACAGCCGTCTTTGAAGATTCCATTGGCTGTACCTGTGCGTGTGCATTTGCCGATATGGCTGCCACCAAGGAGCGGTTCCATAAGGCCGGAGGGGTACAAGGATATCATCTGATCCAGAGCTTTGCCGAAGGGGAGGTAACGCCGGAGCTTGCGCATCTGATCGGACAGGAGCTGGCCGAACGGCTGTTAAACGGGCAGTTTGAAGCAGTCATCACGACCCACTTGAATACTCGGCATTACCATAACCATATCGTGTTCAACTCTGTGAGCATGATGGATGGCCATAAGTATCACAGCAACAGCCGGAGCTATTACGAGGATATCCGCCAAAACTCCGATGCCCTGTGCCGGAAATATGGGCTGTCCATCATTCAAACACAGGGAGGAAAGGGGATGCATTATGCACAGTGGAAGGCTGAAAAAGAGGGCAGGCCGACCTGGCGGAGCGGGATCCGTATGGATATCCGGGAGGCTATACAGCTTAGTTTCACCTGGAAACAGTTCCTGCGCCAGATGGAAGACAAAGGCTACGCGTGGAAACTGAACCGGAAGCATCTTGCCTTGAAAGCCCCAGGGATGGAGCGCTATATCCGCTTAAAGAGCCTTGGGGAATCTTATACAGAGACCGCCATACGGGAATGGATCCTCCAGCCGGAACACTTCCGACAGCAAAGGGCCGAAAAAGAAACCCTGCCAAACAAAAAGCAGCACAAAAAAGCGGTCGGCATACAGGCACTCTACTATTTCTATATGTACCGGCTGGGGATATGGGGAAAACATTCCGTGGGGAACGCTTATTCCTTAAAGGCAGATATCCGTAAGTTGGATGAGCGCATCGAACAGCTTCATTTTCTGGAACAGCATAAGATCACCAGTAAAAAAGAACTGGAAGCTTATCGGAAGCCATTGGAGAGGCAGATCCTGGAGATTTTAAAGGAACGCAGGCACCTGTACCGTAAAGATCCGAGTTCAGAGCAGCTCAAAGAGATCACGGAAGCCTTAAAGCCAATCCGAAAGGAAGTGAAGCTGTGCAGCCAAATCCAGGAGCATGCGCTTGAAATAGAGCATCGTTTACAGCAGATGGAACAATGGGAGCAAGAAAAGGTACAACAAAAGTTGGAAACAGAGAACAGGAAAGAAAAGAAAGAGAGGTGACCACATGAACCTTGGAAGTGATGCGGCAGACCAGATTGTAAAATACAGTATGGAGGGTCTGGAAACAGGAGGAAAGCTGGCGCTGGAGGGTGCGGATAAGCTCCTGCGCATTTCGGGCAGAGGTGCACAGCATCTGGCCGCCTTTTTCTATGCGGTACTTACAGATAATAAAAAGAGCAGGGGCAGGACCCGTGTGGTACGTATGGTAAAAGACGGAAGAAACTTGAAATTTTTCACCGTTCCTAAGGATCGGTTAAAGGAGTTCTGTGAGGAGGGAAAGAAACGGGGGCTGCTCTACGTAGTGATTAAAGATAAAAGAGATCCGATAAAGTGTGAGATCATGGTATATGCTGATGATGCAGCAAAGGTCAACCGTGTAATGGATAAGATGAACCTTGATTTTACAGCAGCCCAAAGCGGCCAGCTTGCACATGAGACAAGAGGGGAAATGACCCTGCAGGAACCGGATAAACTAGAAAACATCCAGATGCCGGAAGGTGAGGTATCCTTTGAAATCTTTGATTCCGAACAGGATTTTAACTTTGATACAGCAGAGCCAGGAAATTTTACACAGGCGCAGGAGGCAGAGGAAAAGAATCCGTCCGCACCTTCCTTGCGCAGCAGCGATACTTCTACGGAGCAGGGAAAGACTGAAAAGCCGTCCGTCCGGGAGGAACTGCAGGAGATCAAAGAAGAGCACAAGCAAAAAGCGGAACAGAAACAAAGGCAGGCTAAAAGCCGAAAGAAACAGCGGGGAAAGAACCGATCGGCCGGCAAGGGTAAGAAAAAAGGAAAAACGAAAGGAAGGTAATGCCGCATGGATTTAAATCAATACTTGAATCAGGAATCAGAAGCCTCTGCGCAGGGCGAACCGAGAATGTCAAAGGAAGCGTATGCCGCCATGAAAAAGCAGGAACGGGAAGAGGTCTGGGCAGAGGTAGATGCCAAGGCACAGGAGGTGTTCAAGGACGGAAGATCCCTGAAAGGGTTCCTGGATTTTATGGCACAGTGCACACCACAGCGAACGGTGAATCTGCTGTTATTATACAGCCAGGACCCGAAGATCCGGCAGGTCAGGACCTATGAGAAGATCCGGGAAGAGGGACATTCCCTCCGACCGGAGGAGCGGGGAAAAGGCTACCGTTTCCTTGCAGGAAATGAATATGAGAAGGATGGTGTGATGCTGCAGGGATACCGGATTGTCAAGGCCTATGACGTCAGCCAGATCCGGATGAAACAGCCGGAGCCCATGCAGCCAAAATCCATGGAGGAGTTGATGAAAGCTTTGCTTAGCAATGCAGAGGTGCCAGTCCTAATTGCGGACCATCTTCCGGAGGGGGTGCAGGCACAGTACATTCCGGGCAAACGTTCCATTTATGTGCGAAACGGTATGGGAGAAGTCACGACATTTCATGCAATAAATCGGGAACTGGCCTGTGCCTCCCTGGATATGCGCGGGGGAACCTATAGCAGGAGAAATTCAGCCGCTCCGGCTTTTTGTGCAGCCTATGTGGTGGCACAGAAATATGGCGTGGAAAATTCAGCGTTCCAATTTGATAAAGTCTGCCAGATGCAGGAAAATGGCAGCCGTGACCCAAAAGAACTGCGTGATTTTATCAATGATGTAAAAAATGCAGCCTATACGATTGAAAAACATATGGATCGGAACCTGGGGCAGCCAGAGCAGGAATTTATAGCCGATGAATTTTATGTGGGAGAAGGGAAAAAAGCAAAAGCTACGAAATCGAAAACGCAGCCGGAGCGCTGATGCTGGATAAATCTTAGTTGAATCTTCGTTGGTTTTTTCGGGAAATAGTGGTAGATAATTCCGCTGTCTTGTGGTATGTTGTTTGTAGAAAAGGACAGAAAGGAACGGACAGGACATATGGAAAAACAGCGATGCGTTAAAATGGATGAGATCATGAAGAACATGCTGATTGTTGCCCTGCGGGACGTCTTTCGGGAAGAGAAAGCCAAAGGAATGTCCGTAGAAGAAACAAGAAATCTGACCATGAAGCTGATTGACTATGAAGACACGAAACTATTTCTTGCAGACAACGAATATAGGAAAGCTATTGAGGCACTGAATAAGCTTCGCAATACCTATCTGGATGCCGGGCGGTATTCGGATGGGATCGATGTGGTATTCTGTAAATTATTGAAAGCAAAATATAAGCGATGCAAAGTCCGGTAAGGGAAAAGCAGATCGTATGGAACATGAGCAGTTCCATACATATAGGATGCGGGTGGAAATGAATCTATTTCTATCTGCATTTTTTATGCAGAAGTATGCAAGAGAAGCTGCCGGTGGCAGGTTTTCTGTCTGCAGAAGTATTGTTCCTAACACTGGACAGCAGAAAAGGAGGCATGCAATTGAACCATGAAAAAGAAAAAATCGAACGGTTAAGGAAGCGTTACCCCAAGGGGATGCGGATCTGTCTGGATGGGATGGAGGGAGAACCGCAGATGCCAGCCGGGCTAAAGGGGGAAGTATTCCATGTGGATGATGCCGGGCAGATCCATGTGGGGTGGGAGAATGGCAGTGCACTGGCGTTGGTACCAGGGGTGGATAAGTTCCATAAAATCAACATACCGGAGAAAAAGAAAGAGGTGCCGTCCCGGTAGCACAGAGCAGGAAGTCAGAGTGGATACTCTGGCTTCTTGCTTTACCCATAGTCTGGTGGATGGCGGTACTCCTTGCAGACTGCATCGCACCAGACCAGAACCTGCTTACGATTCTGGAAAAGCTGACAGAAAAGCTGGAGCATCCGCTTGCCCTCCGCTTTACCCCGTATACGATAAAGTCCGTGCTTATCTGTACCGGACTATACGGCATGGGAGTGGCTCTCTACGAATCCAGCCGGAAGAATTACCGCCGGGGCGAAGAGCATGGCTCTGCAAGATGGGGGGATGCCAAGCGGCTCTGTAAGAAATACCGGGATAAGGAATATGCCCACAATCTGCTCCTGACACAGAATTTTCGGATGGGGTTAGATACCTATAAGCACCGCAGATGCCTGAATGTCTTGGTGGTGGGAGGATCTGGCGCCGGAAAATCCAGAGGCTATGCACTTCCCAATATCATGCAGTGCAGCTGTTCCATGATCATCACGGATCCAAAAGCAGAGCTGCTTCGAAAGACCGGCGGCCTGCTGAAAGAAAAAGGCTATGAAGTCAGGGTATTCGATCTGATCAATCCGGACACATCTTTTTGTTATAACCCCTTTCAATATGTCCATGATGATAAGGACGTCCTGCGCCTGATATCGAACCTGATACAGAACACCACACCAAAAGGCGCACAGTCCCAGGATCCGTTTTGGGAGAAGAGTGAAACAGCACTCTTACAGGCCTTAATGCTTTATCTTCTGCACGAAGCACCGCCGGAAGAACAGAATTTTGCCATGATCATGGAGATGCTGGGTGCGGCCCAGGTCAAGGAAGAAGACGAGGATTACGAATCGCCCCTTGATGTTCTGTTTGAACGTCTTCGGATGCGGGAGCCGGAGAGCATTGCAGTGAAGCAGTATCAGATTTACAAGCAGGCGGCGGGAAAAACAGCAAAAACCATCCTGGTCAGTGTGAGCGTCCGGCTGGCGGCTTTCAATCTGCGCCAGATCGCCAATCTTACCTGTACGGATGAGCTGGATCTTGCCAGTATGGGCGAGAAAAAGGTGGCATTATTCTGCTGTATCCCGGATGCGGATTCCAGCCTCAACTATCTGGTGGGCATGATCTACAGCCAGTTGTTCCAGACCTTATACTATGTGGCAGACCGCGTGCATGGCGGGAGACTGCCGATCCCAGTGAACTGCATCATGGACGAATTCCCAAATGTCAGTTTGCCCAATGAGTTCGAAAAGATCCTGGCGACCTGTCGTTCACGTTCGATTTCCTGCAGTATCATCATCCAGAACATGAGCCAGCTAAAGGCGCTGTTTAAGGATAGCTGGCAAAGCCTGGTGGGGAATTGCGATCAATTTTTATATCTCGGCGGCAACGAAAAAGAGACGCACAAGTATGTCTCTGAGCTGTTGGGAAAAGAAACAATCGATACGAATACGTATGGTCAGACCAAAGGGCGTTCCGGCAGTTATTCCACCAACTATCAGCAAAGCGGAAGGGAACTGCTGACACCGGATGAGGTCCGGATGCTGGACAATTTTTATGCGCTTTTGTTCATCCGGGGCGAACAGGCAATCATGGATCAGAAGTATGACCTTATGAAACATCCGAATGTAAAATACACGGAGGATGGAGGAGCCGGCCCCTTTGATTATGCTGCGGCACCCCTGGCCCATGATACGTTTCCATTTGATACAGAACGATACGATGACTATGAACTGCTCACTGAGGAAGACATCCTTGGGGAGCCTTTTTCTTTGACGGAGCAAAAAGAAAGCCGTCTATTTTAGGAGGAATGCGATTGATTAGAATTTTAGAAAATAGGAATGAGAAGCGAAAGAGTCGGAACAAGCAGGACAAAAAACATGCACGGAAGCAACGACCCCCCAAAGGGCTGGGTCTTTGCTGCGTCAGTGCTGTCTGCGTGTCCACAATCGGAAGTTTGACTGTCTATGCCGCCGGAGATCCGCTGTCAGTTGTCAACAATTTATCCAATTTTATTTTTTCTCTGATCCGTGCCATCGGACTGATCCTGCTGGGATTTGGAATCGTACAGGTGGGATTAAGCTTAAAGAGTCATGACCCGAGCCAGAGGGCCAATGGGTTTTTGACGCTGGCCGGGGGAATTATCATCACTTTTGCAAAAGAGATCCTAAATTTGATCATGGGGTAACAGTGACAAACAGGAGCGGGATGCCATGTGTATCCATGGTTTTCGATTGTAAGAAAAGAGGTGGTGACAATTGAGCGATAACTGGATCGTGCAGAACTTAAACTCTGCACTGCAGACCTGGAGTGAAAAGATGGCAGAAATCTGGACACTACTGACACAGAACCCGGAAACGTTTAAAGACGGAGGGATCTGGAGTGTCATGGTGGATATCAATGGAGCCCTAAAAGCCATTGCATATGGCCTGCTGGTCTTGTTCTTTGCCGTGGGGATTGTAAAGACCTGCGGCAGCTTTACGGACTTGAAGAAACCGGAACACGTACTTAAGGCGTTTATTCGCTTTGCACTGGCACAGGGAGCCATCCTGCATGGGATGGAGTTGATGACAGCAATCTTTTCCATTATACAGGGAGTCACAACCCGGATCATGTCCGGCTCCGGTATGGCAGGCGGAGGAGTGACACAGCTGCCGGTAGAGATTGTGGCGAAGATAGAATCGGTCAGCATGATGGAGGCAATCCCCCTATGGGTCGTTACCCTGCTTGGGAGCATCCTGATCACGGTGCTGTCCTTTGTCATGATACTGACGGTATATGGCCGGATGTTCAAGCTTTATATGTACACGGCGATTGCTCCTCTGCCGATCGCAAGCTTTGCCGGAGAACCGACACAGTCGATCGGAAAGAATTTCCTGCGGTCTTATGCCGGCGTATGTCTGGAGGGGGCGATCATTGCCCTGGCCTGCATCATCTTTTCAGCATTTGCGGCAAGTCCGCCGGCAGTGGGCGATGCCAGCCTGTCGGCGGTGACCATTGTCTGGAATTACGTGGGAGAGCTTGTGTTCAACTTATTGATATTGGTAGGTGCGGTAAAGGCATCTGACCGGATCGTAAAAGAAATTTTAGGATTGTAGGAGGAAAGAAATGAGCAGACAGACTACTTTAGAATATGATTGGGAATTTGGACAGGAGGAACTCAGCCTGGCTGTCCATTCGTATGCTTCTGGTGGCGGGCTCTACATTGGATTACTAAACGGAAAGACCGGGGAGCAGTTTTCGGATCTGACCGTGAATCTTCCCTATTTCCAGACCGAGGTAAACGAAGCTTATATGGATGATTTCGATTCAAAAAATAAACTGGCATTTATAAAAAGACATGAGCTTGGAGAGGTACTTCCGGAACAGGGATACTCCGGTTACGGCAGTTATTACAAGGTCGCATTTGACCTTGACAGGCTGGAGGAACTGGATCCGGATGGAATGAAGCAATACCGGAAAACGTATGGACTTAAGGCTCCGGAACGAGGGTCAAAGAAAAAACAGTATGGACAAGAGAGGTGATTTTAGAAAATGGAAGTGAAAATGAATAAGGAGATTCGGGATTACAATGAATCCCTGTTTTTTGGCCTTGATTTCCGCCAATGTGCGTGCTCTGTGCTGGCGATCCTGGCAGCGATCGGAATCTATTTTGGCGCCCGGGATGCCATCGGTGAGGAATTTACCGGGTGGCTCTGTATCTTAAGTGCAGCTCCTTTTGCAGCCTGCGGGTTTTTTAAATACCATGGGATGTCTGCCGAGCAGTTCTTATGGGCCGTGCTAAAATCGGAAGTCTTGTATCCGAAACGGTTGCATTCAAAGCCGGAAAATCTATATTACGCCTGCCTGGAGGAATGCATACGGGCGGGAGAGCAGGCAGGAAAAGATGGGGCAGAGATTCTGCAAAAACGTAAGAAAGCTGCCCAAAAGAAGCCTGTAAAGAAAAAGAAAAGGGGGAGTGTATTTGATTAAAACCTTACATCAGGCCATGAAAATGGATCGGGAGAAGCTAAAGATTCCAAGATCCGTACAGCAGTCGATCCCCATCCGCAGGATCTGGCGGGATGGGATCTTTCAGGTAGGCAACAAATATTCAAAGACCTTCCGGTTTTCGGATATCAACTATTCGATTGCGAGCAAAGGGGATAAGACGGAGATGTTCCTGGATTATTCAGAGCTCTTAAACGCACTGGATTCCGGTACGTCTGCCAAGATCACACTCAATAACCGCAGGATCAATAAAGAGGAATTTGAACAGTCCTTATTGATCCCGATGAAAGAGGATGGGCTGGATGATTACCGGAGGGAATATAACGAAATGCTGCTGTCAAAAGTCAGCGGGACCAACAACAGCATCTGTCAGGAACGTTATCTGACCATCAGTATCCACAAGAAGAACATCGATGAGGCCAGGACCTATTTTGCCCGTGTGGGTACAGATATCCTCACCCACCTGTCGAAGCTGTCCTCGGTCGGGGAAGAGCTGGATGCAGGGGAACGCTTGCAGATCTTCCGGGACTTCTTCCGGGCCGATACGCTGCCGGCTCTTCCCTTGGATTTACAAGCGTCCGCCAGGAAAGGCCATAGCTTTAAGGAATGGATCTGCCCGGATTCCATGGAATTTTCCAAGGATTGCTTCAAGATTGGGGAACGCTTCGGCAGGGTCCTGTTCATGCAGGATTATGCCAACTATGTAAAGGATGACATGGTGTCAGAACTGTGTGATCTGAGCCGGGATCTGATGCTGTCCATTGATATACTGCCGGTCCCTACAGATGAGGCTGTGCGGGAGATCCAAAACAAGCTGCTGGGTGTGGAGACGAACGTGACGAATTGGCAGAGACGGCAGAATGCCAACAACAATTTTTCGGCAATCGTACCCTATGATATGGAACTGCAGAGAAAAGAAACCAAGGAAATGCTTGATGATCTGACCACACGGGATCAGCGGATGATGTTCTCCCTGTTAACTCTGGTACACATAGCGGATACCAAGGAGCAGCTGGATTCCGATACGGATACCCTGCTCTCCGTTGCCAGAAAGCACCTGTGCCAGCTGGCAACGCTCAAATGGCAGCAAATGGACGGGCTGAACACGGTGCTGCCCTATGGACTGCGAAAGATCCAGGTACTGCGTACCATGACAACAGAGTCTACGGCCGTGCTGATGCCTTTCCATACACAGGAGATCATGCAGCCGGGCGGTATCTACTATGGGCAGAATGCCGTCAGTAAAAATATGCTGGTGGCAGACCGCAGAAAGCTGCTCAATGGGAACTCTTTTCGTCTGGGTGTGAGTGGATCTGGAAAAAGCTTCTCTGCCAAGGAAGAGATTGTAGATCTGGCATTATCCACGGAAGATGATATTTTAATCCTGGATCCGGAGTCAGAATTTGGTTCTCTGGTAAAAGCCTTGCAGGGCGAAGTGGTAAAGATATCCGCCACTTCGGATACCCATTTAAATGCACTGGACATGGACCCGTCCTATGGCAATGACAAGAATCCGCTGATTGAAAAGTCGGAGTTTATTCTGTCCTTGTTCGAGCAGTTGGTGGGTGCCGGGAACCTGTCCGCAAAGGAAAAGTCCATCCTGGACCGCTGTACGGCAGATGTCTACCGGGATTATATACGAAACGGCTATATCGGGGAAGTGCCGACATTAAAGGATCTGTACCGTCAGCTGATGCTCCAGCCGGAGGAAGAGGCAAGGGGGCTGGCACTATCCGCAGAGCTCTTCATCAATGGGAGCCTCAACACCTTTGCACAGCATACCAATGTGGATACCAAAAGCCGAATCATCGCCTATGATATCCGGGAACTGGGGGAACAGCTGATGCCGCTTGGCATGCTGGTGACCTTAGACAGTATTTTCAACCGGGTCATAAAAAACTGGAAGCGGGGGAAGACCACCTGGATCTTTGCAGATGAATTTTACCTGCTGTTCCGCTATCCCTACAGTGCCGACTTTTTCTACCGACTGTACAAGCGGATCCGGAAGTATAACGGGTTCGTCACCGGGCTGACCCAAAATGTGGAGGAGCTCCTCAAATCCGATACGGCAAGACTGATGCTGGCGAACAGTGAATTCCTGATTCTATTGAACCAGTCCAGCACCGACCGAGAGGAGCTTGCGAAGCTTCTTAATATCTCGGATAACCAGCTGGGCTACATTACAAATGTGAGCGCAGGGCATGGGCTCATCCGCTGTGCAGGGAATATTGTACCTTTTGAAAACTCGTTTCCAAAAGGGAATCTACACCGTCTGATGTCAACGACCCCCAATGAAAAGTAAGTAAGCATGGAAACAGTGCCATAAATAGAGATGCCGGGAGGCGGAAGGGAGGTGATGTATGAGGGATATTAAAACAAAAGAACACAGCAGGGAACCGAAGACAAGAAACCCAATAGCTCGAAACCCAAAGGAACTGCTCCGGAAAACGGTGTCGCTTACCAAGGAAAAAACCGAGCAGGCTTCCCCTGGAAAAGACAGTGATACACATGAAGAATCTGCCACCGAATATGCCAGTGGGAAACTGGAATCTACAGAAAAATGGATCGGTACAAAGGCTGGAGAAGCTGCACAAAGAGCCGGACAAAAGGCGGTAAAAACTTCTTATGAACGAATCCGGCAGCGTAAAAGAGGGGAGGATACGGTACAGGAAAGCAAAGAAGCGGCAGATGCGGCCTCGGAAGTTTTCAAAACTTCCAACAGGAGTTCTGCGGAAAATACCTTCACACCACAGGCTGGAAGGAAAGTGGACAAAATGCCAAAAGAAACAGTCTCTCATGCGGCAGAACAAGGCAAAATCCGCATCAAGCAGAACAAAGACCGCTTCCCCTCCATGATGGGAAAGTACCGTATCAAGAAAGACGCCCGGATTGTAAAAACCTCTGCCATTAGAGGAAAGCCCATAAAACAAACGACTGGCTGTATGCAGGTGGGACAGGCTGCAAAAGGCATGCATACGGCAGCACAGAGCACAGAAAGATCCGTTCAGGCAGTAAACAATACCGTAAAAGGAACAAAAGCAACGGCCAAAGGAGCGGCAGCGGTAGGAAGGGCTGCCGTAACGGCAGTAAGATCCCTGTTTGCAGCTCTCGGAACCGTGGGCGGAGGGATCGCTTTATTTCTGCTCCTAATCCTGGGTGTGATCGGCGGTGCTGCCTTTTTAGGGGATACTTCAAGTGCAGAGCCCTTAAGTGCAGAAGTCCTGGCCTATACCCCTGCCATACAAAAATATGCCAGCCAATATGGCATCCCAGAATACGTATCCGTCCTACAGGCGGTGATGATGCAGGAGTCAGGCGGCAGGGGATTGGATCCGATGCAGTCTTCGGAATGCCCCTATAATACCAGATATCCCAACCGGCCCAATGCAATCCAGGAGCCGGAATATTCCATCGAGGTGGGGGTCAGGTATTATGCGTCTTGTGTTCAAGAGGCAGGATGTGACAGCCCTTATGACCGGGATAAGCTAAAGCTCAGCTTACAGGGCTACAACTATGGAAATGGCTACATAACCTGGGCAATCCGAAACCATGGTGGTTACAGCGAAGCAAATGCGCTGCAGTTTTCCCAGCAGCAGGCAGCTTCACACGGATGGGCAAGGTATGGGGATCCCCAATATGTCCCCCATGTACTGCGGTATTATTCTGGTGGCAATCTGTTTGCGGGATTGTTTGGGAATGGTCAGATTGTTACAACGGCAAAAGCACAGCTCGGAAATGAAGGCGGGCAGAAGTTCTGGTCATGGTATGGATTTCAGGGCAGAGTGGAATGGTGTGCCTGTTTTGTTTCCTGGTGTGCAGACCAGAGCGGCCTGATATCATCCGGGGAAGTTCTTAAGTTTGCCTATTGTCCAACCGGTGTAGAATGGTTCAAGTCACAGGGAAGATGGCAGGACAGGGGGTATACCCCTACACCGGGAACAATCATCTTTTTTGACTGGAATCAGGATGGGATATCGGATCATGTGGGGATTGTAGAAAAATGTGAGAAGGAAGTGGTGTATACCATCGAGGGGAATAGCAGCGATGCGGTAAGGGGGCGGAGTTATGATGTGGATTCTAGTTCTATTATGGGATATGGGATGACTACTTGAGTTTGAGGTGGATGTACCATTAACTTTGCTGTATGCTTAAAAATAATAACACTGATCCCCATAGTTAAAAGCCTCTAACAAAACTTTTGTTCATGTGCTATATGTTGAGAAACCTGGACAGACTTATTGAGTTTAGGTATCAGAATGCTCCTACTCTTTCGGATTTTAAACAAAATGGCTTCATGACATAGCTTTCTGAAACCATTTTGTTTTAAGAGTAAGATATTCCTGATAAAAGGACTCAATAATTAGTAATTTCTTGATTAAATCACGCAAGAGTCCAAGCAGGGTCTTCCCATCTATTATATGTATAAGACCATAATCTTTTCCATTGATGCCCATTTAATATCTTGTATTTATATCCTGTTATATTACGACGGGGTTGGACCGTCTCTGTTTCTGTAATTACTGAAGCACTATTACTTGTAAATACATTTAAGGGTGTTGCAACCATAAGGAAACACACCAAAGATAGAATCGTGTACATTTTTCTTTTCATTATTTTTCCTCCATATTTTCATATATTTCTAAACCAATAAGACTTTCATCAAGATGTGAAACCTTAGATATAAAGTTATTGGCTGAATCATATAGTTCGTACCCATCCGCAACCTTTAACAAAAATGAGCCATCATTGATATCATCCATATCACCGAAGCTTTCAACCGAAGGTTCGCAATATGGCTGAGGGACAAATATATATGGTGTTACAAATAAAAAGCAAATAATTGGAATAGTTAATAAATCATGGTAATTTTTTCTGGCATAATTATTTTCGAGTATCATTTTAAAGCGCTGCGTTATCTTTTCACTTTCTCTTTCTTCCACTAAACTACAAGACATAGATGGGGAGAGAGTGTGTGATGATATATTACTTAGCACTTTAGTAATTGCATTTAAATATGCTTAACTGTGATAAAAAAGGCTATTGCAAACCACACACAAGGTTAAGAGTATTTGCACGATACATATATATTGCAGTTTCACCAATTATTATCATATGTTCCTTCCTCGGAGGAAGGGCAATTGGAGGTGTTGTCTTCGCATTTGTTTATGGATATTTTGGAACGTTTGAGGGATAATTATTAAACTGGTTTCCGATAAAAAGTGCAATGATACTTGTAGATCCCAATTGTGGAATAGAATATGGGATGTCATATAATGTAATACCTGCAATGATTTCAATTCTGGTATCTCTGATAGTTTCTTTTATGCTGTTGGAGATTCTGGGTCGATTGAGAAAGCCTATATATAAAAAACAAAAGCTAATAAAAAAGACAAATAATTAAGAAAAAAGGGCTGGTAAGTGTAAAGAGAAACAGGAAATGGAAATAGATAGAGTTAAAAAGTTTCCCATTATTTGTTTATTTGGTTCTGCAACTTGCCTTGCTCTTGTCAAAATGGGATAGCATGAATTAAAAGACAAAGCATTCTGGTAATATGTCAAGACTAAATTGAAAAAGATTTTGCTATGTTTTTTTAAAAAAGGGTACACTTAATAAACATTCGACAAAAATAAGAACTTTTCGAATGTCAGTTCGGTTCAATATTATATTCGGGATCCAGTTGTTCGCCGGTGTACAGTTGGTTTTTGACCAGCAAACCAAAAACGAGTCGTACAAATTTACGAGATGTAAGCGCGAGTGCTCTTTTGTGCTGATGCTTGGCTACTTCAGCATATTTTTTAGCATAGTATTCGCCGTATTCAGGCACGTGTCGCCTGACGCTGTTTGCAGCTTCTCCTAAGTAATAACGGAGATAAGTATTACCTGCTTTTGTAATCGGATTATCTTCCGATGCAAAATCTCCAGAGTCGCTTTTTCGCCACGTTAGACCTGCATATTTAGCAAGTGCATCCGATGAGTGAAAAGCTGTAATATCGCCAATTTCAGCGAGCATACCACCAGCCCATACCGGACCTATTCCGGGTATGGATTTTAGAATGATGAATGCATTAGGGTTCATGCCGTTAATACTTTTTTCGATGGCCTGATCGATCAGTTTTATTTCTTTTTGATAGGTCTGGATACAATTGAATGAACTTGCCAAAGAAACATTCAGAGGTTCATACATGCATTTATCTAATCGATAAGAATCTCTTGCAGCCTTTTTAAGAAGCTCAGAGGTCTTTGCTATATCGGCAATGCGGTTTTTACTTTTATCAGCAAGGAAGTGTAAAAGTTCTTCTTCGGAGGAATCCATAATCTCTTGTGGAGACAGGTATTCCATTAAAACAGCAGAAGAAGTAGCACCATATAGGTTGCTAAAAGGCTGCGAATCACCATCCAGAAGCTGAAGTTCGCTAAATTTTAAGTAGAGATTTGACACCATATAAGTTTTCTCCCTTGTAATACATTCAGCAAGATGGAGACGGTGCCTGGTCAGGCGTTTCAAAGCCAGAAACTGGCTGCCACGCCAAGGCTCGCATTTCTTAATACGGCCACATCGTGCAAAATCAGCAATGAGATACGCGTCAAGCGGATCAGTCTTATCCATGCCGATATAGGATTTACGATAGTTTGCAGTCATCTTGGGATTTACACAAAATACGTAAGGTTTATAAGGCATGAGCGTCTCACAGGTAGACAGAAAATTAGCAATGTGGACGCTGTAAACAGAAGTGGACTCCAGTGTAGCCACGACCGTATTAAGGTTTTTATGATGTGCCATACAGTCAGCTATCATTATGGAAAGTTCTTCCGCCCCAGGCTGGTTGTTCTTGAAAGATGAGGAAATATACTTGTTCTCATCGAAATCGATGGCACATACAACGTTGGATTTAGAACTTACATCAATACCAACAAACAAAGTGGACATATAGTTGATCTTTATCATGTTATCACGCTCCTTTCTGATCAGGATTGTTGGAGTCTTAAGCAAAGGTTTATCCTGCACTGCATATGGTGACCGCAACCTCGCGTTATGAGCATTCATCCAGTCAGCATTTTTTGCTGGTGCTACGGCTGGAGATGCAGCTTCTGTGTAAGCGGAATGTGCCATATGTGCCAGGCTGCACGCTTTATAAGCAGTCTCGGACAAAGCCGGCTGAAAGGAGTAACAGCAGTGCCTTCGGACATCAGACTCTGCTGATATCATACCACAGGATTAACCATATAAAAAAGTAATTATTGACTGTATAGATGGGGATAGGAATGAGGGGAATCCTCAGAGATATCCTTACCACTATACCAAAAAAGAATAAGTCTGCAAGCTGTATTTTTCTTGCTTACAAACTTATTATACGAGGAGTTGCGGGGTGAAATATTTCGTGATTTATAACAGAAAGGTGACTTATAAAGATGAGATCAAAGAGCTGAAGAAGAAAAAGGCCAAAGGCTATCAGGGAGCGTCAACTGGTGGAATCTTATGGTCAGCGTGTGCAGGATATGGAGGGCTATGTGAAAAAGCCAACTACCTCAAGAAAGAATTTGATGATGATCTTGTAAGACGCCTGTTGCAGACGGTCAAGGTTATTAATGAGAATAAAATCGAGATACAGTTCCAGTCAGGAATTGTGATGACACAGAGGCTGGATTGTTGGGATTAAGCGACGGTGGGAGTGGACAGAGAGGGGCTTCTGCCGGTTACATAAGCTCTGGTAAGAACAGAATACTCAGGTAGTCGGCTGAGGGAAACCTTTAACAGTGTTTAAAGTATATATGGATGTAGTCAAATAAATGGGAATAGGCTTTTTTTATTGATACATCAATGTTATAATAGCCTTATTATTTTAATGTCGAAAGCAAGAGTATTTATTGGCATAACTGCTGGGTGTATCACACCTTATCAAAGGAAAAAATTCAAGTTGCGATTAAATGACTGCAGAAGCAATCGGGAAGCACTTTTAGGAGAACTGCCGAGCGTATGTCTGAAGAAATAATGGAGAAGATTTGAATTTGAGGAGGTCAAGCTTTGAACGGACAGAGATTTACAAAGAAAGATTGGACGCTTTTCAGAAATAAAATTTCTGGTTGGCAGGAAGCCTATATGGACGGGCTCAACAAGGAATATATAGAATTACTAAGCGAAGATGGGAATCCATCAGATAAATTTTGGCGGTTGGAGAAAAGGATAAAGGAAGATAGGAAGAAAACGGGTGTCCAAATAAGGATGAGTCGGTCCAATCTGATTTATAATATTATTTCGCTAGTAAATGAGGGGGCAATTAGATTTGATGATCTTGAAGAGTTCAGTGATGAGCTGAAAGAAACTGTAAGTGCTTTTGTTAAGAAATAGTGACTTGAAGCAACGTTCAAATAAAACTTTTAATTGAGGTGATTATTATGTGGGAATGCCCAAAATGCGGCCGAATGTTCAAGAATAAAAATCAAGATCATGATTGTGGTGAGGCTCCAAAAACAATCGAAGAATATATTTCAGGACAGCCGGAGACAGTTCAATCGTACTTGCAGGAAATTAACAGGGTGATAAAGAAGGCAATACCGGATGCAGCAGAAAGAATATCCTGGAGTATGCCTACTTATTGGAAAAAGCGTAACCTGATTCAGTTTGCCGCTTTCAAGAAACACATAGGTTTGTATCCTGGTTCTGAAGCCGTGGAGGCGTTTGCGGATAAACTTAAGGAGTATAAGACAAGCAAGGGCGCCATACAGCTTCCTTATGACAAACAGCTGCCGCTTGAGCTGATAGGAGAGATTGCAAAATGGTGTGAGGAGAACGGGGGATCATGAAAAGTGAGGAAAAAGTTAGATATCTTTTCCAATAAACATTTTTTTATCTTTTTTGCTTGTGTTTCTTTTATGCGTGTACGAAAGAAAAAGACTGTCCGCCTTCTTACCTTGTCGTGACTTTTGGATTGAATTACAAACTTAATTCTATGCCCATTCAGATAGCGACAGAGCCCTATCTGAATCGTCGAACGAATGATCTGCTCATCACAGAGCTGAATGATGTGGATGATGAATTGATGGGATGGATAAAGGAAGCTGCGGCCTTTTCGGCAGCGAAATAAAAAACTGTCTGTTTGGGGAGGAAAAACAAAAATGCAAATATGAATTTATCAGATTGGTCACGAGGAGGATAAAACATGAAATATAAAGACTTTTTAAACAAGCTGTCTAATCCGGCAAGAAGAGCATTGGAATATGAGGGCGTTAATAATTTTGAGAAGCTAGCAGCATTGAGTAAGAAAGAGTTACTTTCAATGCATGGGATCGGTCCCAAATCATTACCTGTAATTAATGAATGTTTAAATTATGTAGGAATGAAATTGAGAGATTGAACAACTCACAATATGAATTTGTAGAAGCTGAGAAAGGCTATGTGAATTACTATCAGGAGGGAGAGACTCCTGAGAAAAGGGCGGTAATCAACTATGGGGAACTGAATGTGGAAGGAAATCAGATGGTCATTATGGATCATGGAATGGGCGGAGCTTTTACGTTTAATGAAGCATTTTCTTTGATGATTTCCTGTAAAGACCAGGCAGAAATTGATTATTTCTGGGATAAGCTTTCTGTTGTTCCTGAGTCAGAGCAATGCGGCTGGGTGAAGGATCAGTTTGGTCTGTCCTGGCAGATCGTGCCAGCAAATATGGATAAGATAATGGCAGGAGCGACAGAAGAAGGAAGAAAACGAGGGATGGCTGCTCTTTTAAATATGAAAAAGCTGGATATAGCTGCTCTTGAAAAGGCTGTTGCAGAGGAATGAGACGGGAAATAAGTCCCCTTTACTCAGCGTCAAAGCAAATGATTTCAGATAAATGAAGAACAGAAGAAAGATAACCAAGGTAAGCTCAAATATAGGTGCAATATCTTGGAGGGTGTAGAAAACTGGTTCCGGAGAAAGTGAATCCATTTCTTTTAATGGGAGCAAACTACTGCCGGTTTGACCGTGTGATCGGCAAAGCATTTTTTGCCGGAAAAGAATTTAACTGAAAGGTGGATGAGCAATGACTCGTGAAAAAGTATTCAACATGAAATTTTCCAAAGTTTACCTCTGTCTGGTCAACAAAGCACTGAAGAAAGGGCGAACACGGGCAGAGGTGGATGAGGTGACTTCCTGGCTGACGGGGTACAGGGCTGAACAAATTTCCCAGATGGAACACTCCGATATAACATATCAGGAATTTTTTGAACAGGCACCACAGCTCAATGATAACAGAAAATGCATCAAGGGAAAAATCTGCGGCATCCGTATAGAGAGTATTGAAGACCCACTGATGCAGAATATTCGTTATCTGGATAAACTTGTGGACGAATTGGCAAAGGGAAGACCAATAGAGAAAATTCTTCAATTTTGAGAGGAACGAATATATGAACTTGAAAGAGAAAGCTGTACAATTAAAAGCTGATATTCCCGCTATATTTTTATGTCTGAAAGACAAGAGCACCCCAGTTGCTGTAAAAATACTGGCTGGAATTGCAATAGGATATGCACTTTCTCCGATCGACTTCATTCCTGATTTTATCCCGGTTCTGGGATATCTTGATGATATAATTGTTATTCCTGTACTAATTGCACTGGTAGTTAAACTAACACCAAAAGAAAACTTTGAGAAATACAGGCAAGAGTCTAAAGGAATGTGGCAAAACGAAAAACCGAAACAATGGTACTTTGCAATTCCTATAATTATGATATGGTTCTTGATATTGTGGCTTATAATAAAAACTATTTTCTTTTAAGTTAAATATCCGACCCCCCCATTTGCTGTCTGACTTACGACGTAAAAGGAGCGACCGCAACGGTCTGTACCGGCGGCCGACTTTTACCGGATTCATTTGCTATAGTCAGAGTTGCTTTTCCTTTGATGTCAGCTTGTGTTCCTCTCTTAACGGCCAAAACAATTTGAAATCCAATTTTTCAATTTCCCTTTTCTGCTTGTAACTAACCCTGAGCGTAACATTGTCCGGAATATCGATGCCTTCCGGAACGTCTTTCAACAATGTGCTGATATTGCGATTTACTTTAATATCTGAAACTGCATCCAAAATGCTGTCCAGTAAAATACTATAATTATCGCTGGTATCTTTGACCACTTCATACAGTTCGTCCTTATTTGCATATTCATATGAGTCTCCGGATGCGACCCAATTTATAAGGGCAGATTTACTAAATCTCCATTCCCTGCCTATCTTTCTTGCCGGCATATGTTCTTCCCTTAACATTTTTATCACTGTTCTCTCTCCGACTCCTAAAAAGGTGCAGGCCTGATCCAAATTTAAAATATCATTTTCCATGAAGGTTCCTCCTCGTATCAATAGTAAGATTCATTTTGCAGTTACTGTTAATTGCCTTTGGTACTTATTTATCGTTCATTATAAATTAACAGATGCTGCCGGTCAACAGGATCAATGAAATTAATGCATGATAATATATTTATAAGAGCAATTAATATACATATGATTGTATTTTGATGTCAGTAGTAGTATGATTGATTTGAGGAGGTTATTATGATGTCAAAATTAAAAGTTGAACCTATGAAACAGCCAGATAGGATTATAAACTATTGGAAGAATGAAAAGTTTGTTGTGGTTTGCATTATAATATTTGGATTAGCTTTTAATATTTCCACTATTTTGGGACCGATATATCAAGGCAAACTTATTGATTCTATTGCTTATGGGCCCCCCGCCTCCTCTGTAATAATACTCTCTGTTACCTATATTATCCTTATTGGAGCGATTCAAATTTTACGATATTTTAAGCGCTTTTACATAAGGCGCTTCGCAAATAGTACCAGTTCAACTATGAGACTTATGATATATAATCATATCATGCATAAAAGCACTTCCGAATTGTGCAGTGAAAATATGGGAAACCTCATGACAAGAGTTATTTCTGATGTTGATTTGTGCGTGGAAGGTATGAGAAAATTTACAACAGAAGTATTTGATACCGGAGTCATTATGATATCCTATCTTGTATCCATGTTTGTTTATGATGTTAAAATAACTGCACTTTCTGTCATGTTTATCCCAATTGCCATGTTAATTGCTGAAAGGTTGAAAAGTGTTATATATAAGTATTCCCGGGATTATCGGAAAAAGGGCAGTGAAGTTGCAGATATCACATATGATATCATTGAAAATTCCATGTTTTACCGTGCAGCCGGTATGGAATATAAAAATAGGGCAAAGTATAATCAGGAGTTGGAGAAATTACAGGATCAGGCAATTAAAGCCAATATATTTGAAAATTCTATGCAGCCTGTCTACAATGTTATAGCAATGTTAGGAATATTTATGGTGATTTACTTTGGAGGCATAAAAGTGAATCATAACGGCTGGACTGTGGGAGCTTTTTCTACTTATATAGTGATGTTTACAGCTATGGCAGTTAAGGCGAGTAAGGCGGCAAAGCTATTTAATTCTGTGCAAAAGGCCCAGGTATCATGGGGGCGTATAAAACCATATTTTACAGAATATAAAACCAAAGTCAATTCTTCTGATATATACAATGGCAATACAACACTTTCAGTAGAAAATCTTAGCTTCTCCTATGAGGAAGGCCGGGGAAAGATTATTGAGAATATTAGTTTTGAAGTTGAGAAGGGGGAGATTTTAGGTATAACCGGTTCAATTGCCTCCGGCAAATCTACGCTTGGATTATCCTTATTAGGCTTATATCCGTATCTGGGAAGTATTAAAATAGATGGCAAAGAACTGAAAGATTATACGGAATGTGAGCGGAGTCAAATGATTTCTTACTTAGGACATAGTCCACAGCTGATTTCAGATACCATATACAATAATATAACTTTGGGTAGTATGAAAAGTATAACTTCTGTTTTAAAAGATGTTTGCTTTGATGAAGATCTGAAGACAATGCCAGATGGACAAGATACTTTAGTTGGAAACAGCGGAGTAAAGTTAAGCGGAGGTCAGCAGACAAGGATAGCTTTGGCCAGAGCACTTCTTAATAAGAACAAAATCATAATATTAGACGATCCCTTTTCAGCAGTGGATATGAAGACAGAAGAAAAAATAATTGAAAACTTAAGAAACAATTACAAAAACAGTTTAATTGTTTTGATTTCTCATCGCTTAGCTGTTTTTAACAGGATTCATAAAATAATATTGTTAAATAGTGATAAGACAACGGATTATGGCACACATGAAGAACTCATTGAAAAATCTAAACTTTATGCAACAATATATAATTTACAATGTACAGAGTGAGGAAACCGTGATGAAGAACAGCTTAATAAAAAGGTCAATTACAAAAGTAATTAAAAAAAGTATTGGGCTATGCATAGTATTAGCCTTTGCCATATGCGGTGTTGTAGTTACCAGTTTAATTCCTCCCCAGATTTTAAAATATATAATTGACAATAACTTGGTCCCTAAAAAATCGGATCATTTGCTTATGCCGGCAGCTTTATATATAGGAGTGATAGCTTTTACAGGAATATTTGATTTTGTAAAGGAGGCTGTTCTTACAATCATGGGACAGAAAATCACAAAAGAAATAAGAATGGAAATGATGGAAAAGCTTGAAAGGATTCATGCAATGTTCTTTTCCACAAATAGTTCGGGAACGGTGGTTTCAAGATTTATAAATGATGTTGACGCAATCAATTCATTGTTTACCAGCGGTATAATCGGAATGATGGTAGACTGCTTTAAGCTTATAGGTATTGTGATTTCAATTTGGATATTTAGCAGCAGGATCGGAATGATAACCTTATTATTGCTTCCGGCTGCCTATGGTATGACACGGTTTTTTCAAAAAAGAATGCTCAAAGCACAGATTGAAAATCGAATACTTGTCGGAAGGTTAAATAATCATATTTCAGAAAGCCTAAAAAATATACAGATGATTAAAGCCTATAGCAAGGAAAGCTATATGGAAGAGAAATACAAGAAATGTTTGCTTGATAATTATAAAACAGTGGAGAAGGTAAATTTTTATGATTCCGTATATTCTCCGTTTATTCAGGTCACCCGCACTGTTGTTATCGCTCTGATTGTAGTACTATCCTCCAAACAGCTGGATTTTTTGGGTATATCTTTAGGTATGGTTGCTGCTTCAATTGAATTAATCTCCAACTTATTTGCGCCGATTGAGAACCTTGGCATGGAGCTTCAAAATATTCAGCAGGCTATATCCGGTATCAAAAGGATAAATGATTTTAACAGTGAACCGGAAGACAGTCCTAAGAAATATGAAAAAAGAGCAGAAACTATAATCCAAAATCGTGAAGAGGTACATTTATCCTTACATAATGTCACCTTTCAATATGAAGAAGGCACAGAGATTCTTAAAGATATTAATCTCAGTCTGAAACCAAAGGAGAGGATTACATTTGTGGGGAGAACAGGAGTTGGAAAAACCACACTATTTAAGCTTATACTGGGGATTTTAGAGCCAACGAAGGGCATGATTACAATAAATGGAGTGGATGTTTACGAGATACCAAACTCCCAAAAACGCAGCATATTTGGGTATGTTGATCAAAGTTTCCCTTTAATTAAGGGAACTGTGGCAGAACAAATCAGTTTGAAGGACGAAAGTATTACGAGAGAACAGATAGAGAGGGCAATTGATTTTGCAGGTCTTAAAGCGTATGTTGAAGCTTTGGACAACGGACTGGACACGCATGTAGTCAGTGATACTCTGTTTTCCCAGGGACAAAAACAGCTTTTCGCTATAGCCAGAGCTGTTGTAACAAGCCCTCCTATACTTTTATTGGATGAGATAACAGCAAACCTTGATTCAATAACAGAAGAAAAAATAGTGTCGGTACTTGAAAAAGCAAGTGAGATGTATACAATATTGTCTATCTCTCACCGCCTGTCCACCATGATTGCAAGTGATACAGTGGTTATATTAGAACATGGCAGAGTTAAAAATGCAGGATCTCCCGAAGTGCTTCTGGAAAGTGATGCTTGGTATCGCAGCCATATTGCACTTGAGAAACTGACCTGGAGTTAGCTTATTATGAATAGATGGAGTGCAGGAAACCACGACGAAGCAGGAAGTATCTGATTAGAAGAAAAATGTTGAAAACCGTGCAGAATATGGTAGAATACAGAAGAAACTGGGTGCCGCTGATTTGAACTGAGAAGCTGGGATATGCTTGTATGGCATGAATATAGAGGAATACTATGAGAAAATCTTTTTTTAGAAATTGGTATCAAGATAAAATAAAGAACAAAGTCAAAAAAAGAATGGTGCCGCTGGATAAAATAATGAACGCTGGTTTATTGGCAGGAATGCTTTTTCTTCTGGCATTTGTTTATTACGGTTACAGAAAGGGGATTTTTTCATCTACTGAAGCCTTTGAGTCTTATATTGCAGGATTTGGAGTATGGGAAGCAGTAGTTTTTATTCTGATACAAATCATACAGGTAGTAGTGCCTGTTCTGCCTTCGTCGATCGGGTGTGTGGCTGGTATCTTACTATTTGGACCATGGACAGGATTTTTATATAATTATATTGCTATATGTACAGGATCGGTGATTAATTTCCTGCTTTCCAGAAGATATGGTGTTGTTTTCGCAGAAAAAATTGTAGGTGAGAAGAGATTTGAAAAATATATCCACATGACGGAAGACCGAAATAATTTTGAAAAAGTGTTTATCGCAGCAATTTTTGCTCCGGGAGCTCCGGATGATTTCTTATGCTATATTGCAGGTTTGACAAAGATGAAGCTGAAGAAGTTTGTACTCGTGATACTTCTTGGAAAGCCGTTATCGATTGCAATATTTAGTCTGGGTACCAGCGCTGTCATCAAATTTATTATTTCATTACTTAAGTGATAAAAGGAGAGAACTCTTTGAACAAAAAAATGCTGAAATGGATGATAGGCATTACAATTATCTTCCTGCTTCTTGGAATAAGCTATAAAATTTATCTGATTCTTCATGAAAAGGATTTTGTAGAAAGCAATTATCAGAATATTAAAAAAATGGACAGCAGTGAACAGGGAGAAGAGTATGCCTTTGCCGTAATTGGTTCCGCTAAGAATTCTTTCGATGTTTTTCAACAGGAAATCATTCATGATATTAATGCAGACACTCAAATTGATTTTGTGATTTCAACCGGTGATGCAGTCATGGATGGAGCAGAAGATAAATATCGGATATTGAATCATTCACTTCACACATTGAATGTACCAGCCCTTATCGGCATTGGGAAAAATGAAATCTCAGATAGTGGATATATGCGCTTTTACAGACATTTTGGGCCATTCTACTTTTCTTTTTCATATGGAAAGGATTACTTCATTTTCCTTGATACAACGGGGACGACCTCCTATAATCTGCAGGAAGGCTGGCTAAAGGGAGAACTTGCAAAAGCCCGGGAATATAACCATACATTTGTGGTTATGGATGACGGTCCGTTGGAAAAGAAAGGGGATAAAGGTTTCGGAGATACCGTGGTCAAGTATCTTTCGGAATATGAGGTAACGTCCGTTTTTTACAATGGAGACAACTATATGGATCAAGAAGAGCTGGGTGTTGCGTATCATTCAAGTGGGAAAGCCGGGGGAATCGCTGACAGCAAAAGCTATGGATATCTGAAAGTATCCGTGAAAGACGACACGGTTACAGTAGGAACAAAAAAAGTAATCTCTAAATACAACAGTGCGGTGACACGGACTATAGCAGGAATCTGGTTTGCTGTCCGCTCTGTCATTTATATTCAGCTTGTCAATATTTTGCTGGTCATGGCGGGCCTTCTGCTGCTCTGTCTGATACTGTATAGAAAGATGTCCAAGAGCACAGATTACTATAAAAATTTCAATGCAGCAGATACGGAGATACGAAAAGACAGGAAGTTAACAATTGCTATGTTTACCAATAATTACTTCCCCTTTGTCGGCGGTGTGCCAATTTCCATTATGAGACTGGCATCTGCATTGCGAAAGAATGGAAACAAGGTGATTATATTTGCACCGGCATATCCTGAGGAAGACGAAAGCGAACAGGATGTGGTGAGATGCCGCCTGATCCACTATAGAAAGTCCGGGAAATTTCAATTTGCTATTGCAAATATTTATGATTCTAAAATCGCACGGGAATTTGAACGATATCCTTTTGATCTTGTGCATGTGCACCATCCGTTCTGGATGGGTAAAGAGGGATTGAGATTAGCAAAAAAAGTAGGAATACCTGTGGTACTTACCTACCATACACGCCTGGAAATGTATTCTGAAAATCTGCCTTTTGGAAAGTTGTTTTTTAAAAATATACTTTCTCACAAAATGATAAAGAGATTTGCACAGCAATGTGATGGAATCATTGCCCCAACGATATCTGCAAAGGATTATCTGGAGAATGTAGGCGTCAGCAGGCAGAAACTGGTCGTTCCGACAGGAATCGAGCTTCGTAAATTTCAGAATATAGATACAGCAGTAATTCATCGGCTCAGGAACCGATTTGTGAAGAGTGAAGAATTACTTATGTGTTCAGTGTTCAGACTTTCACCTGAGAAAAATGCCGATTTTTTGATTGAAGGCTTACAGCTTGTAAAGGATAAGGCGAAAGTCGGATTTAAGTGCATTATTATTGGTGACGGACCCGCAAGGGAGAATATACAGGAATTAATAAGACAAAAAGGAATGACGGAGGAAATTCTTCTTCTTGGCAAGATACCCCCTGAAGACATGGCCCAGTATTATCTGGCAGCAGACCTGTTTGTTTTTAGTTCTCAGTCTGAAACACAGGGAATGGTACTGCTTGAAGCCATGGCCGGAAAGTGCCCGGTGGTATGTGTACGGTCGAGCGGAACGGATGATGCCGTAATAAATAATTATAATGGCTATAAGACGGCGGCAAATTTGCAGGAGTGGGCAGACAAGATAGTGGAACTCATGGAAAGCAACAGCCTCCGGGAGCAAATGAGCAAAAATGCAGAGAAGTATGCTGTTAAATTTTCCATTGAAAACACATCAGAAAGAATAGAAACATTTTACCGCAGACTGATCAGCTTAAAAAAGAATCAGACAAAGGAGTCATAAGCATGTTCAGAGAAAAGTGGCAGAAAATAGCAGCAGGAATCATGACGGCATATATCAGGTTTGTATATAAGACCAGCAAAGTCTGTATGATAGGTTTTGAGAAAATAAAGGAAACTGACAGGGAAAACGTGGTTGCAGCATTTTGGCATGGAGACAGCTACTGCCTGTATCCTGCGCTGGCAGGTATGAAACTATATGTTGTGGCAACAAAGGACAGTAGAGGGGATTATATATCCGAAATATGCCAGCACTTTGGCTACCGTGCCATACGTCTTCCGGATAACCCGGATGGGGGAAATTATATCTTTAAAATAAAAAAGTTAATAACGCAGGATAATGCAGCAGACCTTGCGATTACTTTAGATGGCCCGCTTGGACCATATCACCTCCCGAAATATTTTCCGCTTGCGCTTGCATACTTAACCAAACGAAATATAATTCCAGTTTCGGTACAAGTAAAAAGGAAGATAGAGCTGAAGAAGCGGTGGGATGCCTTTAAAATTCCACTTCCATTTAATGAGATGGAGATCCGGCTTCATGAAGCAGTGAAAGTAACAAAAGAAGATAAGGATGAAAAATTCATTTCGCTGATAAAAAACATACAATGTATTATGGAAGCAAACAGTAGATAGGAGTACCCGCTGACTTATACCGTTTACAATCCAAATTCCATAGGTATACGGAGACAAAGACAAAGGTCAGCGCCATATTATTTCAGTGCAAACCTGTTGTTCCATATTATTCCCGAAAATAAAAACCAGCCTTTGCCTGTAGCGAAATGAAAACGGGCTGTTTGGACAAGGTAAACAAAAATGCGGATGTAATTTGAAAAGGGAGATAGCAGAACATTATGATGGAAGTGTTGTGAACATGGGTGTAAAGAATCCGGACGGAACTATTTGTTACATTCTTGGTGTACGAAAAGATATTCAGAAGGATATGGACAGGCATACCGGTGACACGATTACAGTGACCATACAAGAAGCATAAATTTCAAGTTTTTGGTCATTAAAATTTAAGCGAACAAAAGTTTTACAGAGCATCAGTCAGAAATGGCTTGTTCCATCAAGGTCAAGTGATGCCTTCCGATAAATGATAGTACAATTGGTTTTCCCTGCGCTGATGAAGTAGTACATCCACTTCTATCATGGCTTTTGAGGTGGAAAATAATGAAAAATATATGAGATATTGACAGGTGGATCATATAAGTGAACATTTAGTCGATTCTATAGGAAGCATGGATTTCAGATCATGACAGATGGAGTTTCGATGCAGAGTTGTAATTTTCTTAATAAGATTTAGAGATAATTAACAGCCCGACAAGTTTCAAATTGTTATCTGACTTACGACACAAAAAGAACAGGGCACAACGGTCAGTATTGGCTGAACTCCCTGTTCTTATCTTATTTGTTTGTTAATTCCTTAGCCAGCCCTGCAATATGGGATAGTGATTTTTCGTCCAGATGTTTCAAGTTTTCAATTAGTTCTTTGAGCATTTGCGGGTTAGTGTTTTGCTCATCAAAAAACTCCTGTGGGGTAATGCCGAAATACTCACAGATATAAAGGAATACTGTCATTGACGGAAGGGATTTCTTATTTTCAATCGTATTAATATAACTTTCACTCTGCCCCAATGTCAGGCTCATATCTCGTGCTGATACTCCCTTTTTTGTCCGCAACTGCGCTATGCGCTCCGGTATAAACTTTTCATCAATCATTATCACACCTCCTGTATAGAATTATATTCTATACAATCAGCATTTATATTTGATTATACTTTCAATTTCTCTTGATGTATAGAAATTAATCATATATAATATGATGTATAAAATATTTAATCTTATACAGGAGGGATGGTTATGTCAAATTATAAAGAAATGTATTTCACTTTATTTCAGCGGGTTACGGTGGCAATCAACGAATTGCAAGAAGCACAGCAGCAAATGGAAGAAATGTATATATCTTCTGCTCATACAAACGTAAGTGCTGTTGACACTTGTAAAAAAGAAAATGAAAAATCTGATATAGGAGAATGAAAGGTAGGTGCAAAATATGGATAAGATTCTAAAAGCTCTATACGAAGGGGAAATTTATCCTGCAGAGCAATATCTTCCCTTGATTGAGGAATATAAAGATCTATGGAAGAAAAACTATCAAAAATATGAAGATTTTATCAAGAAAGTCGGAAGTCCTCTTGATAAGGAATTTATTAAGATAATGGACGAACAGCTTGATGCGGTTCCCCTTGAACTGTCGGAGATGTTTATCGATGGTTTCCGGCTCGGTGCAAGAATGATGATTGAAATTTTTGAAGATAAATATCAAAATGGAGAACAATAGACTAAAATAGAATGTATTAAACAGATTTTTATGGTACTATGAATCTATAAGTAAAATTACATATATGGAACAGCCAGGTCTGTATTTGGAGGTGATGTGTATTAATACGGTAATCATCGCACTCAAGCTGGGGATCCAACAGCTTAATAATAGTTTGTTCCATAAGTAATCACCTCATGCTAATCATAGCACTTTTTTGCTGTGACATCAACTAACTTTGGAAAGAACCGCTTCAAAAGATAGCGTCGTGTAATTCCTGAGAAAATCCTGTAAAATTGACTTAAAATATCTTTAATAGGTTACACAATGGACCAGGATAATAGAGCTTTATGGAAAGAACGGATTCAAGAGCAGGCATCCAGCGGTATATCTATGGCTGCGTGGTGCTGGCAGAATCATATAAAAAAGTCTACTTTCTACTATTGGAAGAAACGTCTACATATAGAATCCAGGGAAATATAACCTGTAGCACCTCAGTTTGCCAAACTAGAGCTACCAGCCTCACCAGTACCATTAGGTAATCCAGAGGGACTCCGGATTACCTGGGGAGAGTTTTCCTTTAAGTAAAATAATTCTGAGAGAAACAGTAGCTTGCTATAGTCAGCTGCTGTTTCTCCATAGTGCCACGATTCGGAAACGGATTGGGGCATTTTTGTTTTTGATAAATTTGAATACAGACTTATATTAATCTACATTCAATTTTGTTCCCCAGTATTTTTATGATTAATGTTGCCTCATAGTTGTAAAAGGATTTTGCCCGCGCATGTTTTAACGATATAATGCATAATAACTTGCCCGAATGCTTGGTGAAACGAGATTAATTGCTAAAATGGATTAAAATTGAATGTTATTCAACAACTTGCACAGCAGGATAGAAAAAGCAAATGCCAGATCACCTCCACACTTCGATTTGATTTCTAAAAAAACAAATCGGAGGTAGAGAAGGATGGGCTATAACAAAGCACAGGCAGAAGCCATATGGAAACAGTGGAAAGAAAAAGAAGAACTCCTATTACGGAAAGAGGGAGCTTCGGAAGAGATGATTGAACGGCTGCGTCAATCCGATTGGGAAGACTTCAAGGCAGAGAGGCGGTATCGGGAACATACGAGGGTGTTTCTTGAGGATGTGGAATTGCCGGGAGGTGACATTGCGGGGCCAGAGATGGAAGATATAAATGTTCTTTTAAACTGCATAGAAAACCAGCAGCTTTTATATATCCTGCTGACAGCGGATAAGAAAACGCAGGAGCTCATTGTTTTACGGATGCGAGGGTATCAGATCAAAGAGATCGCTGCAATGACAGGGACTCCGGAACAGACACTTTATACCAGATTGAACCGTTTGAAGAAAAAAATAAAAAAATTGTTGGAAGGTGAATAAAAAGGACGAAATCAAACGGCTATACTTATATAAGGGGGATTTTTCTTCCTTTGGCCCTTGATAATTTCATACCAACATTATAGGTACGTTCCCATAAGCTGTAGCGTGACAGCATAAGCGCCAGGACATACAAAAGTAGCATTGTATGTATACAGTTTTTTGTCTCAAGTGATTTTTTATAGCTGTGAATAGGCCCTGGCAGGCTTTTCTCCATGAAAACAAGTGGGGGATAATGATACGCTTACTAGCTATACAGCAGAAGATGGACCTTGGGTTGTAATCAGCAAGACCCTTTGGAAATCTGCGAATGACATCTGGCCGGATGTCTGCCTGTAATGTTCCCAATATAAGCATTGTAAAGGTTTCCGGAGGCGCGGGGGCAAATACGGAACTCAAATTAGTAAAAATAGAAATAAATAGAAGTGTTCTGTTGATATCAGATACATGCGGCTGTGGAGACCCATGGCCGTATTGCTGTGAGATCAACTCTATAACTGAAACAAAAAGGATGAGCGTATGTTTTATCGAAAAGAATATGAGAAAAAAGTCCAGGAAGTACTGCGAAAGCGAGAAGGGCAGAAATCACATCTCTCCTATGGCAAGGGAAAAGGAGAGGGTTTTTTGAGGATTATTGCATGATTCCTGTCCGTAAATCACTAGGAGTACTCCCTTTGAAAAAAACAATAGAATCTGAACCTCTTTTTATGAAATAATGTTTATTTCAGGAGGTGTGAAGATAAATGAACAAAAATTATGGATATGCCAGAGTATCAAGCGTCAGTCAAAATATAGACCGGCAAATATCGGCTTTGAAGGATATAGGGATCTGTGAGAAGGATATCTTTATCGACAAGAAGTCGGGCATGGATTTTAACCGGCCCAGTTACAGGAAGATGATAAAGAAGCTGAACAGCGGGGATTGTTTATACATAAAGTCCATCGATCGGCTGGGAAGGAATTATGATGAAATCATAGATCAGTGGCGATATATTGTCAGAGAAAAGAATGTAGATATTATTGTCCTGGATTTTCCGTTGCTTGACACCAGAAATAAGGTCAATGGCATCACAGGAAAGTTTATATCAGATTTAGTGCTGCAGATACTCTCATATGTGGCGCAGATAGAGCGGGAAAACATCAAACAGCGTCAGGCGGAAGGTATTCAGATTGCCAAAGCCCAAGGGAAACATCTCGGCAGACCCAAATTGAAACCGCCAAAACAGTTCTCCAAAGTATGTATCCAGTGGGAATCAGGAAAGATAACAAAAGCCGAAGCAGCCAGACGTTTAAACACCAATTCCCATACATTTTCACGATGGGTTGAAGAACACAAAACACAGGAACATAATACGGACAGAATCCTACTCAAAAAAAATAATGAAAAAAGGTAGACTTTATTTCCGCTCTGAAAAAGCTGAAATAAGTCTGCTTTTTTAGTATATCCTGGTAATCACACCATGAATTCCATATATTTATTTATGTTTTGAGTATATCAGATGCATGAAAAAAAGTCTACCTTTTCTCTCGGGAGGCAATATTTCCCATATCACCCAGTTTCTACAGTTTATTTCTATTAAAATTTCAATCTGGAAAGAGGTGTAGATATGTGAAGATTGTAAAAGGATTCCATCGAAAAATTCTGGCGTTCTTTTTATTAACGTCAGTTATCGCAGCTTCGATTCCATTAGGAAGTACCTACGCCACTGCAACAAGTGACCTGCCTGAAAGCGAAAATCCATATCACATAGAAATCGTTCCTGATGCAGGGAATACCTATGAGGGGGATACACAGGCTGGTTTTGACATAAAGGTGTCATATTCCGGCGTGGATGCGGTTCAAAAGGAAACAGTACATCTGGAAACAGTGATATCCGATGCTGTGACTGCTTCCTTGAATGCGGAGGTTCTGTCAGAGGAACGGTTAAATCCTTTGGAACTTACAGCGGATCTTGAATGGGAGGAATCGTACCGATTGGTTCTTCCAAAACTGGAAATCAAAACAGATGCGGATTACATGGTAATGCTCAAAGATGGAGAAGATAACATTCTTGCATCGGCAAACCAAAAGTTTACGGTAGAAAAATTGGAAGCTGATCCGGCAGCCCCCCCTTTGGAGGATGCGACAGCGGAAACAGCATCACTGGAATCCGGAGAAAAACTAACGGCATATTCGTTGAGAAACTATACGGATATCACAGGAATACTGCCAAACAAAATTTCGGGACTGGATAAGCTCTATTATGGAAGTGTTGGAAATGATCCCACTGCTCCATTTCATGATGCGGATGCGTTGAAGGATATCCTGGAAAATGGCGATGAAGCCTATGCCAGAGCGGTCTGGAGAAAATATCAGTATGACTTATATGATCCCAATTATTCGTCCAGAGGTGGCTGCGGGCCTTTGCTGACACCCTCTGGCGGGAAATATTCGGAGAATAAGCCATCCCAGAACCCAGAGGACAGACCGGACTACGCAGATGAATTGTTGGCAAGTACAGGCCATGAATACCCAAAGGATGGAGACAGTCCGTTTCATGCAAATATAAGGCCTCAAATAGATGCGGTGAAAGAGGGTACGATAGTAAACGGAGCTTTAGTTGAAAATGACGAAAGTGTATTTGAAGATCTGGAAAAAACAGCATCGCCAGATACCGGGGATGCCAATACGAACCGGGAATATACCGTGGATCTAAAGGCAGCACCGAATCTGAAACAGATAAAGCCCACGGTACTTTTATTTCAGATCCAGACCAGCTGGCAGATGTTTGATCTGCTCCATGCCAATGACAGAGCGTCACTTGTAAACGGCAATGAAGTCAGTGCAGAGTTGTTATCTTTGTACGAGATGAAACAGGCATTTTTTGATTTTATGGACTGGATGGAAGAAAATACAGATGGAAGCCTGATGATCGGAATCACTAATTTTCAGCATGGTGGTACACATTCATTAGTGGACAGGCCGTATTTTACAAACGAAACAAACAGCATGTTAGAAGGTCTTTATGGCTGGGACAGTTTTGGAGATTGTGAGCATATCCATTATGCAAATACAGCATTGGCAAATGCGATGAAAGAATTAAATATTGCCAGTAATTTCAGCAACTGGGTAGATAACAGGGGTACCTCCATTTATGACAATGCGGAGATGGTTTCTGTCATTGTCGGTGGTGCATGTGAAGCGGCGGACTTGAAAGAAGGCAGTACGTCACTGCCGGAAATATCCGGTGTTTTGAAAAGACAGTACGGGATTCGTACCAATAAAGGGACAGGTGCCGTTTCCAATGACATGATTTCATGGATGGATTATGCAGCACAAGGGGGCAAGAAGGGTTCGCCGGCTTTTGATACGGGTGCGTATTATAAAGATGTGGTCACAAGAGAAGGGTTTTTCAATACGCTGAAATCCATTTATGCGGACGTACAGACAAAAGCACCAAACATACAGAAAGTAACAAATGTAACAGTCGAAGATACAATCACGGATGAATTTGATGTCAAGACATCTGAAATCAAGGCATTTGTCGGGGACAAGGATGTCACAAGCCAGGTGGCTGTCACGGCCGAAAAACAGGAAGATGGAACAACGAAGGTTACCTGCGACTTTGGAACTGTTGAAAACGAAAAAGAAGTGCACCTTCAAATACCGGTGCAGGCAAAGAGCGGCTTCATTGGCAGCAACAATGTTTATACCAATACAGGGGAGCCAACCGTATCCTATAACGGGCGCATTGACAGTAATAAAACCTATACACAGAAATTTGAAGATACGCCTGCTGTGAATGTTCCCGTCAAGTTTGGTATTGCAGATGGACAGACGGTCAGCATTGAACCAGGAGAGAGTGTTGATTTGGCAGACCTTGCGAAAGATACGAATGGAAACAGCCTGATTACAAAAGCAATGGAAGAATCTCTTGGTAAATATGCACAGACAGAGGGAACGGTCATTTATCAGTGGGTGGATTCGAAAGGCCAACCAGTAGGAGATCCAACAACGGCTGCGATTGATAGTAATAGTCATACACCGCCTGTCATTCCATCCTATGTGGTCACTGGAACAGAGCAGGATATCGGAAGTGATCTGACTTATAAGTTACAGGTGACCTTTATCCCGGCAGAAGTAAAAGACGAGACAACGTCAAAGAATCCAGTCAGCAGACAGACACAGACCGGGAAAGCCGTGATTCAGATCGCACAGACACAGGCGGGGAAAGTCTATATCAGAAAAAGCATAGATAATTATGATGCCAGCTTGCGTGATGACGAGTTCATGGTAAAGATCAACAGTATCAGCGGAACAGCTGTTTCTTCACAGGTCGTTTTGAAGCATGACGATACAAGCGGATATATTGAAATCACGGAACCGACAGTCTTAAATATTGAAGAGATACTTCCGATGGAATATTCTTTTGTGAAAATCAGTATTGAGGATAGTACAGGTGCTCCGGCATCGGATATTCAAGGCAGCCGGATTGAAGTGGACCGTGGAGAAAACATTACGATAACGGTTCACAACAAATATACGTGGAATCCCTTCTTCCATACATTCGATTCCATTATGAATGTATTTGAACACAAGTAAGAAAAGAAGGAGGACGTATGAATAAGAGAAGAAAACATATAGGGGCAATACTCGGCTTATCTGCTCTGTTAGTCATCGGTACGACATTTGCCGTTTGGTATCAACGTGTACAGCATACAAACCATCTGGTTGCAGACACCATCAGGGCAGAAGTTACGGAGAACTATACGCCAGGTGAGCCGGAGAATACCGTCACAAAAGAAGTGTCCTTCAAAAACGCAGGAACTACTGATGTGTTTGTAAGGGCGGCAAATATAGAGACCTGGGAGAAAAAGGACAGCAGTGATGAGCATATGATTCTAAGCAACAAGCTGGATGGACAGGATGTGGCGGTAAAAAACTGGACAGAGGTATTCTCTGCTGATTGGCAGGATGGAGGGGATGGCTGGTTCTATTACAAACATATCCTGAAAGCTGGCGAAAGTACACAGGATATCCTAAGCAGCGTCACCTTTCCTGACTATACACAGCCGGTATATCAAGAGTATGAGGATGCAGACTATTCCTTGTATTTTAAAGTGGAAATGCTCCAGGCAAGCACAGGGGATGCGACCTTGAACAAGGATACAGTTAATGAAGAAGCGTCACAGACGGTGTTTGGAAAGTCCCTTTTTGTAGACTATGATTCCAGTACCGTAACATGGCAGTAAAGAGGAGGTCAGATATGAAAAAGGTGTCGAAGAAAATCCTCTTGCTCGCCGGTGCGTGCTCCTTATTGGCAGTGGCATGTGTCTGGGCTTATTTTCAGAACAGTATGCCGGTAACCAACCCATTCTCGACAGGGAAAGCGAACGTATATATGGATGAGACTTTTGATGTGGATGATACGTGGGTTCCGGGTGAGGAAAAACAAAAGGAAGTGACATTTGGCAATGCGGGTGAAGTCCCGGTAGTCATACGTGCCAGATTTCTTCCGGAACTGTATCTAAGTGATGAGAGCAAAGTTACAGATGCATCCATATTAGCTGGATTTCAGCTAAACTTTGCAGACAGCTTTGCAGCGGAATGGGAAGAACATGAGGATGGCTGGTATTACTATAAAAAGGTGCTGGAACCGGATGAAAGGACAAATCTGACATTGGTTTCCGTTACGATGAATAACAATATCAGCAACGATGTCCATGGAGTCAGGACAGATTATTCAAAAGCAAGAATGGATGTAGATGTTATATGTGAAGCCATTCAGACGACTGTCTCAAAAGACAGCAGTAAATTGGAAGCCTGGGACTATTATCCTCAGGTCAATGGCACACAGGTTTCATGGACAAAAAAATAATCTGTGATCCATAACAGTTTATTATAAAGCAACAAAGAATAGCATAGAAAATAGGAGGAACTATTATGAGGAACAAAAAATTAGCGGCAGTTACAGGCGTGGCGGCAATCGCAATCATCGGAGGGTCATTGGCATACTTCAATCAGTCAATGACGGTAGAAAACCCATTTGATACGAGCAAATACGCAACGGAACTTGTGGAGGATTTCCATCCGGGAGACGGTGATAACTGGGAACCGGGTTCCGAGGTAAACAAAGATATTGAAATCCAGAATACAGGGGATTACGACGTTATTACACGTGTGAAATTCGATGAAACATGGACAAGAAAAGACGGCACAGTTGCCTATGTTGACAATACTGGAATCAATAATACAACAAGCCAGACAGATCCGGCTGACGGTTTAACAACCGATGACTACTCTGTTGTAGCAAAGAACTTAATCAACAGCAGTGATTGGTTCTACAACGAAAGTGATGGCTATTACTATTACTTAAAACCAGTAAAAGCAGGGGAAAATACAGGGAAATTCCTGGACAGCGTAACACTTTTAGAGAATGCAGATATGGGTGTATATAGCACAGTAAAATATTACACAACTGCCGAAACTGCACCGGCAAACACTGTAATCGGAACGGACCCTGAAACAAGCTGGGCAGTTTATACGGGGGATGTTCCCACAGATGCAAAACACACAAGAACGGTATCAAATCTGGATTCTGATAAACAAGGCTATGCAGATTCAGACTATAAATTAACCATTACAGCGCAGACTGTACAGGCTACAAAGGATGCTGTCGGGGATGCATTTAACCTTACAAGTGTAACCGGTTCAACCTGGGGATTTTAAATAACAGATCATAGGATTACATATAGGGAGTGCTGTTATTGGCGCTCTCTATTTTGGTAAAGGATGTTGAAATTGATGCGAAGAATCTTTAACTTTTTTTCATGGATTGTCATGGCAATCGTCATCGGTTATATTGCTGTAGCCTCACCGATGCTGTTTGGAAACCGTCCGGTGGTGGTTTTAAGCGGAAGCATGGAACCTTCCTACCCGGTGGGCAGCCTGACCTACTATCACGCAGCAGCTTTCGAGGAAATTAAAGCAGGTGATGTGATTACATTTAAAGCCGGGGACAGCCTTGTGACACATCGTGTGGAAGAAAAGAATGACCTGTCCAGAACACTCATCACGAAGGGCGATCATAACGAGACACAGGATATAAACCCTGTCAAAGAAGCAGACCTTGTCGGGAAGACAAGCACGATCGCTGTTCCCTATCTTGGCTACATCGTGAGCTATGGACGTAATATGACAGTGATCATCCTTATGGGGGCGATACTTCTGATCAGCTATCTGTTGGATGTTTTGGATAAAAAACAAGGGAGGAAGCATGAAGAACACAGTATGGAAGAATAAGAAAAATCTATTTTTAGTTGCTTTCCTATGCCTTTTCCTTATTGGCGGTGTATTTGCCTACTGGACCCAGGAACTGCAGGTGCGTAATGAATTCAAGACGGCAAGGTATGATACAAAGGTCGTAGAGGATTTTACGCCCCCTTCAAACTGGCTTCCGGGCCAGGAGATCAACAAGGATGTTTCGATACAAAATAAAGGAACGATTCCTGTATTTGTAAGGGGAACGATCCATCAGAAGTGGATGCGAAGAGAAAACAGCTATGATGGTGATGGAAATCCAATTGCTCCCTTAAAAGGTGAAAACATTCCTCTTAGCTTTGATGCAGGGGACGGTTCTTCTTATGCCTCTTTAGTGACATGGGGCAAGGATGTGGCCGTGCTCTCCAGTGGAAGACGCTCAGACATTGATCTGGGGCTTCCGTCCGTGGACACAATCATGGAAGCCAAAGGGAAATGGCTTCTGGTGACGGACCAGATAGATGGGGAAGGAAATCTATATTTCTACTATATCGGAAACGTTCAGCCGGGTACGGATACCCCCCATCTCGTAGATGCTGTAACAATGCACCCTGCCATTGAACCCGAAATCAAGGGAGAAAAAGTGTGGTATGACAGTTCGGATCATAAGGTGACACAGGAAATCAAAAGTACGACAACTGGTTATGAAAATGCACGTTACACGATGACTGTCAATGCTGATACGGTACAGGCAACGGCGAGTGCTGTAAAAGCAGTGTTTGGCAATGCAGATAATGCAAAAGGAATTGTAGAGTATCTTGCGGAATATGAAAGTATGAAATAGGGGTGTGGTATGAAAAAAAGAAAAATATGGACAAGCCTGCTGCTGTTTGTACTCCTTTTAGGAAATGTCATCCCTGTCCATGCCGACGCTGAGGAAAAGAAATTGTATTTTGAACAACAGGATGGGAACATGGTATGGAATGCAGAAAAAGGTTCAAACGGAAATTGGTTCATGCGTTTTACGAACATGGTTCCGGGAGAGTCTTATCAGGACAACATGCGGATAGAGAATGGCTCTAAAAAGACCTATGATCTGTATTTTCAGGTAATCCCTTTAGAGCAGCCGGAACTCAAAGACGAACTTTTGAAAAAGATAGGGATGACGGTTACGCAGGATGGGAAACAGATTTATAAAGGAAATGCTGCCGGGGAAGAGGGGACGGTTGATTTACAGGGCCTCATCTATCTTGGAACGTACAGACCATCCAGGGAGTCCGCACTGGCTGTTGACCTGACCTTGGATGCAGCCATTGGTCTGGAATACAATGATCTTTTGACACAGATTGACTGGAAGTTCATGGTAAAAGAAAAGGTGGACTCCCCAAAAGATACACCAGTCATAGAAATCAAACCGCCAAAGACAGGTGATACAACCAATATAAATGTATGGGCACTTGCTATGCTAGGCTCACTGGCATTGCTTGCCGCAGTAGTTGCTGTATCGAACCATAAAAGAAAAATGCTGAGAAATAACTTGTATATTCAAGAAAATCAGGATTTTACAAAAGAGGAAAGCAATAGAAGCAGTCATGGGCAAGCAGAGTAATCTGGTCGGACAATGTTTTGGGTTCCTTCAGGTGGAGGAAAAAATGCCTTATACGGAGGAACGCTATTATGTGTGGCGGTGCCAGTGTTTAAACTGTGGGGGAGAAACATTTGTCAGCACAAGAAAACTAAAGAACAAGATTACAACCAATTGTGGGTGTATTCCGAAGATACCGATCCGTAAAGGCTCTATTGCTGAAGACTTGACGGGGCAAACTTTTGGTCGGTTAAAAGTGCTCCGCCAGGTGGAGAGCTGTGCGGACGGACACGCCAGGTGGATGTGTGAATGTATCTGCAAAAAGAAGATGGTTGTGTCCGCACGTAACTTAAAGACGGGAAGAACAAAGGACTGCGGCTGCGTCAAAAAGAGACTGTCCGGACATTGTCTGGATTTACAGGGCAGGCAGTTCAAAAGACTGACAGCGTTGTATCCCACTGAAAAAAGGGAAAAGAAGGGCTCTGTGATCTGGCACTGCAAGTGCAGCTGCGGAAATGAGCTGGAAGTGTCAGCGGATGCTTTGCTGCATGGAAATTATTACAGTTGTGGATGTCTTAAAAAAGAAATACAAAAAAATATTGTGGAGCGTCTTCATTTAATTGATGGTACGTGTGTGGAATGGTTGGAAAGCCGTAAATCCAGATGTGACAACACCAGCGGATTTCGGGGCGTATATCCGGTTGCAAGTGGACGCTTTGCAGTAAAAATAGGATTTAAAAAGCATGTATTTCATATAGGGACGTATGACACGTTTGAGGAAGCGGTACAGATTCGGGTTGAGGCGGAAAAGATTTTCCATAACGGTTTTACAGATGCTTATTATCGATGGTCTAAACGGGCAAAAGAAGATTCGTCCTGGGCTCATGACCATCCCTTTTATTATGATGTGAAAAGTGAAAATAATCAGTTTCTTGTTTCTACGATCTTGCAGGAGGATTACAGGGAATAAAGAAAATGAATACATAAGAACAGGGAAAGGGGAAGGATGCAGGTTCATGAAATGCATCCGACAATATATCATGTCACTTTGTGTAACCGTCCAGTTTAATGGCAATTGCCGGGAGGCAGTCCTGTTTTATGCAAGGGCATTTAAACAGGAAATTCCACTGTTTTTAACTTATGAGGAGGGGAAATCTTCGCTTCCCTGTGAATGTAAGATACCTGACAAAATGAAATCCCGTGTAATGCACAGCCGTCTGAATATTGCAGGAACGCCAGTGGACTTTTGTGATCTGCCGGAGGCCTTTGGATTTATGCAGGGAAGCAACATGTTCTTAAGTGCATCCTATAAAGAGTACGACAAGGCAAAAAAGGTATTTGATTTCTTAAAGCAGGATGGTGAGGTAGATGTTCCTTTCACACAGACGGGTGTGGATAAATATTATGGAATATTGGAAGATAAGTTTCATGTGCAGTGGATTATTAATGCACAGTTGAATTACTGACGCACAGGGCATACCAGATAAGGTTCTGTGACGCCAGAAGCGCTGCAGATACTTCAGAAGAATAGGAATTTAAGATGTATATTTAAAAAAATGAAAATAATATTAAGTGGGACAGTAGCTAATCATGAAAAACAGGCTGCTGTTTTTTTGTGAGAAAAAACGAAGGAGATCATGAAATGACAGACATTTCGACCAGTACATTTTGTGAGAGTGGAGGACAAAAATTTCTTCACAAGAGAGCAGTGTATTTGTATAATAAGAAATTCCTCCATTCGGAGGAATAGAGAATAAAAATGCCCGCGTTTGCGGGCATAGCAACAGTAAACGATCCATAGTAAGTGATAAAGTGGATCAAAATTGAATGTTATTCAACAACTTGCACAGCAGGATAGAAAAAGCGATGGAAGATATGAATGCTCTTTTAAACTGCATGGGAAACCCGCAGCTTTTACATATCCTGCTGACAGCGGATAGGAAAATGCAGGAGATCCTTCTTTTACGGATGCAGGGATATCAGAGCAAAGAGATCGACGCAATGACAGGGCCTTCAGAACAGACTCTCTATACAAGACTGAACCGCCTGAAGAAAAAAATAAAAAAATTGTTAGAAAGTGAATAAAAAAGACGAAATTAAACGGCTATATTTATATAAGGGAGATTTTTCTTCCTTCGCTCCTTGATAACTTCATACCAGCATTATAGGTACGTTCCCATAAGTCGTAGCGTGACAGCATAAACGCCAGGACAGACGAAACCAGCAGGATGTACGGTTTTGTCTTGAGCGATTTTTTATAGCTGTGAATAAGCCCTGGCAGGCTTTTCGCCATGAGGATGCGTGGGAGATAATGATACGTTTACTAGCTATAGAGCAGAAGATGGACATTGGGTTGTAATCAGCAAGACCCTTTGGAAATCTGCGAATGACATCTGGCCGGATGTCTGCCTGTAATGTTCCCAATAGAAACATTGTAAAGGTTTTCGGGGGTGCGGGGTCAAATACGGAACCAAAAGTAGTAGAAAAAGAAATTAATAGAAATCAATAGAAATGTGTTGTTGATATCAGATACATGCGGCCGTGGGGAACCATGGCCGCATTGCTGTGATATCAACTCCATAACTGGAACAAAAAAGGATGAGCGTATGTTTTATCGAAAAGAATATGAGAAAAAAGCGCATAGGGAAATTGATTGTGTTTTCAGGGAACTTCTTCCCCAGCATGGATTATGCGTAAGAGAAGCACAGATCCGGTTAAGCCACCAGATGCTGGATACCCTGTTGGGAAATAAAATTGCACTCTGCGATGCCGGGGTAGGCATTGGAAAGACCTATGCGTATCTGACAGCCTGTCTCATTATGAAAAAGTATGCAGCTGCTATCGGCCGGTTTTCTCCTTATGACCACCGGCCGATGACCATATCAACCTCAAGTATTGCATTACAAAAAGCGATCCTGCAGGAATACCTGCCGTTTTTGTCGAAGATATTGCTAGAGGCCGGAATCATACAGCAGCCGATTCAAGCGGTACTGCGGAAGGGAAAAGAGCATTTTGTCTGCGACAGCCGATTGGAATTCCGCTTGCAGGCAATTGCGCATAAAGAAAAGAACGCGCAGCAAAAAGATGCAGTCCTGAAATTAAAGGAAACCTATGACATGGACAGCATCCACGGACTGAGCAGCTTTGACCGCAGACAAGTATGTGTTCCGAAGTTCTGCCCGTCAGACTGTCCGGGGCGAAAGGACTGCCGCTATCAGAACTATTTAAAGAGGGCAATGGGCAGTGACATCTGTTTCCAGATCTGCAACCATAATTACCTGTTGGCAGATGCCGTCCACAGATCCAAAGACTATAAAGCATTGCTGTCAGATTACCGGGCATTGGTGGTAGATGAATCCCACAAGCTTCCGGAGGCCGCAAGACAGATGTATGGAAAATCCCTATGTGTTTCGGATATTGAAGAGATTGCAAGGAATCTGGACAAGGAGTTTCAAAGAAAAGCAGCAAAGAGATTAAGGGAAAGCTGCCATGCTTTTCTGGATACTTTTAAGAATGAAACAATAGATGAAAAAATAAAAAAGCGAAAACCAGAAGAACCTCCTACGCTCCTTTCCGGACAGCAGCGGGAGGCCCTTTCAAATTTTCTTACACAGCTTGGGAAGATTCAGGGAGAACTGGCAGGGGACAGCCCCCGGTGGGTGCAGAACCGGCTGGAAGAGGCCGGGCAGGTATTGGCAGCTTTCTTTGCACAGGACAAGTACTATATTTTATATGTGGAGCGGGACAAGGATCAGTACCCGATCTTCTGTGCAATCAGCCGGACGATTCCGAAGCGGTTAAAAGAGACGCTATGGGAGCAGGGCTTCCCGGCTATTTTGACCAGCGGCACTTTAAAGGCAGGAAATGGATTCGAACGGACCCGCCAGGTCACAGGACTTCTGGAAGAAGCAAGGGTGCAGGAATATGTGGCGGAATCGCCCTTCCATTATAAAGAAAATTGTCTTTTATATTTACCCAAGACTTTAAAGCCAATGAAAAAAGACAGCCCCTTAGAGGTGAAGATGATAGCAGAACATATAAAACGGCTGATACAGGCGACCTATGGACATACATTGGTGCTGTTTACCTCCTATGCACTGATGGGAAATGTGCGCAGACAGCTCCAGGAGGATCTGCCGTTTCCATTCCTGGAGGTATGGCGGCACTCGCAGGAAGAGATCCACCGATTCAAGACACTTAAGAATGCAGTCCTGTTCTCAGCGGGTTCCTGCTGGGAGGGTGTGGATTTCCCGGGGGATATCGTATCCTCTCTGATTCTGGTAAAGCTGCCCTTTGCGGTCCCTGACCCGGTTGGGGAGGCAGAGAAGGAGCAGTACGGACATCTGGAGGAGTATATCCGGGAGATCATTGTGCCGGATATGCAAAAGAAGCTCCGACAGGGATTCGGACGGGCAATCCGGACAGAACAGGACACCTGCGTGGTATCAATCCTGGATTACCGTGCGCTGCCGGGGGGCAGGTATCATCAAGACGTCTTGTGTGCGCTGCCATCATGCCAGATGGCTGGTTCCTTGGAAGAGGTGGAGCGCTTCATCCGCAGCCGGAAAGGAACGGAATACTATATGTAAAAGCAGCTATTTAAGAGTTGTTGGTAGTGCTTTGAACAGACCGTAAAGGGAAGACAATGTTTGGTGAGATTTAAGGGCTTATTTTACACGAATTGTTGGTATTTGTGAATAGATATCCGGGCATGAGTTGGGTATACTGTCTATGACGTCAGAGGAAAGGAGTGGGAGCAGGATGAGGAATTATAGAGTCGGTATGGCAAAAGACGCCTCCACAAAGTATTATTTTATCCGGAATACGGATACGATGAAGATCGAAGTGCTCCCCACGAAATATCTGACGCACATGACAAGGGCGAACCGTTCTCCCAATACGATCCGAAGAAGTGCTTTCGCCATCTGTTATTATCTGGGCTATATGGAGGAAAAGCAGATGGCATTGGAAGATGTCTATGCACTGGACTACGAAAAGCAGTATGAGCACTTTACGGAATATCTGAACTGGCTAAGATCCGGAAACCATAAAGAGAATAAAGTGAAATTACCAGACAATGGAACCTGCAACGCATACTTAAAGGATGTGTTCCGGTTCTATCTTTTTATGGAAATGCAGGAGGCACCGGACACTCAGCTATCGGTATTAGCGTATAACCAGATCACAATCGCAAATGCGGCAGGGGTCAAAAGGACCCTGCGTTCCAAATCATTCAAGGGATATTTGAGGGAAGAAGAACGGAAGGTCAGGGCAGCCGAGAAGTGTGAGATCGTGACGATCCTGGAAGCATGTACGAACTGCCGCGACCAGGTACTGATCCTTTTGACCTCCGAGCTGGGTTTTCGGATCGGGGAAATACTCGGTATTGATTATACAAGAGATATCGATTATGAGAGCCATGAGGTCAAGGTGGATTTCCGGGATGACAATGAGAATGATGCCAGAGCAAAAAATGCGGAGGAACGAAGGGGGAAGATCAGCATGGATACCTTTGACTTTCTGCTGTACTACCTGTCCGAATATTGGGATGTGATCCAGAAACAAAACTACCTGTTTGTCAACATCCAGGGCGAAACAAAAGGAAGACCAATGAAAGTGGACAGCGTTTACGATATGTTCGAACGGATGGAGAAAAAGACCGGGATCCGGATCACCCCGCATATGCTGCGGAGGTATTATGCGAATACCAGGTGGGACGCGGACTGGCCGCTGGAGATGATCAGCCAGGCACTTGGACATAAGCATCTGGATACGACGGTACGCTACTTAAATGTCATGGATGACAAGCTAAAAGCAGCAAGCCAGGAATTCTATAATAGATATTCCAGCCTTTACGGTGTGCAAAAGCTGCTGGAAGGGAAGTGATAAAAGATGCCAGCCTACCGTTTACAGCCAAAGGAACGAAAGGAAGCTTTACTGCAGGACCAAAAGGAGCTGCGGAAACAGTTAGGCCGGGAGATTGATTCCTGTATGGAAATAAAGAGTACACACAGGAATAAAGCAAAAAAAATTTTAGCGGACATGGAAGTCTGGCATATAGCAGACATTGACTATGAGGTCAGGTCCGCTTATGAAGATTACCTGACACGGGAAACTTCGATGCAAGCAGTCACAGTCAGAGCGTATGTAAGAGGGTTAGACCAGATGAAACGCCATGCCCTCCGGGAGCAGATGCAGACGTTAAAAGGAAAAAGGGATGCTCTGGAAAATCTGGATAAGCAGATCCTATTCCTGCCCTACCACCCGGAACAGGAAATCGCAAGCCAGTTCGAACGGTTCGTCTATCCGGAAAGCCTGGTATGGGATTTTAGGCAGGATGCTTCAGGAATCTTAAAAATACAGATCTTTGATGTGCTGCATGCGCTGTTAAGAAGTGGGATGAATACCTCTATAAGAAATGGGAAGCTCGAAGCATTAAAAACACTCTATGCGTTCTGTATCAGGGAGCAGGTGCGTGATCTGGAAGGTCTGGAACAAAAGCATATCGCAAGATTCCAGGCAGGCATTGCACAGAAACAAAAACAGGCAACGGCCATGCAGGTATTGGATCAGAGCAGAAAGATCTTATTTATGGGATCAAAAGAGATCAACTGGAATGCGAATGTCTGGTATCTGGAACGCTTTCATTTTGAAAAGACAAGAACGAACCCGACAAATCCTGTCAGGACGTTTTCATTCCTTGAAGTAGCGCACAGGCAGAATAAAAGATATCTGCAGCAGTACATGAAATATTGCCTGGGCGTCACACATCTGGCAGTAAGTGTCATCCAAATTGAACTTATTTTAGTACGAAATTTCATAGTATGGCTGGAACAGAAAGAAGTGCATAATGTCTGCTGTGTTGCCGAAGCTACAATCGAACGGTATTTTAAAAAGCAAGAGCAGTTGGATATAAAAGAAGCGGCATTTAACAGGAAGGTCACAAGCATCCTACATTTTTTTGATTACTTGAAAGTTCGTGGTTTTATTACAAAGATCCCCCTTTGTGCACAATATTATAGGAAGAAAGAGATCCTAAAGCACCATGACCGATGTGTCGGGGTTGATGTATATACAGAGCTCCTTGGGAAACTTCAATTTTTCCCGGAAAATCTGCGGCTCATGTTCCTGCATCTGTGGGGAATCGGCCTGCGTGCCAGCGAGGTCTGCAGCCTGAAAGGAAATGCTTATTCTATACAGGGCAGGGATGCCTGGATACAGGTATATCAGATAAAAATGCAGAATTATAAGCGGATCCCGATACCCTGGGCATTATACAGGCTGATGAAGGTCTATCTGGAAAAGTACCAGATCGGTCCGGAGGCATATGTGTTTCAGAACAGAAAAGGCGGTGCATATTGCTATACCACCTTTCGGAAGAACATGTTGAAATGCTGTGAAGAACGTCAGATTGCAGATGGAGGGTACCTGTTCAAATCTCATGATTATAGGCATACGGTGGCAACGATGTACTATGACAATGACGCATCCATTCAGAGTGTTAGGGATTATCTGGGACATGACCATGAGGAAATGACGCGACAATATGTTGACTATATGCCGAAAAAGATAGCAAAAGCGAGTGAAGAATACTTCAGCAAAAAAAATAACAGCTTGGCTGTTGGAATAAAGAGGTGCAAACGTGGAACATAAAATTCATTTGAAGCAGATGGAATCTTATCAGCATGCAAGTGAAATGGCAAAGAAACGAATGGGAAGAGATCCGTGCTTTGACTTAAGCCTGCTGCCAACAGAGGTCATGCAGGACGAAATGCGGACCTATATCATACAACGCAGCGAGGGACTGTCAGCGGAAAATTTATACATTGAAAATCGATTTTATCATCATCTCTGCCAGCTTATAAAGGAAAAGGGCAGGCATCTGAATAGTTTTCGAGATTGGGGAAGGGAAATGTGGGTGCGGCAGATGAAAGGATGGATGCTGAAACAGGGACTTTCGTTAACACTCAGAGAAAAAGGATATCGTGGGGAAGAGAGGATAGGCAATGCACCGACGATCCGATATATAAACAGACTTTTCAATTTTTTGGAACTGAATAACGGACAGGATGAAACAGACAAGGATATATGGGATTTAGGAAGGCTTGATATTGAACTCCGGGTGGATTTGACCAGAACGTGCAGGACCCTTCGTTTTACTAAGATCGTGCAGTCCGATATTCGCCAAGAACTAAAAAAAGCAATCTTTTTTCACCTGAAAACAGAAGCTCTTGGATGTGTGCAAAAAGAAATGACCGCAATGCGCAGATTTTCAAAATATCTCTCGGAGAAATACCCTAAAATAGAATCTTGCACAGACCTGGACAGAAGGATATTTGAGGAATATCTGATCTATTTGAAAACGGAAGATACCGGAGTAAAACAGTTTCGGGCGGAGCTGACAAGGCTCAGAGCTTTATTGGAAACAATCGGGACTATATACCAATACCCGAAGCTTCGCACCATGATACTGAACCGTGATATTCCGCCGACACAACGGGCAGAATTTAAAACATACTCGGATGCAGAACTAAAGAGGCTGAATGCTTTTATTGTGAAAGCAGACGAACAAACTGCACGGCTTATGATCATACATCAAATGCTGGGCACCAGAATTTCAGATACACTTACGCTGGCAATGGACTGTCTGTCAGAGAAAGACGGTACACCCATCATTCGAATAAAACAGATGAAAACACACACTTATGAAAAACCGATCAGTCAGGAACTGGCAGCCCTAATAAGGAAAGCAATCCAATATACAAAAGAACGATACAAGGAGAGCGAATACCTATTTGTGAGTGAAAATAATCCACTGAAACCCTTACAATATGGAACCTTACAGACGCGGATCATGCGGCTTATTAATAAAGAAGATATCCGGGACGATCATGGAAACCTGTTCGGATTCGGCACTCATATGTACCGCCACCATTATGGCGTGAAACTGACGGAGATGCATCTGGATGACTGGACGATTGCAAGACTTCTCGGACACAGCAGTTTGAAGAATGTAAAATATTATCGGAAAATGAGCAACCAGATGCTGGCAGATGAAACCCGGAGAGTGCGGAATATGATCTCAGAGATGATACTCGCAAATTTAGATGGGTGGGGTGAAGAATATGAGCAAATACGACAAGATGATAACCTTAAATAAAAAAACGAGCGAGGAAAAGATTAATAAAGCAGTAGGGGCCATCCATAAAATGCTGGAGGAAGGAGAGAAGGTGACAGTTCCAAAGCTGATCAATAAAACAGGATTATCACGAGGATTTTTTTATAAGAATTTGATTGTCCGCAGAGAAGTAGACCGTGCCTTAGAACAACAAGTAGGCATGATCGACCCGAAACGCTATATTGGAGATATGGTGCTGAAAAGAAGGATTGAATTGCTGGAACAGCAGATGAAAGAACTGCAAAGGGAAAAAGAGGAATTGATAAAAAAGAATCGGAAACTGGAACAGGCACTGAATCGGAAAGATTTGACGATGATTAAAAATTTATAATGAAGATGAAAATAAACTACAAACAGCTAGGCGAGCGGTGAAAGCAAGCCTGGCTTTTGTAGTTGGACTATATAGAAAAAGATGACAGAAAGCACTCGTTTGTATACCGTTAGAGCCAGTGAAATCAAGGCATACCGGGAGGGTGCCCCATTTTATGGATGAGCCGACCACCTATCTGGATATCCGCTATCAGATCGAGATTCTGGAACTGATAAAAAAGCTGAACCGGGAATATGGCATCACGATCATCATGGTGCTGCATGACATCAACCAGGCGATTCATTTTTCAGACCGTGTGATCGGTCTTTCGGAAGGCAAGATAATCGTGGAGGGCAGCCCGTCTGAGGTGATCTCTACGGAGAGCATCCAAAAGCTCTATGGAATTAAACTGAACGTAGCGACAGTGGAAGGACAGAAATTTGTCCTGACGGTGTAGAAGGGATTACATATGAAACACAAAAAAAGAATACGGCCGATGGCACTGGCTCTTGCAATGTCGATGGTGCTGTCAAACCAGGCGTTTGCAGCGGAACTTCCGGATATGACAAGAGTCATTACCGTGTTGCAGGAAACTCCGGCAGACTTTGAACTGCGAACGGGATATCAACTCGCATCAGGATGGCATTATGTCCTGGATGGCGAGTGTGTGCAGGTGTACGAAGATGAGACACCTGTCATTGAAGCTGATGAGGTGGAAGATGAAACTCCTGTGGATAACCAGACACCAGCAAGTGACGAAACAACGGTTGAAGAGCCGGCACCGGCAGATGGTGACACGACCGAAGATAAACAGCCGCATACAGGCAAAGATGAAAGCAGTGAAGATACACAGACACCTGAGAATGGAGATATGGAAGAAGACACACAGAAGCCGGCGGACGAAAATACAGAAACAAAGAATCAGACGTCTACAGAGAGTGAAGCAAGTGGGACACCGTCTGATAGTGAGAATGAACCGACAGACGATTCAGAGGAGCAGGAGAGTGCAGAAGCATCCTATCTGACCTCGGAACAGTTTTCCAATATTGCAGAGCGGATTCAGTACAATGTGACAGTGCCGATCGAAGGGCTGCCATCATTCATCACACAGGAGATGGTGGTGGGCGCATTAAAGGCACAGGATGAGAGTGGTTTCCCGGCATCGGTTACTATTGCACAGATCATTCAGGAATCAGGGTTCGGATCATACGGTCCGGGTGGCGAGGACGGCAAAGGTTTGTCTTATCTGGCATACCAGTACTGCAACTTGTTTGGAATCAAGGGAACCGGCAGTGCAGGCAGTGTGAGCATGAGCACTGGCGAGATGACAGGCACAGGGGCATCCTATACCATCAATGCTGGCTTTCGTGCTTATCACACTTACACGGAGTGCATCATGGATCGAACAGAGTTACTGCAGAAAGTCTACAGCGATCTGACAGAAGGCACAAGTGACGCAAATACATTTGCCGTACAGATCGGGAAACGTTGGGCAACGGATATCTCCTACGGACAGCATTTAATTCAACAGATGGAAAAATATGATTTGTATCGGCTGGATGACCTGACGCTCATGGATTTTAATTCCATGATTGGACGATTTGCAAATCCGTGCCCGGGAGCTACGATTTCCAGCACGTTCGGCTATCGTGATTTTGACCATAGTGTGCATAAGGGACTGGATCTGGGAACCGGAAGTGAGAACCTTCCAACCTATGCGGCAGAAGCAGGAACCGTTGTCACAGCGGGATGGAGTGACAGTGCCGGCAATTGGATTGTCATAGACCATGGAAACGGATTAGTTACAAAATACATGCATCATGCGGAGATCTATGTGCAGACAGGAGATCATGTGGAAAAAGGACAGCAGATTGGGCTCAGTGGAACAACTGGAAATTCCTCAGGAAATCATCTTCATTTTCAGGTGGAAGAAGATGGAACCGCAGTAGATCCGATGCCTTATCTGTATGCAGAGACTACGACACTTGCAATGAGTCAGACAGCAAAAGAAGCATCTGCAGCCTGGTCCAAGTCAAAGTCTCTTTCAAATGGAACTAAAAAACTGACAACACAGACCGTACAGACACCTCGTCTGCTGGCTGAATTAAGAGAGGTACAACATGAAAAGAAATCCGTTAAAAGTCTTGTGGGTGGTGCTGGGATTTTTGAGTCTGGCACTGGGCAGTATTGGAATTGTATTGCCAATACTGCCAACCGTTCCGTTCTATATGCTGACAGCCTTCTGCTTTGCAAAAAGTTCTGAGAAGCTGCACACCTGGTTCGTGAATACAAAAGTGTATAAAAAGCATTTGCAGAGCTTTGTGGAGAAAAAAGCGATGACCATGAAAACAAAGCTGACAATTGTGGGAACTGTAACAGTGGTTATGGCTCTTGGCTTTGTTATGATGAGCCGGGTTCCGGTAGGGCGAATCTGTATTGCAATTGTGTGGGTTTGCCATCTGCTGTATTTCTTCTTCCGTGTAAAGACGCTGAAACCGGAGGATGCACGCACTGTGAAGGAGCCACAGAATATTGTGACAGAAGAATGAAAGAGAGTAGAAAAATCAATCATAGTATGACCGCGAAGAAAACATCAGCGGTTGACAGGAAAAGAAAAAGAGAAGAGCGGGTGGTGGAGGAGATGATTGTATTATATTGTCAGAAGAACCATCCGGCAGAGGACAGAGCCACAGATCGCGGGACAGGCAGCGGTCAAAGGCTCTGCCCCGTCTGTCAGAAGCTCCGGGACTATGCGGTAGCCAGAAGTGAGCATTGCCCTTTTATGGAGCAGAAGACATTTTGTGCAAACTGTAAGGTACATTGTTATAAACCGGAAATGAGGGAGCAGATTCGTAAGGTCATGAAGTTTTCAGGACCGCGGATGCTCTTTTACCATCCTGGGATGGCTCTCTGGCATGTCGTGTGCAGCTTGCGGGAAAAGAACAAAATGAAGGCGAAAGAGAAGGAAACGAATACATGATTAAAAAGAGACTGGTGGGGCTGTTGTCCCATGCAAAAAAATACATAGTCTACAATGTGCTCTGGCAGTGGATGGCGCTGCTTGCCCAGGTGATCGTGGTGTTCACGATCACTGGGCTGCTGCAGAAGACCATACAGGGAACGGCAGGGGCCACGACAATCTACGGCTCAGCGGCGGTCATTGCCTGTGCGATGGCGTTGCGGTATGTATGCGATAAGATGGCATCAAGAGCATCTTATGCAGCGAGTGTGGACGTGAAACGGATTTTGAGAGAGAAGATTTATGATAAACTGCTCCGTCTTGGAGCGGCGTACAGAGAAAAGACATCCACGTCCGAGGTCATACAGCTAAGCACAGAAGGAGTGGAACAGTTAGAGACCTATTTTGGAAAATACCTGCCGCAGTTGTTTTACAGTCTGCTGGCTCCGCTCACGCTGTTTGTCATTCTAGCATTTGTCAATGTCAAAGCCAGTGTGGTGCTGTTGATCTGTGTGCCACTGATACCGATATCCATTATGGCAGTTCAAAAGTTTGCCAAGAAACTTCTGAATAAATACTGGGGCATCTACACGAATCTTGGAGACAGCTTTCTGGAGAATCTGCAGGGACTGACAACACTGAAAATCTATCAGGCAGATGAGAAGAAAGCGGAGGAAATGGATGAGGAGTCACAGCATTTCCGCAAAATCACCATGAAAGTCCTGACCATGCAGCTTAATTCTACCAGTGTAATGGATATTATTGCCTATGGCGGAGCAGCGGTCGGGATGATTGTCGCGCTGACAGAATTTGGCAAGGGAAATATCACGCTGGCGGGAACGCTGACGATTGTTCTTCTGGCTTCGGAATTTTTCATCCCGCTGCGAATGCTTGGCTCCTTCTTTCATATTGCAATGAACGGAATGGCAGCCAGTGACAAGATCTTTGCATTGTTAGACCTTCCAGAGCAGGAAGAAAAAAAAGGAGAGATTGTGGGAGAGAGCATCGATGCATCGATGGAGCAGGTACATTTCTGCTATGAAACAGACCGCGAGATCCTAAAAGGTGTGGACTTGTCCTGCCCAGCAGGTACGTTTACTGCATTGGTGGGAACCTCCGGCTGCGGAAAAAGCACGATTGCAGGAATCCTGATGGGAAGAAATCGAGGTTACAGCGGAACAATTACCATCAATGGACAGCCGCTTTCGGAAATTAACGAAAGCAGCCTGATGTCACACGTAACACTGGTAACCCATAACAGCTATCTCTTCCAGGGACAGGTGGCAGACAATCTGCGAATGGGAAAACCGGACGCCACAGACGAGGAACTCTGGGCAGTGCTTAAAAAGGTGAATTTGGACGGCTTCTTAAAGAGTCAGCAGGGACTTGAGACCACGGTGCAGGAAAAAGGCGGAAATTTCTCCGGCGGACAGTGTCAGAGACTGGCGATTGCAAGGGCACTTCTTCACGATACACCGATGTATATCTTTGACGAGGCGACCTCGAATATTGATGTGGAAAGTGAAGAACTGATTATGAATGTAATTCATGAACTTGCAAAGACAAGAACTGTCATTATGATTTCCCATCGTCTGGCAAATGTGGTGCAGGCAGATCGGATCTATATGTTAAAGGACGGCAGGATCATGGAACAGGGGAAACATGAGGAACTGATGCGTGCAGAGGGCGCATATTATGAGCTGTACCAGTATCAGAGCGGCATGGAGCAGTATGCGGCAAAGCAGCCGGAGAAGTTTCAGGACCAGAACGAGGATATGCAGCCGGAAATGAAGATACACACAGATAGAGAGAAGCAACAGGACACAGAAGTGAGAAAGGTGGTGAGCGCATGAGCAAGGAGACAGAAAACAGACGCAGTGGATTTCAGATCATGAAATCTCTGATCACACTCGTAAAACCACTTCTTCCGGTGATGTGTGTGGCGGTATTCTTTGGAGTCATCGGCTATCTGTGTGCAATCTTTCTCACCATACTGGCAGGGTACGGAATCATTCATACCTTTCTGGAAAATATGGGAGTGACCGTGATGTTCGCAGGCGGTGGACCGCTGCTTAGCATGAGCCTGCGCCGCCTGTTTCTCCTGCTGGTGGTACTGGCAGTGTGCCGGGGGATTTTCCATTATGCGGAGCAGTACTGTAATCATTTTATTGCATTCAAGCTGCTGGCAATCATCCGAAATAAAGTGTTTGCGGCACTGAGAAAGCTGTGTCCGGCAAAGCTGGAGGGCAGACAAAAGGGGAATCTGATTTCCATTATTACAACGGATATTGAGCTGCTGGAAGTGTTCTACGCACATACCATTTCGCCCATTGCCATTGCAGTTGTCACCTCGGTGATTATGACCATTTTCATTGGACATTACTCCGTATGGGCAGGCGTGATTGCGCTGTTGGGATACCTGGTGGTCGGTGTTGTCATTCCACTGATGAACGGGCGTGACGGCGGTGAGAAGGGCATGAATTTCCGAAATGCTTTTGGCGCTATGAACAGCTTTATGCTGGATTCCCTGCGTGGACTGGATGAGACGATCCAGTATGGCAAGGGGCAGGAGCGAAAAGAAGCAATCACCGGACGTTCCAGACAACTGGGAGTGATTCAGGAAGATTTGAGTCGGCTGGAGGGCGAGCAGAGATCTTTCACGAATCTGGTGGTACTGCTGTTTTCCTTTGCTGTATTGTTCCTGATGATTTTTCAATACCAAAATGGGAATGTGGATTTTATGGATCTGGTACTGGCGGTGATTTCGATGATGGGCTCCTTTGGACCGGTAATCGCACTGTCCAATTTGTCCAATAACCTGAATCAGACACTGGCAAGTGGAGAACGTGTGTTGTCTATTTTGGAGGAGGAGCCGTTAGTGGAAGAAATTGCAGATGACAAAACCAGTGATTATCAGGGAGACAAAGCATTTCTCGGGGCAGGCGCAGAGCATGTTACATTTGCCTATGATGAGGAAAAGATTCTGGAGGATTATTCGCTGCAGATTGAGCCGGGAAAGATCACAGGCATTCATGGCAGCAGCGGCTCCGGGAAATCGACCTTGTTAAAACTGCTTATGAGGTTCTGGAATGTGGACGATGGTAAGGTTCTGGTATCCGGCAGTGATGTGCAGGAAATACCAACGAAACGCCTACGGGATACAGAAAGTTATGTGACACAGGAAACACATCTGTTCCATGATTCGATTGCGAACAATATTGCGGTGGGGAAGCCGGGAGCAGGCAGGGAAGAGGTGATAGAGGCGGCGAAGAAAGCTTCGATCCATGATTTTATCATGAGTCTGCCAAACGGGTATGACACGGAAGTAGGAGAGCTGGGAGATACACTGTCTGGAGGGGAGAAGCAGCGAATTGGAATCGCGCGGGCATTTTTACACGATGCGCCCTTACTGCTCATGGATGAGCCAACCAGTAATCTGGATTCATTAAATGAGGGGATCATCTTGAAATCGCTGAAAGAAGCGTGTGAGAGAAAGACAGTTGTGTTGGTGTCTCACAGAAAATCCACCATGAATGTGGCGGATGTTGTGTGGGAGATGGAGAGCGGCAGGATCTCGTAGAATTGTAAATGAAATAGTGCAAAAAGATTGTAATACAAAAAGTCTTTTTTTGCACTATTTTTTTCTGTTATTAAAAAAATGTTGTATATGAGTGTTACTTTAAAAATCTTTTATTCAATGCGGGTGAACTCTTTTGGTTTGTAATAAAGTCTGTCTAATACCCGTTTTATAGTATTACCGGGGTTGCGAAAAATAGAAGCAGTTCATAAGTTCTTTTTGATGATTTATTTGAAAACAATGAGGGTATACTAAAAAGATAAAAGTGATTATAATGTTTAATAAAATTGACAAAAATGTAATAAAAGTATATTATATTAAACATAAGAGGTGAACACATGAGTAAAAAATCAGTGGCAATTATGCCAGATACACAAAAAAATTTAGAAGTAATGGGAGAACAGATCAAGTTGGCCAGACTGCGTCGAAATCTTTCGACAGAATTAGTTGCGGAAAGAGCTGGAATCAGCCGGGGTACCTTGTGGTCCGTAGAAAAAGGAGCGCCAACGGTGGCAATTGGAACCTATGCAGCAGTATTACACGTATTGGGTGGTTTGGACAAAGAGTTTACTCTAATTGCAAAAGATGATGAATTTGGAAGAAGGCTTCAAGATCTGAATTTGCCAACACGAAAAAGAGCAAAAAGGAGTGAATAATAGATGGGTCATGTGAATGAAATATATGTGTATGAAAATTGGAAAGCAGATACTCCCACGCTTATGGGAACATTATATGTGGATGGCGGAAGAGGAAAGCAGGTAGTATCTTTTGCATATGCGGACGAGTGGATAAATGATTTGACCAATACGGCTAAATTAGACCCAGATCTGGGGATTTTTAAGGGGCGTCAGTATGTGCAGTCAGAAAAGTCAATGTTTGGCGTTTTTTCAGATTCATGTCCTGACAGATGGGGACGTCTTCTCATGAAGAGACGTGAAGCACTTCTTGCAAAAAAGGAAGAGAGAAAACCAAAAACACTCACGGAAATTGATTTTTTGTTAGGCGTTTATGATGAGACAAGAATGGGTGGGCTAAGATTTTCAACAGAAAAGGGAGGCTTATTTTTATCAAATGATAGAGAACTAGCAACGCCTCCATGGACAACTCTGCGCAAGTTAGAATCAGCGTCGTTGGCATTTGAGAAGAATGATGATGGAATGGAAGAGAAATGGTTAAAGCAACTGATAGCCCCAGGATCTTCATTAGGCGGAGCAAGACCCAAAGCATCATCTAATTGACTTTGGACTGGCATTGTCAGTGTCAAAATTATATGATTTGACGGAGTCGCAGGCAGTGGAAGCGTTAAATGAAATAAAAAATGTCGTAGAGTGTAATTGGAAAAGGCTTGCGCAGCAATATGGATTGAGCCGAAGCGAGATAGAAGATATGTCCCCGGCGTTTGATATGGCATTTAAGTCGTAAGTACTATATCAAATTCTATCATGGAATGCTGCACAAAAGGTGATAAGTGATATTGTGGCAATGAATAATAATATAAGTCTAGGCGACAAGATATCATACAAGATTCAAGATAAGGATGGGGGTGAAGTTAAACTGGAAGTAGTTGGAATCCATTCAGATGGAGATGAGTTCAATGGAAATGCACAGGGATATGCAGAGTCTATGAGCCAGGAAAATCTGATTTTTGTTCCTATGGGATATCTTACATCGCTGGCTTCGGGTGATTCTATTAATCAGATCAGCGGGCGAAGAAAACAGTTCGGGATTCTGCTTTCTATGGGCGAGTCAAAAGGAAGTGTGATAGCACAGCTCCTGTTTGAATTGTTGATACCATTTGTAATCAGCATTCCGCTGGGGATAATAGGAACCAAAGTCGTATTGTCAAAGATCCCAATTCCTGATCTGATTTTGCAGTATATAGGCAGTCAGCCGGGATTTGGCAGCCGTGATTTGATATTTGCACTGGTTATGGGGGTTATCATGATATTATGTGCAGTTGTTATGATATCCATCATGATTTTTACGAAATCACCAAAAGATTTAGTAAGGGGGCGAGACGCTATATGAGTAATATACTGGAAGTAAAAGCATTGACTTTTAAATACAAAGGAAAAGATTCTATTTCGGTATTAGATAATATGAACGATGTTTTTTCGTCGGGAAAGCTATATGCGATACTGGGTTCATCCGGAAGTGGAAAAAGCACGTATAATTGTTTTTAAGAATTGCACATGAGGATGAGAAGTGCGTCATATTGGTCACGCACTCGAAACAATTAGCAAGCAGAGCGGATGTTGTGGTTCATATAAGAAAGAATTCAGTATAAATGGATATATAGGGTAAGTAATCCCCCCGCTTCAAGTACAAGAGAGTACGAAGCGAGGGGATTAAACTTTATTTATTAAGTTCGCGTTTCAGCGTGTCAAAATTTCCGGCTATCTTTGCACGGATTTCTTCGTATTTGGCCTTACTTTTATCGGCTTTTTCCTGCCGAAGTGCAGCCCTGGCCTGCTTTTCCATTTCCTTTTGCGTTTTTTTGGCTGCGTCAAGTTCTGTTTGGATTTCAGCTGCATCATACCGGGTAATTGCAGCATTGTATTTTTCAAACTTACTGTCTATTGCGGCGTTGCCTTCCTCTTGGGCAAGGGCGAGAATCGCCACTGTTCCATCGGTCAGATCTGCGGAAACCTTTTCCAGCATGGAGCCGTTTTTTGCGATATCGCCCGAATCAGCAACGGCACCTGCAAGGCTGCCAATGCCTGCCCCCAACAAAACGCCAAGGGGACCTCCGAGAATACCTACAAAGCTGCCGATTAGTCCGCCCGTCATAGTGTCATCTGTGGACTCAATTCCGGTGTCAAAAGATTCGCAAGTGGTAAGTTCATTTCTTTCTCTCTTCACAAGAACAGCCTGCGATACGAGAAAACTCGTGCCGCTCAAATCGCGTTTGAGTTCTGAAAAAGCCTGATAAGCCTCGCTTTCAACCGAGAATGTTGCCATAATAATATTTTCCATGATGGTTTTCCTTTCTGTGTTTTTATTGTCGTTTTCTGACTACTGCTTTTTTCCACGCTTCAAAGCGGCTTCTACTTTAACCTTGTGCTCGTTAAGCCGCTGTTTCATTGCTTCTGTGGCATTCACTTTTCTTTCTTTGTTCTCTGCTTTTTTTATTTCTTTCATTTTCGTGCGGTATTCCCTGTCAGCAGCTTTGGCTGCCTCTTCCAGTTCAGTACATATGGCTGCAGCAGCCGTGTCCACCGCCACTTCTGTAAAAGCAGCTTCCATGACTGTGGAAATAACCGTGTCGGTAATTTCCGTAATGACCGCCTCAACCTCCGGCCCCTGAATAGCTTCATTGATAACGCCCTGCTGCAAATTGCCGCACAAAATTGTATCGGGAATGTCGTTGCCATCGGTATCGATGAATACCGTGTCAAAATAGCCATCACCAATCGTATCAATGGCAATGGTATCTGCATTGCCATCGCCAGTCACATCAAGAATGGCAATGTCAGCCACCTTGTCGCCGGTGATGTCAAACAGGATTGTGTCCTTCTCTGCGGTCCTAACGAGTGACGATTTGAGGTCACGATCCTTGCGTACAGCTTTTTTGATTTCCTTCATAGAATACATTGTAGTCTACCTCCTGTTATAGTTATATTTGATAATTTTCTTGAATCCGAATTGTCGGTATTGCACATCCTCGTTGTCTTAACTTGACTGAAGTATAGTTTATAAAAAGACAAAAAAATACGGACAAATAAAGTAGTGTGTGGAAATCTGTAACACCTGGCTTCATTTGTCCGTATTTTTTTATTCCTTTTTCAATTTAGCCGCATTCGCAAGAGCAAGTTCGGTAGTTCCCTGCATAACGGCTGTGGCTCTGTCAATCATTGCATTAGGGTCGTCTTTCATTCCGTCACGAACCCATCTGACCAGAAATCCGGCCAATGCAGACGCAGACAGGCTTGCAATGAGATTGAGGTCAGAATCCTTAACCTCCATATTTCCCAGCTTGGCACGTATAGATTTTGGTATCATCTGCATACCAATCTCATATGCAGTCTGTTCCAGCTTGGTATCATCAATCGAACGGTAAATATGTAATACTGCAGTTTTATTTTTCAGCAACTCATTTGCAAGTGCTTTATGCGCCTCTGGCCATTCCACATCTGTGGGAAATGTTTCTTTGATGCGCTCAAGGTCGGCTTTGAACAAGTCATCGATAAGTGCATAAATATCTTGATAATAGTAATAGAAGGTCTTTCTGTTAATGCCGCAATCATCAACAATATCTTTTACTGTGATTTGGCTCAGAGGTCTATCATTCAAAAGCTTCATGAAGGAGGTGCAGATTGCCTGCTTTGTGAACTTGGTCATAGCAAATTTCTCCTTTGTATATTATTTCAAGGATATTATATCAAAAACTTCGCATTGCGACAATAAAATATCTTCTGTCAACCCATCAGGGGAATTTCCCTCAGAGAAAAAATGTGCCAAAGTTATAGATTGCGGAAGGAAGAGTTCTTGACTATTATCAGCGGATAAAAATATAATAGAAATAGATACTTTTTGCAGTATATCTGAATCGGAGGAGCAAAATGCAGAGCATTTTGCGAGGATGTTTCTTGTCCGAAGGGCAGGAAGATAGAGATTCAGAGGATTTTCAGTTTACATAAAGGAGGCAAAAGATAGAATGAAAATAACAATAATCCATGGACAGAGCCACAAAGGCTCCACGTATCATGTTGCCAGATTGCTTGCAGAAAAGCTAGGAGGGGAGATAACAGAGTTTTTTCTCCCGCGGGATTTTGATAAATTCTGTGTTGGGTGTACGAACTGTTTTTCAAAGAAGGAGTCACTCTGCCCGCACTATGAGCAGCTTTTGCCGATTACAAAGGCTATGGATGATGCAGACGTGCTGATTCTGGCAAGCCCGGTGTATGTATTTCATGCAACGGGGTCAATGAAAGCGTTTCTGGACCATTATGGTTATCGCTGGATGGTGCACAGACCGAGCGGAGCGATGTTCAAAAAACAGGCAGTCTGTATTTCAACGGCAGCAGGCGGCGGGATGCGCTCAACAAACAAAGATATGGCCCACAGCCTGTTTTTCTGGGGCGTTGCAAAGGTGTATCAATATGGTGTTGGCGTGCAGGAAACGGCTTTCGAGCGTGTGGACGAGAAGATCAAGGCAAAAATAGACAAAAAAACGACAGCACTTGCAAAGAAAATAAAAGTAAGAAAGCAGCGGCAGGTACAGCCGGGCATTCGGACGAAAGGTTTTTTCTTTATAATGCATCTTTTGCAGCGAAACGGGTTTAATCCGCCAGACCGCGACTACTGGATAGAGCAGGGGTGGACGAAGAATGTGCGTCCGTGGAAGTAAGAGGATATGGCACTTATCTATATTCTTTATCATTAAAAAATGACAAAGAATATAGAATTAAGAAACAGGGGACAGCTGCTTTATAGTGCGCTTGTTCTCATACATACGTGCATCAGCAAGTTCAATGGTGCGGTTTAAGTCACTCTGCGTTTCGCTGGTATCACACACGCCGATGGCGTAACTCAGCGTGGCGGGCAAAGAACTGTCGTAATTGTACGCTTCGGTGGCCTGCTCCAGTGCGCGCACCATTTCGTCGGCCTTTCCGGAGGGCAGACCATCACAGAACACCCAAAATTCGTCACCGCCCACGCGGTAGCACTTTCCAACGGATAAGAACACACGGTTCAACACGTCACCAAACGCATGAATCAACTGATCACCCGCACCGTGGCCGTAGAGATCGTTTGTTGCCTTTAAGTTATTCAGATCCATGAAAAATGCTGTGCGTACAGTTTCCCCACACCACGCGTTCTTGTCCAGCTCAAACGCCGCACGTGAGTAACAGTGCGAAAGTGGGTCCTGCAATGCCAGCGTCTTGTAATAGGATTCCCGCACAGCCTCTGCACTGTGCCGCATGAGTAAGCGGACAAATTGATACATTTGATATAACAAATAAGACAAAATACCAATTTTCAGGAAAAACACATTGTTTTCTCCGACTTCACACAAGAACAAAGTAAGGTCAATCGCACCGGTCAGTGCAATTAGTCCCCCGAAATAAAGTCCACGATTACTCTTTTTACGGATAAGGCCATATACAAGACAGGTAATCACCGCTAAAATTCCCGCAATCTGTACTGCCTGTGTCATCGGCAAAAGCCGTCGCAATTCTATGCCACTGAGCAGCGATATTGCCAACTCCGCTATTGCAACAGTTGCGCCGACTCCTGCAATGAGCCTTAGCAGTTTCCCGCGCCAATCTTCCAACTCCCAGCCAAATAGAGCCAGCAGTGGGGGACCAACCATAGCAAAGGACAGCATGTCCACCAGATAGACGATCCGTGCGTTAGAGGCAAGGTATACGATGCTATAGCTTTCGCACATGAAATATAGTCCGCAGTTAATCGCCAAAAAGCCGCGCAGCAGCATTTTGTATAGGTCAATCCCCTTGCGGGCCATCAGTGAGAGGCCCAGCAGAATCAGCCCACTGAGCAGAATCAGCGTGTTGAGTACAAGAGCCGGAATATCCCGCAGCAGTTGTTGTTTAAGGAAAACCGCCTCATTGGCGATGATCAGTTCAGGCATTGAAACGTGGGTCAGTCCGCTTGCAGGCACGGTGACACGAATTTCCAGATGCCCATCGTTCACTTTCTGCGGCAGGGGGATATGCGTGAAATAGTTGCCCAACGAATACGTCTGCGGTTCAACGTGGTAAAGGACCTCCCCGTCAAGGAAAATCGTCATAAACGTGTGATTGGCCTGCAAAATCAGCGATGGAGTTGTTCGACCGGAAAAGGCGTAATTCAGCGTGAATTGCAGCTGTGTTTCACCCGTCACATCAAAATAGTCAGGAAGGGCAATTTTTGTACGCTGACCGTCGCTGATCAGCTCGCCATCTTGAACGAGCACAATCTGCTCATCGACTGCCTTGGGAAGTGCTGTCGCCTCCCGATTGGAGATGGAAAGCCAGAGCATGGCCAGATACATAACAAGTATGGAGAAGATAAACACAATACACGCTTTTTTTTTCATAGGAGCCTCTTTTCCAGATGATTTCACAATCTGTTTTATCAGTATTTTCCACCATGATGGAATTATCTTACCATATCCAAATTGAAAAATCTATGATAGGGAGGATCCTTTTTGGTGGATCAGGTGGGGATAGCCGGTACGAACTCAAAAGCAGCATGTGCACTATGCAGGTCGATCACCGGCGTGCCATGATTCCAAAGGCACACATGTACACAGGTATTGGTATTTTCACGTATGGTTCCAGACATCTGTCCATTTACGGGGGCACGTAAAGGATGGCTGTTAGCTGGTGATTTCATAGTAATCTTAAGAAGAAGCTTTCCCTGGGAAAGGCAGATCTGTTTGGAATCTGCCTTGTGGATACGGACATGGCGGTAGGTGGCAAGGCGGTACTCGTGACCTTTATATAGGATGGCGCAGATGCAGCCTGTAAAATTGATACTGTAAATTGGTATATGGGCAATAGACACCATGATAGAGCAGGGTTCCGAAAAATCATTGCACTGTAACCAGATATAGGAGCTTGGAAAAGAAGTACCGCTGTCCTTCTCAATATATCCGGTACCATCGTTAAAGCCGTGTATCTGACCATCTATTTTTAAACTGCCGCTGAGACTATGGGCCATGCTGATGACACCGTGGCGGCATTCCATAGGAAGATACCGGAAAGGTCCCATGATGTCTGAGCAGAGAGGTGCAAGCTTCCCATATTCAATTCTGCCACGGATACCAGGCAGATCAATCGTGCAGCCGGAATATGAGAAAAGACAGTTTCCAGCATGGATACCATGGTTGTCTATTGTCAAGTTGGGCACAGGAAACTGCCGTGCCCCGCAGTTTCCAATCATCTGAATAAATGGACCGCTCTCGGCTCTTCCCGGTATAAATGCAATCATCTCGTTTCCCGCCTGGTGTTTAAAATACCAGCCTTCAAATCCCTTGTTCGATTTCCTCCACAAATGTTTCATATCACTACCTCCATGGCAGGTAGTATTGACCGTTTCAAGCAGAATCATGCCGGGAGTGGAGTATTTCTGGATGATGCAATCAAAAGCCGGCTGACTCCGTTGTCTGATCTGGCTCATGATTCGAAGTGGAAAGAAAAATATCAGGTTATTGATGCCAGAGCGTTAATTGTGGTATGGTATACGTGACAACAATAGCAGCAACAGATAAAAGTCCGCGAGCGAGATGAAGCAGAGCGGAATGGAACGAAACTGTGGAGAAAAACTTAGGGGCAATCTTTGGTTTCCCACTTATATCAGGAGGCACGTAAATTGACATTACAACAGTTAAAATATATTGTCACAGTCGCGGAATGCGGTACAATCAGTGAGGCAGCGAAGCGGCTGTTCATATCACAGCCAAGTCTTACCAATGCAATCAAGGACATTGAGGAGGAGATGCAGCTCGCGATCTTTCATAGAAGCAGCAGAGGGGTTGTTGTTTCCAACGAAGGGGATGAATTTTTGGCTTACGCAAGACAGGTTCTGGAACAGGCTGATCTTTTGGAGGCGAAATTCAAGCACACGGACAGAAAAACTCCCAGATTTTCGGTGTCATCCCAGCATTACTCGTTTGCTGTAAATGCATTTGTGGATGTTATACGCGAGTTTGATGCAAATTCTTATGATTTTACATTGAGAGAGACGCAGACATTTGAGATCATTGAAGATGTGAGTCATCTGAAAAGCGAGATCGGTATTCTGTATACGTCCGAAAAAAACGAAGAAGTTTTGAAGAAGCTGATAAAAGCGAATGGACTGCAGTTTGAAAAATTATTCACGGCCAATCCACATGTATTTATCAGTTCCACGCATCCGCTGGCGGGGAAAAAGACGATCACAATGGAGGATCTGGAGGATTTCCCGTATTTGTCGTTCGAACAGGGAGATTATAATTCTTTCTATTTTTCAGAAGAAATTCTAAGTACTCTGGACCGGAGGAAAAATATTAAAGTACGCGACAGGGCAACACTGTTCAATCTGTTGGTAGGGCTGGATGGGTACACCGTCAGTTCTGGTGTGATCAGCAAAGAACTGAACGGAGAAACGATTATAGCCAGGCCGCTTCAGGTAGATGAAAGCATGGAAATCGGAATTATCACGCAAAAGAATATGCCGCTGTCTGCGTATGGAAAGTGCTACATTGAAGCATTGTATCAATATGTTTCTGATTTGAGATAGCTATATACTGTGAGCAACATCTCTGGTGAGAAACGGTGAAGTTGATTTTTGTATCATTCGAGAGATTTTATATTTGACAGCGAATGAAAAGATGATATAATGGTTAGTGGACACTAACTACTGAACGGATTCAAAGACTAAGAGCAGAATCAGGAGTTAGCCTGGCTAATAATGACGGCTGAGTGTGGCGGGAGAAAGAGCCCGCCATATATTTCACACAGCAGTTAGCTGAAACTAACACAAGAAAGGAGAGAGTAACATACAAATAAAAAATAACAGGATTGCAAATATCCGCTTAATGGAGGCGAATGTAAAATGAAAAAAGAAAGTTCTTTGCAGAAATTATTTGATTATGCGGGAAACTACAGGTATTTGACGATATTCTCATGGATATTGTCCGTTATCAGCGCATGGATTGCACTGGTTCCGTTTTATTACATATGGAAAATTGTGGATGAAGTATTGCAGGTGTTACCGGATTTTGGTAAAGCAGTGCATCTGAGTCGGTATGGCTGGAGCGCGGTAGGGTTTGCCCTGCTGTCAATGCTCATTTATATATGCGCTCTGATGTGCTCTCATATTGCCGCCTTCCGTGTGCAGGCAAATATGCGGTCGCAGACGATGCGGCATATCATAACACTTCCGATGGGGTTTATGGATGGAATCGGGAGCGGGAAAATCCGTAAAATCGTCAATGAATCCAGTGAGGCCACGGAAACGTATCTGGCGCATCAGTTGCCAGACCGTGCAGGCGCAATGGCAACACCGGTGGGACTGCTGGTTCTTCTGCTGGTATTTGACTGGCGTCTGGGTCTGTTAAGTCTGGTCCCTGTCGTGATCGCATTTTTAATTATGGGAAGTATGACGGGAAATGAGATGAAGGAAAAGATGGCACAGTATCAGAACTCCCTGGAGGAGATGTCGAATGAAGCAGTGGAATACGTGCGCGGCGTGCCTGTCGTAAAGACATTTGGTCAGTCGGTATTCTCCTTCAAGCGATTCAAAGAAGCCATCGACAGTTATGAAAAATGGGTCATTTCCTACACGAAGGATCTGCGTCTGCCGATGGTCATGTATACGACAATGATCAATGCGGTCTTTGCGGTATTGATCGCAGCTGCGTTTTTGTTTACAGCGAATGGCATTACCAATACGTTTTTACTGAACCTGATTTTTTATATTATGATTACACCGATCATCACGGTCACTTTGAACAAAATTATGTTTTCCAGCGAAAATGCAATGATTGTAGAAGATGCGATAGCAAGGATTGACAGTGTGATGTCGATAAAGCCGTTGGAAGAAACAGAGACGCCGCAGTCTCCGAAAGGAACTTCCATTACACTGGAACAGGTTTCCTTCCGATATCAGGATGCCGCAAAGGATGCAGTTCATAAGGTGTCGCTTTGTATAAAGGAGGGAGAGCATGTGGCGTTTGTCGGCCCGTCCGGCGGAGGAAAAACAACACTGGCCAGCCTGATCGCGAGATTCTGGGATGCGTCAGAAGGAAAGATCTGTATCGGCGGAGTCGATGTGAGGCAGATTGCGAGCAGAGAACTTATGAATACAGTGTCCTTCGTATTCCAGGACAGCAAACTCCTGAAGATGTCTATTCTGGACAATGTCCGAATGGGAAAACCGGATGCATCCAAAGCTGAGGTACTACAGGCATTAACAGATGCGGGATGTGACGATATTCTTGCCAAGATGCCGGAAGGCGTCGATACCATAATTGGAAGCCGCGGAACGTATGTGTCCGGTGGTGAGGCGCAGCGGATTTCAATTGCAAGAGCCATGCTGAAAAATGCACCGATTCTGATTTTGGATGAGGCAACGGCATTTGCGGATCCGGATAATGAAGCAAAGGTGCAGGAGGCATTTGCAAGGTTATCCAAAGGAAAGACGGTCATTATGATTGCGCACCGATTATCAACGATCACGGGTACCGACCGGATCTACGTACTGAAGGACGGGCGGATTGAGGAGCAGGGCAGTCACGATGCGCTGGAAAAACAGGCAGGACTGTATGCGCATATGTGGACAGAATATAACAAATCAGCAAACTGGAAAGTAGGAGGTGCATTATCATGAGTATAAATGAACGATTACAGCATAAGTATGCTCTGTCAAAACAGGGTGCATCGGATATGATGAAAGCATTTGTCAGTGTCACATGCTCCGACATTGTACTAATGTTTCCAGTCGGGCTGCTGTACTATTTGATCAGAGATTTCCTGAACAATTCTATAACGGGAAAACGCATTCCGTTTTATGTGGCCGGATGCATCATTTGTCTGGCACTGATCATCATTACAACGTATATCCAATATAATGCAACATTTTTTGCAACGTATGTAGAAAGTGGAGTCCGAAGAACGACTTTGGCGGAGAAATTAAGAAAGCTGCCGTTATCTTTCTTTGGGAAAAAGGATCTTGCAGATCTGACCAGCACGATCATGGCAGACTGTGCGACACTGGAGACAGCGTCGTCCCACTGGATACCGGAATTGGTGGGTGCAATGATTTCAACCTGCCTGATTGCTGTTTCACTGTTTTTCGTTGACTGGAGGATGGCCATTGCAGCACTTTGGGTACTGCCGGTGGCATTTGTGATCGTGCTGTCTGCATCGAAGGTCATGAACCGATCCGGCAAGAAGCATATGAAACTGAAGATGGACTGTGCAGACGGAATACAGGAATGCCTGGAAACGGTGAGAGATCTGAAGGCCAATAATGCACAGTCTGCCTACATGAACGGATTAGAAACAAAAATCCGGGCGGTAGAAAAGCATGCAATTGTAAATGAACTGATAACGGCTGTCTTTGTCTCCGCAGCACAGATGATTCTGAAATTGGGGATTGCAACGGTCGCGCTTGTGGGAGGGATTCTGCTGGTAAACAAAAGTCTGGATGTAGTTACATTCTTTATGTTTCTTTTGCTGGTATCCAGACTATATGATCCGATGCAGATTTCTCTGCAGAATCTGGCTGCGATTATTGCAGCGGAGGTTCCGTGCGGGCGCATGGACGAGATCTTATCACACGAGGTGCAGACCGGAAGGGAGACCCTTACGAACCAGGGCTGCGATGTGACGTTTGAACGGGTTGGATTTACGTATAATGCGGACGAAACGGTTCTGAAAGAAGTGTCATTTACCGCAAAACAAGGTGAGGTCACGGCACTGATCGGACCATCCGGCGGAGGAAAAACTACGGTATCAAGGCTTGCAGCACGTTTCTGGGATGCGAATCAGGGAAGGATTAAGATTGGTGGTATGGAAGTATCAGAAACCGATCCGGAGACATTGATGTCATTGTATGCAATTGTGTTTCAGGATGTGACGTTGTTCAATAATACCGTGATGGAGAACATTCGAATCGGAAGGAAGGACGCGACGGACGCAGAAGTAATTGCAGCCGCAAAACTGGCGCATTGTGATGAATTTGCGGAGAAGCTGCCCGAAAAATGGAACACGATGATCGGAGAAAACGGATCGGAATTATCCGGAGGAGAAAGACAGCGGATATCAATTGCAAGGGCGTTTTTAAAGGATGCACCGATTATCCTGTTGGACGAGGCGACCACATCGCTGGATGTGGACAATGAGACACTGATTCAGGAGGCGTTATCAAAATTGATTCAGAACAAGACCGTTCTGATTATCGCGCACCGGATGCGGACTGTTGCGAACGCAGATAAGATCGTCGTATTAAAAGACGGCATCGTGGCAGAGCAGGGGAGTCCGGAGGAACTGATCCGGAAAAATGGAATCTATCAGCATATGATCCAGATGCAGTTAAAGGCGGAAGCGTGGAAAATCTAGTGTGCTGACATGATGCAAAGCTGCCACGGAAGAGCTAAGTACAGGAATGTGACAATACCGCTTCTAATGACAACAATTCTCAACAAAGCCAAAGCTTATTGACAGAAAGAATAGACGGAGATAAAATAACCATGTTATTAAATAACGTGGTTATTTTATTGCGGAAAAGGAGACAAGAATGCGACCAACAAATGAGAAGCTTGCTTCGGATATTCTGGAAGCAGGGAAACAGGAATTTTTGTCCAAGGGCTTTAAGGGGGCAAATCTGAGAAATATAGCGTCTTCTCTAGGCGTTACGACCGGGGCAATCTATCGCTATTATACAGACAAAGAAGAAATATTTTCAACACTGGTAGAAGAACCAGCCCATACATTAACAGAGAAATACAGGACCCTCCAGAAAGAATTTTCAGCGAGACCGTTAGAGGAGCAGCTGTCAGGCCTTCCAGAGATATCAGAATCAGGGCATGATTGGATGATGGAACACATCTATAATCATTATGAGGCGTTCAAACTGATTATTTGCTGCTCCACAGGGACACAGTATGAGCATTACATGGAAACGCTGGCAGAGATTGAGACCAATTCCGGAATTCTTTTGATGGAACGGATGGAGGCGGCAGGGATGAAGTTTCGACATATTGACGAGGATATGGTACATATGCTGTCAAGTGCATTATTCAGCGGCATTTTCGAGACGGTACGCCATGACATGCCAAGAGAAAAAGCATTTGCTTATATGGATGGAATCCGGGAATTTTATTCCGCAGGGTGGTTTCAAATTTTAGGGATATCCTGATATCTGGAATATCCCTTTTCTTCTGATTGCAGGTTAGCAAAATCTAACTGAGGTTGGGAGTATCAAAAAGCATGTAACCAGATTTCTCTGGATACAAATAATAGATAAAGGAGTGAACAAATTTATGAAAGAAAAAAAGAAAGAGTCACCATTTTCCCGGCTTTGGAGCTGGGCGAAAGATTATCATGGCGGTTTTTACGGCTCTGTCCTGCTGGCAATGCTGGGAGTGGGGGGAAGTATGGTCGCCTATTTCAGTGTTGCGGCGATGATTCGCATCCTGCTGACCGGAGGCGGGTTAGGCGCGTGCATGCACTGGTGTCTGCTGATGCTGATTGGATATGTGGCAAAGTCCCTTTGTTCTGCTGCTTCCACAGCGTTGTCTCACCGAGCGACTTACCATGCACTCAGAGATTTGAGAAAACAGCTTTTGGCGAAATTATCCCGTGTACCCATGGGAACCATTCTGGATACGCCGTCGGGACAGTATAAGACCACGATTGTAGACCGGGTGGAGGGGATGGAGCCAACATTGGCACATCTGATCCCGGAGATGACATCCAATCTGCTGATTCCGATTTTTATCGCAGTCTATATATTCTGCATTGACTGGAGAATGGGACTGGCGTCTCTTGCGACAACCGTAATCGGAATGATTGCCGCATCCCAGAGCGCAAAGACTTATGCTGTTAAATGGGACGGTGCAGTGGCTGTGGGACGGAAAATGGCCAATGCCATTGTGGAATACATCGGCGGAATCCAGATTGTAAAGGCATTTAGCCAGTCGGCGGGATCCTATCGCAGATATGCAGATGCGGTGGAGGAGAATGCGGTCTACTATAAGAACTGGATGAAAGAAAATCAGAAATTCATGTGTATTATGCAGACAGTCACACCGTCCGTTCTGCTGGTGGTACTGCCAGTTGGTCTGCTTCTCTGGTCTCAAGGAGGTTTAAGTGCTGCTGATTTTATGACAGTGATTGTGTTGTCACTGGGGTTTACAGGACCATTTCTTGCGGCCATGTCTTTTGTGGATGAGCTTGCGGTGGTCGGAACCAATGTAGATGAGATTAACGATATTCTGGAAGCCCGGGAACTGGAGCGCCCAGAGAAAAAAGTGACATTAAAAGACCGGATGATTCAACTGGAGCAGGTTTCATTTACCTATGGAAAAGAGGATGAGAAGGTGCTGAGCGATGTCAGTCTGACAATCAGGCCACAGACGGTCACCGCGCTGGTTGGCCCGTCCGGTTCCGGAAAATCCACCATTGCCAAGCTGATTGCCGGCCTGTGGGATGTGAGCGGTGGTTCGATTCTGATGGGAGGATGCGATATTCGGGATATTCCATTGGATCAGCTGAATCAGCAGATTGCATATGTCTCACAGGACAATTATCTGTTTAACCGTACCGTGCGTGACAACATCCGTATGGGACGTCTTGACGCATCGGACAGGGAAGTGGAGGCAGTGGCGAAGGCTGCTGGCTGTGACTCCTTTATCCGGGCGCTGGATCAGGGGTATGACACAGTGTGCGGCTCCGGCGGCGGACATCTCTCCGGCGGAGAAAAGCAGCGGATTTCCATTGCGAGAGCCATGCTAAAGGACGCACCGATCGTAATATTAGACGAGGCAACAGCCAGCGTGGATCCAGAAAATGAAGCTGTCATTCAAAAGGCGATCCTTGCACTGACAAAAGGAAAGACATTGATTGTCATTGCACACCGTCTGTCTACCATCGCAGATGCAGACTGTATTGTAGTGGTGAGTAAAGGAAAAATTGTGGCACAGGGAACGCAAAAGGAACTTTTGGAAAGCTGTCCGTTGTATGCCCGGATGTGGCAGGCACATATCGGCACAAAAGATGCAGCGTAGATCGTTCCAGGGAGGGATAGAGAATGTTTGGTGTATTAAAAAAGATTTTTGGATTTGCAGGCAGCAAAAAGAAGCTGCTGACGAAAGCGATGGTGATTTCTTTCTGTGGAGCCGTTTTTTCGGCAATGCAGTTTGGGGCGCTGATGCTTGCGCTGGATCAGGTGCTCTCCGGGCAGCAGGCAGGAATGCTGCCGGTGATAGCTATTCTGCTGATATCGGTACTTGGGCGGATACTCTGTTTTTATTATTCTGTGAATGAAGAGACGGAGGTAGGCTATTTTATGGTGGCGGAGAAGCGGATACATATCGGTGACAGACTACGTTATATTCCGATGGGGTATTTCAACGATAACAGTCTGGGAAATATCACTGCGGTGGTCACGACCACACTTTCCGAGGTGGAGAACTCCGCGTCCCGGTGTCTGGTCATGGTTGTTGGTGGTTTTTTAAATACCTTTGCACTTTGCCTTGCTCTTACGGTGGCAGACTGGCGTATGGGTCTGATAGGTATCTGTGGAATTCTGGTGTATTTGTGGGCAACGGAGATGTCTCAGAAGGCAACTTCAAAGACCGGCCCGGGAAGACAGACAGCACAGATCAATCTGGTGGAAGCAGTGTTGGAATACATACAGGGGATGAGTGTAGTAAAGTCCTATGGTTTGGAGAAGGACAATGATCAGATGGCAGCAAGAACCATCGAGGAAAGCTGCAAAAAAACACTGTCACTGGAAGCATCTATCACACCGTGGATGGCAGTGCGTCAATTGGTGATCCGTGGATTTTCCGTGATCATGGTGGTGTGCTCTCTGGTATTTTACAGCGGGGGAACCATGTTGTTATCTCGTTGTCTGCTGATGCTGATTGCTTCATTTATCCTGTACCAGGAACTGGAAAGTGCCGGAAACATGTCGGATACGCTTCAGATGTTGGGAGCTTCCATCGATAAGGCTAATTCCATCGATGATACTCCGGTCATGGACATTGACGGGAAAGAACTTGCGCCAAAGGATGCGGGAATTACATTTGAAAATGTGACGTTCTCCTACGGGGACCGGCGGATACTGGATGGTGTCAGCTTTGCAATACCGGAGAAAACGACAACGGCTGTGGTGGGCCCTTCCGGTGGAGGAAAGACCACACTCTGCAATCTGACAGCCAGATTCTGGGATGTGGAAAGTGGAACAATCCGTCTCGGTGGACGGGATATTACCGATTATAAGCTGGACAGTCTGATGAAGAATATCTCCATGGTATTTCAGGATGTCTATCTGTTTCAGGACACCATCGAAAACAATATCAAATTTGGAAAACCCGATGCCTCCCATGCACAGGTGGTGGAGGCAGCAAAAGCGGCCTGCTGTCATGAATTTATAATGGAGTTGCCAAATGGGTATGATACCGTGGTGGGAGAAGCCGGCGGAAGTCTCTCCGGCGGAGAAAAGCAAAGAATCTCTATTGCGAGAGCCATGCTGAAGGATGCACCGATCATTATTTTAGACGAGGCAACTGCAAGCGTGGATCCGGAGAATGAAGCGGAACTTCAGGCGGCCATCGATGCCCTGACGCATGACAAGACTATCATTATGATTGCCCACAGGCTGAAAACCGTGCGCAGCGCAGATCAGATTCTGGTGTTGAGCGGCGGACAGATTGTGCAGAGAGGAACCCATGCGGAACTGATCCGGCAGGAAGGCCTGTACGCTGATTTTATTGGCGAGAGGAAAGAAGCGATAGGGTGGAAATTAGCATAGATGAAAGGTACGAAGACTCCCCGGTTTATCTGGGGAGTTTTTTCGGGCATTTTCAAAGTATATCTATCTTGCGGTGAAGTGCTAAACCATGTATAATAAGAAAGCGTTTATAATACGAAATAAAAAAAGAAGAGGGTAATAAGATGAAAGCAGGTATATTAAAGGACATCAAAGTAGGAGAAAACCGTGTGATTGCGACGCCAGTAGAGGTGGCAAGCCTTATTGCAGACGGACATGAAGTTCTTGTGCAGAAAGGGGCGGGTGTCACCGCTGGATTTCCGGATGAAAAATACGCACAGGCTGGTGCAAAAATGGTGGACACTGCGGAGGAAATCTATGGCACATGTGATTTCGTTGCAAAGGTAAAAGAGTTTGAACCATCAGAATTTGGTCTGCTCAGGGAGAATCAGATTGTATACACATGCATTCACCCGGCTGCACATCCGGAAGAGGTTCAGGCACTTTTAGACAAGAAGGTAATCGCGTTCACAGCGGAGGATTCTCATAGATATGGTTCGCCAAACTGTGAAGCTGCCGGAAAACAGGGTGCTTTGATGGGACTGGAGTCCATGCTTACAATCAATGGCGGAAAAGGAAAGTTTGTCAGTGGTCTCGGTGCTGCACCTGGAATGAAGGTTTTGATTCTGGGCGGCGGGATTGTCGGTCAGGCGGCGTTGACAGTACTGCATGCGCTGGGAGCCTGGGTGACAGTTGCGGATATTAATATCGGAACGCTGCGTACTCTGCAGAATCAGTATCAGCAGACCATCAATACCATGATCTCAAACAGAGAAAATATCCGACAGATTCTGCCGGAGACAGATATGCTGCTGAACTGCGTCAAATGGCCAAAAGGAAACACCGAATATCTGGTCACAAAAGAAATGGTCAGAAGCATGGAACCGGGATCTGTTATTGTTGATATCAGCAATGATGACCAGGGAGCGATCGAGACCTTCCATGAGACCACGCATGAGAATCCAAGATATGTGGAGGAAGGTGTTGTACATTACTGCGTAAGCAATATTCCAGGAGCAATCGCGAACTCGACATCGGTGGCATACGCGGCATCTGTACTTCCTCATTTTACCAGTATTTTGAAGAATGGTGTGGAAGAAGCCTGTGCAAGAGACGGATTTTTAAGAAGAAGTCTTACGACCTATAAGGGATATCTTACCCACGAGGAGACAAGTGCACTTCAGAACCGTCCGTGGATCAGACCGGAGCAGATTCTTGGAATTGCGGACAGAGAACTGGATCAGGCACCGCCGGCAACGGTTACACGCTCAGAAAATTTTATAAAACGATAAGAAGAGTGAATGAAAATCACGTAAAATTACGGGAAGAGAGAACTAAAAATTACATGAAGTTTTAGGAAGAGGGAATGAAATGGAAACAATGGGATTTATCTCGGTGATACCGGCAATCATTGCAATTGTATTGTCGTTTGCCACTAAGAACACAGTAGTAGCGCTGGCAATAGCCTGCATAGCGGGAACACTTCTGGCAGGACAGGGGCCAATGGGGTTTCCGACACTTTTAAAAGAGAGTCTTGGCACAACAAGCTTTGCGTGGGTTATGCTTTTGAATACATTTATCGGAATTTTGGTGGCATATTTCCAGAAGACGGGAGCAATTCAGGGATTTTCACAGAAAGTCCATGAAAGAAATCTAAGCCGCAGGGGCGCGCAGCTCATGGCGTGGGTGCTTGGAATGTTTATTTACTTCAGCGATTCCTTCAGCCCGCTGTTCGTCGGCTCGGTTATGAGGAGCATCACAGACAAAGCAAAGGTATCCAGAGAAAAGCTGGCCTACATTGCTGATTCGACCTCCGCACCGGTCAGCGTACTTATGCCGATTACCGGCTGGGCAGCTTATTTGATGGGACTTGCAGTCGGCGTAGGATGCATAACGACGGATAAAGAAGCATCTGCACTGTTTTTAAAAGCAATTCCGTTTAACTTTTATCCTATTTTTGCGGTCGCTTTTGTAGGGTTGCTGGCGTCTGGAATTGTCAAAGATTTCGGACCGATGAAAAAAGCGGAAAAAAGAGCCATGGAAGAGGGGAAAGTTCTTCGTGACGGTGCCAACCCACTGATTGGAAAAGAATTGACGGAGATGGAGGCTTATGAGGGAATCAAGCCAAGAGTATTCCTGAACTTTATTATGCCGGTTCTGATGATCGTCAGCATTGCGCTCGGCACCTACATAGCACTCAGCTCTGCGAAGACGATGGAAGCATTTTTGTTTGTCATTATTTTTATGACTGTCAGCATGCTGATCCAGGGCATTCCATTTAAAGAGGTCATGAATACGATGACAGATGGTGTAAAGGGAGCAATTCCGGCCGTTATGCTGCTGGCACTTGCCTATTCTGTAAATGCATTGAGCTCACAGATGGGAACAGCCGGTTATATTATTAATCTGACAGAGGGATTTTTAAAACCACATCTGCTGCCGGCAATTATTTTTCTTGTGTCCGCAGTTATGGCGTTCGCGACAGGTTCATCCTGGGGAACGTTTGCAATCTGTATGCCGATCGCACTTCCGCTGGCATTCAGTTTTACAGGAAATACACTGACCACTCTGGTCATTGCAAGCTTTGCGGCAGTGGCAGGCGGTGGCGTATTTGGTGATCATTGCTCGCCGTTATCGGATACGACAGTACTTTCTTCGACCGGAGCAGCGGCGGATCATATTGATCATGTTAAGACACAGCTGCCATATGCCCTGGTTTGTGGAGGACTGGCACTTGTGGCATATTTGATCGTAGGATATGTATTTGTATAACCCTGCAGAGGATGTCTAGGAATAGCAGTAAAGTGGATGGATTTCGCGTATCCGTGTTACTGAAAAGATAGAAAGATTACATGGGAGAGCCGGAAAGCTGTAAATCAGTTTCCGGCTCTTATTTTATGCTGAAAATGAGCCGAAAGCCATCACATGGTACGGATATCACCTGGAGAATATCCGTCACCGGACGTCAATTGCAGCGAGAGGGTGCGGAAGCAGATATTGAGGGTAATTCTCATTACGCGGAAAAACATTGACAGCAGGAGAAATGTTATATAGACTGATAATTGAATTATCGATAATTCAATTATCAATTGGAGGAAGAAAATGGCAAAGCCGGATAAATCAATCGACCCAAGGATTCTTGATTGCGCAAAGCAGGAATTTTTAGAAAAGGGGTTTGAAAAAGCATCCCTGCAGAATATTTGCAAAAATGCAGAAGTGACAACAGGGGCACTGTACAAGAGATTCAAAGGAAAAGAGGAGCTGTTCTGTACGATCGTGGAGCCGACCATTGCAGCGATTTATGAGATGGTTCAGAGCAGATCGGTGGAAAATCTCAGCCTGCTCAGTGATGAAGAACTGATTGGGAGCTGGAAGATGAAGGAAGAGAATGTGATGTCTTATTTTCAATTCTTTTACCAGCACAAGGATGGGTTTGTTATGCTTTTAAAACACTCAGCAGGGACAAAGCATCAGGAATTTCACCATGAACTGGTGGCGTTGATGGGTGACCACACAATACGCTACTATAAAGAAGGATATCAGCGCGGCTTGTTCCAGAGAAAAATCAGCGAGGTGGAATTTCATGTCCTTCTATCAGCATTCTGGGAGACGGTTTACGAGCCGTTCATCCATGATATGCCATGGGCAGAGATTGAAAGCCATGTGAGACTGATCTGCAAATATTTTGACTGGCTCAGCGTTCTGGATATCAAACAATAGAATGACAGCTGGATACAGATGTACAGTGCAGGGGAACAAAAAAATATGCCTGGAAACCAGGTATTATTTTTTAAACGCGGGTTAGAGAAAACTAACAAAAACGGCAGACAATTAAGAATAAGGTGGATTTATTAAGGTACATTTATTTATGAACGGAGACAAATAAGGAATAGAGTGTCCGCTTTACACACAACAAACAGGAAGGAGTGCATATGTTTAAGAAAGTTTTTGAATATGCAGGAGAATACAAAGCATATACGTATCGTGCCATTGTATACATTCTGCTGGGGATTGCATTTAGTATTATCCCCTATTTCTGTGTTTATAAGATTGTAAATGCATTGCTGCAGAATCAGGAAATTACGATGCCGTATTTGACGGCATTGATTGGAACAGCACTGATCTCTTTACTGCTGTATGCAGTATTGAATGTAAAAGGATTACAGCAATCCCACATAGCGGCATATAATACCCTGAAAAATCTGAGAATATCTCTTCAGGGGAAATTGGAGAAACTACCATTGGGAACGATTGAGGAGGTCGGAACCGGGTCGATCAAAAAAATGTTTATTGATGACATTGAGACACTGGAACTGCTGCTTGCCCATGCAATACCGGAGGGAATCGGTAACCTGTGTGTCCCCGTCGTAATCTATATCGTGCTGTTCGCGGTTGACTGGAAGCTTGCGCTGCTGTCCATGGCGACACTTCCGCTCGGAATACTGGCGATGGCGATTATGTTTGCAATCGGAAATAAGGATATGAACCACTATTACATGGCAGCACAGAAAATGAACAACACAATCATCGAGTATGTCAATGGAATGGAGGTTGTGAAAGTATTTAACCGGGATGGAGAATCTTACGAGAAATATGAAAACAGTGTGACGAACTACCGCGATTTCACACTGGCGTGGTTCAAGGCGTGCTGGCCCTGGATGGCGATATACAGCAGTCTGATTCCATGTATTGCATTCCTGACACTGCCGGTCGGCGCGTATCTGGTTTTACAGGGGTACTCCACGCTCAGCAATCTCGTTCTGGTATTGTGCCTGACCTTTGCAATCGGAGGCCCGATTCTTCATGCGCTGTCCTTTGCTGGAAAATTTCCGCAGCTGATCTATAAGATTGAAGAACTTGAGAAAATGATGGGGGCAGCACCGCTGAAACAGTCGGAAGAGGGCTTTCACGGAAAAGATTATACAATCGATTTCCATCAGGTTTCGTTTGCCTATAAAGAGGAAGAGGTGATCCATCAGATTTCGCTGCATATTAACCCGGGGACGATGAACGCATTTGTAGGAGAGTCTGGCAGCGGAAAGTCCACCCTGGCAAAACTTCTGGTACATTTCTATGACGTAGGGCAGGGCAGTGTCAGTATTGGAGGGCAGAATATCGCGGAGATGAGCATCGAAGCACTGGGTGACCAGATTTCCTATGTGTCGCAGGAACAGTTTCTTTTTAACATGAGTTTGCTGGAGAACATCCGGCTGGGAAAGAAGAACGCGACGGATGCAGAGGTATTAGAAGCTGCACACAAAGCCCAGTGTGATGAATTTCTGAACAGGATTGAGGGAGGAATCATGGCAATGGCAGGCGACAGCGGAAAGCAGCTGTCGGGAGGAGAAAGGCAGCGCATTTCACTGGCGAGAGCAATCCTCAAGGACGCACCGATCATCGTGCTCGATGAGGCCACAGCTTTCATGGATCCGGAGAATGAAGAAAAGATGAACCAGGCGATTGCCGAGGTGATCAAGGATAAAACAGTCATTGTGATTGCACACAGGCTTCATTCAATTGTAAATGCAGACTGCATCTTTGTATTAAAGAATGGCAGATTGGACGCATCGGGGACCCATCAGGAATTGCTGGAAGAATCCGGGGAGTACAACAAATTATGGAAGATCGCTGAAACAAGCGCAAACTGGCATGTGAGCACAGGAGGTGAGCAATAATGTTACGGTTAATAAATAAAATCATAGCGCTTTCAGGAAAGTATAAATGGAGGATCTATGTGGCATTTGTATTTTCATTTGTCAAATCCATGCTGCTGAAGGCACCGGTGTGTTTGTCATTTCTGGCGTTGAACCGGTTTCTGGAGCGCAGGATGACACCCGGATACTGTGTGACACTGTTCGGCATGATGGCAGCGTCTGTTATATTACAGATTATTTTTCAGAATATTGCCGACAGACTGCAGAGCGGAGCCGGTTATCTGATGTTTGCGGATCTGAGAAACGAACTGGGCGTTCATCTGCGCAGAATGCCGATGGGGTATTTTACGGAGGGGAACATAGGGAAGATCAGCTCGGTGCTCTCGACAGACATGGTGTTTGTAGAGGAAAACTGTATGACGGCCATAGCCGGCCTGATGAGTGACATCTTTGCAGAGATCATCATGATTCTGTTTATGTATTATATCAATCCGGTTCTGGGTGTGGCAGCCACAATTATAGCTGCCGGAATGCTGCTTGTCGGAAAGGGAATGGAAAAGGAAACACTGGCGGATTCGGTCACACGGCAGGAGCAAAGCGAAAATCTGACGGAGGCCGTGCTTGATTTTGCAGAGGGAATGGGAATCATCAAGACCTACAATCTGCTGGGAAAAGAGTCAAAGGAACTGAGCGGAAATTTCCAGAAAAGCTGTGATACGAACATTGGTTTTGAGGAGAATCATGCTCCATGGCAGAGATGGATGGGAATCGCATATGGAATTGGTACGGTGGCCACACTGGTATCAGGGTACGCAATGTTTGCAAACCATATGATATCATTGGGATATTTCATCGGGCTGCTGCTTTTTCTCTTCGATCTCTATAGTCCGATGAAGGTGCTTTATTCGCAGTTGGCGAGACTGACGGTCATGAACAGCTGTGTAGACCGCATGCAGGAGGTCTTTGAAGAGATGGAGCTTCCGAACGACGGAACCAGGAAAATTTCAGAGAGCAAAACGCATGCAGGAAATGAAATTGAATTTAAAAATGTAGACTTTTCTTATGGCAAAAAACAGGTGCTGGATCAAATCAGCTTTGCTGTAAAACCAGATACGATGACGGCACTCGTAGGACCATCCGGCAGCGGAAAAAGTACAATTGCCAGCCTGATCACCAGATTCTGGGATGTGACAGGTGGAACCGTAAAAGTCAGAGGTGTGGATATTCGTGAGGTACCGCTGGCAGAACTGATGGATCAGATTAGTATGGTATTTCAGAGAGTGTATCTGTTTGAGGACACGATTTACAACAACATCTGTATTGGAAGACCCGACGCCACGGAGGAAGAAGTGGCAGAGGCGGCCAAAAAAGCAAGATGCTATGATTTTATCATGAATCTGCCGGATGGATTTCAGACGGTGGTGGGCGAGGGAGGATCCTCACTTTCGGGTGGGGAGAAGCAGCGGATTTCTATTGCACGCTGTATCCTGAAGGACGCGCCGATTGTCATATTAGACGAAGCCACGGCCAGTGTGGATGTGGACAATGAAAGCTACATTCAGGAAGCAATATCCGAATTGTGCAGGGGAAAGACATTGTTGGTTATAGCCCACCGGCTGAATACCATCGCAAATGCGGATCATATTCTGGTCATCGAAAACGGCCGCATTGTCCAGCGCGGAACACACGATGAACTGGTACAATGTGAGGGCGTTTACCGGAACTTTGTAAATGTCCGGACGCGTATGAAAGGCTGGAGTGCCTGATGTGTGCCAGACGTTCACGAACAAACAGTTACCTCACAGTTAACAAATCGGGATAAAATCAACCACGCCTCTATTGTATTTCCACGGCCGAAAAGGTATAGTGAAAATACAATAGAGGTGTTTGTATTTGCAAAAAAAGGCGGTAAAAAGGCAAAGTGAAATAAAAAGTCAGGGAGGCAGTTGTGATGCTGGAAATCAGGAATTTTTCAAAGACATATCAGAAGGGGAAACGTGCGGCAGATCATATTGATCTGACCGTTGAGGATGGTGACATCTATGGCTTTATCGGACATAACGGTGCCGGAAAGAGTACAACAATCCGGGCAATTGTGGGAGTGCTTGAGTTTGAGGAGGGAGACATCCGAATCGACGGGCACTCGGTAAAGACAGAACCGATGGCGTGCAAGAAGGTGACGGCATATATTCCAGACAATCCGGATCTGTATGAGCATCTGACCGGAATACAGTATCTGAACTTTGTTGCAGACATTTTCGGAATCGACGGGAAGGTCCGGGAGGAACGGATCAAAAAGTACGGCGATTTATTTGAAATTACATCGGCACTTGGAGATTTGATTTCCTCATATTCGCACGGGATGAAGCAGAAGGTGGCGATTATCTCGGCTCTGATCCATGAGCCGAAGCTGATGGTGCTTGACGAACCGTTTGTGGGGCTGGATCCGAAGGCGGCACTGGATCTGAAAAATGTGATGAAAGAGCTCTGTGCAGGGGGCAGCTGTATTTTCTTTTCAACGCATGTGCTGGAGGTCGCGCAGAAACTGTGCAACAAGATTGCCATCATCAAGCAGGGGAAAATCGTTGCGGCAGGTACCATGGAAGAGCTGATCAAGGACCAGACTCTGGAGGATGTTTTTATGGAGGTGGTGGAAGATGCCAGGTAAATTGTTCACGCTGCTTTTGGCGCAATATAAGAATCAGTCATCGCTGAATGTGCTTCGTCACGAGACAGACACAAAGAAAAAACACCGCATGATGGGTGTTTATGCGGGGATGGCAATCGTCTTTGTCATGATGGTGGGATACAGCTTTGCAATTGCGTATGGGTACGGATATCTGAAGATGGCGTATGTGATTCCGGGGTATTCACTGGCAATCAGTTCCATCATTGCACTTGTGTTCACCTTTGTGAAAACGAACGGATTTCTGTTTGCGTTTAAGGATTATGATATGGTGATGGCACTTCCGGTGTCAACGAAGACGGTGATTACGGCGAAGTTTCTTTATATGTATATCAATAATCTGATTTTCAGTCTGTGTGTGATGATTCCAATGTGCGCCGGTTATGCAATCTGGGAGAGACCGGGGGTTCGGACCTGGTTGATCTGGCTGATTGGAGCATGTTTTGCGCCACTGATTCCGATGTCGCTGGCAGCACTTGCCGGAGCATTGATTGCAGCGATTGGCTCCCGGTTCCGGTTCAAGGTCTTTGTGCAGGTGGTGCTGACGCTTCTGCTCCTTGCGGCGGCATTCAGTCTGAACTTTATTTTTACCGGTGCCGGGAGTAATGCGGAATTTTTCCAGAGAATGGAAAATCTGGGAGAATTGCTGGAGGCACAGATTCATAAGCTGTATCCGGTGTCTGTGATATTTGACCGGGCCGTGAATGAGAGCAGTGTACTTTATCTGCTGCTGTTCCTTTTGTTGTCATTCGGTATATACGTATTGTTTGTATCTATCGTAGCTGTCAAATACAAAGCCATCAATACGGCACTGATGACGGGCAGCAGCCATTCGAATTATAAAGTGAGTAAGATGGAGTCTCGTTCGATGATGCACGCATTGGTCCGGAAAGAATGGAAACGGTTTACATCCTCTGTTATCTATCTGACGAATGTTGGGATGGGTGTACTTCTGGCGGTTAGCGGTTCCGTTATCTGTGTGTTTATTGGAATTGACAAAGTGCTGGCGAGTATGGAAATCGGCGGAATGCAGCAGGGATTTCTCTATGCGGCTCCATTTGCAGTCGCGATGATGCTTACCATGACCTGTACGACCTCTGTATCCTGGTCGCTGGAAGGGAAAAATCTGTGGATCGTGAAGAGTCTTCCAATTGAGGAAAGCATGATTTTTAAAAGCAAGATGGCATTTAATCTGCTGCTTCTTGTTCCGGCAGCTCTTGTCTGTGATATTTGTTTCGCGATTTCGCTGAAATTAAATATTGTGATGACACTGCTGTATTTGGTTGTACTGTTTGCGGCAGTCGTATTTTCAACGACCTTCGGAATGTGGGCCGGAAAGAAATTTGCGAATTTTGAGTGGGAAAATGAGGTGGAGATTATCAAACAGGGGCTGGCATCCATGCTTGGCATTTTTGTAAATATGCTGTTGGAAATCGCACTGGCGGTGGCAGCCTTTTTCTTGAGTACGCTGATAGACGGGAGGATTGTAATGGCTCTTTTTGCGGCGGTATTAGGTTTCATGAGCGTGTTGTTCTATCGAAGTGTGTGCTCTTTTTCGTAGAGATAGACCTGAGATTCATAAAAAGTAAAATCTTAAGAAATCTTAAACGAAATCGTGACAAAAAAACAATATATGCCGGATATACTTGTCGTATGGAATAGAAAATTGCAGATGAATTGTGATGGAGGATGAGTGTATGATGGCAGGAACAGCGGAGATATCAAGACAGACAATAGCAGGATATATATCTGGTTATTTTGCGCAGGCAGTCCGTGAACTTAATCTGAGACAGAATGGGAACGTAGGCGGCAGCGAAAAGATGTGGTTCCAGACAATGAATGCAGACCGTATAACCTATTATAGAATACCGGAAGAGATTCGTGCAGTGGAGCTAAGACGTGCATTTAACTGTAATCTTGTGGTACAGCATTATAATAGAACAAAAAAGATGATTCTCTATGTTCCGGCCTGCTGGGAAGGAACGATACAGATGACGTCAAAGCAGCAGATAAGTATTGATGAAAGTTTTGAGTTTTTACGTTTTACGATACGGTGCAAGTAAATGAATGATCTGCGAGAAAGTATCTGAGAACAGAAAAATTAATAAATTGTTTATTGCATCCATCTAAATCTCACGGTATAATTGCTTCTTGTATCTATAGAATCAGACATCGGTATAAGAAAGACAAGAGGAGAAGTATGGATTCAAAAAAGATAAAGGGCCTGATAACGGAGCTGCTGAAAAAACTGCCCGTATTTTTGTTTTGCGTGCTGTTTATCAATGGTTATAATAGATTGTGCGGAACGGAAAACAGTATCGTCGGAGTCGTACTGCTCATGGGAATTTTGATTTTAGTGGGAAGTGATCTCGGGTTTGATGCACGGCAGGCATCTGTCAGCATTGTCGTATTGTTCGCTGTGCTGGCATTTGCGCCAAAGCTTTCGCTGATCAACCCATTACTGGGACTTTTAATCAATGTGGCGGCATTGACGACAATTTTGTTTTTATCAGGGCATGATTTGTCTCAAAGCGGCAGCCTTCCCTTTACAATGGGATACATTATGCTGCAGGGCTATGATGTTTCCGGTCTGTTATTTCAAAAACGCTGGATCAGTCTGTTAGCCGGAGGAATCTTTATTGCGATTCTTTATTATATGGTACATAAGGGAAAGGTTCACAAAAGAGGCATAAAGGAGTTGTTCAAAGAAAATCAGCTCGGGTCTACGAGAACACAATGGTATATCAGGCTGGTTACGACACTTAGTATTGTTATGCTGGTGGGCGAACTGGTGCATTTCCCAAAGACCATGTGGATCAGCCTGACGGTGCTCTCGCTGAGCACGCCACTGGCAGCCGAGTACAGAGACCGCATGATATGGCGCGTTCCGGCGACAATCATTGGCAGTGTGGTGGTATTTACAGCGTTCGAGATGTTTGTCCCGACACAGTATCAGGTGATGGTGATATTGCTGGCCGGATTTTTATCAATGTTTATCACTTCTTATTTTATCAAGACGATTTACAACTCCTTCAGTGCATTGATTACAGCCGTGCTTTTGTTCCCGGCAGACCAGGCCGTCGGGATCCGGGTGGTGGCGAATCTGATAGGAGTAGCAGTGGCCACAGTCAGCGTGGTGGTGTTTTCGAAGATTTTTCAAAATGTGGGGGACGTAGCACAGCATTATTGAGATAAAAGAGGAGCAGACTATGCAGTTATTTGATTTACATTGTGATTCCATCGTGAATTTCAGAAAAGAGAATGAGGATTTTCTGTGTAAAGACACACAATTTTCTCTTTCCGATCTGAAGCAGTTCAAGCGGATATGTCAGACCATGGCGGTTTTTATTCCGGATACGATCCGGGGGGAGGCTGCACTCCGGTACTTTCAGGAGCATAAGGAATATCTGGATCTGCTTCTGCGCAAACAGTCGCAGCTTGCATCTAAGGCAACAAGTGCAGCGGAGATCGAAGCCATTACAGACACTGGAAAATGTGCGGTCCTGCTTGCGGTAGAAAGCGGTGCGGCATTGGCGGGTAGACTGGAAAATGTGGATTATCTGTATGAATGTGGTGTGCGGATGATGACGCTGGTGTGGAATGGGGAAAATGAACTTGGTTCCGGACATGACACAGATCACGGACTCACAGAATTTGGGCGCCGGGCAATCCGGCGTATGGAAAAAACCGGAATGCTTGTGGATGTCTCACATCTGAATGACAGGGGCTTCGATGAAGTGTGCGAGGTGGCGAAAAAACCGTTTATCGCAACGCATTCCAATGTGCGTGCCGTCTGTCCGCATAAGAGGAATCTGACAGATGTCCAGTTTCAGGAAATTGTAAGGAGAAAAGGTCTGGTAGGCGTGAATCTCTTCCGTAACTTTCTGTCGGAGGATCATAAGGATGATCTGGACAGCATGTATCGTCATGTGGACCATATGCTGGAGCTTGGAGGAAAAGACGTGATCGCCTGCGGAAGTGATTTTGACGGCGCGGAGATCGACGAAAAACTTGATTCCCCTGCAAAGTTTGCGGCATCCGGGGACTACCTGCTTACAAAAGGAATCCCGGAACAGATTATAAATAAAATGTTTTATGAGAATGCACTGGATTTCTTTTATAAGAATATTTAGGAAGAGATGAGCGAGTGGAAAAGCATACTGTGACTACAGCTTTCACATGACTGTCTCTGAGTGGAAGGAACCAGAGAGCAGATAGAACAGATAAAAGCGCAGGGAATTACTTCCTTTAAAGCATATACGGCCTATAAGGACGGAATCGGCGTGGATGATCCCTACTTTTTCACAAAAAAAGTGGGGGCGGAAATTCTCTTCTGAAAGGCAGCGAAACTGCCGGATGTTCACGAACAAGTAGAAAAGGAGATTGTCAAAATCATGTTGACAATCCCCTTAAAATAATGATATGGTAAATTCAGAAATTCTAGTCAGGAAATTTTTTATTTCCATAGAATTTCCAGTAAGCAAAAGATGCTTACATATCTGAAAAATCACGGCGTTATCTGCCAGATATTTCAAAACTTTTGTAACTGAATAGCGGAAGCAGAGAAGTGAAAATGTGGGTTGCTTTTTGACTGGAGTTCTTTATAATAAAAGTATCGATATAGTCTCTTTTCTGCACAAAAAGAAAGGAGAAACTATATGGGAAAAGCAAATGATACGCTGAATATGTATTTATCAGACCCGGTGCGGTATGCGGATGTGGTCAATCATGGATTATTTTTGGGGGATGATGTGATTGATCCGAAGTATTTAGGTGAACTTGACAGTGTGGAAAAGAATCCGGACAGTCAAAGAGTCAGGGATCTCAAGAAAAAGTATAAAAATCAAGCCATATTTCTTATTATTGGTGTAGAAAATCAAGAGAATATTCATTATGCGATGGCGCTTCGAGGGTTGATCTATGATACATTATCCTATCAGGAGCAACTCAGGGGGATTCAAAAACATCATGAGGAAGAGAAGGATTTACAAGGCGATGAGTGGCTGGGGCGGTTTGGTAAAGATGACAAACTTATTCCGGTTATCACAGTGGTATTATATTATGGAAATAAACCGTGGGACGCATCCTTGGATCTGTATGGTATGATAGAGATACCGGAAGTACTAAAAGCATATCAGCCAATGATGCTGAATTATAAACTAAATTTGCTTGAAGTGGCTAAAATTCATGATTTGGATACCTATGGTGATGAGTTGAAGATGGTGTTTGGATTTGTAAAGTACCAACGGGACAAGAAAGCATTAAGAGAATTTGTGGAAGAAAATCAGGATTTGTTTTCAAGTGTACCGCTAGAGACATGCAGGACAATAGAGGTGCTGACTAATGCGAAAGAAATCACAAAATACATAGAAAAGGATGAGGATGATAAGGAGGCGATTAATATGTGCGAAGCATTACAGGGGATGCGGGAAGATGCAAAAATTGAAGGAAAGATTGAAGGAAAGATTGAAAACAATGCTGACGCATTCTCGTTACTTTAGTTGTGAGTTAGTCAGCATAAAATAATTAGGTGCCTTCCGGCACTTGAGGATTTTATTCAT
>NZ_FQZY01000160.1 GCF_900142165.1 Hespellia stercorisuis DSM 15480
AGGTTTCATCACAGCGTGTGCCTGCCCCGTACATTGTTGACAGGAGAACTTTATCGCGTTTACCAATCTCCGTGCGATCATTCGGCATCGCCATTAAGATCTTGACTTCTTCCAATGTGAAGACTGGCATGACGCTTGTCTGAGTTTTCTTCCGTGGGATCTTCCCAAGCGTGTTCCGAAGGAAAGCGGCCTCGAGACTGATGTTCATGGCATATTTGGAGAAAGAATTCAGCGCGGCAAGTCTTTGGTTCCTTGTCCTCGCATTGCATTTACGTTCCTCTTGGAGCCAATCCAGGAATCCGGAAATGGTTCCATAATCAAGCTTGTCAAAAGTAACCTGGTCGGCTGACAGATTTTTTTGGTTATATAAGTAATCCAGAAGCAGACGGTATGTGGTTTTGTATGACTCCACTGTTTTGTTGCTGCATCCTTTTTCCAGCGGGAGGTATGACTCGACAAAATCCTGTAGTGTGTCCAAAAAACTGTATTTTTTAGTCTTCATAGCACACCTCCGGGAACGCCTCCCCACTGAACGCGGCAAATTTCTGAAATTCATCAATGAACATATCCGTGGTGAATTTCATATATCGCTCAGTCTGCCGAAGGTTGCTGTGGCCAAGATAAATCGAAAGGTAAGGGATAGAATTATCAACACTGATCCCAATCTCTTTAAGCTGAACAAATGATCTCTGGACGAAAGTATGCCGGAGACAATGAAAACAAGCCCCTCTTTCATATTTTTTATCCGGCCTTGAAATATTTATCTCACGCAGGATCAGTCGAAAACGGTTGTCTACTGTTTTAAGACTTATGTGAGCAGAATCATCCTTCCCGGGGAACAGCCATGCATCAGGCTGTCCGATAACACCCATGACAATGCAGTACTTCTGCAGGAGCACGGAAAGTGATTCATGCATTGGGACAATCCGTTGTTTATTATTCTTGGCGATTTCAAGTACAAGCACGCCATCGTAAGCATTGAAGTTCCTTTTCCTTAAACTAATGACCTCCGACAACCGCAGCCCGCAACATAAGGATATCCGGATTATCACGGGAAGCATGGCACGTATGTACGGGACAGTGTTATTGCCCCTTGAGGGATATGAATCGGCCATTTCTATGATACGGGAAATTTCTCCATC
>NZ_FQZY01000115.1 GCF_900142165.1 Hespellia stercorisuis DSM 15480
TCATCAAGCGCCAGAGATACTATCAATCTTTGGACCTGGCTGCATAGTCAGTGATATCTTTGAGATAAATGTGTCAACCAATATTGACAATATCAGTGTTTCTCGCTCGGCTTTTCCCGATAGAGGAATAGCGTCATGGCGCACCCTCCGTATGGCTCGGCGCAAAAAGGACGTACCCGGTTTGCCCTATACTGCGTCGCCGTTATCTTGCGTCGCTTTCTTTGTCAAGGAACATACGGGGCTGCTGCGGATTGATACGAAACGGAAAAGGGGTTAAGACGTTTCGGTATCGGTGCAGTTATTCAACCCTAAATGTGAGGATTGCCCTCATTAGTCTTGCTTGCAGCCGTTGGCGAATATCCTCGTCAACGCCAAAATAGACGTTTCCGCGCTCGTCGCAGAGCTTCCGCATGGAAAGGCTCGCTATGTAACCACTAAAATGCTGCAAGACAATTTTCATAGCGTCCGGGTCGCCTTTGTCGCTGCCACAATGACAGGATAGGGAACAAGGGCAACGTCCGGGAAGTCAGATTGTTTACCATTCGTCCCATTCATCAGCGTGTTCCTCCAAATATTTCTTCAAGATTTCAAAAGAGCTTGTCCGTCTGTACTGTATCGTGCTGCGCGACGTATTGAATAACTTTCCAATCTCCACGTCGGTCATGCCCTCGAAATAGTACAGCATGATAGCTTTCCTTTTTTCTTCCGGCAAAGTGCGGATTGCTTCAAGCAGCAGCTTCGGCGTGATTTTCTTTCCTGCCTGCTGATAGCTCGGCTCGGCTTCTTCGTCTTGAAAATACTTATCAAGCGTATAAAGCTGTCGTTCCTCATGCAAGGCAAGGTCGGAAAACGACACTTCCTTTGCTCTGCGACGCCGGATTTCCTCGTGGGCGTTGCAGGCTTCGTTGTGCAGCACCCGTTTACAGAAACTTTGAAAGATACATTGCTTCTGAAATTCCACGCGATTAGGTTCCATGTTCTCACCTCCTTTCGTGTTGAAAGGTGGCGGTACCTCCCCTTTTCGCGGGATAATACAGGCGATTTTTTCAAACGCCGAATGAAAGCGAAACTTTTTTGAAAAAACCTCCCGAAAATGCAAAATGCGCCTGTCTGCAAGATGCAGACAAGCGCAAAGGAATTGTAAGCGGTATTTAGATGATTTGACAGTTCATATATGAGGGTAGAAGTGTTCCCGGCGGCGGTCGGGCTTTTTTTGATAAGCTAAAAGATATGGCGATATAGAAAAAGGACATGGCGATACCTCCTTGATACCGCCGTATCCTCAAAAAAGGGCGACTTTAATACACCCCCCGTTATCTTATTTTTCAAAAAGAAAACGGCGGTTTTGAGTAAATATTTCAAAACCGCCGTTTTATCTGCCTACATTCGGCAGTTTTGTTGTTTTACATAGCATTAAATCGCTATTTGAATTATTGATAATAAGGCGTAAATTTGATATTAAATTTATTTTTCGGAAACGATTTTTTGTAACAGTTTTTGCACGTTTTCTGTTTTCAGCACTTTCCCCGTAGATACTACTTTGTTGTTGACAACAAGAGCAGGTACACTCATAACGCCATATTCCATAACCTTTTTCAAGTCCGTAATATATTCTACTTCTACGGAAATCCCCATTGCTTTAACGGCGGATTGTGTGTTCTCATAAAGAGCATGACAACACCCTGAACCTAATACCTTGATACAGCAAATTCTGCCTTGTATGTCTTGACAACAGTTATTCAAATTTTCCGGTTCAACTGTTTCAGACACGGAACAGTTACCATTGCAAGTACAAACAGGAGCGTTTATTTCTTTTTCTTTCTTCTTTCCAAAACCAAATAATGTCATAATAATTACCTCCAAAAAATTTTATATTCGCTTATATTAACAAGTAAGAAATTGCATTGAAAAAATAGCCTATAAGAATAATTCCTATGGTACAAATTGCAATGAAGATACCGAGCAACTTCGGCTTAACTGCCTTTCGCAACATGATTACGGACGGGAGCGAAAGCGTGGTAACGCCCATCATAAAGGACAGGACAACGCCAAGCTGTGCGCCCTTTGCAAGTAGGGCTTCTGCAATCGGAATTGTGCCGAAAATATCCGCATACATGGGAACGCCCGCAATCGTCGCAAGGATTACGCCAAAGGGATTACCCGTACCAAGCACTTTGACAATAAAATCTTCGGGTATCCAATCATGGATAAATGCACCGATACCTACGCCAATCAGTACATAGGGGGCAACCTTTTTTGCTGTTGCTAAAACCTGCTCCCATGCGTATTTGATACGGTCTTTGAAGTGTAGTTCTTCCTGCGGAACATCAAGACTGTTTCCACCCCTTATAAAATCCTCAACGTAGCTTTCAAGATGTAGTTTTTCAATCAATGTACCACCTGCAACGGCTATCACAAGCCCAAGCACGACATAAGCAACGGCTATCTTCCACCCAAATATACTCATTAGCAGAACAAGCGAACCGAGGTCAACCATTGGAGAAGAAATCAGGAAAGAAAAAGTAACTCCAAGCGGCAGACCTGCACTTGTAAAACCGATAAACAGAGGAATGGAAGAACAAGAACAAAAAGGCGTTACCGTACCAAGGAGCGCAGAAATTATATTTGCGCCGATACCATGAAACCTTCCAAGAATTTTCTTTGTCCGTTCCGGCGGGAAATAGCTTTGAATATATGAAATAATTAAAATCAGAACCCCTAACAACACCATGATTTTGATTGTGTCGTAAACAAAAAATTGAATACTACCACCGATTTTGCTCGTTGCGTCTAATCCGCAAGCGTTAATTAAATTACCTATTAGACGATTAAGCCATGCCATACCTAAAACTTCATTTTGAAAGAAGTTCCAACCTGTTTTTAGCATATCCATAAATAGCCTCCTTGAAATAGAAATATTGAAATTTGTCTATATGTTGATGTTTTGATAAGTCGTGCGGAAAAGTAAGTAAACTTACCTATCACAACACGACTTATTTTCAAATGCTGCACTTGTAATCATAAGCGCTTGTAGACAATCTATTGCATACTGCACGCCATTCTCTGAAATAGAGTAGTGCATCCATTTCCCCTCTTTGCGTCCTATCACTATACCAGAATCACAAAGTATTTTCATGTGGTGGGAAAGCGTTGGTTGCGTAATGTGCATATCATCTAATAGTACACAAGCACACTTCTCTCCTGTAAGCAATAGTTTCAAAATTTTAACACGGTTTTCATCACAAAATGCTTTGAAAATCGTTGGTATTTTTTTTTCATCAAGTTCCATAATCTCACCTCCTGTTGACGTGCTTCTATAAACTATTATATACACAAATTGAAATTTGTCAATATGTTTTTATCCGGCAATAATATGAATTATTTTGGCTAATAGTAGGTACTGTGTAAGCATATCCAAGCAAAGAAAGGAACAGTAAAATGTAGTTGGGTGAATTATTATGGCAAAAAGACCAGTACCTTTGTATGACTTTGCAGCTTTCGGGCAAGCCATAAAAGCAGCGCGGACAGGCAGAAATGAAAGCCGCAAGAAAGTAAGCGACGAAATGAACATTTCCCCTCGCTACCTTGCGAATATTGAAAACAAAGGGCAACAGCCAAGCCTGCAAATCTTTTATGAGCTTGTAACCCGTTATGACATATCCGTAGACCAATTCTTTTTCCCGGATAAGACAGCGGAAAAATCGACGCAAAGGCGGCAGCTCGACACGCTGCTTGACAGCATGAGCGATAAGGGCATACGGATTGTTACCGCAACAGCGAAAGAAATTGCAGAAGTCGAAAACGAAAACTGAATAGGCTTAGGAAGCGTTGTAATCTTTTTGAGATTGCAGCGTTTTTCTTTTGCGTAAGTTTGGCAAAACGGGGCTTTCCGTTGTAGTAGGGAATAAGGAAAAACTTTCATAGCAAGCATAGGAAGCGGGTACCCACTTCCGTATTTTCGCCCTCCTGCGCTGCGGCGCGTCGGTTGAAAATTGCTTGTTGGGAAGTGTCCCAAACCCTCGGAACGGAAAGGAGCGAAAGCATGGACGGGCGCAAAAGGACGGTACAAATCAAATTCAGAGTAACGGAAGCAGAACGGGATTTAATTCTTGAAAAAATGAAGCTCATACCCACCCGGAACATGGCGGCATATCTTAGGAAGATTGCCATTGACGGGTACATCATTCAAGTAGACCATAGCGACATTAAGGCAATGACAGCGGAAATACAGAAAATCGGTGTCAACGTCAATCAGATTGCAAAGCGTGTCAACGCGACGGGCAGCGTCTACCAAGAGGACATAGAGGAAATAAAGGGGGTGCTTGCGGAGATATGGCGGTTACAAAGATTAAGCCTGTTAAAAGCACGTTGAGCAAAGCCCTTGACTATATCCAAAATCCAGATAAGACGGACGGGAAAATGCTTGTGTCCTCTTTCGGGATTTAAGATATAGTCTATCGCAGCCTTTAAGGTTGATTTAATAGGGTGCGTCTTTGTAACCGCCATATCTCGTCCACCGCCTTTTTAATGTCCTCTATATCCTGCCTGTAAACCGTCCCCGTCGCATTGGCGCGTTTTGCAATTTGGTTGATGTTCCGGCTCACCGCTTGCAGTTCCCGGATATATGCTTTTGTGTCGCTTCGGTCAACGACAAGAATATACCCGTCTATCGCCATTTTACGGAAGTATGCCCCATACTGCTTTATGGGAAGCTGCTTCATCTTCTCGTCGATCAGCCGCTTTTCTTCTTCCGTAACGTAAAACTTCATCTGTATATTTCTCTTTCGGTTTTCCATTTCCGCACCGCCTTTCGGTATAAGGGTTTGGGATTATCCCAACAAGCATTTTCCGCAAACGGGTACTCGTTTGCTGTGCTTGCTATCTACTCCATACCCCCACCGAAAGGCGGTATTTGTTGCGCGTTCCTTTGATTTTGGACGCAAAAAAAGATTGCAGCCGCCATGCGCTGCAATCTCCCGATTTCTCATATTGTGAGGTTAATCCTCTGCTTTTTCGACTTCCGTTATCTCCCTTGCTGTTGCGGTTACAATCCGTATGCCTTTATCGCTCATACCGTCCAGCAGCGCGTCAAGCTGCCGCCGCCCGGTGGATTTCTCCGCATTGCTGTTCGGGAAGAAAAATTGATCTACCGAAATATGATACCGGGTTACAAGGTCATAGAATACCTGTAAACTCGGCTGTTGTCCCTTGTTCTCGATATTCGCAAGGTAGCGCGGGGAAATATATAACTCGTCGCTTACCTTTTTGCGGCTCTCGCCGTATTCATTTCTCGCGGCTTTTATAGCTGCCCCGAAAGCCTTAAAGTCGTACAATGGTACGGGTCTTTTTGCCATTTTCATTCACCCTGTTACATTTTACAGTTCACCTTTCTTTTTGGATATGTCCACACAATTCATATCATTAGGTTAAATACTTCCTGTTGTGTATTGACAGTAGACTGATTTTCTGATAAAATAAAATTTATGTAAAAGGAGGCGGCGTTTATGTTGCATAGCATGCGTATTAGATAAGCATTGAAAAAAAGGATTTTCCCATTTTCAACATGGGCTTTTTTGTCATGCTTATTTTGCGGATGCTATACAAAAAACTAACGACGTATAGATATAGTATAGACATAGTGCAAGCTATGCCTTAGTTTTGTTGTACTGCTCTGTGCATTTTTTTGTGTAAAAAGGACGAGTGAAATATAATGCTTAAAAAATATTGGATAAAATGTCCGATTTGTAACGGAAAGACGAGAGTTCAAGTATTTCATAATACTGTATTAAAAGATTTTCCTCTTTTCTGCCCTAAATGCAAATTGACGCATATCATTGATGTAGAAAAATTAGAGATTGTAATCAAAAATACAGAAAAACAAACTTTTATTATTTAGAAGAAAGGATATAAAAATGAAACGTTTACCTAAATATACGCCTGCGGAAGTACGGAATGATCCATACGGATTTACTTACAAAGAAATGTCGGAAGTTATTGGCGAGAATGAAGCAAAAGCCTTATATGAAGAATTATATAAGCAATTACCACGCAAAAAAAATCTATCAATGTTGGTAAAAAATATTTGCAAAAGCAGTGATACTGAAAAGTATGTTTACGAACTGAAAGACAACAAATACATTGAAACGGTTTTTATCAAGCGGCGAGATGGTGGAACTGTTTGCGTGAGCACACAAGTCGGTTGTCCTGTTGGTTGTATTTTTTGTGAGTCCGGGCGAAATGGCTTTGTTCGTAATCTAACATCGTCAGAAATCGTACAACAGATTATATTGTTGCGTCGAAAAGTAAACCGTATCGTTTTTATGGGTATGGGAGAGCCTTTATTCAATTATGACAACTTGATAAAAGCAATCCATATTCTCCGAGATAGATATGGGCTCAACTTTCCAACCGACGGCATTACCATATCAACAGTTGGTCCGGTCGATCAATTAAAAAAATTGCGCGAGGAACATCTTAAAATTCAGTTGACAATATCTTTACACGCAGCAACACAATCTGCAAGAAATCGTATTATTCCTCACATGCGCATATATGCTATTGAAGATGTTGTTAAGCAAGCCTTATCCTATTCTGAAAGGCATAATCGCAAAATTGTCTTTGCGTATTTGCTTTTACCGGGTATAAATGACCGGCCCTCAGATGTAAGACAACTTGCAAAATGGTTTCGGGGCAAAAAAGTTATGATTAACGTGTTACAATACAACCCAACAAGCAATTCAAGAATTAAAGCACCACAGAAACGGGAAATAGTTGCATTCAAACATCAATTAGAGCAAGCAGGACTTGAAGTTACTATGAGAGTTTCTCATGGCAGAGAGATTAACGCGGCTTGTGGACAGTTAGCTAACACATATAATAAATTCAAAAAAAAATGATTAAAAGTGCCAGACGCATAGACGCAGAGCCGATAACGCATTAGGTCAAAAAACCTATGTGTTATCGGCTTTTTTATTTAATATTGCGCAAAAGCCGCTGTTCCCTATTATAGAATGGATTGCGGGTAGTGTATTAAAGTCGCCCTTTTTTAAGGATACGGCGGTATCGGGGAGGTATCGCCGTGTCCATTTTTATTTACTGTAACCCGCCTAATGCTTTGCGGTCAAAAAAAGCTATGCTCCGCAAGCGGGATATTCCGGCTATGAATGTGAACTGTCAATACATTTAGCTACTGCTTACATTTCCTTTGCGCCCGTCCGCGTCTTGCGGACGGGCGCATTTTGCTTTTTTCAACTTTTTTCTGAAAAGCGCACTCAAGAGCCATCTCCCGAACGGGTACGGAGCGAAAGGGGCAGAGAGGACAAGCCCTTAACTCCCGTCCTCTACTCCACGCGGGAAGGAGGTGAACTCTATGGAGCTATCTTCTTCCGACAAGGAAAGAATACAACATCAGTACGACGCATTAGCAAAGAAAACTTTGGTCGGCGAAGCGAAAAGCCACCGCCGCACTCTTGCGAAACGCGCAGCACGCGAAGTTACTTTTTCGGATTTGAGCGAAAGCGAACTCGCGCAGCTTTTTGATATTGTCAATATTGGTTGACACATTTATCTCAAAGATATCACTGACTATGCAGCCAGGTCCAAAGATTGATAGTATCTCTGGCGCTTGATGATCGGAGGAAGCCCACCATTAGCAGAGCAGATCCTCCTGTTATTCCAGTAACTGATGAAATATCTCCAAATGAGAACCTTCAGTTCCTCTGTGGTCATAGTTTCCGTATTGTAGCGGTCATAGAGAAGCTCGCTTTTCATTCTGGCCCACATGCTTTCACATCGGGCATTATCATGGCACCTGCCACCAGCACTGTTCATGCTTTGAATAATACCGTATTTTGCCAGAGCCTTACGATAGGTTTCACT